>JAJRXC010000050.1 GCA_024276495.1 Actinomycetes bacterium
CGATCCTCGCGGCAAACGGGTTCGGCCTGTCCGCCATCTGGCGATCGTGGCCTGTATGGATTCGCGGATGCCGATCTTCCCGATCCTCGGCCTCGACCGGGGGGACGCCCATGTGATTCGGAACGCGGGTGGCGTCGTCACCGACGATGTCATCCGTTCGCTGTGTCTTTCGCAGCGATCGATGGGGACACGGGAGATCATCCTTCTCCACCACACGGATTGTGGGCTGCAGCAGGTGAGCGAGGACGGGTTCAACGCGGAACTCGAGACCGAGGTCGGCATGAAGCCTTCGTGGGCCCTCGAGTCCTTCGACGACCCGTATGCGGATGTGCGTCAATCGATCCGACGACTGAACCTGTCGCCGTTCATCCCCTACAAGGACCACATCCGAGGGTTCGTCTACGACGTGCTGACCGGCCGCCTGCACGAGGTCACGGAAGATCCGGGATGAGCACTCTCGGATGAGGGTTTCTCGCGGGGTTGCCACGCTTGACATAAAATATGTCGCCGCGTCATAGTCTATGATATGGGTTCTCGGGGAACGACGACGTGACGATTCGGGAACGACAGATCGACCTCACCCGTTCGGCGATCCTCGACGCGGCGGTCGAGGTCTTCGAAGATCGTGGCGCTCCCTTCACCGTTCAGGAGGTGGCCGATCGGGCCGGAGTCTCGCATCGGACCGTCTACCGCCACTTCGACGGCCGACAGGAGCTCTTGAACGAGATGGGCCGCCATCTCGACGACATCGTCGAGGGTGGGCGTCACGATGGTGACGATCCGAAGGACACGGCCGAGCTCGTCGCGGCCGTTCGTGCCTTTCTTGAGTTCGGAAGCGAGAACTCCGCCCTCTTCCGGCGAGCGCTGCTCTTGTCCATCGACGGGGGAGAGTGGCGCACCGACCGAGACGAGCACTACTGGGAGATGTTCCGACGGGAGTTCACTGCGCTGCCCGAGGCGGACGCCCGCGCCGATTGGGCCGCCTTCCGTCACCTGATCGGGGCATCGAGCCATGTGCTGTACGAAGAACGATTCGGACTCGAACGCGCGCAGGCGATTGGTGGTCTCGAGCGGGCCGGGCGCGCCCTGCTGGCCGATGTGCGGAAACGGGACCGTGCCGCGGCGAAGACAGCCGAGCGGCCACGGCAGGAGCCAGGGCCATGAACGACAAGGCCACGAAGGGGAGGAAGCGATGACACGGGTGATCGATCTCTGTGCGGGGCCCGGCGTGAGCTTGGACGCGTCGGTGATCGGCGGCAAGGCCGCGTCTCTCGGCCGACTTGCTCGGGTGGGGTTCCCGGTCCCGGCCGCGGCCGTCATTCCCGCCGACGTGGCCGACGGTGACATCGCCGCGGCCGCCGCGGAACTCGCCGACCGGTTCGCGGGCGCCCGTCTCGCCGTCCGATCGTCGGGCCTGTCGGAGGACCTGGCCGACGCGTCGTTCGCGGGCCAGTTCGAGACCATCCTCGATGTCGCGGCCGAGACGGACGCGCTGACGGCGGCGATCCGTGCGGTCCGGGCATCGGTCCATGCCGATCACCTCGCGGCCTATCACCACCGGGTCGATGACCGCATGGCGGTGCTGGTCATGCGCATGGTCGATGCTGACGCGGCGGGGGTCGCGTTCACCCGCAACCCCGTGACCGAGGCCGACGAGACCATCATCGAGGCGGTCCCCGGTCTCGGCGACCGATTGGCGGCGGGTGAGGCGGATGGCGAGCGCTGGGTCGCGACGACCGATGCGGAGATCCACCTCATCGGGGACTCGCTGGGTGCACTGTCGCAGGAGACAGCGTCTCGTGTCGCCGATCTCGCCCGCCGGGTCGAAGCCGAGATGGGGTCGGCTCAGGACATCGAATGGGCGGCTGTCTCGGGAGAGGTCGTGATCCTCCAGACCCGGGCGATCACGACCGCGGCCATTGCTCCGGTTCCGATCACCGACGAGCTCCCGCCCGGGCCGTGGGCGCGCGACATGACCCACCAGCTCCAGCCCTCGACGCCGCTCATCGGATCCTTCTTCCCCGGGGTGTTCACCGACTCGTTCGTGGCGATGAGCGAGGAGCTCGGCATGCCCATCGACCGGATCGAGGCCCGGGTCATCCGCGGCTATTTCCACATCCAGATCGTGCCCTTCGGGGTCGAGCCCGGGGGCTCGTTGCCGCCGCGCCGGATACTGCGTGCGCTCTGGGCTGTCATCCCGAAGCTCCGGGCTCGGGCGAAGCATGCGGCTGCCATGCTCGCTCGGGAGCGCCATTTCGAGCTGGCGGCCGAGTGGGAGCACACCGTCCGGCCCGCGGCGCTTCGCCGGATCGCCGACTGGGTGGAACTCGATCGCCGGTCCTTGAGCGCCGAGGCCCTGGCCGCTCATCTGGGTGACGTCCTCGCGTTCGCGGCGGAGATGTTCCGCTGGAACGTGATGACCGATCCGTCCTACCTGCTGCCGCTCCTGGATCTCGTGGACTTCCTCGCGGACCGCGACCTCGGCGACGTGTCGACGGCGCTCGATCTCCTGGTCGGCCACAGCGCCGACGAGTATCGGCGCCGGCTCGATGAACTCGGCGACGTGCTTCGCGGCGACCCGGACGCATCGAGGATCGTCGGTGAGCGAGCCGATGACGTGCTCAGTCGGCTCGACCGGGCTGCACCGGAATTCGCTGCCCGCTACCGGGACCACCTGCGGCGCTACGGGCTGCGGGTGCTGGGATTCGACCTCGATGCGCCGACCTTGTTGGAGGACCCCCGGCTCGAACTCGACCGGATGCTGGCCGGGGGGTCGAGCGGTGATGTCGTGTCGCCCGACTCGGCGGCCGAGATCCGCGTCGGGCTCGCGACCGAAGAACAGCAGGTGTTCGACACCGTGCTCACCGCTGCGAGGCAGCGATATGCGATACGCGAAGACGGCGAATCGCTGAACTCCGCGGGCTGGGGGGCGGTGCGGCTGGCGGCGCTGGAGATCGGTCGGAGGATGTCGGAGCGTGCCCATCTCGAAACGGCGACCGATGCGGTCTTCTTGACGCACCAGGAGTTGGCCGCATGGCTCGAACGGCCCGCCGACCAGCGGAAGGTGGTTGAACGACGCAAGGGCGAACGGGCCTGGGCCATGGCCAACCCCGCCGCCGAGTTCGTCGGCGATGTCGGACCGCCGCCCGATCCCCGGGCCTTTCCCGCCTCCGTCGCTCGGCTGTTTCGGGCGGTCAACCTGGTGGCCGAACACGACTCCCGCATGCCGGATCTCGCAGAGGGAGCGGACGGCGTCGGCGCGTCCGCCGGAAGCCACACCGGTCCGGTCCGGCTGGTGGACGGCGCCCACGAGTTCGCGAAGGTACGAGCGGGCGATGTCCTCGTCTGTCGGACCACCGCCTCGCCGTGGGAGGTGCTGTTCCCGACGATCGGCGCACTCGTCACCGAAGGAGGGGGTCTTCTCTCTCATCCCGCGATCGTCGCCCGCGAGCACGGTCTTCCCGCGGTGTTGGGCGTTGCGGACGCGATGTCGCGGTTCCACGACGGCCAGCTCGTGCGGGTTGACGGCGCGGCCGGCACCGTGCAACCCGTGAACGTGTAGCCCGGCGCACGAGGCCCGGAACACCGAGTCTCCTCACGCCGCCTCTGCGGGCGGACCCCGCGGCGCTGCCTGCTGCTTCTCGGGTGGGATGAACCGTCATTCCGGCGCCTCGTCGATCGAGTGTGCGGCTTTCGTCGAGAGTGCCCTCGCAGCCCCCGCCGGCCCGTCGATTCGACCATGGGATCAGGCGGCGCGAACGCATGTTCGCGCTCCGACCCGAATGCGGAGAAAGCCGCCGAGCCGGATCGAGGAGCCGGTGCGCGCGTCCAAGGAGGGATGGACTCCGGGCGCTGTGAAAGCAGGCACACCGCTGGCCCCGCACATTGGTGACAGAGGAGAATCGAGCCGGGGACGTCGCAAGGGGAAAAACGTGCGCTGCACGGACTGCGGGAGAGAGAACCGAGCAGACTCCCGGTTCTGTGCCGGTTGTGGCCTCGCGTTCGTCCTCGGCTGCAGCTCGTGCGGCCGCGAGCTGGCACCTGATGCGTCGTTCTGTGACGGATGCGGGACACCCGTCGCACCCCGCGGCACGGCGACCGACGAGCCCACCGCCGACGAGGCCGTCCGCAAGACCGTCACGGCGCTCTTCTGCGATCTCGTCGGCTCGACGGCCTTCGGTGAGAAGGTCGACGCCGAATCCGTTCGTGAGGCGATGGCGCGTTATCGGACGATGGCCCAGGCCACGATCGAGGCGCACGGCGGTGTCGTCGCGAAGTTCATCGGCGACGGTGTGATGGCGCTGTTCGGGGTTCCCGAGATCGCGGAGGACGACGCCGAGCGGGCGGTGCGGGCCGGTGTGGCGCTGCAACGGGCCTTCGCCGATGTCGAGCGGCACATCGAGGAGCGCCACGGCGTCGATGTCGGATTTCGGGTCGGCATCAACACCGGCGAGGTCGTGATCGCCGAGGGCGACGACGACGTTGTCGGCGACTCGCTCAACATCGCGGCCCGACTCGAGGCGGCCTGTGCTCCCGGCGAGGTGTTGGTCGGAGAATCGACTTGGCGACTCACCCGGTCGGTCATTGCCTTCGTCGAACGGGGGGAGATCGCGGCGAAGGGCAAGGACGAACCGGTCGCGGCCTACGAGGTGATCGAGGTCGACGACAACGAAGAGGTCGTCACCCCGTTCGTGGGACGGATCGAAGAGCTCGCCGGTCTCCGCACTGTGCTGGAAGACTCGATCCTCGACCGGAGCGCCCGCATGGTCACGGTAATCGGCCCCGCTCGGTGCTGGCCGAGGTGCTGGCCGCGCAGGGCGACACGGCACAGGCTCTGGATGTGGCCGACGAGGCGGTGCGGCTGGCCGCGCTCGGCGACATCCTGGTCGATCACGCCAACGCGGTGGCGAGCCAGGCCCGGGTGCGGGCCGCGGCCGGCGACATCGAAGGCGCTCGTCACGCGGCGGCATCGGCCAACGCGTTGTATGAGCAAAAGGGCGCCACCGTCGTTGTCGCGGTTGATGCCGGGAGCACGGTCGGTGCGCCATCGCGCGCAGCCGGTGGCGAGCCGGACGTCTCCCCGGCGACAGCCGACCCGCAGCGTCTCGTCGCTGCCGGGCGTCAACCGATGAACACCGCGGATCGAATGGGCGCGGAACTGGATCGATACATGTACGCGGGCCGGATCGGCCACGTTGCCGAACTTCTGGCCGACGACCTGGAGGTCGAGGATCGTCAGCCGGTGATCGGCCTCGGCTCGATGGGCAAGGAAACGTGGGTCGCCACAGTCCTCGAAACCGACTTCGGGCCGCCGGTCGCGCCGGTCGAGGAGCCGATTGCGGCTCGTGGCGATCACCTCTTCCTCGGCTCGCACACGGCCCGGTCGGTCGCGCCGGCTCCGACGGTGGAGGTGTCGCGGCTGACCGTTCTTCGGGTCAACCATCTCGGCCTCATCGACCGGCTCGTCATCTTCGGTCCCGATCAGTTGGTCGAGGCGGTGGAGGAACTCGACCGTCTCCACATGGAATCGTTGGAACCGAGGGTGGCGGCCCTCTTCGAGTCGGTGGTCGTTCGTGCCCAGGAGTTCACGTCGAACAGGAACCTCGACCGCCTGGCCGGCACGCTGCATCCGGATCTGTGCATGCGCGACCATCGCGATATCGGTTGGCCCGACCTCGGCGCCGCCGGGATGCTGACTCGTTTGGCGTCCCTTCTGGAGTCGGTATCCACGTTGGTCCTGACCGTGGAGCAGGTCCAACGGTTGGCCCCGCGCGGAGCCGTCCGTACGGAGGCCTACCGAATCACGACCGCGGACGGATCGTCATATACGAACCGCTGGATCCGAGTGAGTAGGATGGAGTATCGGTCGATGGGAGGGTGCTTCTGGCCGTGTTCCTCGAGTCGGAGGCCGACGCGAGGGGCGTGCTGGCCGAGTTCCAGGTTGCCGAGGATCTGTCGGTCGATCTGGTCAACACCGCGACGATGGTGATCGGGCGCGACGCGGCCAGCGGTGAAGAGATCGAAGTCCTCGCGGTCCGGGGCGATCAACACGCGCTGGCCCAGCGGCGACGAGAGCAGTCTGTCGAGCTCGTGCTCTGCACCGTTTCGAAGGCCGGACAGATCACCGCCGAGGAGCGATTCTCGCCTCGTCGGCTGTCCGACGTTCTGCAGCGTCTCGACCGGTTGTGGGTTGATGAGATCGGAGCCGATGCTCCGGTCGGGCTGGCGACTTTTGTTGCCGCCGTCGCAGCGATGAATCCGCTCGATCGTGATGCGCTTTCCCAGCTCTGGGACCCGAACATGTCGCTGAAGAGCCACCTGTCGCTCAATCAGCTTCTTTCCTCGGACGGCCGCGAAGAGGCTTTGGACAAGTTGTCCTCGTTCCTCGCCGGCCTTGACACCATCGGTTCGAAGATCCTGCGTATCGACGATCATCTGATTCTCGCGCTCTCCACGGTCTCGCAGCCCCGACGCGACAGCGACTGTTGGGTGACCGGATTCGTGCAGCTCGCTCGTGAACGGCGAGGTCGAATCGACCTCGTGGAAACGTGGGATCCGGGCGATGTGGACCTGGCCACTGCGCGGTTCGACGAACTCGCCGGGGGCCCGGCGGAGACGTCTGCCGTTCGTTGGAGCGGTGCCTTCTCGACTGCTCTCTCCGAGGGTCGCGTCGAAGATGCGATCGCACGCATTGCCAAGAACGCCACGTTCTCCTCGAGGCAACAGGGGACGTTCCGTGAGTTGAGTGTCGATGAGTGGGTCGCCGGGCTGCGGATGGCAAGGGAGATCAGCGGTGAGGGAGCCACCGTGGAAAGAGACACTGTTGCCACATCAGGTGATCGGGTGGTGCTCGGCCGAACCGAGATCACCACCGCCTCGGAGATGTCCGTCGTCTTCTTGGGGTTGGTCTGGTGGTCGCGCAACGGTCGGATCGAAGGCCAGATCTCCTTCGATGACGACGACCTCGCGGCAGCCCTCCTCGAGATAGCGGCGCTCTCGGGTGAGCGGGTTCGGCTGATCGATCCAGCGGGCGATCCGATTCACACACCGGCCTTCGAATGGAGCGAGCCTCTCGCCGGGGCCTACGAGTCGGGGTCGGTCGACGACGTGTTGGCGCTGATGGCCGACGACTTCGTGTTCGACATGCGCCGCACGTTGGTGCAGGGCGAGATCGAGCGGGATCAGATGCACGACTGGGTGACCGATCTCGTCACGCGAACCGGCGGAATCGAGCTTCCGTTCGAGCGGCTCGCCTTCGCGGGCCCGAACTGCCTGATGTCTCGCCTGACGGTCGACTACGGCGACTCGCAGAGTTCCTTGATCTCGGTCAACGTGTGGGCCGACGGCCGGCTCCGGCGAGTGGTGCAGTTCGACGACGATCAAGTCGAGCTCGCTCTGGCCGAGCTCGAGACACGAGCCGGTGCCCCGGCGGTGCTGATCCACCCGTCGGTCATCGACCATGCCGACACTCCGCCGACCTCGATGTTCACGACGGCGCAACGCGAAGCTGCCTCGGTCGGGGCCATGGGTACGGTCGGTTCGCCGCGCAATGCGGCGGTGATGGTGATCGAAGACGCATTGGGGGCCTCTGACGTCGGCGGTTTCGCGGCGCGGTTCGCCGCTGATGTCGACTACCAGCTCCACTTCGTCCTCACCGACCCCGACGGCTCTCGTCCACAACTGCTCGACGCCATCACGTCGCTCGTCGGTGAGGGGTGGACGTGGACGGCTTCGCCGATTGCGGTCGCCGGTGACCGCCACGCCGTCGTCGGTTTTCGCGCGACTGCCGACCAGGCCGGGTTTCTCAACGAGTGGGTGGCGTCGATCGAGATCGACGAGGCGGGGCTCTGTTCTCGCTTCCACCTGTGGGACACAGATGATGTGCGCCTGGCGCTGGTCGACTGCCGGCGTCGGTATCTCGCCGCCACTACGCAGTTGACCGAGGCTGCGCAGCGTGAGTACGAGTTCGAGATGGCGTGGAACGAGCACACGATCGACGCGCTTGTCCCGCTGATGACCGACGATTTTCGGACGACCGACCACCGACCCACGTCGCTCCTCGGCGCCCTCGACCGGCATCAATGGTGCGCCTTGCAGAAGCAGACGATCGCCGATATGGCGAACATCGCGAGCTGGATGGACGTGATCGAATCGGCGGGCGACGTCAACTTCCTGCGCCATCGCCGCTGGTCGGATCCGAGGCTCGAACCCGACTGGGATTTCTACGTGGTCTCCGACTGGGCCCCCGTGGGTATGAGGTCAGCTGACGTGTTCGACCTCGATCAGCGAGCGGAGGCGGTGGCCCGCTTCGAGGAACTCGCCGGGGACGGTCTTTCACCGGTTGCGTTCGACGACCCTCGCAACGCCGCGAGCGACACCTATGTCGTGCAGTTCGCGCCGGCGACCTGGACCGACGATCCGGGAGACTTGTCGCATCTCGTCGTCCACGACATGGTCTACGACGTCCACAAGCCGGGAACCGGTGGCGGCGGTGGCCTCGCGGAGTTGCTGGCGACAGGGGCGAGTTGGGCAAGCGTGGGCTTCAGCCGAAAACGGCTGGACGTGGTGGCGGTGCGAGGCGAACGCCATGCATTGGTCACGGGGGTCAACGCGACCGACGACGGCTACGAGTTGGCGATGGCCGGCGTGGTCGAATGCGGCGACGACGGACGCATTGTCTACCTCGGTATCTGGGACGATTCCGACCTGCGTCTCGCCGCGGCGGAATACGGCCGCCGGATTCTTGCCTCGGGGAACGAGACGTATCCGACAAAGGCGTTCACGGAGCTCATGTCCGCGGCGAACTCGGGCGACACGGAGAAGATGGCGGCCGTCTTCTCTCCCGACGTTGTGCTGAAGGATCATGCGGCGGTCGGATTCGGTGAGATGAGCGTGTGGGAGTTTCGCAAATCGAACCAGGCCCTCACCGAGATGGTGTCGGGACTGGTGTTGACGAGTCCGCAGGTCATTCGACAATCGGGCGACGTCGCCATGGAACTCAACCGTCGGTCGGGCCTCTCCGTCGATGGGGGAGACGTCAGCTTCGACAAGCTGCTCGTGTATGTCGTGAACGACGGGTTGATCGTGCGTTTCGAAGGGTTCGACCCGGAGGATCATGCCGCAGCCGAGGCCCGCTTCGATGAACTCGTGGCTGCGGCCGGTTGAGTGATGCCAGATCTCCACCGTTTCTCCACCGGGGTCGTTCACGGTGGAGTCATGGCGACTACGACGCACCCCATCGACGGCCACGTTCCTGGCGTTCCGGCTGACCTCCGACCCATCGACGGATCGGACTTCGATGAGCAGGTCGCCTTTCTCAACGCGGCCCGCGAACATCACCCGTGGGGAATGGGCGATATGGGGCCGGTCGTGTTGCGCCATGCCGACGTGGCAACACTCCTGCACTCGTCGGATTTCGATCAGGTCGGCATGGCGTTGCTCGAGTTCAACGGTGTCACCGACGGCGTGCTGCACGACTGGTGGTCGCAGATCATGTTCGCCAACGAAGGCGACCGGCACCGCCGGCTGCGCGAGGCCGTGCGGGGTTGGCTGACCCCCAAGCGAGTTGCCGACCTGGCCGGGCCGGTCCGAGCCGCGACCGAAGGCATTCTCGCCGGTCTCCCTCCGACCGCCACGTTCGACCTCGCGGCTGAGGTCGCCAACCCGATTCCGATCATCGCCATCTGCGCCCTGCTCGGCGTCGACACCGAACGGGTGGACGAGCTCGGTGACGCGACCACCGAGGTGGGGACGGCGTTCGGCATCTTCGACGAGGCCGAACACCGGCGCATCGTGGCCGGGCTCGAACTCCTGCTCGACTGGGGCGACGAGGCCCTGACCACTGCCCGTCCCGGAACTCTGGCTCGATCCATTGCCGACGCAGCGTCGTCCGGCGATCTCGATCGCGGTGAGGCCGTCGCCTTGATCGCCAACCTGCTCTTCGCGGCCCACGACACCACCCGCTTTCTGCTCGCGAACGCCTTCTGGCTGCTCGGCCGCAACCCTGTCGTTTGGCAACAGCTCGTGGCGGCCGATGTCGACGGCGCGGCGGTGGCCGAGGAAACGGTGCGCTGTCGACCCCCGGCCGCCCGCACCGGTCGGGTCGCGACCACCCGGACCAGGATCGGCGATCTCGAAGTCGAGGCCGGTGAGCTGGTGGGAGTGTCGCTGACGGCGGCCGGGCGCGACCCTCGCGTCTACACCGATCCCGACGTGTTCGACCCCGCCCGCCCGGCGGCAACCACACTGTCGTTCTGGCACGGAGTGCATTACTGCATCGGCGCGGCCCTGGCCCGGCTGGAGGCATCGGTGGTCATCGACACGGTCGTGGCGAAATGCCCTGAACTCGTCGTGGACTCGGCGGGGGCGCACACCCGGGAGGGCGGCTCGGGGATCACCGGTATCGACTCACTGCCGGCCCGTTTGCGATGAGTTCGCTCGACACTGCTGGTCACGGGTTCGGCGTGAGGATTCGGCTCCTCGGCCCGGTGGGCGCCACGGTGGAGGGTGAGGAGATCGACCTCGGCGGGCCGAAGGAGCGCACGCTGCTGGCCCTGTTGGCCGCCAGCCCGGCGTCATCGAGCTCATCCGATCGGCTGATCGATGCCATGTGGGGGGAGGAACCGCCCGGTTCGGCCAAGAAGACACTTCAGACATATGTGTCGCATCTGCGCAAGGCGTTCACCCCAACCGATGTGATCGCGACCGGACCCGGCGGCTACGCACTCTTGTCGATCGCCCGTACCGACGTGGAGGAGGTCGAGGCGCGGATGGCGTCGGCGTTGCGGGCCCACGGCGGGCTCGAACCCGGTGCCCGGGTGGCCCTGCTCGGCGATGCGCTGGAAGCCTTCGAGGGCACGCCGCTGTCGGGGACCGCGCCGTCTGTGCTTCTCGACTCGCTCGCCGAGTCCTATTCCCAGCTGCGGTGGAGTCTCGTCGAAGAGCTCGCGACAGCCCGCGTCTCGGTGGGCGACGATCCGACTCTCATCGCCGACCTCCACCGCTGGGTGGACGAGAATCCTCACCGCGAACGGCTGTGGGTGCAGTTGATGCTGGAGCTCTACCGGGCCGGTCGGCAAGGCGAGTCGCTGGCCACGTTTCAGCGGGCCCGCAAGCACCTGCTGGACGGGCTGGGCGTGGAACCGGGCCCCGAGCTGCGCGATCTCGAGAGTGCCATCCTCCGCCAGGACCCAGATCTTCTGATCCCGACCTCTCGGCCCGCGATCCCCACACCCGAGACGCTCACGTTCCTGTTCACCGACATCGAACAGTCGACCGTTCGTTGGGATCTCGAACCCGAGCCGATGCGCGCAGCCCTCGCGTTGCACGATGAGATTCTGACCGATTGCATCGAGGCCAACCAGGGTCGGGTCTTCGCGGCCGGGGGCGACGGTTTCGGGGCCGCATTCGCGAGCCCGGTGGGCGCCGCGCAGGCCGCGGCCTCGGCTCAGATTCGACTACGAACGGTGAAGTGGCCGACGTCGGTGCCGCTGCACGTTCGTATGGGTCTGAACACCGGGATCGCCGAGAATCGTGGTGGCGACTTCTTCGGCGCGCCCGTCAACCGGGCGGCCCGGGTGATGGACGCCGGTCATGGCCGCCAGGTGTTGTGTTCGGCCGCGACGGCGGCGTTGCTCGGCGACGACCCCGTGTGGAGCGCGCGGCTGAGCTTCATCGCCGAATGCCGGCTCAGGGGGCTCGAACGGCCCGCACGCCTCCACCAGCTCTCGCCTGACGCCGACTTCGAGGAGTTTGCGCCTCTGCGCACCTCTTTGGCGCCGACGCGAGTGCTGCCCGCACCGCTCGATTCCCTTCATGGCCGCGACGACGAGCTGGCCGAGCTGCGCGCCGTCGTCGCCGATCATCGGCTCGTCACCCTGACCGGCGTCGGTGGCACCGGCAAGACCCGTCTGGCCCTCGAACTCGCCCTCGGCGTTCGGGAGGCGTTTGCCGGCGGTGTGGTCTGGGTGGAGCTGGCTGCCTCCGACCGAGACGGGATCGACGGTGCGATCGCCCGGGCGATCGGGCTTTCGTTGACGGGTGCGGGCGAGGGTCACGCGGCACAGATCGTCGCCGCGCTGGAGCGGCAGCGGGTGCTGCTCGTACTCGACAACTGCGAACACCTGCTGGGAGTGGCGGCGCAACGGGTGCTCGGCCTCCTCCAAGGCGGACCGGCCATCTCGGTCCTGACGACGAGCCGTGAGCCACTCGGCGTAGCCGGAGAACGCATCTATGTCGTGCCCTCACTCGGCCTTCCCGGACGCGTCGGCGTGTCGGCCTCTGAGGAGATGCTGCGAGCCCGCGCCGCGAGCGCGGGTGCGACGATTGCCGATGACGAGCACACCGCCGACGCGATCAGGAGAATCTGTGAGCGGCTCGATGGAGTGCCCTTGGCGCTCGAGTTTGCGGCTGCCCAGCTGACCACCCACGCGGCCCCACAACTCGTGGAACGTCTCGACGACCATTTCCGCCTGCTCGGCCGGCCCGGCCGCGGCGCGGTGCAGCGGCAGCAGACGATCGAATCGACCATCGAGTGGAGCTATCGGCTGCTCGACGAAGCCGAACGGAGCGTGCTGGATCGCCTCGCGGTCTTTCAGGGGGGATTCGATCTCGCCGCTGCGGAGAGCGTGGCCGGGCACGATCTTGCACCGGGCGAAGGCGCCGCCATCGTCGACCAGCTCCACTGGAAGTCGATGGTGACCGTCGATTCTGCGACCGACGATGCCCACACCCGGTTCAAACTGCTGGAACCGGTGCGCCAGTTCGCCCACGCCCGTCTGAGAATGGGCGGCGAACTCGAAGCGACGCTCGAACGACACGCCGACCACTTTCTCCAGCTTCTGGCTCGACCGACCAGCGGCGACCGCTTCGTTGACGAGGGCGCCCGAACCGTCATCGCCTTCGAGAATCGTGGCAACGTCGAGCTTGCCCAGCGCACGCTCATCCTGCGGCCGAACCCCACGGACGCCTTGATGTTCTTCGACAGTCTGAAGATCCAGTTCGCACTCGATACGGACACCGGAATCGAACTGGCCCACCTGATCGGCCCGCTGCTGGAGGGGGCCGCCCCCACCGTTGCCCCTCCCGTCATCGGCAATGCCTGCAACAGCATGGCGCTTGTCGAGCAGATGGACTTTCGCGCCGCAGCGATGGATTGGGCCCGGCGAGCCCGGTCCATCGCGGTCGAGACGGGCGATGAGACGCTGCTGGCCGAGTCGGACTTTCATCTCGGCACGCAGTCGTTGTCTGCCGGACAGGTCGCAGATGCCGAGCGGTACCTTCGCGACTCGTGCAGCCTCCACGATGCGTTGGGGAACGAAGCCACATTGGCATACAACCTGTGCTGGTACTCATGGACCCTTGTGGTCGAGGGTCGCTCCGCCGACGCCGAGGAACCGGCCCGCCGGGGATACGAACTCGCCTGTCGGGACTCGGCCGTGCTCGGACTGGTGGCACCCCTCACAGCCGCGGTGCTCGCCCACTCCGGTGACCATGCGGGCGCCGCTCGCGTGCTCGAAGAGATCCGTGGTGCTGGTCAGCAGGGTCATATGTCCTGGGGCGCTGCGGCGGCGGTCGAGATCGAACGTATGGACCTCGCGGTCGACGAGGTACGGGCCGCGCTCGAACTCGGATTCGGAAGTGCCCTGCGTGACTCCTCGGTCTGTCTTGTTGCCGCAACCGTGTTCGACCGTCTCGGTGAGCTCGATCTCATGGCGATCTGGGTCGCGGCGACACTGGGCTGCGAACTCCGCGTCGCCAGCCGTGACGGCTCTCCCTCGAACCTGGCCGTCTCGAATCGCGAGATCCTCGGTCCCCTGCTCGATCTCGAGGATCTCGTCAACGCCGCCCGCCGACATCTGGGGTCCCGCTTCGATGAGCTCGTGAAGCACTATGGGGCGACGACCGACATCGGTCCGGTCCGTGAGACGATCAGGGTGCTCGACGGCCACGCCGCCCGGCTCGCGGAAACTCTGAGCAGTCCGTGAGACGATCAGGGTGCTCGACGGGCGCGCTGCCCGACCCGCGAGAAAGGACAAGAGTCGCATGACCGACCACGATCCGTCTCTGCCCGCGACCGAGCCGACCGCCAAGCGCGTGCGGGTGATCTTCAACGAGTGGACGATTGCCGACAGCATCGATGTCCGCATGGCATGGGAGCACCCCTACTACCCGCAGTACTACTTCCCGATGGTCGATGTGGCCGCCGATGCGTTGGTCGCGAGCGAGACGGTGTCGATCGACGCGGCCCTCCGCACGGCGACCCACTTCACCGTGCGGGTGGGCGCCGCGACGCGGTCGATGCCGCCTGGCGCTAGGTGGAGTCGCCGGTGGAAGAACTGCGCGGCAGGGTTCGCTTCGATTGGACGGCCACGGTCGACGGCGAGGAGCACCCCAACGTCGTCTGGTCCTATCCCACGCCGCCTCTCGACGTCGCCAAGATCGCCGGCCTGATGTGCTTCTACAACGAGAAGGTCGACATCTCGATCGACGGTGTGCGTCAGGAGCGGCCGGCATGGTCCACACGCCCCGGCCGTGTCACACCCTCTTCGTAGTCTGGCATCCACTTCCCCCTCGCTGAACACGTCTCACGAGGATGGCCATGACGCCCGACGACGAATCCCGGCTCCGATTCAAGGATTGGCTGATCGAACACGATCTCGACGAACGGACCGCGAATGCCATACTGGAGTCGATGGCTCCGTTCGACTGGTCCGACATCG
>JAJRXC010000051.1 GCA_024276495.1 Actinomycetes bacterium
CGTCCTGGGCGTTGCGGGTGGCCTGACGCAGACCCGAGGTCTGCGCCCGCAGCTTCTGGCTGATGACCAGGCCCGACGCATCGTCGGCGGCACGGTTGATCCGAAGACCACTCGACAGCTTCTCGATGCTCTTGCCCATCGACATCGCGCTGGCACCCAGATTGCGCTGGGCGTTCAGTGCCATGATGTTGTTGTTGATACGCATGTTTCCTCGTGTCCTCCATGAGCCGAGGTGAAGGCCCGCCAATCCGTTGGTCGGGCCTGCCGACGGTTTGTCGACGGGGAAGGAATCGGCGGTCGATGCGTCGTCGATGAGGTCGCCCGGAGCGGCGGTGACCTTTCGGAACACCAACGAGGACATCGGCTTCGTCGACGGGTACCTCCGTCATCGCCGCGACGTCGTTTCGTCATGCCCCGGTGGTGTCTTTTGTCACCGGGCCGCGGGCCGGAGCGGCCAAGATGGTCGCGATGATGAGGAGGAAACGCACGAAAAAGGCGGTTGACCCTCACCAGGCGGGCGGTGAGGGTCAACCTTGTGGTCGAGTCCGTCAGGCGGGCGACGGGCCTCTCCCACAACATCGCACAGTAGCGATTGTCGCCACCGTGCGTAGCGATGGTGCCGGGTTGGGGGTTCCCGGCGAGATCCGGCGAACCCCCCGGGGTTGGGGGTTCCCGGCGAGATCCGGCGAACCCCCCGGGGTTGGGGGTTCCCGGCGAGTTATTGCATGACGAAGGTGGTGAGCAGGACGCGCACGACCTTCTCGTCGTCGTAGGCGGCGCGGATGAGGGTGGAGAGCTCCTCGCGGACGACCGTCTTGGATCCGGGGGCCCGAAGCGCTTCGAATGACTGGGCCGACAGATAGTCGATGGCCGCGTCGACTGCGATGGGAGCTTCGGTCTCCATCGATTCCACGGAGGTCCCGGCTTCGAGGACGAGGGCGAGTCCGACCCGCAGGTAGCGGTTCTCGCCGGGATCCGTCAGGTTCACGACGAGCTCTTCCATCGGGAAGATGTCGCCTTCCTCGATCACCCGTTCGGCCTGCTCGTCGATGCCGTCGACGCCGTCGACCGCTTCTTCGGCGGGAGCCGGCGCGAGCACGAACTTGTAGACCGCGGCGAGGCCGACGAGGCCGACGACGATCATCTTGCCCTTGCTCTTGCCGCCCTCCTCCTCTTCGTCCGATGCCTTCTTCTTTTTCTTGGCCATGGGATGCCGTCTCCTTGTCAGGTCCCGCCGAAGACGGGGTCCTCGAATCCTGCGATGTCGACTGTGGTGGTCGCGTCGAGCCCGGTCGCCGTGTCGACGTCTGATGTGTCATCGACGAACGGGGCGTCGCTGATCGTCGCCGTGTCGGGTTCGACGAGGATGACGATCTCGGTGCGCCGGTTGGCTTGGCGGCCTTCGGCGTCGGCGTTGGAGGCGCGGGGTCGGGTGTCGGCGTAGCCGACCGCGCCGAGCCGGCTGCCGTCGATGCCGTAGCTCTCGTTGAGGGTTCGCAACACGGCGGTCGCCCGGGCCGACGACAGCTCCCAGTTGGTGGGCCACACGGTGCCGGTGGTCGGCACGGAATCGGTGTGGCCCTCGACCAGGATCTGGTTGTCGAGTCCGGACACGGCCGCGGCGACCGCGGACAGGGCCGGCGCGGCCTCGGGTTCGATGTGGGCCGAGCCGGAAGCGAAGAGAAGTCGTTCGTCGAGCGTGATCACGACCCCTCGAGGGTCGAGGTCGACGTCGAAGTCCGTGATGTCCACCGACGCGGCCCCCAACGCCTGTTGGACGGCATCGCGCAGCTCCTCGACTTCGTTGGGGGTGATGACCTGATCGGATGCCAGTTCGTCGAGGAGGGCATCGATCTCGTTCTGCACGTCCGACGGGACGACCGCGAGTTGTCCGGAGTTCTCGTTGATCCCGAGGCCTTCGTCGAGGAACCCGGATCCTTCGGGAAGGGCGGGGCTGGAGATGGAGAACGCCTGTTCGACGCCGTAGCGGAACTCGGCGAACTTCTTCTCGTCGAGCAGGGAGAAGGCGTAGAGCAGGACGAAGAACGCGAGCAGCAGGGTCATCGCGTCGGCGTAGCTGTCGAGCCACGCCTTCGACGGCCCGTCGTCTTCGACGACCACGGCGGCCTTGGCCTTACGCACTCTTTTGTTCCTCGTCGGTCTGTCGCTCGGACGGCGGCAGATAGGCCGAGAGCTTGCCGGAGAGGGCTCGGGGGTTGGCACCGGATTGGATCGAGATGATGCCTTCGATCAGGAGCTCACGAAAGGCCACCTCGATCGTCGAGGTCCGCTTCAGCTTCATCGAGACGGGGGTGTAGATGTAGTTGGCGAGAAAAACACCCCACAGGGTCGTCGAGAACGCCACCGCGAGGGCCGGGCCGAGCGCGCCGGGGTCGCTCAGGTTCGACAGCATGTCGATCAGGCCGATGACCGTGCCGGCCACACCGAACGCGGGGGCGTATCCGGCTGCGTTGGAGAAGAACGCCGCACCGGCCCGGTGCCGGGCCGACATCTGGGCGACCTCGAGCTCGAGGGTCTCGCGCAGCTCTTCGGGGTCGGTGCCGTCGACCGCCATCATCAGGCCGGTCTTCAAGAACTCGTCCTCGACTTCGCCGAGGGAGCTCTCGAGGGTCAACAGACCGTCACGGCGGGCGATGTCGGCGAACTCGACGAGTTGTTCGATCGAGCCGGCGGAGTCGGGCGGGGCGCCACCGGCAAACGCCTTGATCCCCGCCTTGAGGCCGTTCTTGAGGTCGGGAATGGTGCCACTGGCGGCGGTCGCGCCCATGCTGCCGAAGAAGACCAGCAGGATCGATCCAGGGTCGCCGAAGAAGATCCCGACCGGGTCCATCCCGGCCATGAACATCGCGCCGAACGTCGTGGCGAGGGCAATGATGATGCCGGCGATCGTCAGCGGATCCATGTCAGGTGTCCTCGTCGCTGGTGGGGTCGTCCACGAGGTGGAGCGCGACGACCGCGGCGGGGTCCTCCGCGGTTGCCACGACCCGCGCCCGGAAGTGGACGATTCGGTCGATGACCTCGTCGATGGGTTCGGCGACGAGGTACTTCGTGCCGTCGATGAGGGTCAGGACGGTGTCGGGGGTGACGTCGACGCGCTCGATCAGGTCGGCGTTCAGCGCGAAGCGCTCGCTGTTCAACCTCGTCAGCTGAATCATCGACTTCCCTTCCGTGACCATCCCGGTCGGTTCCGGGCAGTGTTGGTCGAAGGGCAGTCTCGGCACCCGGTCCGGTCACATGAGGGGGAAATCGGGCCTACGGGGGCCCGAATCGTCAGCGCAGGAAGTCCATCAGCGACCGGTCGAGGATGCGGGCCGTGACGTTGAGGGCGACGGTGTAGGCCGCCTCCTGGTTCTTGAGATCGAGGATCGCGTCGGCGAGGTCGATGTCCTCGGTTTCGCTGAGCGCGGAACGCATCTCGATCGTGACGTCGACGTTGCGGGCCTCGAGCTTCTCGAGTGACGAGAGCCGGGCGCCGAGGGTCGCCTGCGCGTTGTTGACGGAAGTGCGCGATCGGGTGATAGCGTCGAGGCCATCGGATACTCCGACGCCGGCTTCGACGCGATCGGCGATCTCACGGAGCATCTCGAAGGTGTTGCCGTTGATCGGGTCGCCGGGGTTCTCGATGCCGAACACTTCGGGGCCGGTGACGTTGACCTGATACGAGGAGCCGCTGCCGACGGTGCGGTTGACCACACCCGAGTCGCCGACGTAGCTGCCGGAGGGGTCGTAGGCCTGGGCGTTTCCGGAGGTACCGCCGAAGATCGGGCGCCCGAGGGTCCTCGTGTTGCCGAGGCCGATCATCTCCTCGGCGATGGCTCGCAACTCGGTGGCGATGGCGTTGCGGGCGGTCGGGCCGAGCGAGCCGTTCTCTGCCTGGATCGTCAGGTCCTGGGCCCGGGTGAGCCGATCGTCGATTCCCTTGAGGGCGCTGTCGGCGGTTCCGAGCCACATCTTGGCGTCGCCGATGTTGCGGTCGTATTGCTCGTAGGACCGCAACGATCGACGGTAGCGAAGGGCGGCCAGCGCCCCCGCGGGGTTGTCGGAGGCCCGTTCGAGCTGGCGGCCCGACGCGACCTGTTGTTGGATCTTGGCCAGGCGACCGCTGACGGTCGCGAGGTCGGCCCGCATCGCCGAGGTCTGGGACTGTTGGGTGACACGCATCGGGCTGCTCCCCTATCGGCCGACGAGGCCGAGTCGGTTGACAAGGATGTCGAGCATCTCGTCGACGGCGTTGATGACCCGCGCCGATGCCTCGTAGGCGCGCTGGGCGGCGACGAGATCGATCATCTCCTCGTCGATGTTGACGGAGCGGGCGGCGAGGCGGGCTTCGTCGATCCTTTGGAGCACGGATTGCTGCGCCGTGGCGCGCGAGATCGCGGATCCGACCTGTACGCCGAGCCCACCGACGAGCTCCGCGTATTGGTCGTTGGCGCCGCCGGTGGCGTCGCGCAACGCGGCGATCTGTTGGCCGACGGACGCGTCGAGCTGGCCGCCGCCGGCACTGGCGATCGAGACCCGCCGGGGTTGCCCGGAGACGTCGGTGGAGATCGCGAGCGTCGCCGCGGTGGTGCCGGTCGGTTCGAAGAAGTTCCAGCCGGTGGCGCCGTCGAGGTCCTGGCCGCCGCTGTGCAGGGCGTTGACCGATGTGACCAGCGCGGTGGCGATGCCGTCAAGGTCCCGGATCGCGTCGGGGATCGTCGAGTTGGCCATGTCGAGGAGGCCGGCGGCCTCGCCGCCGGTGGGGGTGACCTCACCGCCGTTCTTCCACTGCAGGACGAGGCGTTGTACGCCGACGTCGGCGAGGCCGGCGTCGACGACGGTGTTGCTCTGCAGCTCGACCGTGCGGCCGCTCTGGACGAGGGTGCTCCCCCCGACATAGACGTCGACGGTCCCGTCGTCGCGGGGCTGGACGCGGGCGCCGACGAGGTCGGCGAGCTTGCCGAGGGCGAGGTCTCGTTGGTCGAGCAGGTCGTTGGGGGCGGAGCCGGAGAGCAGCAGGGGCCGTAGCGAGTCGTTGAGCGTCGCGACCTCGGCGGCGAGGTCGTTGACCTGGGCGACCAGGGCCGACGCTTCGCCGACCGCGGTGTCGCGCAGGCTGCGAATCTGATCGTCCATGAAGCGGAACTGGTCGACGGTGGCTTCGGCCTGTTCGAGCGCCGCGGTTCGTTGGGGGATCTCGCCGGGGTTGTTCGCCAGCTCGTCGAACGACGACCAGAGGGTGTCGAGGCTCGCGGCGAGGCCGCTGTCGGAGGGTTCGGTGTGGACCAGCTCGATCCGTCCGAAGTAGCGGCTCTCGAGGCTGAGCTCGGCGGACGCCGCCCGTTCGCCGAGGGATCGGGTCTCCAGGAACTGATCGCGGTAGCGGCTGATGCCGGCGACGTCGACGCCGTCGCCGGTGAGCAGCCCGCCGCTGAACAGGCCCGGTACGGCGCCGGCACCGCCGGAGACGAGGTCGGCGCGCTGGCGTGAGTAGCCGGGGGTGGTGGCGTTGGCGACGTTGTTGCCGATGACGTCGAGTCGTTGGCGTTGGGCGAGCAGGCCGGAGAGCGCACTCTGGAGGGCGGAGATGTTGCTCATCGCATCGTGTCGATCGGCCCGGTCAGAGCGACCGGTCGATCAGTCCTCGTTCGGCGCTGCCGTGGACGGTCGAGCCGCTTCGGTCGTAGCCGCCGTCGCCGGCATCTCCCAGAACGAAGCTGGTGAGCTCGCGGGTGAGGTTGAGGCCCCGCTGGAGCTGTTCGCGGCCGTTCAGCGACACCGTCGTGATGTCGGCCACGAGCACCAGGAAGGCGTCGCGGTGTTCGGCGAGGATCTGTTCGTACGGCTCGGGGGCCCGGTTGACGAGATCTTCGAGCGACGCGTCGGCGTCGAGCCCCATGGAGATCCCGATCTCGGCGGTCAACTCCCGCCGACCGGCCTCGATCTCACCGATCGTGGTCACGAGGAGTTGGACGTCGTTGACGGCGTGTTGCAACAGGGTCTGGTCGCCGCCGGCCAGGATGAGCTCTTGCACCTTGAGCAGGTAGTGGAGCCGTTCGAGGTGACGTCGCTGTTGCCAGAGCACCCGGGTGAGGTCACTCAGCGGCGACTCGGGGGTTGCAGGGCCTGCGTTCATCACTTGAGTATCGGCCACTCGCTGACCGGTATGAGGGATACAAGGTCACGAATCTCGGCGGAGCGTGGTGCAGAACCGCCCTGGGACCCACTCAGAGTGAGGGCGTGGTCACCGGCTGAAGACGGCTTTGAGCGGTCGAATCGGCCGCGATCGCCTTCGCGTACTCCTGACGGCTGCGATCACGACGACGGCGTGACGGCTCGGCCGGCGCCTCGTCGTACTGGGCGTCGATGCCCTCCCGAATCCGCCGCAGGGCATCGTCTTTGATCTGCGAGATCCGCGATTGGGTCACTCCGAGTAGTGCCCCCAGCTCGTCCATCGGCCGTTCCTCGAGGAAGTAGCCGACGACCACTGCCCGGTGACGGGGCGGCAGGAGATGGATCGCCGAGCGGATGTATGCCTTCAGCTCACGATCCTCCAGCCCGGCGAGCGGGTGGGTCGAATCGGCGTCCGCGATGGTGTCGCCGAGCGTCGACGCGCCGTCGCCGGCGTTCATCGGTCGATCCAGCGCCATCACGACACCGCGCCGGACCTTGCTGCGCAATTCGGAGAGCTCCTTGACCGTCATGTCGGCGGCCTCGGCGACCGTGCGATGGTCGGGGGTCTCGCCCCGCTTCTCGAGCAGGCGCTGCTCGACGGTGTTGAGCTCCCGGGACTTCGCCCGCAGGGAGCGGGGCAGCCAGTCCTCGTGTCGGATCACGTCGAGGATGGCACCTTCGATCCGGCGACCGGCGAAGGTCGAGAAGGCGACGCCCCGATCGGGGTCGTAGCGACCGGCCGTCTCGCACAGGGCGAGCATGCCCGCCTGGACGAGATCGTCACGCTCGATGTGGTCGGGGAATCCCGCCGACATCCGTGTGACGATGTGTTCGACGAGAGCGACGTTGCTCTCGATCCTGTGCCGAATCTCTTGGTCCATGACGACCCGCCTTCCTAGTGTGCCCGAACGTCATCGGGCCGGAATGACGGCACCTTGCGCGATCTGGGTCGACCGGCCCCCTTCAACGGTTCGATCGGTCCCCTCCGGCTCGGGGCGTCCCGGGAACCCCGGCGCGTTGACCGCGGCCAGAACCGAGCCACCGACCACCGAGGTGAGCTCCGGCGGTGACGGATCCTGACGAAGGTCGAGCAGGGAGACGATCACGGGATCGGTGCCGTTCTCACGGGCATCGATCCGCAACTGCTCGCGCCGCTCCTGCATCTCCTCGGAGTCACCGGCAACCGTGACGATGCCGTCGAAGAGGGGGTCCGGGGCACCACGGGGCTTGGCCCGCGCGTCGGAACGGTCGATGTACAGATCGAGTCCACAGCGCCGGATCTGTTCGAGATTCCCCCACGCGAGCCGAGTCGAGCGGTCGGCGAGGTCGGACGGCACCACGATGCCGATCTGGCCGTGCATGCCCGCGGCGTTGACGCGAGCCGCGATCCGCGCCGGCGCGTCCCAATGGCACAGGGCCGCGCCCTGGGCCCGTACGAAGCACCGGGCGCCGCTCGCGGCGGCGACGCCGAGCGCTTCGTCGACGGCCCGCAAAAGGGCGGCCAGCTCGGCGAACATCTCGCCGCCGGCGGGCACCGGATCGATGAGTCGACCCACGGCCGAGTCGTCGGCGATCGAAACGAGCCAGGTCTGCGCCACGTTCGGCCCGACGACATCGGTTGCGCCGACCACCGCGCCTCGTCCTTCACGACGGGCCCGTTGGCGGGCCTCGCCGGCCTGGCGGACGAGATCGAGTCGATCCACGGCATTGCCGACCGCGAGCCCGATCACGGCGCGCGGGTCGAGCGCGCCCCCGTCCCACCGGACCGGCCGATTCACGATGTCGAGCATCCGACCGGCCAGCCAGCGTGTGGTTCGATCGTCGATGACGTCGCGCAGCACGACGAAGAAGACACCCGGGCGGCGCACGAAGACCAACGGTCCGAACGGCCCCCCGGCGGTCCCGATCCAGCCGTGGCTCTGGAGCCGATGGGTCACCGAGACCATGAGCGCCTCGGCCGCGCCGTGGTCGTTCGCGACCTCGCGAGCGGCGATCTCGGGGACTTCCACCGAAACGATCGCGAAGCGGCCACTCAGTGATCCGGCGACGAGATCGTCGGTGAGCACCGTCTCCATCCCTTCGGCGAGCGGCAGCCCGGTGCGCGAGTCGAACAAGTCGTCGACGCCGCGTTCGACGACCACGTCGTCGTGGTGAAAGGAGAGCCACAGCGCCGCGGCCCCGAGCACGGTCAGCGAGATCAGAACCGCGATCCCGTCGAGGACCACCCCGGCGCCGATCAGCACGATCGCCGCGAGCTTCACGAGGTCCGACGGTCCGGGCGTGGCGACCTTGCGACCCCGCTCGGCCCGCAGCAGCGCGCCGGAGATCTCCTGGTGCGACTCGTGGTTCAACCCGACCGTCTGCATGTTCAACCCGTCTCTCGCCGGACCGTGTGTCTCGACGGAGGACAGTTACGTACGAAACCGACGAGAAACGAGAGAGGTCACCTCGAAAGGGTCGGGTGGCCCACTTCGGCGGTGCCCGATCGACCCAACCGATCTGGGCCCGATCATCACACCGGAGATCGGCTGGACGGGTAGAAACGACCGCGGGCCCACAGCGCCACATAGACCAGGCCGACGAGGACCGGCACCTCGATGAGCGGCCCGACGACGCCGGCGAGGGCCTGCCCCGACGTGACGCCGAACACTCCGATCGCCACCGCGATGGCGAGCTCGAAGTTGTTGCCGGCCGCGGTGAACGCGAGCGTGGTGTTGCGCTCGTAGGAGAGCCCGAGCCGCAAACCGAGCGCGAACGACACGACCCACATGAGCGCGAAGTAGGCCAGCAAGGGGACGGCGATCCGGGCGACATCGACGGGCTTGTCGGTGATGGTCTCGCCCTGAAGGGCGAAGAGGACGACGATGGTGAACAAGAGGCCGTAGAGCGCCCAGGGCCCGATGCGGGGCAGGAAGTCGTTCTCGTACCAAACGATCCCCCGACGGCGTTCGCCCCACCACCGGGTCAGGTACCCGGCGGCGAGCGGAATCCCCAGGAACACCAGGACGATCTTGGCGATTTCCCACATCGAGACGTCGAGCGCCGCGGTGTCGAGCCCGAGCCACCCGGGAAGGAGCTCGAGGTAGAAGTAGCCGAGGAGGGCGTAGGCGACGATCTGGAACAGGGAGTTCACCGCCACGAGCACCGCCGCGGCTTCACGGTCCCCACAGGCGAGGTCGTTCCAGATGAGGACCATGGCGATGCAGCGGGCCAGGCCGACGATAATGAGGCCCGTGCGGTAGTCGGGAAGGTCGGGCAGCAGCAACCAGGCGAGCGTGAACATCAGGGCCGGCCCGATGAGCCAGTTGAGCACGAGGGAGCTGAGCATCAGGCGCCGGTCGGCGGCGACCTCGTCGATCCGGGAGTACCGGACCTTCGCCAACACGGGATACATCATCAACAGCAGACCGACGGCGATCGGCAGCGACACCGTGCCGATCTTGACGGTGTCGAGCCAATCGTCGAGATCGGGGATCGCACGACCGAGCCCGATCCCCGTCGCCATCGCGAGGAGGATCCAGACGGGGAGGAACCGGTCGAGACGGGAGAGACGCTCGAGCACGGGGCGCTCGCGATCGACGACGGAACCGGTCATCGCCGGCCTGCGTCAGGCCCCGGGCCGGGGAAGATCGGTCGATACCACCGTCGCGGAGCGGGCGGCCTCCTCGTTCGACTGGCGGATCTCGGCCGCCACCTCTTCGCGGTGAACGGCGACCGAACGAGGCGCGTCGACGCCGATGCGGACCTGGTCACCTCGGATGTCGAGGACCCGAACGACGATGTCGGGGCCGATCACGATCGCTTGATTGGCGCGGCGGCTCAAGACCAGCACTGAGGATGCTCCTAGGCCCGGCCTAGCCGGACACGATCTCGCGGGTGGAGTACTGCGAGTCCGAGAGTACGACCTGACGGCCGACCCCCGTCGGATTGTTGATCACGACCGGGCCGAGGAGGTTGGCGGTGATGGATTCGACCGCACCGTCGGCGGCACGCCGCACCGTGACCAACGCGAGCACGTCGGCGTCGCTCGACGACTCGAGGGCGATGGCGGTGACGTCGGCCTCGGGAAGCTCGAGGTCGTAGTCGGGAAAGAACAAGAAGGCGTCGATCGCCAGGAACGCCAGATCGGGATCGTCGACGGATTGGAGCCACAGCCAGCCGTCGGCGTCGGGCATCGGCACCCTGATGTAGCGCGTCGCGTCGGGGAACCCGAGCAGGCCCCCGTCGATCTCGATGAGTTGCTCTTCGAGCGCATCGAGGACACCGAAGCGCGACGTCGCGATCTGCATGGGCGCGATGCTACTGGTCGGCATCGTTCGCGTCGGTGACATCTCGTGGACCTTCCTGTGAGAGGGACTCGGCGGCCATGGGCGCGGCGGCGACTTCGGCCGCTGCCTCTGCCGCGGCCGTGCGGGCGTTCAGCAGCGCTTCCTCCACCGTCTGGAGGGCGGCCTGGGTCTGATAGTTCTCCAGGAGGGAGCCGAGGGCGGAGGCGACGAACATCGAGAGCGCCATCGCGATCGCGATTCTGGTGACCGCGGTCGTCGTCGTGATCGCGTCGTCCATCGCGGACGCGATGACCGGGAGGGCGACCGCCGCGGTCGCGAGCAGCGCCCAGCCCGAGCGCGCGGCACGCCGGCGTTTCGCGTTGCGGCGCTGCACGCCCGAGACGATCGACTCGACCGTCGACTTCTCGGCCGGGGTGAGCTCAGGCACGGCGCCGATTCTCCAGCCACACGGCGGCGAGCAGGTCCGCGGTCGCCGGTCGACCCTCGATCGAGCCCAGTGGGATCTCGAGGTCGAGCATGGCGAGGGGTTCGACCGTGTCGGCGACGGCCACCAACTCGATCGCGTCCACGCCGCCGAGCTTGCCGGCGAGACGGCCCACGTCCTCGGTCAGTCTCCAGGCTTCGACCACCAGGCGCACCTGGTCGGCCTCGATCGCCTTGATCGCCTTGGCGGCCCATGCCCGCTCGACCGCTTCCACTCCCTGGTCGAGCACGACGGGGACGACACCGTCGCGTTGGCGCCAGCGGGCCGCCCGGCTGGTCAGCTCGTCGAGGTCGTCGATCACCAGCCAGGAGGGGACGTCGGCGACATCGCCGGAGCGGCTGAGCACCGCCACGTCGCCGTTCCAGAGCTGATGACGCGCTCCCATCCGGCGGGTGGTCTCCAGCGCGGTCGCGGCCTCCCCGACAAAGACGACGAGCCCGGAGTCACACGGCAGAGGTGGCGCGGTCGGCACGGCGTCGAGGCGATCCAGCATCGCCCAGAGAAGATCGGTCTTCGCGGCCCGTTGCGGTGAGAAGACGCTGGCGCCACGCGGCGCGTCCTCCAGGGCGACCGCAGCCGAGACGGCGTTCGCGGCCAGCATCGGCGTCGATGTCGGAGGCTCGGCCGGGGCCGACTCCGGGGCGAGGGGCGCGGCCTGACCGGTGGCCGCGGCGCTCACTCCCACCAGCTCACGTTCCCGCACGGGCGACGGTGCGTCGCCGCCGCCGAAGAACTCGTCGAGGGCCGACTCGTAGTTCTCCTGTGGCGTCTCGGGCGCGTCGCCACCGCTGAGGCGGCGATCGGCGATCGCGTTTCGTACCATCTGCTGGAACGAGTCGGGCTCCTCTTCGTCGTCGAGGAGCGCGAGGGCGGGGTTGGCGGCGAGCGCGGCCGATGGTCGGGCCCACACCTCGTACCACTCACTGGCGAAGAAACCGAAGAGGCCACCCCGGCGCACCCGGTTGGCGGCCTCGATCTCGACCTCGGATCCGAAGCAGAGGCGGGCCTCGCTGAGAACCTCTTCGAGGATCGGACCTTCGAACAGCATGGAGTTCGTCATGGGGTGTCGCCTCCGGTGGCATCGATGACGGTGGACGGGTCGACGACGGTTCCGACCGTCGCGATCTGGACCTGCGGGCCGATCTCCCGGAACGAGAGCACGGGTGGAGCGTTCTCGGTGCCTTCGAGCATCCGGGTCAGGGGGCGGCGCAGAGCGGGTGAGCAGATGAGAACGGGTTGGTGACCGTCGGCCTCGGCCCGCAGGTTCAGGTCACGGATCTGATCGATCATGGCCTGCAGGTGCACGGCGTCGAGGCGGGTCGAGGCGGCTTCGGCGCCGAGGGCCGCGATGAGCTCCCGTTCGAGGATGGGGTCGAGGCTGAGCACCGGAAGTTGGCCGTCGCGGGCGTGTTGTTCGGTGATCGCCGGGGCCAGCACCGCCCGCACCGCTTCGACGAGGTCGTCGGAGGTCTGGGCGTTTCGGGCGGCTTCGCCGATCACCTCGAGGATGCGGACCATGTCGCGAATCGGCACCTGTTCACGGAGCAGTTGCTGAAGGACCTGCTGCACCTGCGGCAACGCGACGTCGCTGACGCCGAGGTCCTCGACGACGGCCGGATCCGACTCCCTGACCAGCTCGAGCAGGTTCTTCACGTCTTGGCGGCCGATGAGCTCGGCCGCGTTCTGACGGGCGATCTCGGCGAGGTGGGTCGTGACGACCGACGCCCGGTCGACCACGGTGGCCCCGAGCGTCTCGGCCTGCACCCGGTGGGCTTCGGGCACCCATTTGGCCGGGAGACCGAAGACGGGCTCGACGACCTCCTCACCGGGGAAGATCGAGAGGTCGTCGGCGATGACGAGCGCCTTGCCCGGCGGTGCGATGCCCCGGGCCAGTTCGACGCCGTGGACGAGGATCGCGTAGCTCCCGCCCGGCAGTTCGATGTTGTCCCGGGTGCGCACGGCCGGCATGACGAGGCCGAGTTCGAGCGCGATCTTGCGGCGCAGGGCGCGGACCCGGTCGAGGAGGTCGCCACCCTTGGCCGCATCGACGAGATCTACCATGTCGGCCGCGAGCTCGAGACCGATCGCCTCGACCCGGATCGACCGGCGCAGCTGGGCCGGATCGTCGGGGTCGACCGCCGGTGCCGGTTCGGGTGCCTCGTCGGCGATCTCCTCGGCGTCGGCCTTCGCGAGCCGGAACCCGAGCATCGCGGTGCCGCCACCGACGAGAACGAAGGGGAGGAAGGGGAGTCCGGGCACGATGCCGAGGCCGGCGACGATCGACCCACCGACGATGAACGGACGTGACTGGCGGGAGAACTCGTTGGCGACGTCGGTTCCCAGATCCGAGGTGCCCGTCGCCCGGGTGACGATGATGCCCGATGAGATCGACACGAGCAGGGCGGGAATCTGCGACACGAGGCCGTCGCCGACGGTGAGCAGCGAGTAGGTCGAGCCGGCGTCACCGATCGACATCCCCTGTTGGACCACCCCGATGATCAGCCCGCCGACGAGGTTGATGGCGGTGATAACGATGGCGGCGATGGCGTCGCCCTTGACGAACTTCGACGCACCGTCCATCGCACCGTAGAAGTCGGCTTCGGCGGCGACGTCGGCCCGCCGCCGGGTGGCTTCGAAGTCGTCGATGATGCCGGAGTTGAGATCGGCGTCGATCGCCATCTGCTTGCCGGGCATGGCGTCGAGGGTGAATCGGGCGCCGACCTCGGCGACCCGCGTGGCGCCGTTGGTGATCACCACGAACTGGATGACCACGAGGATGAGGAAGACGACGAGACCGACGACCACACTGCCGCCGATCACGAACCGGCCGAAGGCGGTGATCACGTCGCCTGCTTCCCCGGTGCCGAGGATCAGTCGGGTGGTCGAGACGTTGAGGGCGAGCCGGAACAAGGTGACGACGAGGAGCAGGGACGGGAACGACGAGAGGTCGAGCGCCCGCTTGACGTTGAGGGTGGCGAGGAGGATGAGGACCGCTGCGGCGATGTTGAGCGAGAGGAGCAGGTCCAGCACCACCGGCGGCACCGGAATGACCATCATGACGACGATGCCCACCACTGCGACGGGAAGGGCCATGGTCGCGGTCGTCGAACGAGGCACGGTGCTCCCAACTGGTGAGTCCTCGCCGTCCCTGGCAGTCGGTGAACGCGATCCATCGCGATCGGGATCAGCATCGGCCCCGAGGTCACCGCCATGGTGGGCCGAACGGATCAGCCGCCGGAGGCCCGCGGGGCTCCGGTACCGACGGGTTCGCGATCTCGGCGATCGCGGCGGTGGACGGCCGGCGGTGATCCGTTGAGGCCATGGACGATCGGGGCCGCGAGACACCGTGGATCACCAGGATCAGGCCCAGGGTGGCAACCGCCTCGGCCACCAGGATACGGTCGCCCCCACGCGACCGGGTCGAGACGGCGATCACCCCCCCGCTCGAACATCACGTTCGCGAACCGGATCTACTACCGCCCCGTCGACGCCTGCGTCGGAGGGGTCATGGAGTTCGGGCTCTGCCTGCTCGGCCACGACCCCGGCTGCGAGCGCTGACCACCCGCCTCCGGCCCGCTCACACTCCCGCGGCCGACTCCGCCGGCGTCCGCACCTCGTCGCGGGGCCGGGCCCGCTCCGGGATGGCCAACGCCTCGATGTCGAACGGCATGAGGTGGATCCCGCCCAGTGAACGCCGTCGACCGAGCCGGTGCACGAACGCCAGCAACACCGCCACACCCTGGAACATCTCGTTCGGCACCGGGGTGCCGACGACCCCGACCCGGTGCAGCGCCCGGGCCAGCGGCCGACACTCCACGACGGGGATCGATTCGGCCAGGGCCTCGGCCCGGAGCCTGAGCGCCATGGCGCCGATGCCCTTCGAGACGACGATCGGGACCCCGATCTCCTCGTCGTAGCGGAGCCCGACCGAGTAGTGCGTCGGGTTCACCACCATCACCGTCGCCGGCGCGGCGTTGGCCAGCATCCGGTTGCGGGACAGGTCGCGGGCGGCCTGGCGCATGCGCCCCTTGATGTGGGGATCGCCGTCGGTCTGCTTTTGCTCGTCCTTGATGTCCTGCTTCGACATCTTCATGTCCCGCATGTGGTTCTTGCGCTGCATGGCGTAGTCGGCCGCGGCGATCAGCAGACCGAGAAACCCGACCAGCCGGGTCAGATCGAGAAGCTTCCCTCCGAGATAGACGAGCGATTCCCCGAGCTCGAATTGCGGCCGTCCCGTCAGGTCGTCCGAGACCCCCTTCACGAGCGGGATCGCGACGGCCGCGACCATGAAGAGCCGCATCGCCGCCTTGACCGCTTCCCACTGGCCCCGTGCCGAAACGAGCCGTTTCAGCCCGGCGACCGGATTCAGTCGCTTGACCTGCGGCTTCATGGCCTTGGCGCTGAGCATGAACCCGGTCTGCCCGACCGTCGCGAGGACGGCGATCAGAGCGGCCCCGGCCAGCACCGGAAGCATGAGGAGAAAGATGTCGGTGAGGGCCCCTCCGAGCTCGGCCTGGGCCGCGGCCGCGGTCGGCTCGGCCGCCACCTCCCGGACTCGGCCGAGCCGGACCGACAGCACGTCACCGGCCCGGGAGAGATAACTCGGCAGGATGAACGTCGACACCACGACCAGAAGCCACGGCACGAGGTCCGCCGACTTCACGACCTTGCCCTCTTTGCGCGACTCCTTTTTCTTGCGCTCCGTGGGCTTCTCGGTCTTCTGACTCTTGTCACCGGCCATGGGTCAGAACATCCCCATCATGGCGCGCGTCGCCCGGTCGGCCAGATTGTCGACCGCCCACGGCAACACGGCGAGGGCGCTGCCCAGCAGCAACACGAGGACCAGCGCCTTGGTCGTCAAGCCCAACATCAAGACGTTGGCCTGGGGCGCGGCCCGGGCGAGCAGGGCCAGGCCGATCTCGGTGATGAGAAGCACGGCCGCGATCGGAAAGGCGATCTCGAGCGCGGCGACGAAGAACACACCGAGGCCCTCCACGAGCGCGCTTCCGATGCTGTTGAGCGACGGCCCGTCCAGCGGCGCCGCGTCGAAGCTGCGCATGTAACCGTTGAGGATCAGCAGATGCCCTCCGCCGACGAACAGGAGCACGGTCGCCATCAGCCCGTAGAAACGGGCCACGGGTGCGCTCTGAGATTTCAGGAGCGGGTCGTAGACGGCACCGATCGACAGCCCGCTCGCGAAGTCGATGAACGAGCCGGCGACCTCGAACGCGACGAAGTAGAGCCGGATCACGAAGCCCAACGCAACCCCGATGAAGACCTGGTAGCCGATGGCGAACACCAGGGAACTGACCCGCAAGTCGACGGTCTCCATCGGAATGCGGCCGGCCATGAGCCAGGCGAGACCGACCGCGAGACCGACCCGGATGCGGGCGCTGAGCAGCGCGCCGGCGAACGGCGGGGCCGTGGTCAGCCACGCGACCGTCCGCACCATCGCGAGGAGAAACGCGACGAGGGCCTCGGCCGGAAGGGTGGCTTCGATCACGGGTGTCGGATCAGGCGACGAGCCGCGGGATGCTCTCGAAGAGCCCCTCGGTGAACGACACCATCTCCTGCATCATCCATCCGCCACTGAGCAACAGCACACCGCCGACGGCGATGAACTTGGGCACGAACGCCAGGGTGGGTTCGTTCAGTTGGGTCGCGCTCTGGACCAGACCGACCATGAGGCCGACCAGCAACGAGGTGAACAGGACGGGAGCCGCGAGCTTCGCGGCCGCCATCATCGCCTCGGACGCGATCTCGAGGACCATTGCATCATCCATTTGGGGGCTCGGTTCCTTTGGTTTCGGGGTAGGACTGGGTCGCTAGGTGGTGTTGAAGCTCGTGATGAGCGTCTCGGCGAGGAGAACCCAGCCGTTGACCATCACGAAGAGAAGGATCTTGAACGGAAGCGACACGAAGACCGGCGGCAGCATCATCATGCCGAGCGACATCAGAACGGAGCTCACGACCAGGTCGATGACCAGGAAGGGCATGAAGACGACGAAGCCGATGATGAACGCCGTCTTCAGCTCCGAGAGGATGAACGCCGGCACCAGGGCCGACATCGAGACGTCGTCGGGGGTGTCCGGGGCGAGCTCGCTGTTCTCGGCCGCGAGCATGAGGCCGAGCTCGTCCGCGCCCACGTTGGCGAACATGAACTCCCGCAGCGGATCGACCGCGGCGTTGTAGGCCTCTTCCTGCGTCAGCTCGCCCTCCAGATAGGGCTGCAACCCCTCCTCGTTCATCGCCTTGAGCGTCGGGCCCATGATGAAGATGCTCAAGAAGAGCGAGAGGCCGACCACGACCTGGTTCGGCGGGACGCTCTGCACGCCGAGGGCGTTGCGCACCAGCGAGAAGACGATCACGATCCGGGTGAAGCTCGTCAACATGATGACGAGCGACGGCGCGACCGACAGCAGCGTCAAACCGATGATCAGGACGACCGACTCGCTCGGCACGCCTTCACCGTCCTCGCCGCCGAGATCGATGTTGAGCGAGAGTCCGCCGTCCTCGCCCGGGACGGTCGGCTCCTCGTCCGGCAGAACCGTCTGGGGGAGGTCGATCTCGGGGCGGGCCGGCGGGCCCGACTGGGCGGCCACGGGCGCGGCCATCCACAACGCCGCGAACGCGACGATGAACGCCAACACCGACGTCGCCGACGGGCGGCGACCGGTGGAGCGGGAGACGGGCCCGCGGCGCGTCACGCGGTCAGGTACGGCGGACGGACCATTCCCGGAGCATCTCGATCAGATTCATCCCTGGTGGTACCGAGCCGTCCGGCTCGGCGATCGACGACGTCCTGTCGTCGGCGGACACGGGGGCCTCCGGTTCGGGGGGCAACAGCTCGTCGCCCTCCGCCAGCACCGCGATGGTGTGTTCGTTGGCACCCACGAGGATCGTGCGGTCCCCGACCTGGAGGAGGGCGATGGTGGACGCCCGCCCCAGTTGCTCACGGCCCTTGACCGTGATCGCTCCCTTGGTGCTGAAGCCCAGCCCCAACCCCTTCGGTCGTTTGGCCGCCCACGCGAGCGCGGCGATCAGGCCCAACACGATCCCCAAGGAGACCACGAGGCGCAGGATCATCGTCAACACGGCAGAACCGCCGAACGCCGAGGCGTCGAGACCGGCATCGACATCAGAGGGTGTCGTCGATCCGGCCGACGATCTCCGTGATCCGAACGCCGTACTCGTCTTCGATGACGACGACCTCACCGCGGGCGATGAGTGAGCCGTTGACCACGACGTCGACCGGCGAGCCGGCGGTGCGATCGAGCTCGATCACCGAACCGACGGTCAGCTGGAGGATCTCGGCCACGGAGAGGCGGGTGTGACCGAGCTCCGCGCTGACCTCGAGGGGGACTTCGCGCAGCACACCGAGCGACAGCAGCCCGCTCGACAGGTCGGCGTCGGCGGTCTCGCGACGCTCCTCCTGGGAGGCGACCACCGTCACCGGGGAGATGAAGGCGACGAGCGCCGGCCCTTGCGGCCCTTCGATCAGCAGCACGGAGCCCTGTACCGAACCGGCGTCGCAGCTGCCGAGCTCGACGGGTTCGGTGGCGAGCTCCGAGGCGAAGTGTTCGATGATGCCGGTGGGATGACCGAGCCCGTCGGAGACGTCGACCAGCACCACCCGAACGGACCCGACGATGAACTCCCAGCTTCGGAAGTCCGTTCTCAACTCGGGCGCGGCATCGATCGCGACGATCGTCACCGAGGTCTGATTGTCCGGCGTGGCGAAGCTCTCGCCGACGACGGCAAGTCGACCCAGGTCGATCGTGTCGGTCGTGGTGTCGGTCATGACAGGAGTCCTTTCGTGGAGCTGCTCGGTTCGCCCACGACGGCACACGCCAGTCGGTTGCGTCGAATGGTGGGCCGCACGTTGAGGGCCGGGCGACCGGCGATCGAGAGCAGGGGCGGGGTGTCGGCGGAGATGCCGGTCTGGAGGACGTCGCCGACCTGCAGGGCGCTGATGTCGCCGGCGTTCATGAACGTCGACGGGAGGGCGACGGTGACGGGGATCGGGACCCGCAGGATGCTCTGACGGATGGGGGACGACCGCACGAGCGCTTCCGCCGTCGCCTCCCGTTCCATGTCGGAGAGCGAGGCGAGGATCGGCACGATCGCCTCTTGTGGGTAGCAGACGATCATCGTGATGTCGTCGTCACCGAACGTGAAGAGCATCTCGAGAATGACGACCACGTCGTCGCCGGGCACCAGCTTGACAAGCTGATTGTTCAGTTCGCTGCGGATGAACGACAGTCCGAGGGGGTGATAGGGATCGAATGCCGAGGTGATCGCCTGCAACAGCTTCGGGAGGTAGTCCTCGATGAGGTAGGCGTCGACGATGGTGAGGCTGCGCTCGGGCCCCGGCGTCGTGCGCAACAATCGGTCGACGAGCCGTAGGGCGGTCCCGCCGGGGAACAACACGGCGCAGTCGCCGGCCAGGGCGTCCGACGACACGACACCGTGATACGTGCGGGCGGGAAGCCCGTCGATGAACTGTTGATAGCGGGTCTGCTCGAGACTGACGACCGAACCGCGAACGTCGTGTTCGAACAGGGCGCCGAGCACCTGCTCGAGGTCTCGGGCGATCGTCTCGTGGATGCGCCGGAGCCCGGCGGTCGCCTCGCGCCCAAGGCGCTGAGGGACGCCGAAGTCGTACGGCACCACATCGCTTCTACTCGTCGTTTTGCCCACGCTGGTCAGGTTCGTGCGCCCCACCCCGAATATGAGATGGCAAAGGGCACCACTGCCGAAATGGGCCGTACGCCCCAGTCGGCACTCTCATGCCCGCAGCCCCTCGGCCGAATCTGCGACGCGAAACGAGAGGACCCGCACCCATGACCACCATTGACACCTCTTCGGCCGCCTCGGCCGCCTCGGCCGCCTCGGGGGCCGTCGAGGCGATCGACGTCGACGCCGTGATCGCCCGATTCGGCGACCTTCCGACACTCGCACCGATCGCCATGGAGGTGCTCCGGCTGGCCGACGACGAACGAGCCACGCTCGAGGACATCGCCGGGGTGATCAGCCGCGACCCCGGCCTCGCCGCGCAGCTGCTCCGGGTCGCCAACTCCCCCATGTACGGGATGGGTGGGGAGGTCTCCAGCCTGGCGCGAGCCGCCACCGTGCTCGGTCTTCGGACCGTCAAGCTGCTCTCACTCAGCTTCTCCGTGGTTACGCGGCCCGAATCAGGTGACCGCGTCGGGGAACGGATCTGGCGCCACACCCTCGTGTGGAGCGCCGTGGCCCAGAACCTGGCGAAGACCCACGAACCCCGACTTGCCGACGAGTGCTTCATCTCTTCTCTCCTCGGCAACCTGGGCCGACTCGCGCTGGTCGACGAACCCGTGTACGCAAAGACCCGCGACGCAGCCGGCGGCTGGCTCGATCACGAAGCCGAACGGCATGCCTTCGGCGTGTCGAGCCTCGACGTCACCGCCGAGATCCTCGCCGGATGGGGCCTTCCCCCGGTGCTGGGCGAGGCGATCCGCCATCTCCACCATCCGGCCGACGCGCTGGGGCAATCGGTACGGATCGCCGGGATCCTCAATGTCGCCGATGCCGCGGCCGAGTTGCTCATCGCCGACGAAGCCGAGGCCCCGGCCGCGCTCGAGCAGTACACGGCCCGGGCCGCCGGACAACTCGACTCGAACCAGGAGGAGATCGAGGCGTTGCTGATCGACGCGGGCCCCGCGGTCGACGACATCGCCGCGATGTTCCGAACCGACGCACCGACCGAGGCGCCGATCGCCGACCTCTTGACCCGGGCGAAGGAGGGTCTCGCTCGCATGTCGCTCGACATGGTGGTCGCCCTGTCCCAAGAGGAAAGTCGAGCCGAACAGCTCGCGACCGAGAACGAGCGCCTCGCGACGGAGGCGGCAACCGACGCGCTGACCGGTCTTCCGAACCGGCGCACCTTCGACGCCACGATGGCCCGAGAGATCTCCGCCCGGCTCCGTCATCCCCAGCCGGGGTCGCTCGGCCTGCTGATGATGGACCTCGACAAGTTCAAGGCGGTCAACGACACCCACGGTCACCAGGTCGGCGACGAGGTCCTCAAGGGCTTCGCAGCCCGGCTCAAGCTCCACACCCGTCGCGACGAGATGCTGGCCCGGGTCGGAGGCGAGGAGTTCGTCGTGGTCATCCCGGTCACCGACGCCGACGAGATCCCGCTCGCGGCGGAACGGTTCCGCAAGGCCGTCGCCGCCGAGCCCTTCCCGACCGACGCCGGCCCGTTGGACATCACCGTGAGCATCGGGGTGGCGTGCACCGCGAACCTCCACGAAGCCGTCGCGAAGGAGCTCTACGAGGCCGCCGACCAGGCGCTCTACGAGGCGAAGCACGGCGGTCGGAACCGCTACGCGATCTCTCCTCTGCGATGACAAACGGGCTCGTCTGAGCGCAAACGTCACTCGCGGGAAGCGGCGAACGCCATCTGACCCGATCCCTCCTCTCGTCGACGCTGTCGAGCGACCCGAAGCACTCCTTCGGGCGTCCCGACGACGAAAGGAACGCTCGTGCGTCACCTCGCCGCGAGTGTCGTGGTGCTGGCCCTGCTCGCGGCCGGTTGCACCTATGCGCTGGCCGATGAAACGACTCGCTGGGCCTGCGGTCCGTTTCGGTACGAGATCAACCCCGAGGGTGCGACCGATGCGCAGATCGACGCCGTTCACCGGGCCGTGGAGCGGTACGTGGCCGTCACCGGCCGCGACGCCCAATTCGTCGGTCTCACCGACCAACGCCGGTCGGTCGACCCGCGACCACTCGACGCCCCAGTCCTCATCGAGTGGTTCTGGCCCGACGACGTCACGTTCTCCCGAATGGGATTCGGCGAGGCGTTCGCGGTCGATGGCCGCTACGTGGGCGGGTCCGTCTACCTGCGTCCGAGCGAGTCGCCCACCCCGGCGTGGTTGGTGGAGCGCCTGACGATGCACGAGCTCGGCCACGTCGGAGGACTGCTCGACGTCGACGATGAGCAGGAGATCATGAATCCCGCGCTCACCGTCGACGAGTGGGGCGACGGTGACACCGTCGGCCTTCTCCTCACCCACGAGCCGTGCGCGTGAGCGGCTCGTCGCACTCATATGGCCTCGCGGGCCACCGATGCTGAGGGGGAAGGAGACCCCGACATGACCGCGTTCCCGCCGGACCAGACCACGATGCCACGGACCGCCATCAGGGCCGTCCTCATCGCGGGGGCCGGCGAGGTGGGCCGGGAAGGGGCCATCGGGCTTCTCGACCGTCTCCCCCTGCTCCGCTGCCCGATCATCGTCTGCGTCCGCGACGCGGCGCTGACATCGATCCGGTCGCGGATCGACGGCGTGCGAACCCGCTGGGTCGTCGACGACGAACCGATCGAGACGGCCTCCGTGTGGATCGCCCCTCCCGGACGCCACACCCATCTCCGAGACGGGCGGTTCCGGCTCAGCGAGGCCGACGACGGGTCCCCCACCGACGCCCCCTCTCTGGGCCGGCTCTACCACTCGCTTCGCGTCGACTTCGGCTCTCGCGTGTTCGCCGTGGTCATCGACACCAAACGCACCAACACGCCGCAGCTTCGGCTGCTCGCCCAGCGGGGCGCCCGAGTCGTCAGCCCGATCGACTACGGCGAAGATGCCGTCGCGACGTTCTGGACGCCGGAGGCGATCGTGACTCATCTCGGTGACCATCTGGCCGCATCCACCGAGGCGGCGATCGCATGAGCGCCGAAGCCGAGACCGGCGAGGACGACGAGACCTACAGCGCGATCCGCACCGTGCTGGGGACGACCGAACGGACCGCTCGTTGGCATCTGACCGACGAGGTCGACGTGTTGACCGCCCTGGGGCGGGCCCGATTCGACCTCCGCCTCGTGGAGACGACCGGTCGCCCGGTCGCGGAGATTTCCGTGAAGTGCTTCCTCGGCAGCGTGAGCCTCGTCGTTCCGCCCGGGACGCTCGTCGTTCTCGACGGCACCTCGTTCCTCGCCAGCGCGAACTGCCAGGTCGAAGCCGGCGACGAATCGGATCTTCCCCGGATCGAGGTGACGGCGACAACCGTTCTGGGACGGGTGAAGATCGTGTCGAGTGAGCCGGCCGTCCTCGAGGCGCACTCCGGCGAGGCCGAGCTGTCCGACGTGCCCGACGTGCCCGACGTGCCCGACGTGCCCGACGAGGCCGAGCTGTCCGACAAGCCCGACGAACCCGCCGTGCCCAACGAAGCCGACGAGACCGGCGAGGCCGAGCTGTCCGACGAGACCACGGCGCAACCGATCGCGTCCTGAGCCGCCGAGCCGGCCCGGGCCCGACCTCGGACTCGGCCCCGGTCGTGCGCCGCCGGCTCAGCCGCGCAGGCGGCGCTTTTGCTCGTACATCCGGAAGTCGGCCCGACGAAGCGCCTCTTGGACATCGGTGCCCGGGAGCGCCACGCTCCAGCCGGCGCTGACACCGACTTCCACGGTTCCGTGGTCGGTCGAATAGCTGCCGGCGACGGCATCGAGCACACGATTGGTCATCTCGACCAGCTCCGATTCGGACGGGAGGTCGACGAACGCGATGACGAACTCGTCGCCACCGAAACGGGCCACCTCGTCGTCGGGACGCACACATCTCTTGAGCCGGGCCGCCACCGCGCACAGGAGCGCGTCGCCACTCGAGTGGCCGTAGGTGTCGTTGACGGTCTTGAATCCGTCGAGGTCGAGGAAGCCGACACCGACCGTGCGCCCGGCGGCGAGATGGGCGGCGACCCGACTCTCGAGGCCCCGGCGGTTCAGCAGGCCGGTGAGCGGGTCCTCTTCGACCTCCCGCCGCAGCCGGGCGACCCGCACGCGGCTGTCGGTGACATCGCGAAGCACGAGGATCCAACCCGAGACCACCGGGTCGTCGGAAAGATCGTGGCCGGCAAGGTGGTACCAACGACCCCTCGGGCCGAGCACCTCCGTGGGAAGGCGGTACAACGGTGGGGGTCGATCGGTCGGTGGTTCTCCACCGAGCTCGAGCCCGTCATCGGTCTCACGCAACGGCACCACCGTGCCGCGGAGATCATCGACCCCGGCGCCGAGCGCCTCGGCGGCCCGCTCACTCACGAACACGATCCGGGCGTCGTCGTCGACGACGATCGCCCCGTCGGCAAGATGATGAACCAGTATGCGGAACAGCTGCTCGCTCGACCGCAACTGCTCCTCCGCGAGCTTTCGGTCACCGATCTCCCGGAGGTTCAGCACGTAGGCCTGCACCGCGGGATCGTCTCGCGCATCACTCAACACGGACTCGACCCAGACGGCGGTGCCGTCGCGGGCGCGAAGGCGGAACTCCGAGACGCGAGGACCCGCCGAGCCCGCCCACTGGGCGGTCATGGTCCGAACCGCGGCGAGGTCCCGACGATCCACGTGCCAAAAGGCGCGACTCCCGACGAGGGAGCCCGGCGGGTACCCGAGCAGGGACGTGAGTCGATCGCTCGCGTGGGCGATGGTGAGACCGAGGGGTTCGACCACCGCGATCGACTCGTGCCCGTTGCGCAGGACGGTACGCCAGTAGGCCTCGGCCCGGCCGTCTCGCTCGCGGGCCTGCTCACGGGCCGTCACATCGACCCGGGCCAGCACCGTCACCCCGTCATCGCGACGCTCCTGCACACGATGCTCGACGAGCCGCCAGCGACCGGGCCCGGCCCTGCACCGCAGGATCGCGTGGGCGTCCTCGACGTCGACATGGGCGATGAACGCGTCGAGGTTCTCCTCGTCATCGGGATGGAGCTCGAGGTGGTAGTCGTCGAGGGGAAAACGGGGGTCGTCGCGGCCCACCACCGCGACGGGCGTCAACGCGGGCCGCGCGGCGGGCTCGGTCATTCGTCACCGAACCCGTCTTCGCCACCGAACCCGCTCTCGCCACCGGGAGCGGGCCCGAGCGGGGCCTCCGGCAAGACGAGGGGCACGAACGGGTCGCGGCGGTCGGGATCGGGCGTCCACTGCGGGGCGGGGGCCACGTCGTCGACCAGTCGACTCACCGGCACGAACGGTTCGTCGACCTCATCGACACCGTCGGGCACGAACTGCCTCGCGACGAGCGCGACGAGGACGAGGGCGACCGCCAGGAGGGACTTCGATGCGCTCATCGGTCCGTCCCCTCCGCGTCGTCGAAACCGTCGAGGAACTCGTCTTCGAACTCGACGAGCTCCTCGGTGGTGAACACCCGCAGCTCCACGTCGACGACCAGGTCGTCGGAGAGCTCGTCGACGCCGACCGCGACCGACTCGACGATCACGAGTCGAGGCCCGTCCATGAGCGCCGACAAGAGGTCGATCGCGGCCGAGAACGTGCCGCGCAGGGCCACCGCGACGACGACGCTCGACGTGCCGGGCGGCGTGGCGGCATCGTCGAACGAACCCAGGATCGACGTCGGGACGATGTCGATCAGCTCGACATCGGAGGCATCGGCCACCGTCTCGAGCCCGAGCAGAAGCCCGGCGAGATCGGGGTCGTCCGGTATCGCCTGTCGGTGGCGGTCGAGCTCGGCCGTCAGCGCCGGAACGGTCGGTTCGATCGCCACGAGGTCGTCGATCTCCCCGGAGAGCTCCTCGACGAGCCGTTCGGCGCGGTCGAGTCGGACCTCCGCCTCCGTCGACGTGGTTCGGGCCGGGACCAGGCCCATGACGGCGGCGACCGCCACGACCACCGTGGTCGGCAGGGCCAGCCGCGTGATGCGCGCGCTCATGACCCTACCCCCGTGTCTCGCCCCCGCGCCCGCGGCGACTCGGCCGCGTCGGTCAACCGACCTTCCGCGACGAACGCGACCACCGGGAGCTCGAGCTCGCCGTACACCGATGCGGTCGACTGGACGAGCCACACGTCGTCGACACCGTCGAGCGACGCCACCGCCCGCAGCCATCGCGCCACCCCGCCCTGATCCAGGGCCACCGCGCCGAACGTCGCGGTCGTCTCGGCCTGATCGATCATCGGGTCGTCGACCGGCCGCCGGAGAGAGACGCTCGTGAGGAAGGTGTCGTCGGGAATCACCCCCGCGATCTCGTCGAGCAGCCGCGGCCACCAGATCTCGCCGGCGACGGCGTCGTCGTGGATCCGACGGCGATCGAACACCTCCTGTTGCAAGGCAGCCACCTCGTCGAGGCCGACGACTCTCGCCGCGAGCACGTCGGCCTGGAGCTCGGCACTCTCGGCGCTTCCCTCGGCCCGGACCGCGTCACTGTTCGCGGCGCCGACGAGGCGCATCGCGGGAATCGCGACCGCAGCCGCCACGACGAGGCCGACGGCGAGCTCGCGATCTCGCCGGCGTCGAGCCGACACCGACGGGACGTCGAGGTGCACGCTTGCGTCGGTGCGGTCGACCGCGCCGAGCGCCACGCCTGCGGCGGTGGTGAACGGTGCGAACGGGAACTTCTCGCCCCACCACGCCGGAGGATCCACGACGGCCACCGACGCGTCCACCCCGGAGGCCATGAGCTCGACCAGCGACTCGTCGGCACCGTACGAGCCGGCCAGGTCGACCCCGGCCCTGATCCCGCCGCCGGTCTGTTGGCTCTCCTCGAAGCGGATCGCGGCCGCCACCTCCTCGACCACGGTCCGAAAGCGCCGGATCTTCGGGTCGTCCACCCGCGCGCCGGCTCCGGGACCGTGGCGAAACTGGTCGACGCGGGCCAGGGCCTCTTCCAGCTCGTCGGCGGCCTGGGTGGACCGCTCGCCGCCTCCGCCGGTCAGGACCCGGGTGACCGTCGCCCGTCCGTCCCGGCGAACGACGATCGTCGTGCTGACGCCGTCGACGCTCACGATCGTGCTGTCGCGCGACACACCGCCGGTCACGCTGAGGCCCAGGGCGGTCGATGAGAGCGTCACGTCGCAGACCCGGAGGCCGGCATCGGCGATCGCGGCCGCGATCATCTCGACACTGGCTCGGCGAACGGCGACGGCGACCACGTCGATGGATGTCGCGGTTCGTCCGACCTCGTGGATGTCGGTGACGGCCTCGTCGAGGCCGTAGGGCAGATAGGTGCCCAGCTCGTAGCGGGCGGCCTCTCGGACGTGCTCGGCCACGTCGAGCGGCAGCGAGAGGCGTCGGAAGGTGGCGTCTCGGCCATCGATCCCGAAGGCCAGCTGCTTGGTCCGGAACCCACCCTCCTTCCAGAGGGACCGGAGGGCCGCGGCGAATCCGTCGGGGTCGACGATCCGACCCTGGTCGGTGATCTCGCCGGGTACGACGACTTCGGCGCATCGCACGAGGCGCGGTCGACCGAAGACGGTACGGATCTGTGCGCCCTTGATGACGTCGCCGTCGACGACGACACCAACGACGTTGGCAGATCGAGGTCGACGAGTGGACATGACGAGAGAGGTCCTTCCGAACGAGAGACGGGTGCCAGCGTCGGCACGCGTCGAGCGCCGATCAGCCTCTCCGGGCGACGGATCCGGCGACGCGGCCGGTTGTGACGAAAGGGAATCCGGAATTGATCGCAACGGCCCATCGCCACGGCCCGCGGCCCGCCGATCCTGCGGGGGTGAACCAGGCGATCCCTCATGCGACGCCCGCGGCGCAGGGTCGTCTCGACAGCGGCCGGGCGATCCTCGAGGCCCTGGTCGGGCTGACGCTCGTCGCCCTCGCCGTCGTCGGCTGGGGACGGGCATCGGTCACCGCGACGCGCACCGAGGCCGCGGCCACGAATCGGGAGATCGCCCTGGAACTGGCGACCAACACGCTCGAGGAGATGTCGATTCGCGACTGGGCGACCGCCGCGATCGAGGCGGTCCCCGGCGCGCCGGCCCGGTTCGAGGGCCGGACGATCGTTCGCAGCCCCCGCGGCGTCCCGGCCACGACCATCGTGGCCCGCGACGGGCGAACGTTCGAGATCCGGCGCGACGTGACCGATTCGGGAGACCCCGCGTGGCGTCACCTGATCGTGCGGGTCGGATGGCGCGAGGGCGAGCGAGAGGTCGAGGTCCGCCTCGACGGCGCGATCCGCCGCCCCGACACCCCATCGGGACCATGACCGGCCTGCGCCGACACGGCGATCGCGGGACCACGCTGGTCGACGTGATGATCGGACTGGCGTTGACGACCATGGCCGGATGGCTCATCGCCAACCTCCTGACCACGACGGCTGAGCGTACGGCCCCGTCGGTCGACGAGTTCGACCTCGGGCTCGCCGCCGACGCCTTCACGCGTGATGTACGGGAAGCGGACCGGGTGGAGGTGGACGGGCGCGATCCGATCACCACGATCGATCTCCCGCGGGCGGACGGGGTCGTGCGGTGGGAGATCTCCGGCCCGATCCTCACCCGCCGCACCCCCGGCGAGGCGGCGCCGCGGGTCATGGCCACGGAACTGGGCCCGGGATCGTCGTTCGAGCTCCGAGACGGCAACGGCGCGCCGCTCGATCCGGGCCGCGCCGACGATGTGCGGTGGTGCACCCGGCTCGTCGTCATGGACATCTCCCTCGCTCCGGGCCCCGACGAGACGGACCGGAACGTGCGGCGAAGCGTCGCCCTCCGGGTCTCGCCGAAGTCGGGAGCCTGCGAATGAACTGCTCGACCGATCGACCCGACCCCGCGACCCGAGGGCGCGACGAACACGGCGCCGCGCTCTTGTTGGCGGTCGCCGCGCTCACCCTCGTGTCGCTGCTCGGGGCGGTGCTGTTGGCCAACGCCCGCGCCGAGATCCGGCGAACCGATCGACTCGTGGACCGGGCGGAGGCCGAGTCCGTCATCGACGTGGCGGTCTCCGCCGCCTGGGGCGACATCGTGGCCGGGGCATCGACCGCGTTTCGTGGATCCGGGGAGACGACGGGCGGCCCGTGGTCCTTTCGGGCGACACCGGTGACCCCGACCCGGTGGGAGGTCGTCGTCGACAGCGGGACGGGATCGGCTGCGGTGACGGGGAGGGTGACGATCACCCGTGAGGCCCTGGCGCCCTACAGCCTTCTCGTGGAGGACGCGTCGACCGGTCCACTTCGCGGCCGGGTGCGCGGCCGGGTCGGCATCACCGGCGAGGCCTCGTTCGCGGGCCGCTCGCTCGGCGATGTCCAGGAGCTCATCGGATCGGACGCCACCTGCACGGGTTGTGACAATCCGGTGATCGTCGACGACCGCCGCGACCGAGACGACGACCACGACGACGACCGCCGCGACCGCCGCGACCGCCGCGACCGCGAGCACGATGACGACGACAACGACAATGAGCACGATGACGATCGCCCGACCCGGTCATGTCCCGACGTGGACGGCACGATCACCGGCCCCCTCGGTGGTGACGTCGTCTACGAGTGTGACGACGAGATCACGCTCCGCTTCACCGGGATCGTCTCGGTGGACGGTCCCGTCGTGTTCGTCTTGGGCCCGAAGGCGACGCTTCGTTTCGACCAGGCCGATCTGAACCCGGGAGGAAACCCGGCCGACTTGTCGATCACCCAGCCCGAATCCGACGACACCGAGGTCACGATCGTCGACAGCTCGTTTCGGGGCGTCTTGTCGGTTCCCGACAGCCGGCTCACGACATTCGGGTTCCGCTGGGTCGGAATGGTGGTCGCCGAGGAGCTCGTCGCGTCGTCGGGTTCGGAGTTGGCCGGCGACTGGACCCCAGCGCTCGAGACGTTCGGCTTCGACGGCTGGCGCATCACCGGCTGGCAGACCGAACGGCGCTGAGCGGAGCGGACCGGAAGCCGGTCATCGCCCGGACGGCTCAATCTCACGGCGGTGGGGCCGACACTGACACCGAAGGGCATCAACCGAGCAGCACGACCGAACAACAGGGAACCGATGGAGAACGCACTGATCAGCCGAGCGGACATTCTGCAGGCGGCGTCGACAATCGAGCCGCTTCCGGCGTCGGTCTCGCGGCTCATGAGCATCGTCTCCTCGTCGGACTACGACGCGGCCGCGATCGTCGAGATCGTGACGCAGGACCCTGCGCTCGCCGGTGACGTGCTGGCCCGGGCGAACTCCGTCAGTTCGGGTTCGCGAACCGTCATCGGTGACCTGAAGCAGGCGGCGGCCCGAATCGGCGCCAACGCGGTCGTGGAGATCGCCCTGCGACGGACGATGCACAGCCGCCTCTCCGGTGAGGTGTCCGCCTACGGTCTCGGGCCCAACGAGCTCTGGCGCCACGCCGTCACCACCTCCGTTGCCGGTGACGTGATCCGCAAGGCCTCGACCCAGCCGATCGCGCCGATGCTCACCACCGCCGGACTCGTGCATGACATCGGCAAGCTCGTCATCGCCAAGTGTCTGCCGGCCTCTCTGACCGATTCCCTCGTCACCGCGGCCGAGGCCGATTCTCTCGACCTCGCCGACGCCGAGCGGCAGGTCCTCGGCATCGACCACGGAGAGGTCGGCGGGGTGGTCGTGCGAGCCTGGGGGCTGCCGGTCAGCGTCCAGACCGCGCTCACCCAGCACCACGCGCCAGAGGTCGGCGACGCCTTCACCCATGCCCTGATCCTCGCCGACGACATCGCCCACGCCGTCGAGGAGCTCGTGGCCACAGGGAGCGACGAGGACGCCGAGGACGACCTCTCCCCGATCGTTCCCCACAGCGCCCTCCACGCCACCGCCATCGGCGTCTCCGCTTCGAGCCTCCCGGCCCTGGTCGGCGACACCGCCGACCTCGTGCGCGACGTCATCTCGGGCTTCGATGGCTGAGCCGCCGGCGTCAGCCGACGACGGCGAGCACTTCTTCAGGGGTCGTCACCCCGGCGACGACCCGGCGCAGTCCGGCCTCGCGCATCGTGACGAGGCCGGCGTCGACCGCGGCCCGCTGGATCTCGAACACCGGACGTCGACCGATGACGAGATCGCTGATCTCGTCGGACCACGGCATCACCTCGTGGATCGCGATGCGCCCCCGGAAACCGGTGCGCGAACAACGATCGCATCCGGGGCCGCGACGCACCACGACCGATCCGTCGTCGTTCACGAGGTCGGGGGAGAAGCCGATGGCGGCGACCCGGGCCGGATCCAGGCGCTCTTCGACGCCGCAGCCATCGCATACGCGGCGCACGAGCCGCTGGGCCGTCACCGCCCGGACCGACGCGGCGACCAGATACGGTTCGACTCCCATCTCCACGAGCCGGACCGGTGCCGACGCGACGCCGTTGGTGTGGACGCTCGACAAGACGAGATGCCCGGTCAGCGACGATTCGACGGCGATGCGGGCGGTCTCGGTGTCGCGGATCTCTCCGACGAGCATGACGTCGGGATCGAGCCGGAGGAACGACCGGAGCACCCGCGAGAACGTCAATCCGGCCTTGATGTTGACCTGGACCTGTTTCAGCCCGTCGAGTCGGTACTCGACGGGATCTTCGACCGTCACGATGCTGCGGGTCGGCGCGTTGAGCTGCTGGATCGCGGCATAGAGGGTGGTCGTCTTGCCCGAACCGGTCGGGCCGGTGACGAGCACGATTCCCCATGACTGATCGAGCGCGGTCCGAAGGTCGCTGAGTTGGCCGTCGAGCAGCCCCACCCGGTCGATCGAGGCGAGCACGCCGTCGTTGCGGAGGAGGCGAAGAACGGCGCTCTCGCCGTGCACGGTCGGGGTCGTCGCGACCCGGATGTCGACCCGTTCCCCGCCGATCACGATGCTCGCCCGGCCGTCCTGGGGCAGTCGCCGTTCCGCGATGTCGAGACCCGTCATCACCTTGATGCGGGCGAGAAGACCGGCCTGCAGGCTCTGTGGCGGCTCGAGCGCGTCGTGGAGCACACCGTCGATGCGGAACCGCACCCGCAACCCGTCCTCGAAGGGCTCGATGTGGACGTCGGACGCCCGATCCTGAATCGCCTTGTTCAAGAGCAGGTCAACGAAACGCACGATCGGCGCGTCGGCCTCGCGGTCGACGGCCGCCGTTTCGACGACGGGCACACGATCGGCCTCGTCGACCGCGGCGAGCAGCAGCTCACGAACCTTGCTGTCCGCCGAGGCAGCCCGCTCGATGACGCGGTCGATCTGTTCGGGATCGGCCAGCACCGTGCGCACCGGAGCGCTGAGGATGTTGCGGATGTCGTCCTTCGCGACGACATCCACCGGGTTGGCCATCGCCAAGACGATGTCGTCGCCGTCGACGGCCACGGGGACGGCGCGATGATGACGAGCGATCGACGCGGGAATCCGCTGGACCAGCTCGAGGTCGATCGCCGCGCCGTCCAACTCGAGATACTCCAACCCGAACTGCTCGGCGAGGGCCCGCAGCAACGCGACCGGCGCCACGATCCCCTCCTCGAGCAGCACCTCCCCGAGGCGGCGCCCCGTCGCCCGCCCGTTGGCGAGTGCCTCCTCGATCTGGGCATCGGTCACCAACTCGAGATCGACGAGGATCTCGCCGAGACGGCGTCGGGTCGCGACGATCGGGACAGAGGACATCGCGCTCAGTGTCGACCGGTTCCGCCCTGGGATGAGGCCGTGCGCGGCGAAGGGGCCGGCGCGATTCCCGGCTCGAGGTCATGTCAGGCCTCGACTCGCCGACACTGCGACCGTCCAACCAGGAGGACCGAGGTGTCGCGCGACACGGACGAAGCGAACGACGTGTTCCAGCCGACCGAGCTCGACGAAGGCGCTCGTTCGTGGCTGGAGGATCAGCTTGCCGCCGTCGCCGCCACGCCGACCGCCCGCTCACGCACCGAAGGGGCCCCGACCGAGACGGACGCCGTGTCGGTCGACCCCGGCCTGCGGGCGATGCTCGAGATCGCCGAACGCCGGGGCGCGACCGATCTCCACATCTCGGTCGGTGCGACCGCCCGACTTCGTCACCACGGCCGCATGCAGACGATCCACGACTTCGAGGCGCTCGGGGAGGCGCAGCTCGAACGCATGCTCACCTCGACGCTCACCGCGAGGGGACGCGACCAACTCGACACCGAAGGCAGCGCGGACACGGTCGTGGAGTTGCGGTCCGGGATGCGGGTCCGGGCGAACATCTTTCGCGGCGCGAACGGGATCGGCGCCGCGTTCCGTCTGCTTCCCGACGCCGTTCCCCTGCTCGAGGACCTCGGGCTTCCCCCCACGATCGCCGAGCTCGCCACGGCGCCGCGGGGTCTCCTGCTGCTGACGGGGGCGACCGGCTCGGGCAAGACCACGACGATCGCGGCGCTCGTCGAACAGGTCATCGGCCCCCGACCGCTGCACGTGATCACGTTCGAGGACCCGATCGAGTACCGGTTCTCCCATCTCACCGCCCTCGTCACACAACGCCAGATCGGCGAGCACGCACCCGATTTCCCCCACGCGCTCCGTCAGGCCCTCCGCCAGGATCCCGACGTCATCGTCATCGGGGAGATGCGCGATCCCGACACGATCGCCGCCGCGCTCACCGCCGCGGAGACGGGACACCTCGTCTTGGCGACACTCCACAGCCGAACCGCGCAGGGGGCCATCTCGCGCATCGTCGAGTCGTTCGGCGACGGCCGCCAGGAGCTCGTCCGGACCCAGTTGGCCAACGCGCTGGTGGGCGTGGTCAGCCAACAACTCGTCCCGGCCGCCCACCACGGCCGGGTTCTCGCCACCGAGGTCCTCGTTGCGACAACCGGCGTCTCGAGCCTCATTCGGGAAGGGCGCCTCCACCAGATCGCCGCCGCGGTCGATGCGGGTGCGTCCCGCGGGATGCAGTCCATGGATCGCTCGTTGGCCGCCCTCGTCCGGCGCGGACTGATCTCCTCCGAGACGGCGGCCGCCCGCTGCGTGGACCCGACCGGACTCCGGGAGCTCCTCCGATGACCGCGGCGACGTGGCGCTACGCCGCGATCGACGATGCCGGCAACCCCGTTCGTGGGGAGGTCAAGGCCCGTTCCGAAGGAGATGCCGTCTCGCGGGTTCGCGATCTCGGCTACCGGCCGATCGTGCTGCGCCGACCTCGCCGCAACATGTTGCGCGCGGAGATCGCCGTCTCCTTGTTCGCCCCGAAGGTCAAATCCGCGGAGCTGGCCGGCAGCATCCGGCAGCTCGCGGCGATGCTCCAGGCCGGCGTCCCCATGATGCGGGCCCTCACCGTGCTGGTGCAACAAAGGGCCCTCACCGTGCTGGTGCAACAAAGTGGCCCCGCCCTCAACGCCGCGTGGACCGGTGTGCGGGCCGACATCGAGGGTGGCGACGCGCTCTCCGTGTCGCTGCGTCGACATCCCCGAATCTTCGACCCGGTCCTCGTCAGCCTCGTCGAGGCCGGCGAGGCATCGGGCACCCTCGACGAGTCCCTGCGGCAGGCGGCCACCGCGCTCGAGCGAAAGGCGGAGCTCCGCCGCAAGGTCCGGAGCGCCCTCGCCTACCCGATCGCGGTGCTCGGGCTCGTCGGCGTCGTCATCTTGGCGATGTCGCTGTTCGTCGTGCCGGTCTTTCGAGGCGTCTACGCCGATCTCGGCGGCGAGTTGCCCGTGCCGACGAGGATCGTTCTGAGCGTCAGCGGATTCATCGGGAGCAACATCGTGTTGCTGATCGGCGCCGTCGCGGCGGCGCTGACGGCCCTTCGTCGCTGGGGGCGCACCCCGGCGGGTGAGCTCGCCCTGGCGAAGATCGTCCTGCGCATCCCGGTCGTCGGCGACCTCGTCCGGCGCACGGCGCTCGCGCGCGCGTCGCGGTCCCTGGCGGTGCTGGCCTCGGCCGGAGTGCCGCTGCTGGAGGCCCTGCAGATCGCCGGCGACGTGAGCGGCAACGCCGTGACCCGCGGCGTGTTCTCCGACGCCGCCGATGCCGTGCGCGCCGGCCGAAGCCTGTCATCGGAGCTCATGACCAGCGACGTCATTCCTCCGCTCTTCGCCCAGGTCGTCGCGGTCGGCGAGGAGTCCGGCGACCTCACGGAGATGCTTCGGCTCGTGGGAGATGTCTACGAGGCCGAGGTCGACGCGGCCGCCGAGTCGTTCTCCGCGGTGGCCGAACCACTGTTGATCGCCTTTCTCGGCATCGTCGTGGGCGGCATCGTCTTGTCGCTGTACCTCCCGATGTTCCGGTTGATCGATCTCGTGCAGTGACCTTCAGACCCACCGGCCGGGTCGTTCGACCCGACTTCTTCTCCGGTCTGATCCGCGACCCGGCCCGACCGATGCTGACGGGAAGCCTTTCACCGACGCCGGGCCAAGGACCTCGTCATGAACCACCACTCCGAAAACACCGGCCACCGAGCCCACCGGGAACGGGGGTTCACGTTGATCGAGGTGATGGTCGTCGTGCTGGTCATCGGCATCCTGTTGGCCATCGGTGTCCCCACCTATCTCGGGGCCCGGGAGCGGGCCCAGGACCAGGCCGCCCGATCCACGTTGCGATCCGGTCAGACCACCGCCGCGGTGGTCTATGTCGACCGCGGGACCTACCGGGACGCCAACGTCCGCAACCTGAGAGCCGCCGAGCCGGGATTCATCTGGCGGGGCAGCAACTCGGCGTCACGCGATCAGGACGAGCTGAGCGTCGCCGCCACTCGCGACGGCAGGGAATGGGGGGCGGCGACCCGCTCCGATTCCGGCGAATGCTTCTTCATCCGGCTGCGCGCCGACGGCAGCACCCTCTACGGCAGCTCCAGCTCACAACCGTGTACCGGAAGCAGCGCTCTTGGAGTCACCGACAGGGAGTGGTGAGCCTCCAGGCGGGCACCACTCGGCTCCACGACAGCCGGAACCTCTGATCGATCGTGCGGGCGACCGATCGGGGGTTCCGGCTTCTTCGCGCTCGCGGCCGACTCGGGTCATACAACGGTCGACGGTGCCGATGCTGAGCGCCATGCGCAGCGCGTCCGACCCGATGCGGCCGACCCGGCCCGACCTCGACGGTGGTCGATCATGATGTTCGTCGTCGTGATGCTCACGTCGGGCGCGCTGCTCGCGATCGCCGCCGGCGTCCACACGATTCACCGGCTGCGCCGTCAACTCGCCGGTCTCGAATCGATGACCCGGGCGGCGGGCGCCGATCCCGACCGTGACCCCGTCACCGGCGCCGCGAACTGGGCCGGGCTCCTCACCCACCTCCGGACCGCCCGGGCCCGCAGAACCGACAGCACCGACGACATCGGCATCCTCGCGCTCGACATCGGCGAGTTCGGCGCCCTCAACGCGTCGCTGGGCCGGGCCGCCGGCGATGTCGTCCTCAAGACGGTGGCCGGACGGTTGCAGGCCAAGGTGCGCGCCCGTGAGCTGTTGGCCCGGACGAGCGGGGGCCGGTTCGTCGTCGCCCTCGAGGCCCCCGTCACCCCGTACGGTGCCCGCCGGGCCGCCACCCGTCTCCTCGAAGCGATGCGCGAACCGTTCGAGATCGACGGGGAACCGGTGACCCTCGACGCCCACGCCGGGATCGCCACCGGACCTCGGTCCGATGGCGAGGATCTCGTCGAGAAGGCCCAAGCCGCCCTGATGAAGGCCCGGCGAGACGGTGCAGCCCACCCGGTCCTGTTCTGCGACTCCTTCCGCCGCGACACCGCACGAACGTTCCACCAGGCCCAGCAGCTCAAGACCGCGGTCTCGGCCGGTGAGCTCTACCTCGCCTACCAGCCGATCCATCGCACCGAGGACGGCGCCCTGACCGGCGTCGAGGCGCTGCTCCGATGGGACAGCCGGACGTTCGGACCGGTGTCGCCGGTCGACTTCATCCCGATCGCCGAGGACACCGGGGCGATCATCGAGATCGGCGCGTGGGTGCTGCAAAAGGCGTGCGAGGATCTCCGCCATCTGGCCGGCGGCCGTGACGATCTCGTGCTGTCGGTCAACGTGTCGCCGTACCAGATGCGCAACTGCTCGTTTCACGAGCTCGTCGAGTCGGTGCTCGTTTCGACCGGGACGCGGCCCGACGCGCTCCAACTCGAGATCACCGAATCGACGCTGGCCCGTCCCGAGGAAGTTGCCGACCAGCTCGAACGACTACGGGCGCTCGGCACCCGCATCGCCCTCGACGATGTGGGCACCGGTTACTCGTCGCTGGCCCAGATCGCGGCGCTGCCGGTCGACGCGATCAAGCTCGACCGATCCCTCGTCAGCCGGATCGGCGACCCGTCCTCGGATGGCGCGGAGCGGGTCTTCACCAGTCTGGCCGCCCTCGGCCAGTCCCTCGGCCTCGATGTCATCGCCGAGGGGATCGAGACGGTCGAGCAGGCGCGGGTCGCTCGCGACGCCGGCTGCTCGCACGAACAGGGGTTCCTGTACTCGCGGCCGATCCGGCTCGAGGAGGCGATCCTCTACGCCGGCTCGTTCGTCGGCGAAACCCGACGCTGAACCCTCCGGTCGAACGACTCATCGGAGATTCACACCCCGCCGATTCCCGAAGGTCATCGGGGCGGTGAGCTAGGTCACCACGGTCTGAGGCAGACGATGCGTCGGCGTCAAGCGGCCTCGGGGGCCCGCCGTACCCCGGCACATGAGCCGGAGAAACAGGTTTGGGACGACGATCGGCGCGGCCATCTCGGCGACCCTCGTCATCGCGGCAGCGGCGACGCCCGCCGGCGCCGCGGACTCCGCCGCCCACACGGATCCCCCCACGTTCGAACTGATCGTGAGCGAGGAGGTGGCCGAGGGCGAGGCGCCGAACTTCTCGATCGTGGAGACCGACCTCGCCGGTCTCGTGAAGGTGCTCGAGGAGCGCGGCGACGAACGGGTCGAGTGGAATGGCACGGCCCAGCTCACCTGGCAGCCCCGGGATCCCTCCTACCTTCTCGACCGCGGCGAGCAACAAGAAGGCCTCGAGATCGCCTGGGACGTCACCCGCGGCGCCGCCGACGTGGTCATCGCGGTGATCGACTCCGGCGTCAATCCCAGCTCCGAGCTCGACGGCCGCCTTCTCGACGGCATCAGCATGATCGACGGTGACCCGCACGTCGACACGTTCGGCCACGGCTCCGCGGTGGCGCTCGTCGCCGCCGCCGCCCACGACGGCGTCGGTGTTGCCGGCGTGTGCCCGTCGTGTTCGATCCTGCCCGTACAGGTCGCGACCGAGGACGGCAGCGTTCCGTGGGCGGCCGCGGCGGACGGCATCGTGTGGGCCGTGGACAACGGGGCCGACATCCTCAACCTCTCGTTCGGGTCCCGCGGCGCCCCCCGTGTCGTCGAGGAGGCCGTGGCCTATGCCATCGCCAACGATGTCGTCGTGGTCGCCTCCGCCGGAAACTTCGGCGACGACGTGCCGTTCTACCCGGCCGCCTTCGACGGTGTCATCGCGGTCGGCGGCGCCGACGAGTCGTTGGCCCGCTACCCGTGGAGCAGCTTCGGACCCTGGGTCGATGTCGCGGCGCCAGGGTGCGCCCGCGGCATCCACGGTCCCGACACGATCGGCTGTGGAACGAGCTTCGCCGCTCCGTGGATCGCCGGGGTCAGCGGTCTCCTCGCCGCCGAGTACGGCCGTGTGGGCCCCGCGGCGACGAAGGCGGCGATCGCCGCGGCGACGTCGCCGTTGTCATGGGTCGAGACCGGCTGGGTTCTCGCCGGGGAGCTGTTCGGCCCCCGCTTCCTCGACGTCGAACCCGACAGCTACTACGCCGAACCCGTCACCTGGCTCGTCGACCAGAACATCACCACCGGCACCAGCCCCACCACCTACGACCCCGACGCCCCCGTCACCCGCGCCCAACTCGCCACCTTCCTCTGGCGACTCGCCGCCGTCTGATCCGGCCCGCCACCTCGACCCCCACCGGGGGCAGGCTCACCGAGAGTGACGAAGCTGAAGGCGGGGCGCAGTCGGCCGATGGAGTGTCCGGTACGACTCGAACACCCGGGCCGGGCCCGACAACCGAGGCGGGAAGGAGCCGATCGGATGATCAGCGTCTATGTGGTCGACGCGAGAGAGATCTTCCGACGCGGCCTGCGCGATCTCCTTTCCGAGGTGGACGACATGGAGATCATCGGTGAAGCGCCCGATGCCGCTGCCGCGACGAGCGAGTTCGCCGATCTCGACCCCGACATCGTCCTCATCGATCTCGACCTCGGCGACGGACGCGGAATCGAGCTGTGCGAAGAGGTCGCCGGAACCCGCCCGGGAACCCGAGTCGTCATGTCGTGCCCGTACAGCGGCGACGAACGCATCGGCGCGGCGATGCTGGCCGGCGCGTCGGGCTATCTCGTCGCCACCGACGACGGCGACGAGATCATCGGGCGGATCCGCCGATCGAGCTGCGCCGGTCTCTCCCTCGACGCGGCCATCGCCGGCGACCTCTTCGACCGGGTCCGCTCCGGACGCCCGTACGCCGAGGAGCCACTCGCCGCCCTGACCGACCGGGAACGCCAGATACTCGATCTCCTCGCCGAGGGGCTCACGAACCGGGACATCGGTGACGCGCTGCATCTGTCGCCGAAGACGGTGAAGAACTATGTCTCCGTGATCCTCAAGAAGCTCGGGATGAGCACCCGAACCGAGGCCGCGGTGTTCGCGGCGCGGCGAGCCGCCCCGGAGGATTCCCACCGCTGAGCGACGATCAGCGGTCGAAGATGTGCGGGTACATCGCCGTGGTCGCGGCCGAGATCATGTCGACCCGCTCGGCCCGTTCGACCGCCGCGGCGAACTCGAGCCCCTCGTCGGCCAGCCAGCGCCCGCCCCGGGGCAGGTCGTCGAGCGCGGCGGACACGACCGTTCTCGGGTCGACGGGCGGCGCCATCATCTTCGACTCGTCGGCCCGGCCGGCCCGGAACGCCGGGGTGTCCATGCTCGGCGCCAGGATCGCGAGGCTGTGCACGCCGGTGTCCTTGAGCTCCCAGCCGATGGCCTCGACGAGATTGACCGAGAACGCCTTCGTGGCGCTGTAGAGCGCGACACCCGCGGTGCCCGCGAGCGCCGACCCGGAGCTGGTGGTGACGAACCCGCCGCGGCCGCGGGCCACCATCGCCGGGATCGCCCAGGCCGCGAGGTCGACGGTGGCCCGACAGTTGACATCGAGGAGAATGGCCCGCTCTGCGGGTCCCATGTCGAGGAAACGACCCACGTAGCTGACGCCGGCGTTCGCCACCGCCAATCCGATCTCACGGTCCCCCACGGCCTCTTCGAGCACCTCGGTCCAACCGGGATCGCGCACGTCGACGACCACCGCGACGGTGGGTCCGGCTCGGCGGGCCGCGACGGCGCGGACCACCGGGTCGCGATCGACCATGACGACGCCGAGTCCGCGTTGGTGGAGCTCCTCGACGAACGCGAGGCCGACACCCATCGCGGCGCCGGTCACCACCGCCCAGGGCCCGTATCGCTCGGTGAAGTCCATTCAGACGCCTTCGGGGATCGGCACGCAGTCGAACAGAAGCGGGTTGACGATGGCGTGCGCCCCGTTGGCGACCGAGGTGCAGATCCGGTTCGCGGCCGCGGGCCGCTTCGAGGGTCGCAGCTCACCGGTGCTGACGAAGGGTTGGTCGGCGGTCAGTTCCCATTCTCCGACGGCGACGCCGAACACCGCGGCGTTCGTGCCCGCCTGGTCGGGCGAGTAGATGTCCCAGAAGAAGTGGACGTGGAACTGCCCTTCGGCGATCACCGGCTCGAACCCGACCGCGGTCCACTCGATCGTCAGCTGATCGTCGCCGACCGATATCGAGTCGATGAACGAGCAGCGTTCCCCCGACGGACATTCGCGAACCGGCGCGACGGTCGACGGGGGCACGTCGACCTCCGCGGCGGTGGTGGTCGCCGTGGTCGTCGTCGGCGCGGTCGCGTCCGGGGACTGCGCCGCGCCGGGGTCGACCGTCTCGGTGTCGCCGGTGGGGTTGTCGTCGCCCGACCCGAGCACGAAGATCGCGCCGGCCGCGGCCAGCACGGCGGCCAACACCAGCGCGACGAGCACGAGGCCCCGCGGTCGGGAGCCGTCACCGGAGCCATCGGGCGGCGCGGCGACCGGGCTGCCGGGTGGTGGGGTGACCGGCTCCGCCGGCTCGGGCAGCGGCGAGAGACCCGAGTCGGTCGGGATGTGGGGGACGCTCGGCTGTGGGGTCGCCACCGTCGCCGGCGCACCGGTTCCGGGCGGAGGGGGTTCGGACGGAGCCGCCGGGGTGGCGACCGATCCGGCCCCCGCCGAGACCGCGGGTCGGAAGTGGTCGTCGCGGACCGCGGGAAGGGTCTGGGTCGGTTGTTGGGTCGGGGCGCCCATCGTCGGCGTCCGCAGGGCCGCGCTCTGGATCCGGCCGCCCCCCATGAGAACGACGCCCGCGGCATCGAGCCAGCCGGCACCGAACGACTCGCCGGCCGCCCGGGCCAACGCGACACCGAACGCCTGGGCGCTCGCGAATCGATCAGCCGGTCGTTTCTCGAGGGCGGTCATCACCACATCCGCGATCGCTCCGGGGAGTCCCGGCGCGGATTCGCTGAGCGGAATCGGTTGTTCGCTCACGTGTTGGATCAGCTGTTGGGTCGGAGAGCGTGCCTCGGGAAACGGGAGCCGGCCGGCGAGCAGCTCGTAGGTCACGATGCCGAGGCTGTACACGTCGGACCCGGCGGTCAGCTCGTCGCCCATCGCCTGTTCGGGTGACATGTAGGTGGGGGTCCCGACGACCTCGCCCACCTGGGTGTGACGGGTCTCCCGATTGGCCGACTTCGCGATGCCGAAGTCGCAGATCCTGGCGGTGCCGTCCGAGGCGAACATGATGTTCTCGGGCTTGATGTCCCGATGGAGGATTCCGTGCTCGTGGGCGACCTCCAGGCCCGCCGCGACCGCGAGGACGACCGCGCAGGCCTTGTCGGCACGGATCCCTGATCGCTGAAACTCGTCCCACAGGGTCCCGCCGCCGAGGTACTCCATCACGATCAACCACGTGCCCTCGTGGGAGACGAAGTCGTAGACCTTGACGACGTGTGGATGGTCGAGCCGGCCGATGGTCCTCGCCTCGGAGACGAACCGGTCGAGCGCGCTCGCGTCGTCGGCGAAGGTCGACGGCAGCTGCTTGATCGCGACCTCCCGGCCGAGCGCGATGTGACGGCCTCGGTAGACGGCGCCCCAGCCGCCCCGGGCGATCTCGTCGCCGACCTCGTACCCGGGAAGCGCTCCGGCAATCAGGTTTCGATCGATCGCCATCAGTCTCCACATCATCTCGCGAAGCCGAAAGTATAGGTTCTCCGCCGGATCACGCCCATCGGCGATGGCCGGGGTTGCTACGATCCGCCCGATGGGTTCCCGCGTGCTTCGAGTGGAAGCCGGCCGGACGACCATCGACCTCGCCCGCGACGGCGACTACCCCATCGGCCGGGATCTCGCCCATGTCGTCGCCCAGGTGGTCGCCTCCGACCCGTTGATCACCACGAGCCCGACGACTACCGTTTCGTCAACGAGATCATCGCTGCGGTGAAGAGCCCGATGTTGGCCGGGGCCGCCGAGAGCTTCGACCCCAACCTCTTCGTGCTCGACGCGGATCTGGATCTCGTCGACGCACCCGCCCCGGTGTCGCTCATCACCCAGTGGCGTTCGGTCGCGTCCGAGATCGGCCGCCGCCTCGCCCGGGCCGACACCGAGGCAACCCGCCGTGCCGTCGTTGCCGAGATCGAGAGGAACGCGGCCGCCGGGGCCGCGGTGCTCCGGGCCGCCGCGGCCGTCGACGGATCACAGGAGATCGCCGGTGAGATCGCGGCAGGCGGCGCCGGGGTGCGGTTTCTGACGCCGGCCGAGCGGGATGCGTGCTGCGAGGCGACGGCCGGCGACGCCGCACCCTGATATCGGCGCCGCAGCGACCGATGCTCCCGGCGGAAAGGAGCACCGACGTGTCTCACGCCGTCTCGGTCGAAACCTCAACGCGACGAACCACACGGCGTGGTTTTCGGGAGTTCCTGCGGCTCGAGAGCGCGGGCGGTGTCTGTCTGCTCAGCGCGACGATCATCGCGTTGGTGCTGCGGAACTCGCCGCTGGGAGAAGACGTCGCTCAGTTCTGGGAGCAACACGCGGTCGTGACGCTCGGTCCCATCTCGATCAACGAGTCGCTCACCCAGTGGATCAACGACGGCCTCATGGCCATCTTCTTCTTCGTCGCCGGGTTGGAGATCAAGCGTGAGCTCGTGGTCGGCGAGCTCCGTGATCTTCGCCGTGCCGCGCTTCCGGCGTTCGCTGCGATGGGCGGAATGATCGTCCCCGCGGGGATCTACATGCTGCTCAACTTCGGGGGTGCGGGGGCGCAGGGCTGGGGGATTCCGCTCGCCACCGACATCGCCTTCGCGGTGGCAGTCCTGGCGGTCGTGGGCCGGCACCTTCCCTCGGGTCTCAAGGTGTTCCTCTTGAGCCTGGCCATCGCGGACGACATCGGGGCGGTGCTGGTGATCGCGTTCTTCTACAGCTCGTCGATCTCCTTCTCCTGGCTCGGCGTGGTCGCCGGGCTCATCGCCACCGTGATCGTCATGCGGCGCGCCGACATCTGGTTCGTCCCCGCCTACGTGATCGTGGGCATCGGGCTGTGGGTCGCGATGCTCGAGTCGGGCGTTCACGCGACGCTGGCCGGCGTCATCCTCGGCCTCATGGCTCCCGCGGTGGCCCGCCGGCCGACGCCGACCGTCATCGACGTCGAGCCGTCGATCCCGTTGGGCGTGCTCCGAGAGGTGCTTCGTGATGCCCGCGAGACGGTGCCGGTGACCGACCGACTGCTCCACATCCTCCACCCCTGGACCGCGTTCGTGATCCTGCCCCTCTTCGCGCTCGCCAACGGTGGGGTCGCGTTGTCGGCCGCCGGGGTCGCCGACGCGGCCACCAGCCCGATCACGATCGGGATCGTGCTGGGGCTGGTCGCGGGCAAGACGATCGGGATCGTGGTCGCCACCCGCCTGGCCGTTCTCTCCGGCATCGGCTCACTTCCCGAGAACGTCACGTGGCGCGGGGTCACCGGCGTCGCGTTCCTCGGAGGGATCGGCTTCACCGTCTCGTTGTTCATCACCGGGTTGGCCTTCACCGACACGGCCCTGCAGGATTCGGCGAAGATGGGGGTGCTCGCCGCATCCTTGATCGCCGCGGTCGCGGGGGCCACGGTCCTGCACCGCGAACCCGGCCCGGGGAGTGCAACGCCGGGGCCCCGACGGCCAGATGTCGACACCGAGGAACCGTTGGCGTCGGTGCCGTGATCGCCGGGGTCAGCTCGGTTCGGGCCTGTCGCCCGAACGCCCGGTGCGGCCGACGAGCAGTCCGGGCCAGGCGATGAGGAGTTGATAGGTGACGGCGCCGAACGAGGCGACCCCGAGCGGAATGTGGATCGCCGCCGCGCCCTGGGAATCGCGAGCCGAGTAGCCGAGCCCGATCTGGGCGCTCAACACGACGATCATGACGAGACCGACGACGCGCAACGCGCGGCTGTCGAGCCGGAAGAACGCCACCCCGGTCGTCAACACGGCGATGGCGAACACGGCGTTGCCAAGGGTGGCGTGGAGCCCGATGCCCCAGTCACCGAAGATGTGCTGGCCCGCGATCACGGCCTGCACCGCGACGAGAACCACGAGAGTTGCCGCGCCGACGCGGTGAAGTCTGGTCCACACCGGGTCAGGTGTATCACCGCGGAGGGCAGTTCCGGCGTCAGTCGGTGACGAATTCCCGTCGCCGGTCCGTCGTCTGGTTCAACGAGCGGACCGTCGCGGCGATTCGTCCGACGATCGCCAGCGACAGGGCGATCAAAAGGCCACCGACGACCACTTGCGCCGCCGTCGGACCGTCGGTCTTGGTGACCAGATACAACTCGGTCGATTTCGTCACCGATCCGTCGTCGCCGATCGTGACGGGAAGCCAGGCTTCCAGCCGGTCCTCGCCGGCGCGGGCCTCGGTGTACACGAACCAGCGACCCGACTCGTCGAGGTCCACCCGGCCGACCCAGCCGCCTTCTCCCTCGTCGAGCGAACCGGTGACGACTCGGCCGGCTCGGCGGGCCACGACCCTCTCGGGTTCGATTCCCTCGGTGCCGGCGTCGAGGGCCACGATCACGTCGACTCGCCCCTCGGTGACCGTGGCGGTCAGGGCGACGCTCGCGACCTCGTCGCCTTGACCCGGATCGTGAGCGGCGGCCGGACGGGGGATCGAGACCGTGAGGACCACCAACGTCGCCAGTGCGGCCAGCGCCGCGGTCGACCCGATCGGAGCCCGACGAGACGGTGCCGGATCGAAGACGACGATCACCGCGGCGACCGCGGCCGCGGCGATGGCCGTGCCGACGAGCGCGTCGGGGGTCGACGGAGCGACGCCGCCCGACACGATCTGGAGATACGGCACGTAGACGATGAAGAGGGCCGCCACGAACGCCACCGCGCGTGCTGAAACGGGCCAACCGCGTCGACGGGCCACGTCGGCGACCACCAGGGCGGGGACGATGACCGGCACGATCGGCCGGGAGAAGTCCATGACCCACAAGACGACGGCGACCGCGGCGACCGCGGCGGTGTAGGCCAGGCCGGCCCGGGTCGCCGGCCACGCCGGCCGCGTCGGCGCCACGGCCTGCACCGTGAGCAGGCCCGCCATCAATCCGGTCGCGAGGGCCGGCAGATACCAGAGCGGGGAGAACTGGGCGACGTCGGTGTCGTACTCCAGCACCAGGACCTGCCAGCCGCCCAGCACCCCGGCGCCGGCCGCCACCGACAGGACCGATCCGGCCCGCGAGGTCATCGCCGCGGCGCCCTGGCCGGCGATCATCGCGATGCCACTGGCCAACGAGATCGTCCCGAGCAACGCGACCATGTGCGGGGGGCTCCACACGACCGCGTCGCGGCCGAACGCCTCGTGCCACCACGCGTCGACGGGCGCCGATCCGAGTGTGACCGCGGCGCCGATCACCGCCACGCCCACGGGGCCCGAGATCATCGCCGTCACACCACCCGCCCGGCGCTGCCAGCCCCACCGGATCACGACGCCGACGGCCAGCGCCACTCCCGCGTACAAGGCGACGTGGGGGGCGCTCAAGGTCTCGTCCCGACCTCGATCGGTGTGCCACGCGTCGTCCCAGTAGACGCCGAAGAGTGCGAGCACCAAGCCGATGAGCGCGGCGGTGGCGCTCGGGGCGGTGATCGGCGACGTGGTTCGGGCCGGTGAGCGAGCGGCATCATCTGTGTTGCGCATGCGGACACTATGCAGGGTGACCGCCAAGAATGCAACACTAGCGATGCACTAGTGCACCTATTGAGAGGCGGTGGGGGTCCCGATCCGCGGCCGGATCGCGACCGCGGCAGCCAACGCGGCCCCCGCGAGCACCGTCACGACGATCGAGGTCATGTGTTGACGAGTGAGCCCGTCGCCGACATGGGGCAACCAGACGGACCCGACGGTACGAACGGCGGCGACGGCGACTCCCGCGCCGAGCAGCACCAGCAGCGGATCGTCGCCCCGGTCCCGGACCCGCCGCGTCACGATCGCCGCCGCGACGACGGCCAGCGCCATGAGCAACCCGACCGGCAACATCGTCGTGCTGAGCCCGGGCGGCCGCAGACCCAACGACGAGTCCGGCCCGAAGCACCCGTCACGGAAGAGACACGCCGCCTCGTACATGGCGTAGCCGATCATCGCCAGCGGCGCCAGGTCGACCAGTCGCACCAGTGGTGCCACCCAGTCACGGACGGCCGACCACACCAGCACCCCGACGGCGGCGGCGACACCCGGCCAGAACTCGACCCCGCTGCGGATGATCAACATGTCGGAGACACTCCCGATCGAGCTGGGGTCATCGAGGGCCAGGGTGGTCAACCGACCGACCGCGAGACCGGCGAAGGCCGGGGCGAGGGCGACGTCGAGGAAACCCACGGGTTCGTCATAGGTCGACAACGGCCACCAGTTGGCGAGCAGCGTCGGCACGCCGAATCCGACGATCATGCTCATCAGGAGTCCGTAGTCGATCACCGCAGCGCGTCCTCGATGAGGCTGGCCAGGCGCTGCTCGGAGATTCCGCCGTTGACGCGGGCCCGGATCGCGCCATCGGCCCCGAACACATAGGTCGTCGGATAGGCCGTGAGACCGAGCGCGACCCGGATCTCGCCGGTCGTGTCGAAGACGTTGGGATACGTGAGCCCCATGTCGTTCAGGAACTTCTGGGCCTCCCGCGGATCGTCGTTCGACGCGACGCCGAGGATCACCGCCCGCCCCTCGTAGGTGTCGGCCGTCGACTGCAACAGCGGCATCTCCGTTCGACACGGCGCGCACCACGACGCCCAGATGTTCACGACGACCGGCTGCCCCCGGAGGCCGACCAGGATCCCTTCGAACTCCTCGAGCGAGGCCTGCGGGAACGTGCCCTCGGCCGGAAGATCGATCGGGTCCCCGGAGGCGACGAAGTCGGGAAACTCCGGCTCGCGCAGGGCGGTCGATCCGACCCAGGCCGCGGCCGCCACCACCACGGCGATCAACGCGATCCGGCGGGGAGTGAACGGCGGACGAGTGACTTCGGATTCGGGCACGGCAGACGATAACCCTCGTCGGCGTGGCGGTGCTCGCGGGCCGACCGGGGCCCGGCCCGGGATCAGATCGGGGCGCCCCAGAACGCCTCGAGGGCGACCGCCGAGAAGAGCAGCGTCAGGTATACGATCGAGTCCCGAAAGAAGGCCATCGCCTTCGCTTCGGTGAGCCGAAACGACCCGCGGATGAACCAACCACCGAGCACCGCGGTCGGCACGAGGTACACGACACCGACCACGGAACCGAGACCGAGCGCGAGTGAGGCGATGACGGTGAGGACCGTGTAGGCACGAATCTGACGAATCGTGGGCCCGACCCCCGCCACGACGGGCAGCATCGGCACATCCGCGCTGCGGTAGTCGTCCCGGTAGCGAATCGCCAGCGCCCAGAAATGCGGCGGGGTCCACAGGCACACCACAACGAAGAGGGCGAGCGCCTCGAACGAGAGGGTGCCGGTCACCGCGGCCGATCCGACGAGCACGGGCACCGCGCCGGCAACGCCACCGATGACGATGTTCTGCGAGGTCCGCCGTTTGAGCACGAGCGTGTAGACGCCGACGTAGAACAGCAGTGACCCGGTGCACAGCCAGGCCGCCAGTTGGCCGACGAAGATCACGAGCCAGACATGGCCGACGAGACCGAGAACGATGCCGAAGACGAGCGCGTTGCGCACCGGGACATCGCGGGTCACCAGCGGGCGATCCGACGTCCGGTTCATCACCTGATCGATGTCGCGGTCACAGACGTTGTTGAGCACGTTCGCCCCACCGGCCGAGAACGACCCGCCCATCACCGTCGCGACCACCAGCCAGGTGGACGGCCAGCCGCCCTGGGCCAACATCATCGTCGGCACCGTGGTGACGAGCAGCAGCTCGATGATGCGCGGCTTGGTCAGGCGGACATAGGTACCGATGACCGACGGAGGTCGGGTGACGGGGCGGTTGTCGAGCATCGATCAGGCAGTCCGCACTACGAGCGTGGTGCGCATGCCCGCATCCCAGTGGGAACCCCGACCACGGAAGCAGCCGACGTCCCATTCGCCGACGGCGTCATCGGGGACCGTCACGGTCAAACGGGCGACCTCGCCCGGGCGGCGCTGCACCATGAAGCCGGCGTGGACGTCCTCGCCGCCATCGCCGCCCATGTCCATGCCGTCCATGTCACCGGCCGACTCGTCGTCGTGGCCGGGATCGGCCGACTCGTCGTCGTGGCCGGCGTCGGGCATGTCCATGCCGTCCATCTCGCCCATCTCGTCGTCGGCCATCGAATCGTCCGACATGTCCATGCCGTCCATGCCGTCCATCTCGTCGTCGGCCATCTCGTCGTCGGCCATCGAATCGTCCGACATGTCCATCCCGTCCATGCCGTCCATCTCGCCCATCTCGTCGTCGGCCATCGAATCGTCCGACATGTCCATCCCGTCCATGTCCATGGCGCCCATGTCCATGTCGCCCATCGCGCCCATGTCCATTCCCGCGTTGGGCGGATCGACGATCGGGGTGACGTCCTCGAAGAAGTCGTGCTCGAAGCCGTTCGGGTAGCCCTCCCGGGTCTCCTGGAGGTTGCGTCCGATCATGAACTCGTGCTCGTTGTCGCCGGCGTTGACCAAGATGAAGGTGACCGTCTCGCCCGCCGTCACCTCGATGCGGTCGGTCCCGAAGGTGAACTCGTCCATGTCGATCACGATCTCGCCCGCCGCGTCCGGGGTGAGAACGATCTCGTCCTCGGCCAAGCCGCAGCCCGCGGCAACGAGACCGAACAACGCCAGGAACGCCAGGATTCTGCGCATTTTCAACTCCAAGCCGTGGCCGGGGCCACTGTTTGCGCTGCGTCAGCCGAGGAACGACCTCAGATGAGATACAACGCCGGATAAAAGAACACCCAGACCACGTCGACGAAGTGCCAGTACTTGACGCCCGCCTCCACCGGCCACGCGTTGTCGGCGTAGCGGCCTCGTCTCGCATTGTTCCACAGCAGGCCGAGGAATATGAGGCCGGTCAACACGTGGAAGGCGTGGATTCCGGTCATCGTGAAGAAGACCGTTCCGAACTCCGTGCTCGGCGGGAACGCGTCGAACGCCTCGATCCACTCGTAGGCCACGCCGGCGACGAACACGAACCCGAGCAGAAGGGTCAGCGACAGATACTTGACCATTTCCGCCTGGTCTCCGTGGTGGGCGGCATGCTCGGCCCGGAACGCCGTGTAGCTCGATGCGAGCAGGATGGCGGTGATGACCAGGCCGATGGTCTGGGAGACCTCTTCGTGGACTTCGGTACCGAGCAGGCTGAACCGGGTGGTGAGGACCCCGGCGAAGAGCATCGTCTCGGAGAGGAAGAACAGCCACAGCCCGATCCGGTTGATCTTCAGACGCGGGGTGGCGTGCTCCATGGGGAGGACTTCGGTGGCGGCCATCAGTCGGTCGCCCCGAAAATGTTCTTGATGTGCATGAAGGCCACGAGGATGATCGCACCCTTGGCGACCGCTATGAGGGTGAGGAGCAGGAACGAACCGGTGACCTCACCGGCACTCACCAGGTATTCGAGGAGGGTCAGGATCGCCAGGACGACCACTGCCATCATTCCCGGCGAGTTCTGGAACGCCTTCACTGCGGTCACGCTTCCACACCTTCCTCGATCGATTCGCTCTGTGTGACCCCGAGATCCGCGTGGATCGAATCGGGTTCTCCGTAGCCGTAGGGATCGGCCAGCACGACGGGTGGCACCTCGAAGTTCTCGTGGGGCGGGGGTGACGGGATCTGCCACTCGAGGGTGCGCGCCCCCCAGGGATTGGACGGTGCCACCGGGCCCCGGGCCCAACTCTTGAGGAAGTTGTAGAGGAAGACCACGAAGCTGGTGCCGAGGAAGAAGCCCCCCATCGACACCGCTCGGTTGGCGTCGGCCAGATCGGGGGTGTAGTCGGCGATGCGCCGGTTCATGCCCTGCAGGCCGAGACTGAACATCGGGAGGAACGTTGCGTTGAACCCGATCATCATCCACCAGAAGTGGAGCTTGCCGAGCCGGTCGTTCATCATCCGGCCGGTCATCTTGGGGAACCAGTAGTAGATGGCGGCGAAGAGACCGAAGATGCCGCCGCCGAGGATCACGTAGTGGAAGTGCGCGACCACGAAGTAGGTGTCCTGCAGCTGGATGTCGACGGGCACATCGGCGAGGAACACGCCGGTGATGCCGCCGATCAGGAAATTGAAGAGCACGCCGAGGGCGAACAGCATCGGCACCGTGTAGCGAATCTTGCCCATCCAGAGGGTGCCGAGGGCCGACAAGAAGATGAATCCGGTCGGGATGGAGATCATCTCCGTGCTGGCCAGGAACGGCTTTCGCAGGGCTTCGGCCATGCCGCTAGTGAACATGTGGTGTGCCCACACGACCGAGCTCATCCCCATGATGCCGAGGAGGCCGCCGACGGCCCACTTGTAGGCGAAGAGCGGTTTGCGGGTGAAATGGGAGACGATCTCGAGGGTGATCCCGAAGGCCGGCAGGATCATGATGTACACGGCCGGGTGTGAGTAGAACCAAAACACGTGCTGGTACAGCAGGGGTTCCCCTCCCGAGGCCGGGTCGAAGAAGATCGTGCCGGCGGTGCGGTCGAGGACGACCATCAACATCGCCAGGCCGATGAACTGGGTGAAGATGAGCGACAGGATCGAGGTGATGAAGATCGACCACACGAAGATCGGGAGCCGGAACCACGTCATCCCCTGGGCCCGCATGGTCACGACGGTCACGATGATGTTCAGGGCACCGACGATCGAGGAGAGCCCGAGGGTGAAGAAGGCCAGGTTGAAGAACAACCCGCCGACGTCGCTTTGCACCGACAGGGGGGCGTAGCCGGTCCAGCCCGTGTCGTAGCCGCCGGAGAAGAACGAGGCGGTCAAGGCGACGAGGACCGGTGGAACGAGCCAGAACGACAAGGCGTTGAGCTTCGGGTAGGCCATGTCGTCGGCTCCGATCATGATCGGGACGACATAGTTTCCGAACGCTCCCACGGTGGCGGCGACGGCGACGAACACCATCATCGTGCCGTGGAGGCTCATGAGCGAGTTGTACTGGTCGGCGTCGAGGACGTCTTCGCCGACGCCCATGAGCTCGTAGCGCATGACCATCGCGAACAGGCCGGCCATGAAGAACAGGGCGAGGAACGACACCAGGTACTGGATGCCGATGACCTTGTGGTCGGTGTCGAAGTCGAAGTACCGACGCCATCCGGTCGTCGTGTAGACCTGCTCCTTCTTGCCGAACCAGGGTCGGGCCCAGTAGCGCCAGACGCCGACGCCGAGCAGCCAGCCGGTCAGCGCGAACAGCCACGCACCGGCGGTGACCGATTCGACCTCCCATGCTCTCGAGCCGGCGGCGGCTCGAATGCTCATGAGCAGGGCGGCGCCGAGGATGTATCCCGCGACGCCTCCGATCGCTCCGCGAACGATGGTCATCGTTTCCCCCTTGTCGATCGCACGCTCAGCCCCCGGCGGCCGCGAGCCACGCGTCGAACTCCGCCTGCTCGACGACGGTCACACCGGTGAACATGCGGGCGTGGCCGACACCGCAGAGCTCCGCGCACTGCACCCGCATCTCATCTTGGTTGTCGAAGCTTCCGAGCACCTCGGCGGTCACCATGGTCGTGGTGATCTGGCCGGGTACGGCATCTTTTTTGATCCGGAAAGCGGGGATCCAAAAGGAGTGGATCACGTCGGTCGAGCTGATCCGGAAGAGGATTCGCCGGTCGATGGGCAGCATCAGGGTGCCCTGGGTCTCGACCCCCGATTCGGCATAGGTGTAGGCCCAATTCCACCGTTCGGCCCGCACATCGATGATCAGGTCGGGTTCGGGTTCGGCCCGCAGCTCGTCGAGCCCCGTGAAGCCGGGGGTGATGACGATGAGCACCGACAGCGCGGTGGTGATGACCACCCAGGTGCCGATGAACAACCGGTTGGTGCGAATGGGGGCGCCGTCGGCCCCGGTGCCGCGGTCGCGGTCACGAACGAGCGTGTAGCCGCCGACGACGAGCACGAAGGTGAACACCGGCGCGGCGAACAGCAAGAGCAGATCGAACGCGTCGTCGGTGATCTCGGCTTCTCGCGACGCGGCGAACGGATGCCATTGGATCGCGGCGACCGCGATCACGGCCAACACCGTGGCGACGAGCCAGATCAGCCCGACGACGAGCAGGCGCTTTGATGAGTTGTTGCGGTCCTCTTCCCCCATGACGTCGGGCAAGCTACTACATGTTGTAGGAGATGTCCATCATCGGGTTTCCCGGTATCCCCGACATTCGCCGTGTCCGGGGGCCGGAACTTTTACTTCCTGTCATCGGCGCCGTGCGGTAGCCTGGACGACACATCGCGGGGAAGACACGACAGGGGGCGGTGTGACCGGGTTCGAGATACTCATGTCCACGTCCGCGCTGCTCGCCGTCCCGGTGATCGCCAGCCACTGGCGAATCCAGCCCCGCCCGGTCGCGTTGGCCGCGATCTGGTCCGTCGCGTTGACGGCATGCATCGTGTTGACGACCCTGTCGATGTGTGCGGCGGCCCTGATCGGCACCTTCGGTGCGGCCGGCCGGGAGTTCTCGCCCCGCCATCTCATCCCGGCGGTGCCGTTCACCGGGTGGATCAGTCTGGCCATCATCACCGTGGCCGTCGTCAGCGGCATCCGGGCGATCCATGGAACGAGCCGCCGACGGCGGCAACTCGTCGATCGACTCCGGTATGCCGACGTCACCCACATCGACGAGGTCGCGGTCGTCACGTTGCCGACGGAGGACTTCGTCGCCGTCGCCGTGCCCGGCCCCGATGGCTGCGTGCTGATGTCCGAGGGGGCGATCGAGGAGCTGAGCCCACCGGAGCTGCGCGCCGTCGTGCACCACGAGGACGCGCACCGCCGCCTCGGACACCACCGCCATCTGCTGCTCGCCCGGGCCGCCGATCAGTCGTTGTGGTTCGTGCCGGGCATGCGCCACGCGACCCGGACCCTGCGGGAGTCGCTGGAGATCGCAGCCGACGCCGACGCCGGCGAAACCGTCGACAACCGGTCGGTGGCCGCCGCGCTGCGACGATGCGCCCCCCGCACCGACCGGATGGCCGCCCGCCGGCTGCGACGGATCAACACCGACACCGCCGCGAAGTTCGCCCTCGGGGGCCTGTCACTCGGACTGATGGCGGTGAGCGCCGCCGCGGTGTTCTTCGAGTTGAGTTGGCTCGGGGTCATGGCCTGATCGATGATGGAACACACCTGATGCCCCACACCACGACGAGAGCACGATGACGAGACGACAGCGTGGAGAGCTCGAACGCGCCGTGCTGGAGGTGCTGTGGGACCACGGCGGGTGGCTGACCCCCGCCGAGGTCCGCGATCTCCTCGAGGCCGACCTGGCCTACACCACCGTGGTCACCGTGCTCCGGCGACTGTTCGACAAGAAGCTCATCGCTCGCGAGGTCGACGGACGGGCCCACGCCTACCGACCACACAGCACCCGCGACGAGTACGCCGCCGAGGCCATGGCCCAGGTCCTCGCCGACGCCCGCGATCCGGTCACCGCGCTCAACCACTTCGTCGACACGCTCGGAGACGACGACCGGCGACAGTTGACCCGCCTGCTCCGTCGCCGGTCGTGACCCTCGCCGACCCGGTCGGCCGACCTCCGTTCGCGACCGCCCTGTCATAGGGTCGACTCCGTGATCGGCACGACCCGATGATCAGCGCGCCCATCGCCTTGGCGTTCACGGCCGGAATGGTCGCCGCGTTCAACCCCTGCGGCTTCTCGCTCCTGCCGGCCTACATCGGCGCGTTCGTCGCCGGGGACGAGGTCTCCGAGCGCACGGACCGGAGGATTCTCCGCGCCGTCGGGGTCGCCGGCGCGGTGTCGGTCGGGTTCATCATCGTGTTCGCCACCGCCGGCCTCGCGATCGACAGCCTGACCGGCGAGGCCCGACGCCAGCTGCCGTGGATCACCATCGCGATCGGTGCGCTCCTCGCCGTCGCCGGCGTCGCGACGATCGCCGGCTGGAAGCCGACCATCGCGATTCGTGGCCCCCGACTGTCGACCGGGTCCAACCGTCCCCGGGTGATGGTCGGCTACGGCGCCACCTACGCCATCGCCTCGCTGTCGTGCACGATCGGTCCGTTCCTCGCGGTCACCGGCACCGCGTTGTCGCAGTCACCGGTCGAGGGACTGGCGACCTATGTCGCCTACGCGCTCGGCATGGGTCTCATCATCTTGATCCTCAGCGTGGCGTCGGCCGTCGCGCACAGCACCGTCGCCAACCACATGCGGCGGCTGTCGCGGGTGGCCCCGAGGGTGGGGGGCGTGCTGATGGTTCTCGCCGGCGGCTACGCGATCTGGTACGGCCGCTGGGAACTGGCCGTCTACAACGGCGACCTCGGAACCGATCCCCTGATCGACACGATGGAGGATGTGCGGCTCTGGCTCGTGGCCTTCATCGAGAACGTCGGCGCCGGGCGGCTCGTCGCGGTCGTCGTCGTCGGGATCGGTGCCGCTGTCGCGACCGCGCGTGCGGCTCGGACCGGCCCCGAACGGGTCGACGCGACCAACGACGCCTGACCGTCCCCGCCGACCGCCTTATTCGAGCTCGGCGACCCGTTCGCGGTACTCCTCGGTCGAGAGCTCGCCTCGGGCGTAGCGCTCGGCGAGGATCTCGCGGGCCCGGTCGGTCGGATCGCGGGGAGCGGGTCCGGGGGGATGGACGGGTCCGGTCCCGGCCCGGACGAGCCAGACGATCAGGACCACGAAGAGCGCCATCATGACGACACCCCACAACCATATCCATCCACCATCCCAGCCGTCCATGTGGTCAAAACCTTCGGCATCGGCGAGGATCGCAACTGCGTCGAGCACCGGAAACTCCTTTCGGTCAGAAGATCCTTCTGTCGGGGACCGTCCCGGTCAAAATGATCGTCGGGGTCACCGACCTGAGCGTGTGGGCGAACGAAACCCCGTCGAACGGGATCCGGGTACAGCGTGGTCCGATCGCGGGCGCCGGCGTAGGGTCCTAGGTCCCTACCCCGCCCCCCTACCCGGGCCGAGGTCGTCGCCGGCCGTCACCGCATCATGAGACGGTGACCCGTCGAAAGACCGTGGTGGCCACGGCCCCGAGCACGACGAGCCATCCGAGCGCGAGCAACAGCGCCCCGGTCTCGTCGAACGTCGGCGTGAACGCGCCGTCCATCATGACCCGCACCGCGCCGTGACCCGGCAGGTAGCGCCCCCACGCCGGCGGGGCCGCGTCGAACATCGCGTTCTGGGCGAGGCCGATGTCGATGAACGGCAAGACGAGAAGGAGGTAGAGGCCGCCGAGCCGACCGAAGATCGGCCCGACGATGATCCCGATCGTGGCGTAGGTGAGGGCCACCAGGACGTTGGCCAGGATGAACAGCGACCAGCTGACGGCTCGGAAGCTCACCGCGGTGATCGCTATGGAGACGGCGGTGGCCATGAGCGACGCACCGGCGATGACCGCCATGCGAACGGTGAGGATCTCGACGGGCCGGAACCGGGTCAACGACAAGCGCCGGTCGGCCTGGGCCGAATCCAAGATGACGAACAGTCCGGCCAGCGAGGCCAGGAACCCGATCGTGATCGGCACCATCACCGCGCCGTGCACGTCGGCCATCGACAGCAGCCGGAGGCCACGGTGACCGTTCTCGACGAGCTCGACCGGCGTCGGATCGCTGGGCGTGACCGCGATCGAGGCGCTGATGAACGCCACCGGCAGGCCCAGGATCAGGATCCACATGGCGGGCATGCGTCGGAGCTGACGGTTCGCAGCCGACCAGGCGGCGCCGACGCGGCGCAGCCCCGGGGACGTGCGCCGCACGACGTGCCGTCGTGGTCTCGTCGTGGCGGTCAACGCGACGACGGCGATCGAGATCGCCACGGCGGCCCACACCAACGACAGGCCCACGTCGCCGAGCGGGCCGGCGTGCGCCGACGCGACGTCGGTCACCACCAGGGTCGGGAAGTGAAGGGGAAGGATCCGGATGAAGCCCGCGGTTCCGCCCATGGCCGGGCCGAAGAAGACGTCGAAGATCCAGGCGAAGACGACGATGAGCGAGCCGTTCATCTCCGAACGGACGAGGGCACCGACGGTGACGCCGATCCCCGCGTAGATCACCGCGAAGACGATCGTGGCCCCGATGACCCGGGGCGAGGTGGCGAGATCGGTGCGAACCCGAAGCGCGACGAGCGCGCCGAGCGAGGCGAGGGCGACCAGGGCCGCGGTCGACACCAGTCGGGAGGCGACGACCCGGCCGGCACCGGCGCCGGCCGCGGCGAGTCGGCTATCGGCGTCGCGCGAGGTCGACACGTGGAAGAAGCCGGCCACGCCGGCCAGCACCGCCGCCGCCCAGCCGGCGGTCGCGGCTTCGACCTCGCCGAGGTCGGAGGCTCCACCGAGGATGTCGGCGAAGTCGGCCAGGGCGCCGGCGGAAAGGGTCACGAAAACGACGGGGACGACGATCAACAAGACGACGTTGATGGGCCGGCGACCGTGTTCCACCATCCATTGCCGGGTGAGCGACAGGGTGAACGACGGTTCGGGGGTCGAGGCGGGGACCGGGGCGGAGGTCATCTCAGCACCGTGCGTCCGTCGACGAGGTCGTAGATCCGGTCGAACCGGTCTTCGTCGGCGATGAAGTGGCTGATGATGAGCAGGCTCGATCCGGTCTCGCGTCGACGTGCGGTCAGTTCCCAGAATCGTTGGTAGGTGTCCCAGTCGAAGCCGGCGTAGGGCTCGTCCAGGCAGAGAAGTCGCGGGTTGTGCAGCATGGCCAGGGCCAGGTTGAGCTTCGACCGGGTGCCCCCGGAGAGCTCTTCGACCCGGGTGTTCGCGAAGCGGGCGAAGTCGAGCTCTTCGTAGGCGGAGGTGCGGGCCGAGTCGAGCTCGCCGGCCTCGAGCCCGTAGGCGACGCCGAAGAGGTCGAGGTGCTCGTCGCAGGTGAGTCGTTCGTAGAGGACCGGGACCTGCGGGCAGTAGCCGAAGCTCTCGGTTCGTTCGACGGTTCCGGCGTCGGCGGCGAGATCGCCGACCAGCACCTTCATCAGGGTGCTCTTGCCCGAGCCGTTCTCCCCCACGAGACCCACGATCTCGCCGGGGAACATCGTGAGGTCGGATCCCTTGAGGACGGGGAACGTGCGTCGCCGGGGCCACCAGCCCCGCCGGTACGCCTTCCACACGCCGCTCGCGTACAACACCGAGGTGGCCGTCTCGCGAGGGTTGGTGATCACGGTTTCGGTTGTCATGGTGCCCTTCCTGTGTTCTGGTCGACGACCTTGGCCACGAATCCGAGAAGGCCGTCGGGGTCGAGTCGCGCGGTGAGCCCACCGGCCGCGTCGTGGCCGATGTCGAGTGAGGGACAGAAGTAGTCGTGGCCTTCGATCCAGAAGTGGGGAGACCCGCTGACGAGTCGCCGTTGACCGTCGGCGTAGTCGGCCCGCACGGCCGCGCTCGCCTCGACCGGTGGGGGCGCGAGGTCGAACGACGCGGCGATGCCGGCGAGGACCCGGGGGTCGCCGACGTCTTCACCCTGTTCGAAGAGCGCCGAGCGGAGGGCGAGGCTCACCTGGAGGCCGGTGTCGGGGTCGGCGTCGTAGGCCGCGGCGGCGAGATTCAGCGCGGGAATCGTGGTCGCGGGCCAGTGGTCGATCCGGAAGCCGGAGAAGCGGTCGGTGCCGAGTTGGGCGCGGAGCGCGTCGATCTTCCCCGCGGTCGCGACCGGGTCGAGTGGACTGCCGTTGACCCATTCGAGGGGCCACGCCCGCACCCGGACCTCCGCGTCGGGACTCGACTCGGCGAGCTCGTCGACGACCATCGCGAGGCCGAGATGGGTGAACGGACACGAGATGTCGGCGAAGACTTCGACGGTGGGACTCATGCTTGTACTATATACCCCTATAGGGTATAGTCAACCGTCGTTCGAACCGAGAAAAAGGGCGCTATCGTGCTGCGGACCGCTATGGCTGGATACTCATACTCGAAAGACGACTACTCGGCGCGACTGCGACGAATCGAAGGACAGGTCCGCGGCCTGCAGCGCATGATCGACGAGGACACGTACTGCATCGACGTCCTCACCCAGATCAGTTCGGTCACCAAGGCGCTGCAGAGCGTCGGCATGGGGCTCGTCGACGAACACCTCCGCCACTGTGTCAAAGAGGCAGCCGTCGAGAGCGACGACGCCGGCAACGCGATGATCGACGAGGCCACCGCGGCCATCGCCCGACTCCTGCGCTCCTGATCCGCGCCCCGCGGGATCGTTAGGGTCGCGACTCCCACTAGGGTCCGGCAGACCCGAATCTGGAGACCGGTACCAATGAGCCCCCACCGTCCATTCCGACGCCTGGCCCTCGCCCTCGCCGCGATCGCCCTCATTGCCTCCGCGTGTGGCAGCGACAGCGCCGACGACGCGCCGATCAACCCCATCGAGCCGATCCTCGCCACCGAGATCGAGATCACCGCCGACCCGTCGGGGACCACCGCGCGCCTCGCAGTCGACACCACCATTCCGGTGGCGTGCTCGGTCATCTACGGCACCGACGACTCCTTCGGCTCGATCGCCGTCGACAGCGACATGCAGGGCGGGGCCCACGACGACCACGGGCCGCTGATGACCGGCCTCACTCCCGACACCGAGTATCAGTACATCCTCCAGGGTTCAGACGCCAACGGGCGGATCTACCGGAGCGAGATCATGACGTTTCGCACACCAGCCGCAGCCGACAACGGCCTCGGCGACAACCTCGCCCCGAGCGGCACGATCACCGGGTCGAGCTCCGACTTCTCCGCCGGTTTCGCCGCGACGAACGCGATCGACGGCGACATCGGCACCGAATGGTCATCGGCCGGCGACGGCGACGACGCCTGGCTCGAAGTCGACCTCGGCGAAGCCCGCGAGGTCGCGGCCGTGAGCTTCCGGACCCGCTCGATGACCGACGGCACCGCGATCACCGAGACGTTCACGGTCACCGTCGACGACACCGTTCTGGGGCCGTTCCCGGCCGGCGACGAGCCGGTCCTGCTCGACGACCCGATCACCGGTCAGGTCTTCCGCTTCGACGCGGACACGACCACCGGTGGCAACACCGGCGCGACCGAGATCGAGATCTTCGCGGCCCGCTGACCGATTGATGCACGGCCGCGCCACGAACCGCGCCGAACCGGCTCTACCCTCAACAGCACAACGGAACAGGAGACACGACCGATGACCACCGACACGCACACGTATTCCGTACCCGGTATGACTTGCGATCACTGCAAGAGCAGCATCGAGAAGGAGATCCTCCCTCTCGACGGTGTCGAGGGTGTGCAGATCGATGTCGAGTCGAAGGTCGTCACCGTCACCGGCGGCGACGACGCCGCCATCGTCGCCGCGATCGACACCGCCGGATACGCCGTCGCCTGATCCCGCCCGGGTTCACTCGCCGACCGGCACCACCGCCGACGGATCCAGTCGCAGACGCAACTGCCGTCCGGGCTCGGGAGCCGGCTCGCCGCGCACAACCACATCGAGCTCGGTGCCGTCGGCGGCGGTGACGACCAGGAGATGATGATCGCCCCGGTAGGTGCGACTCCGCGTCGTGACGACGAACGGGCCGTCGTCGTCGGGTGAGAATCCGTCGGCCCGGTAGACGACATGGTCGGTCACCGGCGACGGTGTGGGCCACCCCATCGCCCGAGCGTTCCCGGTTGGCACCAGGTTCCGGAAGCCGAGGAACCGTGCCGCGAACGGCGACCGGGGATGCGACCAGAGCTCCTCGGGGGAACCGACTTGTTCGATCCGGCCATCGTGCAGCAAGACGACCCGATCGGCGAGGGCGAACGCCTCTTGTTGATCGTGGGTGACGTAGATCGACGTGGCACCGACCCGGTCGAGAATGTCGTGGAGCTCGACGACCAGTCGGTCCCGAAGGCTGCGATCGAGCGACCCGAGCGGCTCGTCGAACATCAACAGCCGGGGGGCGGGCGCGATCGCGCGCGCCAGCGCGACCCGCTGCTGTTGACCACCCGAGAGGTGCCCGATGGCGCGGTCGCCGTATCCTTGCAGGCCGACGAGAGACAACACGGTGTCGACCCGCTCGCCGATCTCCGCTCGACTCTTGTGCATCATCTCCAGGCCGAACGCCACGTTGGCGGCAACCGTGCGATGGGGAAACAGGGCGTAGTCCTGGAACATGAGCCCGAAGCCGCGCCGATGCACCGGGATCGCCGCCAGATCTCCGCCGTTCCATCTGAGGATGCCGGCCGTGGGCTTCTCCAGCCCGGCGACGGCCCGCAGCAGCGTGCTCTTGCCGCTTCCACTCGGGCCGAGGAGCGAGACGATCTCACCCGGCTCGATGGTCAGATCCAGGTTGTCGATCGCGACGACATCGCCGTAGGTGACGGTCAGACCTTCGATCTCGAGCACGTCGGCCCTCTCAGAAGCTTCCGATGTCGCCCGCCCGGAAGCGTTCGACGAACAACATGACGACTGCGGTCACCACCATCAACACGACGCTCATCGCCATCGCCATCCCGAAGTTCATCGCGCCGGGCCGCGACAGGAGACGAAAGATGGCAACCGGCAAGGTGGTGACGTTCGGGCGCACGATGAAGGTCGTCGCCCCGAACTCGCCGAGTGAGACGGCCGCGGCGAAACCGGCGCCGACGAGACCCGCACGCGCGACGATCGGCAGGTCGATCTCGCGCCACACCCGTACCGGTCCGGCCCCGAGCGTCGCCGCCGCTTCCCTCAGTCGGGGGTCGATCGAGCGGATCATCGGGACCATCACCCGGATCACGAACGGCAGGGCCACCAGCGTGTGGGCCAACGGGATGATGATCGGCTCGCTGCGGAGGTCGAGGACGCCGCGATCGAGCGAGATGAGGAACCCGAAACCGACGGTGACCGCCGACGTTCCGAGCGGCAGCATCAAAAGGGAGTCGAACCATTGTGTTGCCCGGGAGCGTCCGTAGCCCACCAGCGACGCCGCCAGTCCTCCGATGACGAGGGCGAGCACCGCGGTGATCGCGGCGAACGACAGCGAGTTCCTCAACGCCTCGGTCGGCGCGACCGCCAGCACGGTGTTCGATGCGCCGTTGCCGAGGGCCCGGTAGTAGTCGAACCCGAGCCCGCCGGCCGTGCGCAGCGACCGTTCGACGAGCACGGCGAGCGGAACGAACAGGAGGGCGGCCATGAACACCACGTTGGCGAACACCAGCCGCTTCTCCCCTCGCGTCGACGGGATCCGTTCGACTTCGACACTCGGGCGCAGGTTCAGTTCGACGGTGCGCCGCTCTTGATGACGTGCGTACACGGTGAGGATCACGAACACGCCGACGAGTTGCACGATGGCGAGCGCCGCGGCCAACGGGAGGTTGAGCAGTTGGGCGGTCTGACGATAGATCTCGACTTCGAGCGTTGCCCGTCGGGGTCCGCCGAGCAGCAGGATCACCCCGAACGACGTGAACGAGAACAAGAACACGATCGAGGCCGCCGCGCCGATCGCCGGACGAAGCAGGGGCAGCGTGACCTGACGGCACGCCCGGACACGGCAGGCACCGAGGACCCGGGCGGCCTGTTCCATCCGGGGATCGAGATGGCCCCAGAGCCCGCCGACGGTGCGGACGACGACCGCGTAGTTGTAGAAGACGTGGGCGAACAGGATCAGCCAGATCGAGCCCTTGAGGTCGACCCCGAGGGCGCCGTCGGGGCCGGCGAGCGCGAGGAAGGCCACGCCGACGACCACCGTCGGCAGAATCAGCGGAATCGTCACCGCGGCCCGGATCAGCGACCGCCCCCGGAACCGATAGTGGGACAGGACATAGGCCCCCGGCAGCGCCACCACGAGAGTGACCAGCGTCGACGCGGCTGCCTGCCACAAGGTGAACCAGGCGACGCGGCGCAGCTCCGGATCCGTCAGGACGCGGGTCAGCGGCGACGGGTCGAATCGACCGTCGGGCACCATTCCCCGCCACAGGATCGACCCCACCGGATAGACGAAGAAGACGGCGATGAACGCGACCGGGAGGGCTGCGACGACCGCCGTGCCCAGGATTCGGCTCGTCCGCGCTCGGGCCGGTCGGGAGGCGGTCACCATCACCGCAGGACGGTCGTGGTCCACTCGTCCAACCACCGCTCACGATTCTCGGCGATGAGCGACGGGTCGATGGTGTGGGGGTCGTCGGGAACGACGGTGTGGTCGACGAACTCCTGCGGCAGCGGAACGTCGGGGTTGATCGGGAACACGAAGTAGTTGAGGGGCAGCTCGGCCTGGAGCGAGTCGGACAGCCACCAGTCGATCAGCCGCCGCGCCGCGGCTTCGTCGTCGGTGCCGTCGAGTATGGCGATGAACTCGATCTGGCGGAAACAGCTCTGCACCATCACCCCGGTGGGTGCGACCGTGACGGGCGGATCGGCGAAGATGACCTCGGCCGGCGGGCTCGACGCATAGGAGACGACCAGCGGCCGCGGCCCGGCGCCGGCCGAGCCGGAGAACGAGGTGTAGTAGGCCTCGTCCCATCCGGCGACGACTTCGACGTCGTTGTCGACGAGCGCCTGCCAGTAGTCGAGCCAGCCGTCTTCGCCGAACTCGCTGATCGTCGCCAGGACGAACGCCAGCCCGGGCGACGACGTCGCCGGATTCTCCACGGTGAGAAGCCCCGCGTAGGCCGGTTCGATGAGCTGGGCGAGGGTCTCGGGGACCGCCACCCCGTTGTCCGCGAACCATGCCTTGTCGTAGTTGATGCACACGTCACCGAAGTCGACCGCGGTGACGTTGTAGGTGGTGTCGAGTTGCAGGTCCGGCGGGATCACCGTGGCGTTGGGCGACTCGTAGGGGATCGTGATCTCGGCGTCGAGAACCCGGCTGAGAAAGGTGTTGTCGATGCCGTAGATGACATCACCGAGCGGGTTCCCCTTGGTGAGGATCGCCTGGTTGACCATCGAGCCGGCATCGCCTCCGGCCAGCAGATCGATCTCGATTCCCGTCTCGGCGGTGAAGCCGTCGAGCAGGTGGGCGACCGACGAGAAGGCGTCGTTGGTGACCAGCGTGAGGGTGGTGGTCGGGGCCGGTTCCGAGTCGTCGCCACACGCTGCGGCGATCATCGAGAAGCCGACGAAGACCAGGAGGATTCGGCGCATGCGACACCCTATTCAGGACTGACCGCGCCAACCGGGAATAGATCGGCGCGGAGGTCTCATGTCGGCGAGCCGGTTTGCCGATGGAGGCACCACTGCCACGTCGACCGAAACACTGTGCCATGGCGAGAGCCGCAGCCGAGACAACGCCTGCCGACCGGCCTTCGCGGTCGACCGGGACATGGAGGGCGCGTCCGCTGCTGGCCTGGCTCATCCGGGCGACCCTGGTGATGGTGCCGCTCGCGTCGAGTTGGATGAGCGTGCGCCTCGCGATCCGATTCGTCCCGCGACCCGAGGGCATCGAACCCACGATCGTCTGGGTCGGCGGCGCGCTCGCCTTGTCGGTCCTCGTTCATCAGCTCTCGCGGCGGGTCCTGCGTCGGTTCAGCTCGCTCGGGATGCTGTACACGCTGTCACTGACCTTCCCGGACACGCCGCCCTCCCGGCTGTGGGGATCTTTGCGGGTCCGCCGCGTCGAGGATCTCGAGCGACAGCTGGGAGCCGACGCCGCCGGCGTGCTCGACTCGCGAACGAAAGCCTCCCGGATGGCCGAGCTGGTGATGTTGGTGAGCCGGAGGGAGCTGGTGACCCGTGGTCACAGCGATCGGGTCCGGTCGTATTCCGAGGCGATCGCGACGGAGCTCGGTGTGGGCGACGACGATCTGCGTCGGTTGCGCTGGGCGACGCTGCTGCACGACGTGGGGATGCTCGACGTCCCCACCCGCATCCTCGACCGTCGTGGCCCTCTCGACGAGCACGAACGAGCCGCGATCGAGCAACACCCGGTCAACGCCATCGGTTATCTCGAGCCGTTCGCGGATTGGCTCGGGCCGTGGCGTCTCGCCGCGACCGAGCACCACGAACGATGGGACGGCACGGGCTACCCGGCCGGGTTGGCCGGCGAGGAGATCTCGTTGGCCGGTCGCATCGTCGCCGTTGCCGACGCCTATGACGCGATGACCGCATCCCGGTCGTATCAGCGACCGATCTCACCGGCCGCGGCCCGCCAAGAGCTCGTGGACCACGCGGGCAGCCAGTTCGATCCCGCGATCGTGCGGGCGTTCCTCGATGTCGGGATCCGCACGAACCGGGCCGTTCTCGGGCCCCTCGGTGCGATCGTCCAGCTGCCGACGCAGTTGGCCTCGCTCACGTCCGGGACTGTCGCCGGGGCGGGTGTCGCGGCGGCCGGCGCGGCCACGGTCGTCGCCAGTGCGGTTGCGCTGCCGGCGATCTCGTCCGATGTCGTCGTTTCCCCGGCGGCAGTCGAACGGGTCGTCGACGAGACGACGACCACGACGACCATGGACCAACCGGAGACGACCACCACGACCGGTCGCCGGCCGACGACGACCACCGCACCGGCGACGACAACCACGACGACGACGTCGACGTCGATGTCGATGTCGACCACCACGACGACCACGACGGTTGCGCCGGCGCCGATTCCGACGACGACCACCGCACCCCCGACGACGGCGCCACCCACGACCACCGCGCCGCTTACGACGACGACCACCGTGGCGCCATATCCGACCGTGCCGTCGACGACCGCACCGACGACCACCACCGTGCCGGCGTATCCGACCGCGGGTTCGTAGGGTCCGACCGGCCGGGCCGATATCGCGCCGCTCTACACTTCAGTCGTCGTTTCGCCCGCTCTCACGGCCGGAGCGGCCCGCCCCCGTAGCTCAGTGGATAGAGCATCGGTTTCCTAAACCGTGTGCGCAAGTTCGATTCTTGCCGGGGGCGCTGCATAACGCCTGGTCAGCGCACTGCAAGCCTCAGCCAACTCGCAGAGTTGCCCATCCTTTCTGGCATATTGCCCATCCATCTGCAAGGATCGCGGCCATGGCCGGGTCGATGCGGAAGCGAGGCGAACGCAGTTGGGAGCTCCGCGTCTACGCGGGCCGCAACGACGAGACCGGCAAGAAGCAGTACGTCTCGCGCTCGGTGAAGGGCCCCCGGCGTGATGCCGAGAAGGAGTTGGCCCGTCTCGTCGCCCAGGTCGACGACGGAGTGGTGACCGCCAAGACGGGCACGGTCCGGGAGTTGGTGGAGGCCTGGTACGGCCGAGGCGAACTCGACTGGTCGCCCACCACCGCCGACGGCTACCGGTCGATCCTCGACCGCCGGATCCTCCCCCGCTGGGGCGACGTACCGCTGCGGCGGGTGCGCACCGGGGATCTCGACGCGTGGTACGTCGAGCTGCGCCGGCAGGGCGGTCACGACGGGCAGCCGCTGGCACCCAACTCGGTCAAGCGCATCCACGCCGTGCTGCGCACGGCACTCGCCCAGGCGGTGCGCTGGGGTTGGATCGCCGTCAACCCGGCAGCCGCCTCCTCGCCACCGCAACCTCAGGGCCGGCCGAACCACACAATTCCGTCGCCCGAGGATGTCGGCCTGCTCGTGGAGCGCGCCCGAGAGGCCAACCCTCCGCTCGCGGTATTCCTCCGCGTCGCCGCAGCGACCGGCGCCCGCCGTGGCGAGCTGTGCGCGCTGCGTTGGGAAGACCTCGACCTGGACGCGGGCACGATGACGATCCGGCGAAGCATCGTCAACAGCCGCACCCGGGGAGTGCTCGAGAAGGACACCAAAACACACGCCGAACGTCGGTTGACCCTGGACTCAGGCACGATCGGCATCCTCCTCGAACACCGGACCGCGGTCGCCGACTTCATCGAACGCTGCGGCGGCGACCTCGGGCCCGATGCGTTCGTCTTCTCCCATGAGCCCGACCACTCGTCGCCCTGGCGACCGGACTACGTGTCGCTGTCGTTCACCCGCCTGCGCGAAAGATGTGGTCTGCCGGGCGTGCGACTGCACGACCTGCGCCATTTCAACGCCACCGCGCTGCTGGCGAGCGGCACCGACGTGCGAACGGTGAGCGGTCGCCTCGGCCATGCCGACGCCTCCACAACGCTCGACATCTACGCCCACTTCGTCCACCACGCCGACGAGCAGGCCGCCGGCAACATAGGCACCGTGCTGGATGGCTGACACCACCTCCGCTTCTCGTGCAGCGCTGCACCACGATCCGGTGCAGTCGCCGGTGCAGCCCTGCACCACCAGAATTCGTGTCGCGTCTGGCTCGCCCAGGGCGCCTTCCTCCGTCGAGTCCCCAATCTCCCAGGAGGAACCATGCCCCTGATCACAGGGCTAGGAGCGTGGGTCAGTAACCGCCATGTGGGTGTGCTGGCTCGATTCGCGATGAGCCCGGAAATGTAAAAGAATGGCGGTATGGGAAACGCTGCTGCTGATCGCCTGTTCGATGCCGGGGAAGCGGAGGTGGCCGAGCC
>JAJRXC010000052.1 GCA_024276495.1 Actinomycetes bacterium
CTCCGCCGCAACACCGACCGCAAAACGAAACACCGACACGCCGCCCTCTGCCTCGCCACCACCATCTTGATCATCGGCAAACTCCTCACCTACCGAGACCGATGGAGCCCAACCTGACCACCTATCCGCTCAACCCCTTAGAGCATGCTGGCGACCCGTTCGATCACGTCGGATCGAGTCGGCGTCTTGTCGAGCTTGTAGAGCGCGAACGCAACGCCGAGGAGCCGTCCGCGCCGATGAACGCGTCGCCGTAGTCGAGGAGACCGCCGAGCCTTCCCCTGTCGTCGCGAAGGAGGTGGTCAGGGTGAAGATCGGTGTGTACGAGGCACCGGGAGCGATCTCGGCCACGAATCTGTCATCCCAGTGCTCGGGGAGGACCGGGTCGCCGGGCAGACGGGTCGCAGTGGTACAGACGACGCCGTCGATCACATGCACGCGGAGATCAGCGGCGGGAACACCGCGGGAGCGGAGCGCTCGATTGATGCCCTGTTCCGATCGGTACCGAGGCTGACGACGGTGGGTTCCCGGCGTCGGTATCCGGGCAACAAACTGATTTCCATCGACGAAAGTCAACCATGCTTCGGAACTCATGCCGCGGGCCAACGGAACGACATCGCTGGTATCGCCGACCTTCGCGAATGCCGCCCGCGCCAGTTCGATCGTCACCGCGCCATCATGGCCGCGCCGACAACGGCGCCCCTTCGATATCCCACCAATCGGAGTTCAGTGGTACAGTCATCGTATGAGTGGGACACATACCGTCGTGGTGGGAGATCGGGGCCGTATCGTGGTGCCGGCCGACGTACGCGAGCGGGCCGGACTCGTCGAGGGCACCCCGCTTGTTCTGCTGGAAACGCCCGATGGTCTCGTGTTCCTGACGAGGAAACAGCTGCGCGCCCGCGTCCGCGACGAGTTGTCCGGGCTCGACCTCGTGTCGGAACTCCTCGCCGATCGGCGTCGGGTGGCGGAGCAGGAGGACGAGCGGTGACGGTGGTGCTCGATGCGTCGGCCATCTTGGCGTTCGTGCAGGACGAACCGGGTGCCGGCGTCGTCGAGGAGGCGCTTGGCAATGAGGCCTCGTGTGGGGCCGCGAATTGGTCCGAGGTGGCACAGAAGGTGCTCGGCGCGGACCGCGATTGGGACCTCGTTCGGGCGCTACTGGTTAGCTATGGCGTTCGGATCGAGCCGGTTTCGGCTGACGACGCGGAGTGGGCCGCCCGTCGCTGGCGGCGCGGTGAGGGCATGTCGCTGGCCGATCGGCTGTGTCTGGCCCTCGCCGAGCGAGTCGATGCCGAGGTTCTGACGGCGGATACCGGATGGGGTTCGAGTGGGCGGGTGACCCAGATCCGCTGACCGTGGAGGCCGTTTCGGAGCGGGTAGTCGCGGTGTGTTCGGGATCAAAGTCGTCGTGGCATCGACTCTTGCGATGGCCATGGCGCTGGCGGCTTGTTCGACCCAGATAACCGAGAGGACCGACTCTCCGATCACCGATGAGTCCGGCGAGGTAATTTCCCTCGACGTCGTCGGCGATGACACGATAGAGACCCGGCTGATTCTCGTCGACATCGGCGCCTATGTGCAGTCGGTCGCCTCGGCGGGACAGCTACCGCTGGCGCTCGCGACGTTGGAGTTTCCGGAAGGCGTCACGACCTTCGAAGGACGGTCGAGAACCATTGCCCTCGCGATGCCACGCTGCAGCCCGCAGGACGTCGTGCTGACGGTCACGTTCCCGGTGATCGCCGGAGGAGAGCGTGTATCGAGCGCCGCTCTCGACACGTTGGTGGAGAGCCAGGGGTGTGCGACGGTTTCGGTCTGGGTCGGATCGAACTTCGAGCTGTCGGCCCGATAGAGGCCGCCTGGTCGTCGAAACTCAGTCGACGGGCTTGCCGAAGGGCCGGCCGGCCTCCTTGTAGCAGGGCTCGTGGTAGTGCTCCACGTGATCCCAGCGGCCGTCGATGTACACGTTGCAGATCACCTGCTTATGACGTTCGCGGGCCTTGAACTTGACCCGTTCCTCACAGTGCGCACACTCGGTCATCGAGCCGGCCTCGATCAGTCGGGTGACCGCACGGCTCTTCCATTTCGTCTTCGTTGCCGCTTTTGCCATGCCTCACCATCGGAGGAACGAAGCCGATTCTTAGGGGCCGCGCGGGTAGGTGAGCATCCACCGGTCGTGGTGCTGGGCGAGTTCAAGGGGTGACGGCTGCAGTTGAGGCTTGAGGTTCCACCGGTCGGAGCGTGATGGCGTGCATGATGCCCGCTGTCTACACACAGCCCCTGACCGGTGGAGAGTC
>JAJRXC010000053.1 GCA_024276495.1 Actinomycetes bacterium
ACCTACGACAACACCTGGTACCCCAAAGGCGTCAAGATCACCGACGCCCAGATGTCCCAGATACCTATCCGAGCACACAGCTGGCACGGCGAATGGAACTACACCATCACACCCCCACCCACACCCTGAACCACGCAATCAGTCCGTCAAACCGGGTCAACCTCACATTGGGTGGTTCCGGGACCGGCTGCGGCTCCACGCCCGAGCGCCAGGCCGCAATCGCGGCCGCCAACGCCATCCGCGAGGCTGAGTTTCGGGCGCTCACCTTCGAGGTCTGGTACACCGACCTGGGCGACCGGGGCCCCGTTGCGGTGATCGACGAGCCAGGTCGGTTCGGCCCCGGCGAGTACCAGTTCGTGGGGTCCGCATCGGAGGATCCCGACGGTGGACCGCTTCGGTACCAGTGGGACTTCGGCGACGGCACCGCGGGGGCAACCTCGGCGGTCGCCGCTCACACCTACACGAAGCCGGGAACCTATACCGTCACGTTGACGGTCACCGACGAGGAGGACGTGCAGGCTTCGACGAGTGTGGTGGTGGAGGTGGAAGCACCGCAGCTGGGGATCGCTCTGGTTCTGCCTCCGGATCCGTTGCTGCTCGACGAAGGCGATGTGGTGCCGGTCGAGGTGAGGCTGGTGGCGACGGAGGGTGTCGGCAACCTGACCGGTGTGGAGTTCGTGGGAGATCCGCTGGTGCCAACCGGCTCGATGACGTTGACGTCGGGTCCGACACCGGACATCCCGGCCGATCTCGAGCTCGAGCCGGGTGGCGCCCCGGTCTCGTTCGCATTCGAGGTGACGGCGGGTCGGCCCGGTTCGTTCCGGTTGGAGAGCACGGCCATGGCCTTCGACCGGGCCGGCCGGCCGGCCCGGTCACCGCCGAACGCAACGGCCGGATCGGTCAGCTCGAGGTGGTGGTGAGCACCGATCCTCCGGAGATCGATCTCGACGAGAACGATGACGGGCCGACGCCCCAGGAGCTCACGGTCACGGTGGCCGTCACGAACCCGCTGCCCGACCCGATTGATGTCACCGTCGAGATCGACAACCCGTTGTTTCGCGACAGGCCGGTCGACGATGTCGACTATCTCCCGTTCGTCTACGGCGAGCTCGACGCCGGTGGCAACCCGCCGGCGCCGGCCCCGGTGGACGACGTCGATCTCGGCACCCTCCTGTCGGGTGAGACGAAGACGTTCAAGATGACCGGCGTCGCGCTCGACGACGGCACCGTCGACCTCGAGGTTCTGGCGCTCGGCGTCGGGACCAGTGATCCGAACATCAGGGTGCGCGGCTTGGGCAACTACCTCCTGGAGATCCGCACGGACGTCCTGTTCTTCTTCAGGGCCGAGGTCGACAACTCAACGGTCGGCCCCGGACCCGGCGGGGCGGCGGGCGATTGGGTCGTGGGAAGTGCCGGATGGCGGGTGATCGGCACGATGGAGAACCGCAGCGCCGACAAGACCCTCGAGGTCACCCTCATCCCCCGACTCGAGCGCAACGCCGGCCTCGGCGTGCCCATCCCCGATGGATCGGTGCTGCTGGACCCCGAGTGCGCCGTGGGCATGGTGCGAATCCTGCGACCGGGCGAGGAGATCGATTTCGTCGCGCCGGTGCGGACCCTGGGAAGCGGCGCGACCCGCAGCATGGTCACCTATCGACCGAGCGTCTCCATCATCGAGGACGACGACACCCGTACGCCCATGACCGACGACGAGAAGCTGATCGCCGACGGCTCCGAGGAGTTCCTCGTGCGCGTCGACATCCGTGAGCCGGTACCCGTGGCCCCCGGGGCCGGTGACATCGTGTGGCGGTTCTCCAAGGTCTTCATCGAGACGATCGCCGAACTCGTGAAGAGCGTCGTCGCGCTGTTCTGGGCGCTGTCGCCCATCAACCCCGACAACCTCGGCCGCGCGGTGGTGGCGGGCATGCAGAAGTACGCCGAGTACGTCGTCACGACGTATGCGAATCTCAGCTCCGAGGACCGCGGCGCCTTCGAGTTGTTCTTCGCGCAGACGCTGGTGAGCGATCTCAACATGACCGTGCGCGAAGCCGACACGTTCGTGCGCGAGTCCTGGAGAAGGTGGCACGAGGACATGGCCGCCGAGGTGGCGGCCGGCGATCAGCTCGCGATCGTCGACCGGATCGCCCGCTTGCTCGGCGAGAACGCCGACACGATCGCGGTGCCGATCCTCGGTGGTCTGTGCAAGCTCGGCCGCGAGGTCAGGCTCTCCCGGACCGCGCTTGAGATCAACGATGCCAGGATCGCCGACGAACTCGCGGCGCTCGGCACCCGCGTGGATGTCACCAACATCCCGACCGGGTCGTTCCTCACCCGGGGGCTGCGGCGGTCCCTCTGGGGGATCGACGATGCGATGGACGCCCGGGTGCAGGCGTTCGTGGACGAATGGGGAATCGTGATCGGTGTACGGCGTCGGGGTCCCGGTTCGATCGCCAAGATCGAGGCCGGGACCCACTACGGCAAGATCTTCGACGTTAAGGCGAAGAACATCAGCGACATCGACTCCCGCTATCTGGGGTTCCCCGACGATCTCGACACGGCGATGATCTCCAAGCCACCGGCGAAGGAGGATCTGCTCGCCGACATCGCTGGGCTGAGCGAGGAGGAACAGGCCAAGATCATCAGCCGCTACTACACCCGCATGGACGAGTGGTACGGGAAACCCCGTGTGAGGTCCAACCCGGATGGGCCACGGGACTTCTCGACGAGCGAACGGTTCAAGTATCAGCAGTGGGGGGCGAGAGGCACCGCGCCTGCACCGTTCGAAGGCGCGCCGCTCAACTTCGTCGACAACGTCCGCAATGGCCGGTCACTGGCGCCGGACGGAAACGGCGGTGGGTTCACCCGTGAGGTGCCGTTCGATCCGATCATCACGCGCGACGCGGCCGGCAACCCGACCTCGTACACCCCTCGGGTCGATCAGGGCAGGGGCATGAAGCCGTTCACCGGTGACATCGACCCGATCGTGGTCGCATCGCCCGACTTCTCCACATTGACCGAGGCGCAGCGGATTCGCTTCTACCAGGAGGGCCGTGCACTCGGATTCGAGCATGCGGAGTCGTCTACGTGGAACAACGCCGCCGGCCGGGCGTCGTACATCGCGGATCACTCCTACTATGTCGAGGGATCCGAGGCGCTCTACACCTGGATTCCGAAGTCGCAGCCGAGGGCGACCCGCCTCGATCCCCGGATGTCGGCCTTCCAGGGCCAGAACCCCGCCGACGCGATCCACCTCTACATTCGCGGGTCGCAGGTGAGCTGGCTGTCCCCGGAGCCGAACACGGTGGACTTCGATCAGCACGAATTCGACGATCCGGCGAGTGTGATGAGCCCGCGCACCGTGTTCCTGATCGACTCGGAGTGCGCCAATGCCGGCCCTGCGGGCGGGTTGAGCCTCCAGGCGGCCGGCGCGTGCACGTTGCCCTTTGACCGCAGCGACGACGCGATCATCCTGCGGGGACTGTCACTCGGTGGTTACGAGCAGTGGACACCTGAGGCCGGATGGACGCCGTTCGAGTTCCCCGAGGTCGTCGGTACGACCTTGTTGCCCCTGACGGTTCTGAGCGGGGCAACCGCGTCCGGAGCGGACCGGGCGCCGATCGTGGACCGAGCGGAGATCGGCGTGGGCGCGGGTGAGGGTTGGTTCGAGGTCGGTGATGTGGTGGTGATCGATCCGGGTGGGCCCACCGAAGAGTTCGCCGCGATCGCCGGGTTCGGGTCGTTGATCTTCGATCGGCCGCTCACCTTCGCTCACACGCCGGGAACGATCGTGGCGGTGGTCGAACCGGCCGCGGTGCTGGCCGGGGTGGAGTTCGCCGACGTGGGACCGGGTGAGTGGTTCTCCGAGGCGGTGGGCTGGGCCGGTGGTCTCGGAATCACCACCGGTCTCGGCGACGCCCGCTTCGGGCCATATGAGGACTTGGATCGGGCCCAGTTGATCACGATGGTGTGGCGGGCGGCGGGTTCGCCAGTGGTGTCGTCGGGGGTGCCGTTCACCGATGTGGATCTCGATCGCTACTACGGCGCGGCGTTGAGGTGGGCGTACGCGAACGGGATCGTGATGGGGACGTCGCCGACGACGTTCGAGCCCGACGCGCGGGCGACGCGGGGGCACATCGTGGCGGTGTTGTGGCGCTGGTCGGGTCGACCGGATCCGGTCGGTTCGAATCCGTTCTCCGACACCGCCCCGGGTCGGTACTTCACGGTGCCGGCGACGTGGGCCGAGGAGGAGGACGTGACCACGGGTTTGCCCGGAGGTCGCTTCGGGCCCGACGTGGGTGCGGATCGGGCCACGTTGGTCACGATGCTGCACCGCCTTTTGGCCTGAACTCCGCAGTGGTGGACAGGGGCGACCGTCGTTGTCGATGATCGCGTCGAATCCCAGTCCGTGGAAACCACCGATGCCGGCGTTGGCCGGCTTGGAGAACGCTACAACGAGGAGCTCGATCGTCTCGGGGTCGAGGTCGCCGACGATGGCGACCTCGATCTCCGCGGCGGTCTCGCCGGGGGAGAAGGTCACGGTTCCCGACGCCGGCGTGTAGTCGGTGTCCGGGCGGGTCAGCGCCGAGCCGACGCCCTCGCGAATCTCGGTCGGCGCGGCGCAGGTGGGGAGGGGAGTGGGTCGCAGCCGGTCGTCAACATCATGATGGGCCTCGACATGTTGACGGGGCCGGTCGCCGCTTCTCGACGGCACGGTGTTGTCGCCGGGCGCCGTGGCCCGAGTCGTACTCGACTCCGATATTCTCAAGGTGGTCTTCGATGGCCCCGACACCGTGCTCTCGATCTCGAGGAAGACCCGCTTCTTCTCCGGGCTTCTGCGCGAGGCGATCGAGCTTCGCGATCGCGAGTGCCAGGCTCCCCCCTGTGATTCCCCGACCCGCGAGTGCGATGTCGATCATGTGGTGCCCTACCCCGAGGGCGACATATCCGAGGCCAACGGTGAGCTTCTGTGCGGCTGCCACAACCGCAAGAAGGGCCGTCGTCGCGGCGAACGAGCTCGTCGGGGTCCGCCCCCGCCTGACGACGATGATGGTTGACCCTCGGACAGTGCGGTCGGTGATGGTTCCGGCGTCGCGGTCGTGGAATGCTCAGCGGATGTCAACAGATTTCGTCATCGGTCGAACCGTCGCGGAGTCGACACCGCACTGGCCTGATCCGCCGCGTCCCCGCGAGGGTGCGCCCAACATCTTGATGGTGCTGTTCGATGACGTGGGCTTCTCCGACTTCGGTTGCTATGGCGGCGATGCGGCCACGCCCACGATCGATCGCTTGGCCGAGCGCGGCCTGCGCTACACCGGGTTCCACACCACCGCGATGTGCTCCACCACTCGCGCCGCACTGTTGACGGGGCGCAACCACCACTCGGTCGGCGTCGGATGCCTGGCCAACTTCGACAGCGGCTACCCCGGCTACCGGGGCAAGATCGCGAGAAGTGCGGGAACGATCGCCGAGATGTTGCGGGCCCACGGCTATCGCAACTACATGGTCGGCAAGTGGCACGTCACCCCGCTCTACGAGACCGGACCGGGTGGGCCCACCGACGGATGGCCGCTGGCCCGGGGCTTCGACCGCTTCTACGGCTTCCTCGACGCCGAGACCGATCAGTACGCCCCGGAGCTCGTGCGTGACAACACCCATGTGGCACCCCCGGCCACGTTCGCCGATGGGTACCACCTCACCGAGGACCTGGCCGACGAGACGATTCGCATGCTGGCCGAACATCGCGCCACGGTTCCCGACACGCCGTGGTTCGCCTATTTCGCCCCCGGGGCCTGTCATGCCCCCCATCAGGTCGACACGGCACTGATCGACGAGTACGACCCCATGTTCGCCGACGGCTGGGACGCGGCGCGCCGGCGCCGCCTCGACCGGATGATCGAGATGGGAATCGTGCCGCCGGGCACCGTGTTGCCCGCGCGCAACCCGGGGGTGAAGCCGTGGGAGGAGCTCCCCGCCGACCAGCAGCGGGTGGCCCAGCGGCTCCAGGCCGCCTACGCGGCGATGCTTGACCACACCGACCGACAGTTGGCCCGGATCGTCGATCACCTCGAACGGGTCGGCGACCTCGACAACACCCTGGTGTTGGTTCTCAGCGACAACGGCGCCTCACAAGAAGGCGGTCCGTTGGGGTTCGTCAACGCGATGGGGCCCTACAACATGATCGCCGAATCGGTCGCCGACAAGCTCGCCCGGCTCGACGACATCGGGGGGCCCGACACCCACAGCAACTTCCCGTGGGGGTGGGCGATGGCGGCGAACACCCCGCTGAAGCGCTACAAGCAGAACACCCATGGTGGCGGGGTTCGTGATCCGCTGGTGATCTCGTGGCCGACCGGAATCGCCGATGCCGGAGGGTTGCGTCATCAGTTCGCCCACGCGAGCGATCTCGTGCCCACTCTGCTCGAGCTGCTCGACCTCGACCCGCCGGCGGAGGTGAACGGCGTGCCCCAGCAGCCGATCGAGGGCACCAGCTTCCTCGCTTCGTTCGCCGATCCGGGCGCCGAGACGGGAAAACAGGTCCAGTACTTCGAGATGTTCAGCCATCGGGGCCTTTGGCTCGATGGCTGGAAGGCGGTGGCCTACCACGCGCCGGGCACACCCCTCGACGACGACGTGTGGGAGCTCTACCACCTCGACGAGGACTTCAACGAGGTCCACGACCTCTCGGCCGAGCAGCCCGAGCGGCTCGCGTCGATGATCGAACGATGGTGGAAGGAAGCCGAGGCGCATCAGGTGCTGCCGCTCGACGACCGGTTCGGCGAGCGCTTCGCGCAGAACGCGGCCCGGGTCCACGGCGAACGCACCCACTACGAGTTCTGGGCGGGGATGGGGCACCTCCCGACCGACGTGGCGCCCGACGTGCGCTCACGCAGCTATCGGATCGTGGCCGACGTCGAGATCCCGGCGGGCGGAGCCGAAGGGGTGCTGATCGCCCACGGCGACGCCACCAGCGGCTACTCGCTGTACCTCGACGGCGACCATCTCGTCCACGACCTCAACATCGGCGGGTCGCATCAGGTGGTGCGATCGGATCGACCGGTCGAGCCGGGTCGTCACGAGCTCGGTTTCCGGCTGGAGCGACGCGACGGCATCGGAATCGGAACCCTGTCGATCGACGGTGTCGACGTCGGATCGATGGAGACCGCCGACACGTTCTTCACGATGGTCTCCTTCTCGGGGCTCGACATCGGCCTCGACCGGTCGAGCCCGGTCGGGGCCTACGAGGCGCCGTTCGTGTTCACCGGGACGATGCGTCGAGTGACCGTCGACATGGACCACGACCAAGACGTCGACCACGACGCCGCCGGGATGACCCAGCTCGCCCGGGAGTAGCCCGCAGTCGACGAGCGGGGCTCAGACGCCGTCGGCGACACCGAGCAGTCGCTGACGCTTGACCGCGCTCATGCCCCGCCAGGTCGACGCGACACCGATCGACCAGGCGATCGCGCCGATGACGATCGTGGTGGTCGGCGTGCCGTAGATGGCGCCCGACGCCTGGGCGTAGGAGACCGCGATGAGCGGCAAGGTGATGAGGCCCGAGGCCTGCTGGGCGGCGGCCGTGGACCTGACCCGGCCCGAGAGCCGCAACACGAGCGACAGCCCGATGAGCAGAAACCCCGGCAGCACCCACAACATGAGCAGCCACCATTGGGTCGTGGGGAAGAACCAGCCGCCGACCTCGGGGCCGACGATCAGGTTGACGATTAGGGAGTAGGCGGTGAAGCCGACCATCGTGGTGAAGTAGCCGGGCAGCAGGCTGGCGAGCAGCTTGCCCAGATAGATCTCCTTGGTTCCCGCAGGGGAGTGGGCGAGGAACTCGCCGGTGCCCCGCTCACGCTCGCCGACGAGCGACGCGGCGCCGACCGCCGTCGAGATCGTGAGCGGGACCACGACGGCCATCGGCGCGAAGAGGAACACCGCGAGGGCATACGAGGTGCGGCCCTGGGGTGTGTCACCCCGGATCTGCTCCTGGGCCTGCTGCGGGAGAAGATCGAGGGTGTCGGCGATGTTCTGCACGGCCGCCACGTCGCCGAGCGAGGTGATGCTCAAGAGCAGGATCAGGGGCACGACGACGAAGAAGATGCTGCCGAGGATGCCCATCGGCATCCAGAAGTCCTTGGCCAACACGAGTTGGCGGACGTCGGTGCGGGCGACCGTGAGGGTTCGTGACCAGTTCATCGACCGACCTCCTCGGGCAGGGACTCGCCGAGGTCTCTCGATGAGCGACGGACCGCGAAGTAGAGCTCCTCGAGGGTCGGTTCGTGGGGGACGATGCGGGTTACCCGATGACCGGCCCGAACGAGAGCCTCCACGACATCGGGGGTCACGCTCGGATCCTCGAGCACGACCCGGACACCAGCGGTCAGCGGTTCGGTCCGCCGCACCCCGGCGATGACGGCCAGGTCGTCGAGCGGGGCGCCCCCCTCGGTCGCGACGTCGACGCGATCCTCCGGCCAGTAGCGGCGGATCAGATCCTCGGGACGCCCCGACACGAGGTCGGTGCCGGCATCGAGCACGACGACATGGTCGGCGAGCCCTTCGGCCTCGACGAGATGATGAGTGCACATCACGACGGTGTGGCCATCGTCGGTCATCTCGCGGATGAGCTGCAGAACCGCCTGGGCCGATTCGGGGTCGAGACCCGAGGTCGGTTCGTCGAAGAGCAGGAGACGGGGTTCGTGCAGGACCGAGCGGGCCAGCGCGAGCCGGGTCTTCATCCCGGTCGAGAAACCGCCGACCTGGGCATCGAGGGCGTGGCTGATCCCGAACCGCCCCGCCGCCGCGTGGATGCGGGCATCGATGATCCGTTCGTCGACGCCGTGGAGCTCGGCCGCGTAGCGCAGGTTGTCGGTGCCCGACAGGCGGTCGTAGAGGGCGGGCTTGGCGGAGACCACCCCACAGGCCCGGCGGACCTCCTCGCCGTCGGTCGCCGGATCGAGGCCCAGGGTACGAACGGTGCCGCCATCCGGTGACATCGCGCCGGTCACGATGCGAATGGCCGTCGTCTTGCCCGCCCCGTTCGGGCCGAGCAGGACGGTGATGCGTCCGTCGGGGGCGATCACTTCGAGATCGTCGAGCGCCACGACGCCGTTGAAGGACTTGGCGACGCCGCGAAGCGATACGGCGGACTCGACCGGGCTGTTCGGGAGGGAAGTCACCATGCCCGTATCGGCAGCTTCCGGTGTCGCTGTAGTGCTCAGCAGCCCCGCAGCACCGTGGCCTTGAGTCCGGCTCCCCATTCGTAGGCCGCCCTCGCCGGCCACGCCTGGTCGTGCGGGGGGCCGACGAGGCGAACGTCGCCGTCCCAACATCGCCCGATCAGACGGCGGGCCCGGGTGATCTGGTCGGTGCTCGCGACGACGACCACCGATTCCCAGCCCCGGTCGTCGGCGAGGTCGCGAAGGAGACGGGCCTCGCCTCGGGTCGTGCCCGGCAACGGTTCGATGCATTCGATCACCGCGGCATCGGGGAGGTGTTCGGGGCGGTTGTCGTTGCAGGGCCGAACGACCCAACGCTGTCGTGCGTCGACGAAGGCCGAGGCGAACACGACATCGTCGGCCACCCCGTCGCGGACCAGGTCGAGGGCGTAGTCGACGCGCGCCCCGCCACCGCCGAGCACGAAGATCGCATCGGCGGTCCCCGGATCGTCCGTGCGGGGAGTCACGAACCAGCTTTCGGTGAGCACCCCGACGACGACGATGAGCACGACCAGGGAGGCGAGGGAGATCCGGAGGGGGCGGGACACGCCGCAAGGGTGCCATGCCCGGCCCACGAAGTTGACTAGGGTCGTACGTGTGTTCGTATTGGGAATCGATCCGGGCCTGTCCCGGTGTGGCTACGGCTGTGTCGAACACGGCCGAAAGCCCCGAGCCGTCGCCGCCGGGGTCATTCGTACCGATCCGCGCACGGCGCGCCCCGTGCGGCTCGCGGAGATGCAACAGGAGATCCGAGCGTTGATCCGCGACTTCGCCCCGCAGGTCGTCGCGATCGAACGGGTGCTGTTCCAACACAACGTCTCGACGGCGATGTCGGTGGGGATGGTCAGCGGGATCGTGATGGCCGAGGCGGCGACGGCGGGATGCGACGTCATCGAGTACTCCCCGAACGAGGTCAAGGAATCGGTTGCCGGATGGGGCGGTGCGGACAAAGACGAGGTCGGGCGGATGGTGCAGACTCTGCTCGGGCTCGCGCAACGGCTGGCTCCCGCCGATGCCGCCGATGCGATCGCGGTCGCCCTGTGTCACCTGGCCCGGGTGCCCGCGAATCCCATCAGAACAACCGCAGGAGGACGACGATGATCGGATCGCTACGAGGCACCCTGCTCGATCGCGGCCCCGACGGCGAGCTGTTGATCGAGGTCGCCGGCGTCGGCTACCGGGTGCAGGTGACACCGTCCACGTCGGTCACCATCGGAGGAATCGACGGCGAGGTCTTCGTTCACACCCATCACGCGGTTCGTGAGGACAGCGAGACGCTCTACGGATTCGCCACCGTCGACGAACGCCGGGTGTTCGAGCTGTCGATCAGCGCCCACGGTGTGGGGCCCGCGCTCGGCCTGGCGATCCTGTCGGTGCACGGCCCCGACGCGTTGCGGGTCGCCGTCGCCGAAGACGATGTCGCCGCGTTGTGCCTCGTGCCCGGCGTCGGCAAGAAGACCGCGGCTCGCCTGGTGATGGAGTTGAAGTCGAAGCTCGACCTTCCCGATGGCCCGGTCATCGCGATCCACGACGACGGCTCGGCGTCGTCGGCTGCGGGCGGCGCCCGGGCCGACCTGCGGGCCGCGCTCGAAGGCCTGGGATACGCGGCCGACGAGATCCACGCGGTGCTGAGCGACCTGCCCAACGAGGGCGCGACCAGCGACCTCCTGAAGGAAGCGCTGCGCCGACTGGCCTCGGGAGTCTGAGATGCGTGAGGAACTGCTGTCGCCGTCGGAGACCGAAGAGGAGATCGTCGACGAGCCGGGGCTTCGCCCGCGCACCCTCGACGAGTTCGTCGGCCAGGCCGAGCTCAAGGGCCACCTGGGGGTGGTGCTCGGCGCCGCGGCGAAACGCCGCGAAGCCGCCGACCACCTGCTGTTCGCCGGGCCGCCCGGGTTGGGCAAGACCACCCTCGCCAACATCATCGCCGCGGAGATGAACACCCACCTCCAGGTCACGTCCGGCCCGGCGCTGGAACGGGCCGGTGACTTGGCGTCGATCCTCTCGAAGCTCGAGGACGGCGACGTGCTCTTCATCGACGAGATCCATCGTCTGCCCCGTCCGGTGGAAGAGGTGCTCTATCCGGCGATGGAGGATTTCCGCATCGACGTCGTCCTCGGCAAGGGTCCGGCGGCCCGTTCGATCCCGCTCGACCTGTCGCCGTTCACGCTGGTCGGTGCGACGACGAGGACCGGTCTGATCACCGGTCCGCTGCGCGACCGGTTCGGTCTGGTCGCCCGCCTCGACTACTACGACGTCGACGACCTCCAGCTGATCGCGTTGCGCGCGGCCAGAATCCTCGACGTCGACATCACCGACGAGGGCGCCTGGGAGATCGCCCGGCGGTCGCGGGGCACCCCGCGCATCGCCAACCGGCTGCTGCGGCAGGTGCGCGACTACGCCGAGGTCGAGCGCGACGGCCACATCGACGCAGCGGTCGCGGCCGATGGCCTGAAGTTCTTCGGCGTCGACACCCTCGGTCTCGACAAGGCGAGCCGAGCCGTGCTCGACGCGATCTGTCGCCGGTTCAACGGGGGACCGGTGGGGTTGTCCACCCTCGCCATCAGTGTGAGCGAGCCGACCGAGACGGTCGAGGACGTCTACGAGCCCTACCTGATCCAGCAGGGCCTGCTGATGCGCACACCGCGGGGCCGCGTCGCCACTCCGGCGGCGTACGACCACATGGGCATGACCGCGCCCCCCGCCGCGCCGACGGCCCCGGGGCTGTTCGACACCGACTCGTAGGCGCGCTCGTGGAGGAGCCGCCGCAGACACTCGACGACATCGACTACGACCTGCCGCCGATGTCGATCGCCCAGACCCCACTCGTCGAACGCGACGGGGCCCGGCTCCTGGTCGACCGGGGCGACGGCGCCGACCACCGGCTCGTTCGCGACCTTCCCGAGCTGCTCGAACCCGGCGACCTGTTGGTGGTGAACGACACTCGCGTGCTCCCCGCCCGGCTGCCGCTGCGGCGCGACACCGGCGGCGCGGTCGAGGTGCTGTTGCTCGAGGAGCACGACGACGGGCGCTGGGAGGCCCTGGTTCGTCCGTCGAAGAGGTTGGGGCCGGGATCCGTCGTCACCGCCGCCGGGCTCTCGGTCGAGATCGGCGAGGATCTCGGCGAGGGCCGCCGTCGGGTACGGCTCGACCCGGGCGACCGGGTCTTGCTCGAGGTGCTCCACGAGGTCGGCCTGCCGCCGCTGCCGCCCTACATCGAGAACCAGATCGACGACCCTGAGCGGTACCAGACCGTTTTCGCCGACCGGCCGGTGTCGGCCGCGGCTCCCACCGCCGGCCTCCACCTCACCGACACCGTGCTCGCCCGGCTCCGGGATCGTGGGATCGAGATCGCCACCGTCGAGCTCGCAGTCGGGCTCGACACCTTCCGCCCGGTTCAGGTCGACCGACTCGACGACCATGTGATGCACAGCGAGTGGTACTCGGTGCCGGCCGACACGATCGCCAGGATCGAGACGGCCGAACGTGTCGTCGCGGTCGGCACGACGACCGTGCGGGCGCTGGAGACCTGGGCAACCACCGGCGAGTCCGAGGGCCGTAGCCGCATCTTCATCCGTCGCCCCTACCACTGGCAGGTCGTCGACGTGTTGATGACCAACTTCCATCTGCCCCGTTCCACCCTGCTGTGCCTCGTCGACGCGTTCGTCGGCCCCCGCTGGCGTGACCTCTACGCCGAGGCTCTGGCCGCCGGCTACCGCTTCCTCAGCTTCGGCGACGCGATGCTGCTCGGCATCGACGGTGACACGTGGGCCGTGCGCGGCGGGAGCGGGTGATCAGTGAGCCTGGATGAAGCTCGAGATCGCGTCATTGAGCTGCACGGTCATCGTGGGATCGACCCCGACGTGTGGTGCTCCCGCGATCTCGACGTAGTGGGAGTCCGGGATCGTCGCCGCGGCTTCTCGGAGTCGGCTCGGTGGGAAATAGGGGTCGTGTTCGGATGCGATGACGAGGCAGGGCGGGCGCATCCCGGCCAACTCTGCGAGATGATCCTCCTCGGCCCAGACAGCGTCGGCATGGAGTTGGCCGTGCTGACCGCCCGACCCGAACGACGAGACGAGCTCCCCGGCGAGGTCGAGCGCCATGTCGACCATGCCGTCGTCCTGGAGCTGGGCCGGGGTCAAGATCGCTTCCAGGAGGTTTCGCTGCTGCATCGCGGGTGGGAACTCGATCCCCCCGGCCAGCAGATCGACCTGGCCTCGCAGCTGAAGCGCGGCGCTTCTGCAGAAGTTGCCACCGCCGACAATGAGGGTCGCCGAGCGGACGAGGTCTGGCCGGGCGAGCGCCACACTCTGGGTGATGATCGCTCCGAGCGACGCCCCGATGACATGACACGGCTCCAACTCGAGCTGCTCGATCAGCCCGATCGTGTCGGCTGCCATGTCGGCGGCTGTCCATGGAGGCGGGGGGCAGTCCGACGGTGGCATTCCTCTGTTCTCGAACCGGACGACCGAACACCCCGCGGTCGCCAACATCTCGAGCATCGGGTCGCCCCACATCGACGACGGCTGCCCGGTGCCACAGACCAACACCGCGGGCGGACCATGCCCGCTGATCTCGTAGGACAACCCGATTCCGTTGACGACTGTTCGGGGCGCGCCGCTTCTCTCTTTTCTGAATGGTGCCCGACGTTACAGCAGATCGACTCACGCGCGGGCGGGGTGTTCAGATCTCGAGCGGGCAGCTGATGTGGGGATCGAGCACCTGGGTGAGGCGACCCAGGCCCAAGAAGTTGGCCAACAACACCGACAGGTCGAGGATCTCGTCGTCGGCCCATTCGGCGCGCAGGCGGGACCAGAAATCGTCGTCCATGGCGAGATGGTCGCGACCGAAGAGGTCGGCGTACTCGATCGCGACGCGCTCGCGGGGCGTGAACCGATCAGATGTCTCCCAGTTCGCGACCTCGGCGTAGTCGTCTTCGCTGAGCCCCTGCTCCGCCAACTGCGAAGCGCGGGTGCTCAGTCAAATGGGGCACTCGTTGATCTGGGCGATGCGGATGCGAACCAACTCGCGCTCGCGAACCGCCACCTTAGAGTGTTCGTAGGCGGCCATCGCGAAGGTGCCGGCCACCCCGCCCATCACGGGATTCACCCCCCACAGGCGCGCCAGCTCGTCGCCGTCGCCGTCCGGCACATCGATTCGAGCCATCTCGATCTCCCCACTCGGATTCGCCCCGGACGGTAGTCGAGGCGGGTGGGTCGTCGCCTGGTGGGCCGGCGCCGATCACATCGGCGTCTACGATCCTGCCGATGAGAACGTCGTGTCGGTCTTGTCGTCGCACGAGACCCGTGCGGCTGTGACCGAACCTCACATCGGAACCCTCAACGAGGGGTCGTTGCATGCGGCGTTGAAGGCCGACTACGCGGAGCCGGGCGATCGGTTCGAGGTGCCCCTCGACGGCTTCGTGATCGACATCCACCGCGGCGATCTGTTGATCGAGATCCAGACGGCGTCGTTCGCGGCGATGGGCCGAAAGCTCGATCACCTGTTGAGCGAACACCGGATCCTGCTCGTGCACCCCATCGCGGTGGAGACCTATCTGGAGAAGCCGGGCGCGAAGCCCCGCAGGTCACCGAAGCGCGGTTCGATCCACTCGCTGTTCGAGGAGCTGGTCAGCATCCCGACCCTGCTCGACCATCCGAACCTGAGCCTCGAAGCCGTCTTGGTCTCCGTCACGAGGATCCAGAAGGTGGACCCGACGGCGCGCCGGGGCCGGGGAGGATTCCGCACCACCGATCGGGTGCTGCGGGAGATCCTCGACCGGCGTCGTTTCGACGGCCCGGCGGATCTCGTCGCCTTGATCCCCGACGATCTCCCACCCGTGTTCACCACCGCGGATCTGGCCCGCCATGCCGGCGTCGGACGCGACGTCGCCCAACGGATGGCCTACTGCTTTCGTTCCCTGGGGCTGTTCGACGAACGGCGCCGGACCCGAGCCTGCATCGAGTACTCGTTCAGCGGCTGATCAGAGCTCGGTCCACTCGCCCGCCTGCCATTGCTCACGGAGCTTGAACTTCTGGATCTTGCCCGACCCGGTCATCGGGAACTCCGAAACCTCGAACCACCGCGTCGGTGTCTTCTGCGGTGACAGGTTCTCCCGCAGGTAGGAGAACAACTCCGCCTTGTCGACCGAGCACCCGGGCGCGGGGCGAACGAACGCGGCGACGGTCTCGCCCCACAACTCGTCGGGAAGGCCGACCACGGCGACCTCGCCGACCGAGGGGTGCGAGAAGAGCAACTCCTCGAGCTCGCGGGGATAGATGTTCTCCCCGCCGCGGATGATCATGTCCTTCAACCGGCCCTCGATGGTGCAGTAACCGCGCTCGTCCATCGCCGCCAGATCGCCGGTGTGCAGCCACCCGTCGTCATCGATCGTCTCCGCGGTCTGCTCGGGCATCTCGTAGTAGCCGTCCATCACGAGATAGCCGCGGGCGCAGTACTCGCCGACGGTCCCGAGGGGCACCGTCTCTCCGGTCTCCGGGTCGATGATCTTCACCTCGACACCGGGCATCGGCGGGCCGATCGTGCCCGACTTGTCCTCGATCGTGTCCGACGGGTTCGTCATCGACGACACCGGTGAGCTCTCGGTCTGACCGAAGACGATCGTGAACGGGGCGCCGAGATCGCGCTCGAACCTTCGCACCAGGGCCTCGGGCACGAGAGAACCTCCGGAGCAGATCCCCTCGAGCTGGGACAGCTCGGTCGTCGCGAAGTTCGGATGTTCGACCATCGCGACGAGCATCGTCGGCACGCCGAACATCGCGCTGCCGCGGTAGGTGTCGAAGAGCTCCAGGACGAGGCCGGGTTCGAACGCGTCGACGAGCACCTGGGTCGCCTTCTTCGCCAACGAACCGAGCGCGCAGAGCACACTGCCGCCCGTGTGGAACAGCGGCATCGTCGTGATGAAGACACACCCGTCGGAGAGCTGCATGCGCTCCATGGTGTGGGTGGCGTTGTTGGCCAGGCCACGGTGATGGAGGTACGCACCCTTCGGGAACCCCGTCGTCCCCGACGTGTACTGGATCATCATCGGGTCGCTCGGTGCGACATCGGGCAACTCGCCGTCGAAGGCGTCTCCGGCCGCGAGGAACTCCTCCCAGTCGTCGAAGTTGACGATCTCGCGCAGCTCGGGGCACTCCGGTTGCAGCTCCTCGGCGACCGACAGCATCGGGTTCCCGCGAAATCCCGGCACGACGAACAGCCCGACCGACCGGGACTGCTGGAGGACGTAGGCCAGCTCGTGACGTTGGTAGGCCGGATTGACGGTGACCAGGACCACCCCTGCGAGGGCACAGCCGAGCTCGAGGATCATCCACTCGGGGATGTTGTGGGCCCACACCGCCACCCGGTCGCCCTTGTCGAAGCGGGTCGCCAGCGCCCGAGCGGTCCGTACCGCCTCGTCCCGCAGCTCGGCGTAGGTCCACTGACGGCGGGCCGCCGCGTCGGGGATGCCCTCGATGAGCGCGATCCGGTCCGGATCGGCGTCGGCCGCGTCGTGTAGCAGCTCGCCGAGGGTGATGTCGCGCACTGCGGGTTCGGAGGGGCCGATCGTGTGTGAAGTCGTCAACGGCATGGAACGCACCGTAGCTGCCGGCCGGCGAAGAGTTCCCGGCGGCGCGTCTACGCTGAGCGGGCATGGCCGCGACCGACACGCCGCTGCGAATCGAGATCATCGATCCCCTCGTCGAGCCGGCCGCCGCCGCCGCCGTCGTCGTCGGTGGACGACAGCCGGTGCGCCGGACGCGGACCGGGTCCGGCGCGAATCGCCGCCCGTCCCGCATTGCCCGAACCGGCGGAGAGGTCGTGCAGCGTCTCAGCCGTCGCCGGGCCCAACGGGACCACGACGGAAGCCCTCGTCGTGATTCGAGGGTTCGGCGCCACGTCTTCGTCCCGTTCGCGGACGTCAGGGCGGGTCTTCCCGAAGCGGCGAGCGTCGTGGCCGCCGGTTCCGGCCGTCTCGTCGTCACCACCCCGTTCGAGCCGGTGGTCGGGGGTGGAGTGAGGGCCAGAGCGGTGCTTCGACTTCGAGGGTCGTGGCCGGCCCTTCCCGTTTGGATCATCGTCGAACCATGGTGGCGGAGTTGTACCGTCGCGACGATCGAGCTCCGCTCGCACCGTCGCGTCCGGTATCCCCGGCGCTACTTCGATGTCGCCCACCGGATGCTCGGCGAGATCGGTCCCCGGGGCCCCGGCGACGTGATCAACCCGTCGGCGGGCGCGTCGTGACATCGAGACCGAAGTAAAGGGTCTCGGCCACCGGTTCGTCGACATAGGGCGCACACGGTTCGAACCCGAGGGCGGTGTAGAGACCGATGGCCTCACGCATCGAGGGCAGCGTGTTGAGCACGAGCCGGTCGAAGCCGAGCTCGGCGGCCCGGGCGATGAGTTGCTCGGTCAGCGAACGGCCGAGGCCCAGCCCGCGACCCCGTTCCCGCACGAAGAGCCGCCGGATCTCCCCCGTGCGCGGCCCGCGGTCGGGGAGGGCCCGCAGCCCCACACACCCGAGGCGGGCACCGTCGTCGTCGGTGGCGAGCAGCAGAAACCCCGGTTGTCCGTAGATCGTGGCGAGCTGCACGAGCTCGTCGTCGAGATCGTCGAATCAAGGACAGATGTCGCCGCCGTCGAGCAGCCGCTCGACACCGCGGCGGTACTCGGCGAACAAGCGACGAACGACGAGACGCTCGGCTTCGCGGTCGACGACGGCAATGCTGGACACGGCCTCAGCGTAGACCGGACCGAAACGAAGCTCCCCTAGTCTCGTCGTGATGCGAGCGACATTCACCGAGACGAGCCGGGACGGACAGGCCCGAACCGGCGTCGTCACGACCGCCCGCGGAGAGTTCACCACACCCCGGTTCATGCCCGTGGGGACCCGAGGGGCGATCCGCCACCTGGCGAGCGACGACGTCGATGCCCTCGGCGCCCAGGTGATCCTGGCCAACACGTATCATCTGATGCTCCGACCCGGCGCCGAGGTGATCGCCCACCTCGGCGGGATCCACGGGTTCGCGGCCTGGGACGGGCACTTCCTCACCGACTCCGGTGGCTACCAGATCTTCTCTCTCGGCCCCGACGTCGACGACGACGGCGCCACCTTCACGTCGACGTACGACGGATCCACTCATCTGCTCACGCCGGAGCGGGCGGTCGCCGTGCAAGCGCTGATCGGGGCCGACATCCAGATGGTGCTCGACGTGTGCCCGTCGTCGGTCGCGGATCGCGGGATCGTCGCGGAAGCCGTTCGCCGCACCTCGGTGTGGGCGGCGCGGGGCCGTCGCGCGTTTCTCGACCATCCCGATGCCGCGGCGCGCCAGTCGCAGTTCGGGATCGTGCAAGGCGGCACCGACGACGCGTTGCGACGAGAGTCCGCGGACCGTCTCGTCGAGCTCGACTTCGACGGCTACGCGGTGGGCGGGTTGTCGGTCGGCGAGGACCGGACCGAGATGTTGCACGGGCTCGACTCGTGCATGGGCATGCTGCCGGCCGACCGGCCCCGGTACTTCATGGGACTCGGCGACCCGGTCGGCATCGTCGAGTCCGTGGCCCGCGGCGTCGACATGTTCGATTGCGTGCTGCCGACCCGCCTGGCCCGCCACGGCACCATCCTCACCGACGAGGGCCGGTTCAACCTGCGCCGCGCCGAGTTCGCCAAGAGCGACGAACCGCTCGACCCGTCGTGGCCCGAGAGCCCGGCCGCCCGCTGGAGCAAGGGTTATCTCCGACACCTTCTGCAGACCAGGGAACCGACGGCGGCGCGAATCATCACGCTTCACAACGTGGCCTGGTTGCTGCGTCTCATGGATCGCATGGGCGACGCGATCCGGGCCGGACGATTCGAGTCGCTGCGCGTGGGCGTTCACGAGGTGTGGGGGAGCTAGCCTCTCTTCTCATGTCCCTTGTCGTTCTTCTTGTCCTCATGGGCGCGCTCTACGCCTTCATGATCGTGCCGCAGCAGCGCCGCATGAAAGCCCATCAACAGCTCATCGCCTCGCTCGAGCCCGGCGATGTCGTCGTCACGAACTCCGGGATCCACGGGGCGGTGGCCGAGGTCGAGGATGCGATCGTCTGGCTCGAGGTCGCGCCCGAAGTGGAACTGAAGATCGCGAAGTCGGCGATCGCCGAACGGGTGTCGCGAGAAAACGACGACGAAGACGACGAGTACGACGACGACTACGAGGACGACGACGACCTGTTGGCCGACGCGGACGACGGCGACGTCTGAGAATGCGACGGCAGCTCAGCTTCGCGATCGGGGTGGTGGTCGTCGCCATTCTCGGCATCGTCTACACGTTCGCCGCCGGGAACGAACCACTGCTCGGACTCGATCTCCAGGGTGGAGCCTCCGTCGTGCTCGAGCCGGCGCCGAACCCCGACGGGACGCCCGTCTCCGACGAGATCCTCGACCAGGCGATCGACGTGATCCGGAACCGAATCGACGGGCTGGGTGTGCGCGAGCCGGAGATCACCCGGCAGGGATCGACCGTGTTGGTGCAGATTCCCGGCGTCGACGATCAACAGCGGGCGATCGAGCTCGTCGGCCAGACCGCCGAGCTGCGGTTCCGTCCCGTGCTCGAGACGATGGGTCGCAACGAGCTCGCGGTCTTCCAGGCGGCCGAGTCGATTCTCGCCGACGCCGCCGACCCGGCCAACGAGCTCGACCCGGACACCATCGCCCAGGCCCAGGCGGAGGTCGACCGTTGGACGTTGACCCCCGACGCCGCCGCCGACGAGGAGACGGTGCTCGAGCCGAGCGATCCCGCATCGGCCGATGTGCGGCTCCGGCTCGGTCCGTCCCCGTTGCTCATCGATCAGATCGCCAACCCGAACGGGCGGGTCACCGGCGAGATCGTCAGCGGGGCCATCGCGAACTTCTCGGTGGGCCTCGGCTGGTACGTCGCCGTCGAGATGAACGGCGGGAGCCCCGGCGCCGACGACTTCAACGCCCTCGCGAACAGCTGCTTCGGCGGATCCGCCACCTGCCCGACCGGAAGAATCGCGATCGAGATCGACGGGCGGGTGGAGAGCGCGCCGTCCGTCAACAGTCCCGATCTCGGCTCACAGGTGCAGATCACCGGCAACTTCACCGAAGGAGAGGCCAAGGACCTGGCCCTCGTCCTGCGGTTCGGCTCGCTTCCGGTCGAGCTCATCCCCCAGGAGAGCCGCACGGTCTCGTCGACCCTCGGCTCCGACGCCCTCGACGCCGGAATCGCCGCCGGTCTCATCGGAATCGCGCTCGTGTCGCTGTACCTGCTCGCCTACTACCGACTGCTCGGGGTCGTCGCGATCGCCAGTCTGGCCGTCTCGGGCGCGATGTTGTGGACGATGATCGCCTGGCTCGGCGAGTCCCAGGGCCTGGCGCTCACCCTCGCCGGGGTCACCGGGATGATCGTGTCGATCGGGGTGTCCGTCGACTCGAACGTCGTCTACTTCGAGAATCTGAAGGAAGACGTCAGAGGAGGACGAACCGTGCGCTCGGCCGTCGAACGGGCCTTCCCGATCGCGTATTCCACGATCGTGAAAGCCGACGTGGCCAGCCTGATCGCTGCCGGCGTCCTGTACTTCCTCACCGTCGGTCAGGTGAAGGGCTTCGCCTTGTTCCTCGGATTGGCCACGGTGCTCGACCTCGTCGCGACCTACTTCTTCATGGGCCCGGTCATCCGGCTGATGGCCCGCCGCGACGCGATGAGTCAACGTCCGGGCCGCTACGGAATCCCGGCCGGGAAGGTGGCGACATGAAGACGCTGCGCCTGATGTACCGCGGCGAGCAGGAGTTCGACTTCCCGAAGATGTGGAGGGCCGCGCTGGCCGGTTCGGCGCTTCTCGTTCTCGTGAGCATCGGCTCGCTCGCGGTTCGGGGCCTGAACCTGGGCATCGAGTTCGAAGGCGGCACGTCGTGGGAGGTCATCGCGCCCGGGGCGTCGGTCGCCGATGCCCGCGAAGCGCTCGTGGGCACGGGCGCGGCCGCGGCGAAGATCCAGGTCGTGGGGGGCGACAGCATTCGGGCCCGCGCCGATCTGGACGGTGCCGAGGCCATCGCCGAGGTCACCGCGGCGTTGGCCGAGCTCGGCGACACCGACACCACCGACGTCAACGTCACCACGGTCGGACCATCGTGGGGCAACCAGATCACCGAGAAGGCCCGAAACGCGCTCCTGTGGTTCTTCGTGATCGTCGCCGGCTACATCGCGATCCGCCTCGAGTGGAAGATGGCGGTCGGCGCGTTGGTGGCCGTCACCCACGACATCATCGTCTCCGTCGGCATCTACTCGCTGTTCCAATACGAGGTCACGCCGGCGACGGTCATCGCCTTCCTCACGATCATGGGCTATTCGCTCTACGACACGATCGTCGTCTACGACAAGGTCCGCGAGATCTCCGGGCGGTTGTCGGGCACCGGCCGCTACACCTACAACGAGATGATGAACCTGGCCCTGAACCAGGTCCTCATGCGCTCGATCAACACGTCGATCACCTCGATGCTGCCGGTGGCGTCGATGCTCATCATCGGGTCGGTGTTCCTCGGGGCGCTCACGCTGCAGGAGTTCGCCGTCGCCTTGTTGATCGGCATCCTCGTCGGCTCCTACTCGTCGATCTTCGTCGCGTCGTCGATGGTCGCGTTCATGAAAAGCCGTGAAGAGGCGAACGTCGCGGTCATGCGCAAGATCGCGTCCCGTGGTCTCGACGGGGAGGGAACCCGCTCGGTTGCGGCCGAGGATCTGTCGTTGACCACGACAACCCGACGGCCGACCGCCGATCGGCCCCGGCCCGGCAGCGCCCCACCGAGACCGAGGAAGAAAAAGAAGAAGCGTTGAGGGCGGTACGGTGAGCGTATGCCCACCGTCGGATTCGTACGGAACCTGATCCGCGACATTCCGGACTTCCCCGAGCCCGGGATCGTCTACAAGGACATCACGCCGTTGCTGGCCGACGCGGCCGCGTTCGACGTCGCGATCCGGGAGATGACCGCGCCGTGGGCCGACGCCGCCGTCGACGTCGTCGTGGGCATCGAGGCCCGCGGCTTCCTTTTCGGAACGACCGTCGCCCGCCAGCTCGGGGCCGGATTCGTGCCGGTGCGCAAGCCCGGAAAGCTCCCGTTCTCCGTCTCCTCGATCGACTACGGGCTCGAATACGGCAGTGACACGGTCGAGATGCACACCGACGCGATCGCGGCCGGGCAACGGGTGCTGGTGATCGACGATGTGCTGGCCACCGGCGGCACCGCGGCGGCTTCGGCTCAACTGATCCGCAGCCAACGCGGCGAGATCGTCGGTTTCGGGTTCCTGCTCGAGCTCCAGTTCCTCGCGGGTCGGGAGCGGCTCGAAGATGCCCGGGTCGAATCGCTCATCCTCGTGCCGGGAGGCGACTGAATGGCGACCGTCACGAGGGTGCTTCCCTGGCGGCGGGCGCCCAGCCGTTCGACGGCCGTCGAGATCGCCGATCTCCTCGATGCCTACCGGGAGCATCATCCGAAGGCCGACACGTCGGTGATCGAGCGGGCGTTCGAGCTCGCTGCCTCCGCCCACGAAGGGCAGAGTCGGAAGTCGGGTGAGCCCTACATCCGTCATCCGGTCGCGGTGGCCACCATCGTCGCCCACCAGGGAATCGACGACGAGACGATCGCGGCCGCGTTGTTGCACGACGCGGTCGAGGACACCGAGGTCGACCTGGCGCTGCTCGAGGCCGAGTTCGGGGCCGATCTGGCCCGGATCGTCGACGGGGTGACCAAGCTCGATCGGGTCAAGTACGACTCCAAGGAGCAACAGCAGGCCGCCACGATGCGAAAGATGATCGTCGCGATCGCATCCGACATGCGGGTGCTGATCATCAAGCTCGCGGATCGGCTGCACAACCTCCGAACGGTGGCCGCGTTGCCGGACTTCAAGCAGGAACGGACCGCTCGCGAGACGCTCGACGTGTACGCGCCCCTGGCCCACCGCCTCGGCATGCAGGACATGAAGCAGCAGCTGGAGGACCTCTCCTTCGCCGCGCTGCATCCTCGTCGCTACGCCGAGATCGACCAGATGATCCATCAACGCGCACCCGAACGCGACCTCTATCTCGCCCAGGTGCTCGGCGACGTGCAGGCCCGTCTGGCCGAGCTCGGCATCGTGGCCCGCATCGACGGTCGACCGAAACATCTCTGGTCGATCTACGAGAAGATGGTGGTCAAGGGTCGCTCGTTCGACGAGATCTTCGACCTCGTCGGCATCCGGGTGATCGTCGATTCGGTTCGGGAGTGCTACGGCGCCCTCGGTTCGATCCATGCCACGTGGCGGCCGGTGCAGGGCCGGTTCAAGGACTACATCGCCATGCCGAAGTTCAACCTCTACCAGTCGTTGCACACGACGGTGGTCGGCCCGCAGGGAAAGTCGATCGAGGTCCAGATCCGGACCGAGGAGATGCACCATCGAGCCGAGTTCGGGGTCGCGGCCCACTCCGACTACAAAGACGGCGAACCCGGCGGCGAGGCGGCATGGCTGAACCGGATCGTCGAGTGGCAGTCGGAGACATCGGACCCGTCGGAGTTCATGAGCAACCTGAAGTTCGATCTCGACCAGGACGAGGTCTACGTCTTCACCCCGAAGGGGCGGGTCGTCGAGTTGCCGGTCGGCGCGACCCCGGTCGACTTCGCCTACACGATCCACACCGATGTCGGCCACGCCTGCATCGGGTCGAAGGTCAACGGACGACTCGTTCCGCTCAACACCCGGCTCGAGTCGGGCGACAGCGTCGAGATCTTCACCTCCAAGGTCGAGGGGGCCGGGCCGAGTCGCGATTGGTTGAAGTTCGTCGCCAGTCGCCGGGCCGCGAACAAGATCCGGCAGTGGTACACGCGTGAGCGACGCGAGGACGCGATCGAACATGGCCGCGACGAGCTGCTCCAGGCCCTGCGGCGCGAGGGGTTGCCGGCGCGACGGGTGATCAAGGAGCCGGTGCTGCTCAAGGTCGGCGAGCAGCTCAACTACACCGAGGACGAAGCCCTTTTCGCGGCAATCGGTGAAGGGCACGTGTCGGGGAGCACGGTCGCCGAGCGGGTCGCCCGTGAGCTGCGGGGTGAGGAGCCGACCGATCAGGACCAGCCCCGGTTGCCGTCGACGGTGAGCCGACGGGTCGGGACCCGCCGCCGGGCGACGGGTTCGGCCGGCGTCCATGTCGAGGGTCTCGACGACATCATGGTGCGGATCTCCCGCTGCTGTTCCCCGGTCCCACCCGACGAGATCGTCGGTTTCGTCACCCGGGGAAGGGGCGTGTCCATCCATCGGGCCGATTGCCTCAACGCCACGACACTGCAGGAAGGCCAGCCGGACCGTCTCATCGAGGTCGAATGGGATTCCGAGCACGAGGGGCGCTTCGCGACGACGATCGAGGTGCAGGCGCTCGACCGGGCGTCGCTTCTCGTCGACGTGGCGAAGGTCCTCACCGACCACGGCCTCAACGTCATCAGCGTGGCCACCGAGACCGGTGACGACGCCGTCGCGAAGATGCAGTTCGAGTTCGAACTGGCCGATCTCGGACAGCTCGACTCGGTCCTGTCGGGCCTGCTCGCGGTCGAGGCGGTCTACGACGCGTATCGGCTCGTGCCCGGCGGCGGTGGCACGAGCACCGGATCCGCCTGAACGCTCCACGGCGACCGAGGGACGCAGCGGTAGCCTGAGCCGCTGTGGCCGCCCCGACCTTCCGTGCCCCGAAAGGCACCCGCGACATCCTTCCTCCGGAGTCGGCTCGTCGACGCGCCCTCGTCGACCGGTTCGCCGCCGCGGCCGCCCTGAGTGGCTTCGGCGAGCTCGTGTCGCCGATCTTCGAGGATCTCGGTGTGTTCCAACGCATCGGGGAGGCCACCGACGTCGTCACGAAGGAGATGTTCGACTTCTTCGACAAGGGCGACCCGCCGCAGCACCTGGCCCTGCGGCCGGAGCTGACCGCGTCGGTCTGTCGGGCCTTCGCCGAGCATCGCCCGGTGGCACCGTGGAAGGTCTGGTACGAGGGTCCGCAGTTTCGCTACGAACAGCCCCAGGCGGGCCGCTACCGCCAATTCACCCAGGTCGGCGTGGAGGTGTTGGGGACCGACGACCCGCAGGCGGACGTCGATGTGATCGCCCTGGCCGCCCGGTTCTTCGAGTCGATCGGGCTCGGTCGTGTGCACCTGTCGATCAACAGCCTCGGTGACGCCACCTGTCGGCCGGCCTATCTCGACGCGTTGACCGCCCACTTCCACGAGCACCACGATCGGCTCTCGGCCCAGTCGCAGGTCACCCTCGAGCGCAACCCCCTGCGGGTTCTCGACTCGAAGCGGCCACAAGACCAGGAGATCATCGATGCGGCGCCCGTCATGGTCGACTTCCTCGGCGCCGACACCGGCGCCCACTTCGACGCGGTGCGGGCCGGGCTCGACTCGCTCGGCATCGGCTACGACATCTCGCCGCGGCTCGTTCGGGGCCTCGACTACTACACCCGCACCACCTTCGAGTTCGCGGCCGACGCGCTCGAGAGTGCCCAGAACGCGGTCGGTGGCGGAGGCCGCTACGACGGGCTGGTCGAGGACCTCGGCGGGCCTCCCACCCCGGGCATCGGATTCGCGCTCGGTGTCGACCGCATCCTTCTCGCCTGCGACGCCGAGGAGGCGTTCGCCCCACCGCGGACCGCCGTCTCCGTGTTCGTCGTCGACGTCACCGGCGGTGGTCGCGCCCTCGACGTGTGCGAGCGTCTCCGTGGCGTGGGCATCGGCGCCGACCGCAGTTATGGCGGCCGCTCCATGAAGGCGCAGATGAAGGTCGCCGACCGCTCGGGCGCCCGGTTCGCGGTGATCATCGGCGAAGACGAGGTGGCCGCGGGCGAAGTGACGCTTCGTGACCTGCGCGGCGACGGCGGTCAACGCCGGGTCGCGGCCGACGCCCTCGTCGACGAGGTCCGCCCGCCGACCCCTCTGTCAACAATCGACGAAGACACGTAAGTAGGAACCATGGATCTGTCCACTTCCCGACGCACCGACATGTGCGGCGAGCTCACCGCTGCCGACGTCGGCCGTACCGTCTCGGTGTGCGGCTGGGTCGATCGCCGCCGTGAGCACGGCGAGCACCTCGCGTTCATCGATCTCCGCGATCACACGGGGATCGTGCAGTGCGTGGTCGACGGGAGCCACGACCTACGGGGCGAATACGTGGCCCGGCTCACCGGTGCGGTCCGGTTGCGACCGGCCGACACTGCCAACGCTGATCTCGCGACCGGTGCGGTGGAGATCGAGGTGCACGAGATCGAGATCCTCGCGGAAGCCGAACCGCCGCCGTTCCCGCTCGACGAACGCACCGACGTCGACGAGACGATCCGTTTGCGCCACCGCTACGTCGACCTGCGCAAGGAGCGAATGCAGCGCAACCTGCGCACCCGGGCGGCCGTCAACAGCGCGTTGCGGCGGGGAATGGAATCACAGGGATTCGTCGAGGTGGAAACACCGATGCTGATCGCATCGACCCCCGAAGGCGCCCGCGATTTCGTGGTGCCGTCGCGCAAGGAGCCCGGCAGCTTCTACGCCCTGCCCCAGAGCCCCCAGCTGTTCAAACAGCTGTGCATGGTCGGCGGCATCGACCGCTACTACCAGATCGCCCGCTGCCTGCGAGACGAGGACCTGCGGGCCGATCGCCAGTTCGAGTTCATGCAGCTCGACTGTGAGGCGAGCTTCGTCGGACAAGAGGACGTCTTCGAGTTCGTGTCGCACGCGGTGGCCGAGGCCACCGAGGCGGTCACCGGCACCCGGCCCGTCGACTTCCCCCGCATCACCTGGCTCGACGCCCAGGAGCGCTACGGATCCGACAAGCCCGACGTGCGCTTCGCCATGGAGCTGGTCGAGTTGACCCCCGTCTTCGACGCCACCGAGGCCCGGGTCTTCCAGGCGCCGTGCGTGAAGGGCATCCGGATGGAGGGTGGGGTCGACGCGCTCAGCCGCAATCAGATCGACGGCCTGGTCGACACGTGCAAACGATGGGGGGCCAAGGGCCTGGCCTGGATGAAGGTGGTCGACGGCGACGGTGGTCCGGCCCTCGACGCCGGCGTCGCGAAGTTCCTGTCGGCCGGCGAGTCGAGTGCGGTCATCGCCGCGCTCGATGCGGTCCCGGGCGACATGGTGTTTCTCGTCGCCGACGAACGACCGGTCGTCCGCCACGTCCTCGGCTTGTTGCGCCTCGAGCTCGGACGACCGCCGGTCAACGAAGGCGGACTCCACTTCTTGTGGGTCGTCGACTTCCCGCTGTTCGAGGCCCTCGGCGACGGCGGCCGGCCGGTCCCGGCCCACCATCCCTTCACGATGCCCCACCCCGACGACGTCGACCTGCTCGAGCAGGGTGGCGATGCGCTGCTCGAGGTTCGCTCGCAGGCCTACGACCTCGTCTGCAACGGTTGGGAGCTCGGCTCGGGAAGCATCCGGATCCACCGTCCCGACATCCAGTCCCGCATCTTCGAGTTGCTGGGGATCGGTGAGGAAGAGGCCAGAGCGAAGTTCGGTTTCCTTCTCGATGCGTTCCGCTTCGGCGCGCCACCCCATGGTGGCTTCGCGTTCGGGACGGATCGGCTGACCGCGCTGCTCGTGGGGGAGTCCAACATCCGTGAGGTGATCGCCTTTCCCAAGACCCAGTCGGGCGCGGATCCGCTCACGAACGCGCCCTCACCGATCGATGCGGCCCATCTCGAAGAGCTCGGCTTGCGGATTCTCCCACCCGCGACCTGAGCTCAGACCAACGTGAGCTCCACGACGAGCGCCCCCTCGGGCGCGCTCGGGTGGAGCTCCTTCATCACGATCTCGGAATCGAGCGACGCGCTCGCGAGTCGGGCCCGGACCAGGTCGGCGCCCCGTTCGGCCCGGATGGAGCGTTCGTCGTCGGGGGAGATCGTGAAACCGATGCGTTCGAGCTCGTCGGCCAACGCCGAGCCCACCGTCGTCGCGGCATGGCCGGTCGTGAAGAACGAGGCTCGGCGGGGATCGAGAGGTCCCGAACCCATCAACGGAGCCAGATCACAGGGCATCGCGATCCCGGCGAGGGCGTCGGCCAGGGCGCGCGATCGCGGCCGGTCCACGGCGTCGTCGGTGCGCACCGCGACGTGGGCACCACCGTCGGGGCCCGGCGCCGGTGTCGGTGCCGGCGATGATCGTTCGGTTCGTGGCGAGTCGATGTCGGCCGGGTCGGCCATCGTCGCGATCGGCTCGCTCGGCGGAGGTGGCGGGAGCTCGATCGGTGGCGGCACTTCGCCGGCCGGTCGGGCCTTCCAGCTCCCTCCTCCGATGCGACGCCGCAGCAGCACCCCGCACGACACGAGCAGCCACGGCCAGAAGATGTAAGGGAGGATGTCTCTCACCTGCTTCTTATCGGCAACAGCCCCCGCCGCCTGAGCGTTGCCCGGTGGCCGCTCACGAACGATCGGCGGCCCGTTAGGGTCGGGACCGTGAGCGATGATCTCTTCAGCGCCGCAGCGGAGGCCCGGCTGGCGGGCCGCTCGCCGCTCGCCGCCCGGCTCCGGCCCCGCACCCTCGACGACATGGTCGGCCAACGCCATCTCCTCGCACCGGGGAAGCCGTTGCGGGCGCTGATCGACGGCGACCGCCTCTCCTCGGTCATCTTCTGGGGACCGCCGGGCACCGGAAAGACGAGCCTGGCCCGGCTGATCGCGTCGACCACCGAGAAACGCTTCGAGGAGCTGTCGGCGGTCACCGCGACGGTCAAGGACGTGCGGGAGGTGATCGCGAAGGCCCGGCAGCGGCTCGGTGAACGCGGGGAGGGCACGATTCTCTTCCTCGACGAGGTCCACCGTTTCAACAAGGCGCAACAAGACACCTTGTTGCCGGCCGTGGAGGAGGGCCTGATCGTCCTGATCGGAGCGACGACGGAGAACCCTCACTTCGAGGTCAACCCGCCGTTGATGTCCCGCTCGACGCTTTTTCGGCTCCATGCCCTCGCCGAGGCCGACATCGCTGACCTCATCCGCCGCGGTCTGGACATCGAAGGGGCGACCGCCGACGAGGAGGCGATCGTGCACCTCGCGGCTCGCAGCGGAGGAGACGGTCGCCACGCCCTCACCGGGATCGAGGTCGCGGTCGCCCTCGCCGCCGAACGCGGCCGACCGCTGCACGTCACCCTCGCCGACGCGGAAGGCGCGGTCGACGCGAAAGCCGTTCGCTACGGGCGCGACGGCCACTACGACGTCATCTCCGCGTTCATCAAGAGCATCCGGGGCAGCGATGCCGACGCCGGGCTCTACTGGCTCGCCCGGATGTTGGAGGCGGGGGAGGACGCCCGCTTCATCGCCCGGCGGCTGGTCATCCTCGCGTCCGAGGACATCGGCATGGCCGATCCGCCATCGTTGCTCATCGCCAACGCAGCTGCCCAGGCCGTCGAGTTCGTCGGTCTGCCCGAGGCCCAGCTCAACCTGGCGCAGGCCGTGGTGCACCTCGCGACGGCGCCGAAATCGAATCGGGTCACCACGGCGATCGCCGCGGCTCGTGAGGCCGCCCGGTCGGCGGGGACGGGCGAGGTACCACCCCATCTGCGCGACGCCCACTACAAGGGGGCCGAAGGGCTCGGCCACGGTGTCGGCTACGACTACCCGCATTCGAACCCCGATGGCCACGCCGACCAGCAGCATCTGCCCGACGAGCTCGTCGATCTCGTGTTCTACGAACCGTCGTCGCACGGGCACGAGGCCGACCTGGCGAAGCGCTGGCCCGGACACGACACCTGAGCATCCCCCCGGCACCCCGGTGCGGGCGGTTCACTGGAGCCCATGTCCGCTGCCGACCTCGCCGCCGTGATCGTCACCGTCGTCGCCGTTCTCGTGGCGATGGCGCTCGTCGTCCTCGTCCAGTCGCTCGTTCGGACCCTGCGGCAGCTGCGGGCCACGGTCGACGATCTACGGGGCGCGACATTGCCGATGGTCCACGATCTCCACTCCACCGTGTCGCGCGCCGGCGACGAGCTCGAACGGGTCGACGCGGTCCTCGACAAGGCCGAACGCATCTCGACCACCGCCGACGTCGCCTCGCGACTCGCCTACCGGACCGTCGCCCCACCGTTGATCAAGACCGCGGCCCTGGTCGCCGGTGCCGGACGGGCGACCTGGCGGATGAGGGGCGGTCGACAGCGACGGAGGGCGATCGACGTGGGTGGAGGACGGGTTCGATGAAACGGGTGTTCTGGTCGAGTGTGGGCTACGCGGCGGGCATCAGCACGTCGATCTACGTGCAAAAGCGGATACGGCGAACCGTGGAGCGGTACGCGCCCGAACAGGTCCGCCACGACGTCGCGGCCAAGGGGCGCCGGGCGGCCGACAAGGCCCGGGATCTCGTGATCGACCTCCGAGTCGCGGCCGCCGAGGGCGTCGACACGATGCGGCGCCACGAGCAGGAGCTCCGCGCCGAGTTCGGGCCCGAGAACCGGCCCGATGAGCACCCCCGTCGTCATCGCCCCGCCCGACTCCGCCACTGACCCCGTTCACAGAACGGGGGATAGGGTGGGACGTTCATGAAGGCCAATGAGCTTCGTCGCGCGTTCACCGATTTCTTCGTCGAGAAAGCCCACGTCCATCAGCCTTCCGCGAGCCTGATTCCCCACGATCCGACGCTCCTGTTCACCGTCGCGGGCATGGTGCCGTTCAAGACCTACTTCACCGGTGAGGAAGCCGCGCCGTTCGCCCGGGCCGTCACCATCCAGAAGTGTGTGCGGGCCGGCGGGAAGCACAACGACCTCGACGAGATCGGTCGCACGAAACGGCACCTCACGTTCTTCGAGATGATGGGGAACTTCAGCTTCGGCGACTACTTCAAGTCCGAGGCGTGCGCCTGGGCGTGGGAGTTCGTCACCGAGACCCTCGAGCTCGACCCCGAACGGCTCTGGGTCACCGTGCACGTCAGCGACGACGAAGCCGAGGCGATCTGGCGCGACGAGGTCGGCGTGCCCGCCGCGCGCATCCAACGTCTCGACGAGGACAACTACTGGAAGATGGGCGACCTCGGCCCGTGCGGGCCCTGCTCGGAGATCTTCTGGGACAAAGGACCCGAGTACGGTGTCGACGGTGGCCCCGAACATGGCGACGAGGAGCGCTACATCGAGATCTGGAATCTCGTCTTCATGCAGTTCGATCAACACGAGGACGGATCCAAGACTCCTCTTCCCAAGCCGTCGATCGACACCGGCATGGGGCTCGAGCGGACCGTGTCGGTGCTCCAGGGAGTCGATTCGGTGTGGGACACCGACGAGCTCGACACCCTCCAACAGGCCGCGGCCGGTCTCACCGGGCTCGACCCCACGACCGCCGACGCGGACCAGCTCGTGTCGTTGCGCATCCTTGCCGACCACGCTCGGAGCACGGCGATGCTCGTCAGCGACGGTGTCTTCCCGTCGAACGAGGCCCGGGGCTATGTGCTGCGGCGAATCCTGCGTCGGGCGGTTCGCCACGCCTACATCCTCGGCGTCGACACCCCGGTCATGGGTGGCATGGTCGACGCGGTGGTCGAGGTGATGGGCGACGACTATCCGGACCTCCTTGCCAACCACGACTTCATCCGCGATGTGATCGACCGGGAGGAACTGCGCTTTCGCGAGACCCTGCGAACCGGGCAGGCGATCCTCGACGAGGAGCTCGCCTCGTTGGGCGAGGGCGACGTGCTGTCGGGCGACACCGCGTTCCTCCTCCACGACACCTACGGCTTTCCGCTCGAGGTCACGCAGGAGATCACCGCCGAACGGGGTGTCGACGTCGACGTCGATGCCTTCGCGGTGGCGATGGCCGATCAGCAGAAACGGGCCAAGGAGGGTCGCAAGGTGGCCGCCGTGGCCGACGCGGCCGGATTGGCCGGCCTGGTCGAGACCCAGGGAGAAACCGTCTTCACCGGTCGCGCCGAGGTCACGACCCGAGCCCGGGTCCTCCATGTCGACGACGAGGTGATCGTTCTCGACCGCACGCCCTTCTACGCCGAGTCCGGTGGTCAGGTCGGCGACACCGGCACGATTCGAACCGAGACCGGCGAGGCCCGCATCGGTGACACCCGCAGTGCAGTCCCCGGCCTGACGGTCCACGTCATCGAGTCGATCTCGGGAACCATCGAGGTCGACCAGGAGGCGACGGCGACGATCGACGACGAGCGGCGGGCGGCGATCCGACGCAACCACACCGCGACCCATCTCCTCCACTGGGCGCTGCGCACCGTCGTCGGCGACCATGTGAAACAGCAGGGGTCGTGGGTGGGCCCCGACCGGCTGCGTTTCGACTTCAGTCACTACGAGGCGGTGACGCCCGCCCAGATCGCCGAGGTCGAGGATCTCGTCAACGCCGAGGTGCTGCGCAACCCGGCGTGTCGCCATTTCGAGACGACCATGGACGAGGCGCAAAAACTCGGCGCGATCGCGTTCTTCGGCGACAAGTACGGCGACATCGTGCGCGTGCTCGAAGCCGGGCCCAACTCGATCGAGCTGTGCGGCGGCACCCATGTGCGGGCGCTGGGCGACATCGGCACGATCAAGATCGTCTCCGAGGGGTCGATCGGCAGCAACATCCGCCGCATCGAGGCGGTCACCGGTCTGGCGACCGTCGAGCTGATGCGCCGGATCGACGAGACGGCAACGGCCGCGGCCCGCGCCCTCAGCGTGCAACCCGACGAGCTCGGCGACGGGATCAACCGGCTTCAGGCCGAGGCGAAGGCGCTGCGCAGCGAGCTGGTCGCGCTCAAACAGCAACTGGCCGTCGGGCAGGCCCCGGCCCTCGCCGCCCAGGCGATCGACGGCGTCGTGGTCGCCCGCGTCGACGGACTCGATCGCAACGGTCTGCGCGATCTCGCCGTGTCGGTGCGAGATCACGAGTCGGTCCACGCGGTGGTGCTCGGCGCGGAGCTCGACGGTGGCGGCGTGGCCCTGGTGGCCGCGGTCACCCCGCAGAGCCCCCACAAGGCCGGCGCGCTCATCGAAGACGCAAAGCAGACGATCGGTGGTGGCGGCCGGCCGGCCGACGATCTCGCGGTGGCCGGCGGCAAGGACGCGGCGGCCCTCGACGACGCGCTCGACCAGGCCCGCGCCGCGGCCGGGATCTCCTGACATGCGAGCCCTCGGGCTCGATCTCGGCACCAAACGGGTCGGCGTGGCGATCAGCAACTCCGAGGGGACCCTGGCGACGCCGATCGAGGTCGTGGCCCGCTGCGGCGACCGGCCTCGTGAGCACCGCGAGATCGACGCGCTCGTCGAGGAATGGGAGGCCGAGATCGTGGTGGTCGGCCTGCCCTACAACCTCGACGGTTCCATCGGCCCGATGGCCAAGAAGTGCCTGTCGGAAACAAAGGTGCTGGGTGACGTCCTGGAGGTGCCCGTCGTTCCCTACGATGAACGGCTGACGACCGTCAGCGCGGAGCGATCCCTCATGGAGCAACAGATGAAGGCAGATGCCCGCCGACGTGTGGTCGACAAGGTCGCCGCCGCCGTGATGCTGCAGGCGTGGCTCGATGCGGGGATGCCGCATGGCTGAGCCGCGCAAACCCCGACGCAGCCTGGCGGCCTTTCTCACCGGGCAGACCGACGACGAGATCCCGGAAGCCGCGAAGCCACCGCCGTACCAGCCGAGTGCCACCGACGTCCCGCTGATCCCCGACGGTGCGCCCCGTCGACTCGCGACCCGTGTCGTCCGACCGGCGGCTGCGGCCCCGCGCAGCGCACCGCCGGTGGCGGTCGGACCCGATGGCAGGGAAGTGCCGATCATCGCGTTGCCCGACTACGCCGCCCCGCCCGGGGTCGTCGTTTCGGCCGGCTACGACGAGCACGGTGTCGAGTACGTGTTCGAGGACGACCCGGGCGCGATCCCGCTCGTCGACCCGCGCTACGACGCCGACGACCGCAACTGGGTGCGCTACCACACCAGCTGGGGTGGTTTCCTGCGGATCGTCGGCCTCGTCGTGTTCCTCTTCCTCGTGGTCGTCACGATTCGCAACAGGGCCTACGACTGGATCGACGATCAGGTCAACGCCGGTGGTGATCTCGGCGACGCCGTCGAGTTCACCGTCCAACCCGGCTCCGCGGTCAACGACATCGCCACGGAGCTGGCCGACGCCGGCATCATCAACAACGCCACCGTCTTTCGCTACTGGTTGCGCTGTGAGGGCGACATCACGATCAGCGGATTCCTCGGCTGCGACACCGAAGTGCAGTTCCAGGCCGGCGACTACGACCTGTTCGAGAACATGACCTTCGAGCAGGTCGTCGCCGCGCTCGACAAGGGGCCGAAGGAAGTGATCATCCAGACGGTCCTGATCCCGGAGGGGTTGACCGTCGCCCAGATCGTGGATCGGCTGCTCGAGGAGAACGATCTCTACGATCGGGAACAGCTGCTCGATGCGCTGAGCGACCTCGACTTGACCTCGCACTACCTGCGGGAGTCGGCCGCCGCGTTCACCCCGTTCGAGGGCCTGCTGTTCCCCGCCCGCTACGACGTACCCGAACAGGACCTCGCCGACGAGCGCGGCATCATCGCCCGGATGAGCGCCGAGTTCGACGAGCGGTTCACCCGTCTGCTCGAGGAGTCGGGAGGTCTGCCGCCGATGGCCGAGGAGCTCGGTCTCGACGAATACGACATCGTCATCATCGCCTCGCTGATCGAGGAGGAAGCGAAGCTCGACGAGGACCGGGCCAAGATCTCGCGGGTGATCTGGAATCGGCTGGAACAGGGATGGAACCTCGGGATCGACGCATCGGTCTGTTTCGGCGCGAGGATCTCGTGTACCGAGTTGACCACGGCGGACCTCGAGAACGAAGGCAACCCGTGGAACACCCGGGCCCTGCCCGGTCTGCCGCCGACGCCGATCGCGGCGCCCGGTGAGGCATCGCTGGCTGCCGCCCTGAACCCCGAGGACGGCCCGTGGATGTACTACGTGCTGGCCGACGAGGACGGACGCCACACCTTCGCGGAGACCGAAGCCGAGTTCTCCGCCGCGGTGCAGGTCTGTGTCGAAAAGGATCTCGGTTGCGGGTGATCTCCGGTCACACCACGGTCGCCGCGGTGATCGGTGACCCCATCGCCCACTCGCGGTCGCCGGCGATCCACAACGCCGCGTTCGAGGCGGTCGGACTCGACTGGGTGTTCGTCGCTCTTCCCGTGGCGGCGGGAAACGGGGCCGGCGCGGTCGAGATGATGCGAATCGCCGGGATCGCCGGGATGTCGGTCACGATGCCGCACAAGGACGCGGTCGCGGCAGCCGCCGACGAGCGCGCCGAGGCCGTCGAGGCGTTGGGTGCGGCGAACTGTCTCGTCTCGCTGCCCGACGGACGGATCCGGGCCGAGAACACCGATGGTGCCGGTTTCCTCGCCGGTCTGGCCGACGACGCGGACCAAACCGTCGAGGGCCGTCGGGTCGCGATCCTCGGCGCCGGTGGCGCGGCTCGGGCCGTCGCCCACGCCTGCGGCGCGGCCGGCGCCGCCGCGGTGCTGGTCGTCAATCGCGACGCGGCGCGCGCTGCGGTCGCCGCGTCGCTCGCCGGAACGGTCGGAACGACCGCCGACCACTCCGACATCGCCACGGCCGACATCGTGATCAACGCGACCCCGGTCGGCATGGGTGGCGACCGCTCGTCGCCCTGTGATCCCGCGTTGCTCCATGTCGGCCAGCTCATCGTCGACCTCGTGTACGACCCCGCCGAGACCCCGTGGTTGGCGGCCGCGCGGGCCGCGGGGATCGCGGCCCACAACGGCTCGTCGATGCTGGTGCACCAGGCCGCGATCGCGTTCACCCACTGGACCGGCGTCGCGGCACCCCTCGAGGTGATGAGATCCGTCGTCGAGAACAATCTCGGCTAGTCCTCACTTCCTGCGTGGGACCTGCCGATGGTCAGGTGTCCGCACCACCTTCGGAGGTCACCGTGGCGCTCTCGGGCACACTCGACACCTTTGCTCTTCCCGACGTTCTCCGGCTTCTCGCGTCCACCGCGAAAACCGGCCGATTGCGCATCACCGGCGACCGCGGTTCCGGCAGTGTCTGGATGGACGGCGGCGAGGTCGTCGCCGCAGAGCTCGCGTCGGCGGTCAGCCAGGAACCATCCCATTCCGAGGTCGTGTTCGGGCTGTTGCGGTTCACCGCCGGTTCGTTCACGTTCGAGGCCGAAGCGAGCGCGCCGAACGCCTCGATGCCCGAGCCGCTCGAGCCGGTGTTGGGCGCGGCCGAGAACATGCTCGTCGAATGGCGGGCCATCGAGGAGGTGATCCCCTCACTCGACATCTGGGTCGGATTGTGCCCGGTCCTCGAAGGACCCGACGTCATGGTCGATCAGATGCGGTGGCGGGGAATCGCCGCGATCGGGTCGGGCGCCCAGATCGGGGCCGTCGCCGAGACACTCGATCTCAACGAGATCGACTCCTGTCGCCTGGTGAAGGAACTGCTCGAGCTCGGCCTCGTCGAGTTCATCGACGAGCCCGCCGGACTGCAGGCACCAGCCAGCTTCGAACCGACCCCGGTCGAGGCCGGCGACGAGCTCGACGAGAGCATGCCGGTCGATGACGAGCCCCGCGACGAACCCGAAGCGCTGCTCGACGAGCTCGACGCGCTCGACCAGGCCCCGACGTTCCTCGACGCCGACGAATCGGCCTCGGACAACGGCACCGAGCCGAGCCTGGCCGCGCTGGCATCCACCGAGGACTCGATCGACCCGCTGCTGTCGCCGGGAGATCCGCTCGACGACCGAGACGTCGACGACGACTCGACGGCCGCCGAGAGCGAGGACATCTTCGCCGGGGCCGCCGCACCGACCGGCGACGACGAGCTCGATCCCGCCGAGATGGCCCGACAGCTCGCCAACCTGAGCCCGAAAGCGGCCAAAGCGGTCGCGGCCGCGGCGAAGGCGACGACCGATGCCGAGCGCGATGCCGCCCTGGCCGCGGTCGAGGCCGAGGACGACAGCGTCAACCGGGGGCTTCTCCTGAAGTTCCTGGGTTCCGTCGACTCCTGATCGTCGGACCGTAGGGTCCGTTCGGCATGGATCTCCTGGTCGTCCTCCTCGCCGTTCCGCTCGGCCTCGTGGCCGGTGGTTTCGTCACGATGCTCGTCGACCGGATCCCCGACAAGACGGCGCTGACCCTTCGATCGCGTTGCCCGCGATGTGAACAGCCGTTGGGCGCGGCGGAGACCGTTCCGGTCGTCTCGTGGATCGTGCGGCGGGGGAGGTGCCGCCATTGCGGCGACCCGATCACCCCCGCGTACCCGGTCGTCGAGATCGTGACGATGGGGTTGTGGGTGGCCGTGGCCGCCCGGTTCGGGTGGGACTGGCGGCTCCTGCCGCCGCTGGTGATGGTGACGTCGCTGATGGCGCTGTCGGTGATCGACCTCTACGTCTACCGGCTGCCGGATCTCCTGGTCTTCCCGGCCCTCGGCGTGTCGGTCGTGGTCATGGTGGTGGCCGCGTTCGGGATCGATCGTCCCGCTGCACTCACGAGGGCGGCCGCCGGAATGGTCGGGTATGCCGGGATGCTCCTCGTGTTGCACCTCGTCAATCCGAAGGCGATGGGCTTCGGCGACGTGAAGCTGGCCCTGCTGCTCGGCCTCCATCTCGGCTGGGCCGCCGGAAGCGTCTGGATCGAATGGATTCCCGTGTTCCGGCTCGTGTTCTACGCCCTCCTCGTCTCGTCGTTCCTCGGCGTCGTCGGCGGCTTGTCGCTCGCGCTCGTCCGACGCCGACTCGACCGCGACGTGCTCGCCGATCCCGAGGCCGAAGACGGCCAGCCGACCCGCCTGCTCGGCCAGTCGCTCCCGTTCGGGCCGGCGCTGGCCGCCGGCACCGTCATCGTCGCACTTCTCGCCGGCAACTTCGTGTGATTCGCCCGGTGCCGGGCAGGTTCCTCACCGCGCGGGCCTCGGGCCGCGCCCGTCGGTCGAAACCCATCCCGATGAGGTGGGCGCCCACCGGTAGCCTCGGAGGGATGTCGCAGCGCGCCGTGGTGCTCGTCGGGCCGATGGGGTCGGGAAAGTCGACGGTCGGTCGCGCCCTGGCGCGCCGGCTGGGGCTGGTCCATGTCGACACCGACGACCTCGTGGCGCGCTCGGCCGGCCGAACGATCCCGGAGGTCTTCGAGACCGACGGTGAGGCGGCGTTTCGGCAGATGGAGTCCGCGGCGCTGGTCGATGCGCTCGCCGGGCCGTGCGCCGTCATCTCCACCGGGGGCGGGATCGTCATGTCCGATGTGAACCGGGCCCGTTTGCGGGAGTCGCCGGCGTTGGTGGTGTGGCTCGACGGCTCGATCGACGCGTTGACCGACCGGGTGGGATCCGGGCAGGGGCGCCCGCTGCTCGAAGGCGACGTGCGCGAGACGTTGAAGGAGAAGATCGCGGAGCGGGCTCCCGGCTATCTCGCGGTGGCCGACGTGAGAGTCGACACGTCGGAGATGCGCCACTCGGATTGTGTCGACGCGATCGTGGCTGCGCTCGAAGGGGTGTCGGCGTGACCATCACCGTGAACGTCGAGCTGGACGACCGCAGCTATCCGGTCCACGTGGGCGCCGGGGTACGTGACCTGCTTCCCGAGGTCGTCCCCGCGGGGACGACGCGGGTCGCCGTGATCACCCAGGCCACGATTCCGTGGCAGGTCGATCCGGGCCGCGACCATGTCGTCATCACCGTGCCCGACGGCGAAGCGGCCAAATCGCTCACCGTCGTGGAGCAGGTGTGTCGGCAGATGGCCGAGGCCGGGTTCACGCGCGCCGATGTGATCGTCGGTGTCGGTGGGGGAGTCGTCACCGATCTCGCCGGCTTCGTGGCCGCGGTGTACCACCGGGGAATCCGCTTCGTGAGCGTGTCGACCACGCTGCTCGGCCAGGTCGATGCCGCGATCGGGGGCAAGACCGGTGTCAACCTTCCCGAAGGAAAGAATCTTGTGGGTGCGTTCTGGCAGCCCGTCGCGGTGATCTGCGACACCGAGATGTTGTCGACCCTGGCGCCCCGCGAGCTCCGCAGTGGAGTCGGCGAGGTGGCGAAGTACCACTTCCTCGGCGGCGATGGGCTCGACGAGATGACGCTCGAAGAGCGGGTCGCGGCCTGTGTGCGGATCAAGGCCGACGTGGTCGCGGCCGATGAGCGCGAAGGAGGGCGACGCGCCATCCTCAACTACGGGCACACGCTTGCCCACGCGATCGAGACGGCCGGGAGTACGACCTTCGCCATGGTGAGGCCGTCGCCATCGGCATCGCCTACGCCGGTGAGGTCGCCCTGCGGCTCGGCCGCATCGACGAGGCCCGCAACGCCGAGCACCGGCGGGTGCTGTCGGCCTACGACCTGCCCCAGCGCCTGCCCGACACGCTCTCCCCCGACGAGCTGCTCGACTTGTTCAGCCGGGACAAGAAGGCGATCGACGGTGTCACCCTCGTGCTCGACGGCGACAATGGGGTGGAGAGCGTCGTCGGCGTGGATCGACGCGTGCTCGCCGACGCCATGGAGGCCATCCGATGACCAATCCACTCGTGTTGCTGCTCTCGGGGCCGAACCTCAACCTGTTGGGCGCTCGTGAACCCGAGATCTACGGCACCGCGACCCTCGACGACCATGTCGCGACCGCGACCACGGTCGCCGACGGCCTCGGCCTGTCGCTCGAACACCTCCAGTCGAACCACGAGGGCGTGCTGATCGACGCGATCCACGGGGCTCGGGAACGGGCCGCGGCGATCGTCATCAACCCGGGGGCCTTCACCCACTCCTCGTGGGCCATCCACGACGCCCTGGCCGCCTTCGACGGTCCGGTCATCGAGCTGCATCTCTCCAATCCCGACCGCCGGGAGCCGTGGCGTCGCACGTCGGTGGTCGCGCCGGTGGCGACCGGCACGATCTCGGGGTTCGGCGGCGACGGCTACCGACTCGCCCTCGAAGCCGTGGCGAAGCTCCTGGCGTGAGCCCACCGTTGCCACCGCTGCGGGTCGACGGACGCCTCGACCGGGTTCGGGGCGCGGTCGAGGCCGCCGAGGCCGAGGCGCTCATCGTCTCGGATCTCCACAACATCCGCTGGTGCTGCGGTTTCACCGGTTCTCACGGCGTGCTCGTCGTGCGTTCCGGCGACGCGACGCTGCTGACCGACACCCGTTACGCGGCGCAGGGGCCCGAACAGCTCGCCGAGTCCGGCGCGGCCGTCGACGTGACGGTCACGGCCACGGTCGTCGCCACCGCCGCCGAGCTGGTGGGTGACCTGGCCCGGGTCGCGTTGGAAGCCGACCACGTGAGTTGGGCCGATCACCGACGATGGTCGGCCGAGGTCGAGGCCGACCTGATCGCGACGGAGAACCTGATCGCCGAGCTGCGCGGCGTGAAGGACGCCGCCGAACTGGCCCGCATGCAACGGGCCGCGCGGATCGTCGACGAGTGCCTCGGCGAGGCGACGCCGCTGCTCGTCGAGGGCATCAGCGAGCAGGAGCTGGCCCGGTTCCTCGACGACGGGATGCGCTCGCGAGGGGCGACGGGCCCGGCCTACGAGACGATCGTGGCCGGTGGCGAGAACGCGGCTCGGCCCCACGCCCGGCCCGGGACGCGACGGTTCGTCGACGGCGACCTGGTCGTCGTCGACGCGGGCGCGCTCGTCGACGGCTACTGCAGCGACATGACCCGCACCTTCGCGATCGGTTCCCCCGACGACCGGGCCGTCACGATCCACGAGCTGGTCACCCGGGCCCAGGCCGCGGGTGTCGCCGCGGTGCGGCCGGGAATCGAAGTCGGTGAGATCGACAAGGTGTGCCGCGACCTCATCACCGAAGAGGGTTTCGGCGCCGAGTTCGGCCACGGGACCGGCCACGGGGTGGGCCTCGACATCCACGAGCTTCCTGCCGTGCGTGCAGGGAACACCGCTATCCTCCAGCCCGGTCACGTCATCACGGTCGAACCCGGGATCTACCTTCCCGGTTTCGGCGGTGTTCGGGTCGAGGACATGGTCGTCGTCACCGACGACGGCTGTCGACCACTGACCCGCCATCCCAAGATCGCACTTCATGAGAAGACAGTGCGCTGACCGAACCGAGGAGCTCCCACGTGGCGACCATCACCACCAACGATCTGAAGAACGGGATGACCCTCCTTCTCGACGGCGACCTGTTCCAGGTCGTGGACTTCCAGCACGTGAAGCCGGGCAAGGGCCACGCCTTCGTGCGCACCACACTGCGCAACGTCCGAGCCGGCGGCACGGTCGAACGGACGTTTCGAGCCGGCGAGAAGGTCGAACGGGCCACGATCGACAAGCGGGAGATGAACTTCCTCTACCGAGACGGCGACGACTACGTGTTCATGGACAACGAGACGTACGAGCAGATCAACGTGTCGCCCGAGGTGCTCGGCGACATGGGGAACTACATCGTCGACGGTTCCACCGCGATCTTGTTGATGTTCGGCGACGAGATCGTCGGCACCGACATGGCCGCCGCAGTCGAGCTCACGATCGCGGCGACCGAACCGGGTCTCCAGGGTGACCGTTCGTCGGGCGGCACGAAGCCGGCGACGCTCGAGACGGGCCTCGTCATCCAGGTGCCCTTGTTCATCGAGACCGGAGAGCGGGTCAAGATCGACACGCGGTCCGGGGATTACCTCAGCCGGGCGTGACCGCATCGATCCCCGGCCTCGGCGGGCGGCGCGAAGCTCGTGAGGAGGCCCTGTCGTTCCTCTACGAGACGGAACTCACCGGTTCCAGCGTCGCCGAGGCGCTCGACGGTCGCACCCTCCCTCCCGAGGACTACGCCCTCGCGATGGTCGAGGGAATCGCCGCGGCGCGAGACGAGCTCGACGACATAATCGCCCGCAACCTCACCGGGTGGCGCCTCGAGCGAATGCCGATCATCGATCGGGTGATCGCCCGGATGGCGACCTGGGAGCTGCAGTCGCGCCCCGATGTGCCCACCGGCGCGGTGCTCAGCGAGGTGGTGGAGTTGGCGGCGCAGTACTGCGGCGAGGACTCCCCCCGATTCCTCAACGGTGTGCTCCGGGCCGTGGCCGACGAGCTCCGGCCCGACGAGTCGTGAACGGCGACCCGCTCGTGCTGGAGGTCCCCGACCTGGGTGACGACCAGCTGAGGTTGCGGCCGTGGCGACTCGACGACGCGCCATCGTTGGTGCGGGCCTGGCACGATCCGGCGGTCATCGAAGGGTCGCGGCCACCGGCGGACCGTTCACTCGCCACCGCGGCACGCTGGATCGAGGGATGCGACGAACGACGCCGAGCCGGTCTGGCCTTCGACCTCGTCATCGCCGGATCCGACGATCGGGTGATGGGCGAGGTCGGCCTGTCGAAGCTGAATCCCCGACGACGGGCCGCCCTGATCGGCTGGTGGACCCACGCGCAAGAGCGGGGTCGCGGGGTGGCGACAACCGCCGTCTCGCTGTTCACCGACTGGGCGCTCGGCTCCGGTGGCCTTCGGGCCCTGCTCGCCGAGATCGGTGCCGGCCACGACGCATCGATCCGGGTCGCCGAAGCCGCCGGATTCCGGCCGTTGGAAAACTCGCGAAATCCACAGGAAACCGCGCGGGGTCGCGCCTCGCGCGTCTGGTACGTTGCCGTCTCGACCGTGAAATGAGTCCGGTGAGGCTCGTACGGAAGAGAAGGACACAGTGGCAGAGCGAGAACGCCGCCTGACCGCGTCGCCGACCGGCGCCGTGTTCCAGGCCCGAACCCGAGTGATGTCGGCCGACGACGTCGGTCGGGCGATTCGGCGGATGGCCCACGAGATCCTCGAACGCAACTCCGGCGCCGACGACCTGATCGTCATCGGCCTCCAGACCGGCGGGGTCGAACTGGCCCGACATCTCGTCGACGACCTCTCGGAGATCGAGGGACGAGAGGTCCCGGTCGGCAGCCTCGACGCCACCATGCACCGCGACGACTTCGGTCTGCGTCCGGTCATGCCCGAGGCCCTCACCGACATTCCCGGAGACCCGACCGGAAAGGTCGTCGTTCTCGTCGACGACGTCCTCTACACCGGGCGCACGGTGCGGGCCGCGCTCGACGCGATCCACGCCTACGGGCGGCCGAAGGCGATCCAGCTAGCGGTGATGGTCGATCGGGGCCACCGGGAGCTTCCCATCCGGCCCGACTTCGTCGGCAAGAACCTGCCGACCCGCCACGACGAACTGGTCGACGTGCATTCCGACGGGGTCGATCTGGGGGATGTGTCGTGAGCGGCGCGATTCGCCACCTGCTCTCGATGGCCGACCTCGACCGCGACGACATAGACCGGCTGTTGAACCTCACCGAGTCGTTCGCCGAGGTCAGCGAACGCCAGATTCCGAAGGTGCCGGCCCTGCGAGGCAAGACGATCGCGTGGCTGTTCTACGAAGACTCCACCCGCACCCGGCTCTCCTTCGAGACCGCGGCGAAGCGCCTCTCGGCCGACACGATGAACTTCAGCGTCGGATCGTCGTCGGTCAACAAGGGTGAGTCGCTGCGCGACACCGTGGAGACGATCGCGGCGATGGGCGTCGACGGCATCGTCGTGCGGCACCGTGGGGCGGGGGCACCACACCGCATCACCAACTGGACCGACGCCTGTGTGGTCAACGCCGGCGACGGCTGGCATCAGCACCCCACCCAGTCGTTGCTCGACATCTACACCGCGACGCGCCACCTGGGAAGCCTCGAAGGTCGACGGGTCGCCATCGTGGGCGACATCAAGCACTCCCGGGTCGCGCGTTCCAACGCGATCGGCTTCGCCCGTATGGGTGCCGACGTCACCTTCGTGGCGCCCCGAACGCTGCTGCCCGCGAGTCTCGAAGGTTGGCCGGTGAAGGTCACCCACGACCTCGACGAGGTCATCGAAGACCTCGACATCTGCTATCTGCTGCGCATGCAACGCGAACGCCAGGACGACGCCGTGGTGCCGACCCTGCGGGAGTTCCACGAAGAGTACGGGCTGACCACGGCCCGGGCCGATCGCCTGTCGCCCGGGTCGCTGATCATGCATCCCGGGCCGATGAACCGGGGGGTGGAGATCTCCGGAGAGGTCGCCGATCGGCCGAACGCGGTCATCACCGAACAGGTCACCAACGGCATCGCGGTGCGAATGGCCGTGCTGTACCTGCTCCTCGGGTCCGGCCTCGACCTCGTCGAGGAAAGAACCCAGGTCGCATGACCGCCACCCTCGCGATCAAGGGCGGCACCGTCATCGACCAGAGCGGCTCCCGCCGGGCCGATGTCGTCGTCTCCGCCGACGGCACGATCCTCGCCGTCGGCGTCGGTCTCGACGGCGATCGGTCGCTCGACGCCACCGACTGCGTCGTCGCACCGGGTTTCGTCGATCTCCACGTGCATCTGCGCCAACCCGGCAAGGAAGAAGCCGAGACGATCGAGACCGGCGCCCGCGGTGCCGCTCGGGGCGGGTTCACGTCGGTGCTCGCCATGCCGAACACGACGCCCGCGATGGACTGTGCCGCGGTCGTTCGTGAGGTGATCGACTTGGCCAAGGACACGATCTGCGACGTGCGGCCGTCGGCTGCGATCACCGTCGGCCGCGAGGGCGAGCGGCTCACGCCGATGGCCGAACTGGTCCGGCTCGGCGTCCGGGTCTTCACCGACGACGGCACCGGGATCCAAGACGACAAGCTGATGCGAACCGCCCTTGACTACGCCGGATCGCTGGCTCATCTCTGCGGAGGCCGGGCCATCGTGTTGGCGCAGCACTGTGAGGTCTCCGCGCTCAGCGAAGGCGGGTTCATGCACGAGGGCGAGTGGTCGAGTCGGCTGGGCATCCCCGGCCAGCCGGCGGAGGCCGAGGAGCTGATGGTGATGCGCGACATCGCCCTCGCCCGGCTCACCGGCACCCGGGTGCACTTCCAACACCTGTCCACCGCCGGCTCGGTCGGCATGGTCCGTGTCGCGAAGGCCGCCGGTCTGCCGGTCACCGCCGAAGCGGCCACCCACCACTTCTGCCTCACCGACGCCTGTTGCGCCGACTACGACCCGGTCTTCAAGGTCCACCCTCCGCTACGAACCGACGTGGATGTCGCCGCGGTCAGACAGGGCCTGATTGACGGCACGATCGATGCGATCGCCACCGACCACGCGCCCCACACCCCCCAGGACAAGGAACGCACGTTCGCCGACGCCCCTCCCGGCATGCTCGGCCTCGAAACGGCGTTCGCCCTCGCCAACACCCATCTCGATCTGCCGATCGAAGACCTTCTCGCGTTGCTGTCGTGGCGCCCCGCGGCGATCGCCGGGCTGGAGTCCGACCACGGTGGGCCGATCGTCGAGGGAGCCCCGGCCAATCTCGCCGTCGTCGATCCTGCCACGACCTGGACCGTGTCGGGCGCCGCCATGGCGAGTCGCAGCACCAACACCCCCTACGAAGGAATGACCGTGCGAGGTCGAGTACGACACACCATCTTGAGAGGCGACCCAGTCGTGATCGACGGAGAGGCCCAGCGGTGACCGCCATGAGGGAGTATCAACTCGTTCTCGCCGACGGTGAAGTCTTCGAAGGGGAGGGCATCGGCGCCGACCCCGCCGACGGGATCGCCTCGGGCGAGGTCGTCTTCAACACGGTGCTCTCCGGCTACCAGGAGGTCATGACCGACCCGTCCTATGCCGGACAGATCATCACGTTCACCTATCCCCACATCGGAAACTACGGCGTCAACTCGGTCGACGACGAGGCGTCGCGGCCCCACTGTCGTGGAATCATCATCCGCGACCTGGCCCGCCGCCACAGCAACTGGCGGGCCGACGGCGACCTCGAGGGGTTTCTCCGCCGCCACGGGGTGGCCGGCATCGCCGGCATCGACACCCGGCGCCTGACCCGCCACATCCGCGACGAGGGCGCCATGCCCGGCGCCTTCGGCTCGGCCGACGCCGACGCCCTGCGAGCCGCGGCGCTGGCCGATCCCGGAACCGCGGGCATCGATCTGGTCGGTCAGGTCACCACGACCGAGCGCTACACGATCGGCGACGGGCCGAGAAAGATCGTCGCCTACGACCTCGGTGTCAAGGCGACGATGCTCCGCCACCTTGGTGAGCTGGCGACGGTCACCGTCGTTCCCGCCGACACGCCCGCGGCCGATGTCCTCGCGATGGCCCCCGACGGCGTGTTCCTCTCCAACGGTCCCGGCGACCCGGAGGAGGCCGGGGCCATCGTCACCGAGCTCCCGAAGCTGATCGGCGAGGTCCCGATCTTCGGCATCTGCCTCGGTCACCAGGTGCTGGCCCTGGCCCTCGGCGGCCGCACGTTCAAGATGAAGTTCGGCCACCACGGCGGCAACGTCCCGGTTCAAGACGCCCGGACCGGCAAGGTCGAGATCACCAGCCAGAACCACAACTTCGCGGTCGAGATGGGGTCGGTCCGAAACGTCACCGAGACCCACGTCTGTCTCAACGACGGTGCGCTCGAGGGGTTCGTGCACGACGAGCTGCCGGTGTTCAGCGTGCAGTACCACCCCGAAGCCGGACCCGGTCCCCACGACAGCCGCTACCTGTTCGCCGAGTTCGCCGAGCTCATGGACGCCCACCCGCGCACGAAAGAGGGGGTGGCGTAGTGCTCAGGCGCACCGATCTCGAATCGATCCTCATCATCGGTTCCGGCCCGATCGTCATCGGCCAGGCCTGCGAGTTCGACTACTCCGGCACCCAGGCCTGCCGCGTGCTGACACAGGAGGGGTACCGCGTCATCCTCGCCAACTCGAATCCGGCGACGATCATGACCGACCCCGACTTCGCCGACGCAACCTATGTCGAACCGCTCGACGTGGCCGTGCTCGAGAAGATCATCGAAAAGGAGCAACCCGACGCGGTCCTGCCGACCCTGGGGGGTCAGACCGGCCTGAACCTGGCGATGGAGCTCGTCGAGCAGGGTGTGCTCGACGCGCACGGTGTCGAGCTGATCGGCGCCGACGCCGAGGCGATCGCCACCGCCGAGGACCGCGAACGGTTCAAGGTCGCGATGCAAGAGATCGGCCTCGAGGTCGCCCGCTCCGGGATCGCTCACGACATGGACGAGGCGATGAAGGTCGTCGACGACGTCGGCCTACCGATCATCATCCGGCCCGCGTACATCCTCGGAGGGCGCGGCACCGGCATGGCCCACACGATGGAGGAGTTCGAGGCCGCCGCCCGCTTCGGGCTCGAGTGCAGCCCCATCGGCGAAATCCTCATCGAGGAGTCCATCGCCGGGTGGAAGGAGTTCGAGCTGGAGGTGATGCGCGACAAGGCCGACAACTGCGTGATCATCTGCTCGATCGAGAACTTCGACCCGATGGGGGTCCACACCGGCGACTCGATAACGGTTGCGCCGGCCCAGACGCTCACCGACGTCGAGTACCAACAGATGCGCGACGCGTCGTTCGCCTGCATCCGTCGCGTCGGTGTCGAGACGGGCGGCTCGAACGTCCAATGGGCGGTGCATCCCGAAACCGGCCGCCAGGTCATCATCGAGATGAATCCGCGGGTGAGCCGGTCCTCGGCCCTCGCGTCGAAGGCGACCGGTTTCCCGATCGCCAAGATCGCGGCCAAGCTCGCGGTGGGCTACACCCTCGACGAGATCCCCAACGACATCACCGCGAAGACCCCCGCCTGCTTCGAGCCGTCGATCGACTATGTCGTCACGAAGATCCCCCGCTGGGCGTTCGAGAAGTTCCCCGGTACGAGCGGCGTGCTCGGCACATCGATGCAGTCGGTGGGCGAGGTGATGGCGATCGGGCGAACGTTCCCCGAGTCGCTGCAAAAGGCCCTGCGTTCCCTGGAACAGGGCCGGCACGGACTCAACGCCGACCCCGGCGAGGCCGAGTTCGACGGCCTCGACGACGCGGCCCTGCTGGCCGCCGCCGGGATCGCGACCCCCGATCGTCCGTTCCAGCTGGAAGCGTTGCTGCGCCGCGGGGTGCGCATCGACGAGATCCACGAGACGACCGGCGTCGATCCCTGGTTCCTCGACCAGATGTCGATCATCACCGAGGAACGGGCCCATCTCGAAACGGTCGGTTTCGAGGCGATGTCCCGTCGAGGTTGGAAGCGGGCCAAGCAGCTCGGGTTCTCCGACGCCCAGCTCGCCTACCTCTGGGGGGTCGAGGAGGAGGCCGTTCGCGGCGCCCGTCTCGCCGAGGGAGTCGCGACGACGTTCAAGACGGTCGACACATGCGCGGCCGAGTTCGAGGCCACGACGCCGTACCACTACTCGACCTACGAGGACACCGACGAGGTCGAACCCGGCGAACGGGAACGCGTCATCATCTTGGGTTCGGGACCGAACCGCATCGGACAGGGCATCGAGTTCGACTATTGCTGTGTCCACGCCAGCTTCGCGCTGCGCGATGCGGGCTACGAGACGGTGATGGTCAACTGCAACCCCGAGACCGTGTCCACCGACTACGACACGTCGGATCGGCTCTACTTCGAACCGCTCACCTACGAAGACGTGATGGACATCATCGAGAGCGAGAAACCGCTCGGCGTGATCGTCTCGCTCGGGGGACAGACCCCCCTCAAGCTCGCCGACCGGCTTCCACCCGAACTGGTGCTGGGCACGTCGGCGGCATCCATTGACCTGGCCGAGGACCGCGAGGAGTGGAACGCGTTGTGCGCCCGACTCGAGATTCCCCAGCCGGCCGGCGGCACCGCGGTCGACATCGAGCAGGCCCTGGAGATCACCGGACGAATCGGCTACCCCGCGTTGGTCCGCCCGTCCTATGTGCTCGGAGGTCGGGCGATGGAGATCGTCTACGACGATGATCACCTCCGTCAGGCGATGGCGGAGCTGGCCGGCTTCGGGTCGCTCGGCAAGGAGGGTGGCCTCAGCGCCGAACGTCCGGTGCTCGTCGATCGCTTCCTCGAGGACGCCACCGAGGTCGACGTCGACGCGATCCGCGATCGCACCGGGGCCACGATCATCGGCGCGGTCATGGAGCACGTCGAGGAAGCAGGGGTGCATTCCGGCGACTCGGCCTGCACGATCCCGCCGACGCGGTTGACCGACGAGACCGTTGCCGTCATCGAGGACTACACCCGACAGATCGCGGCGGCGCTCGAAGTGGTGGGATTGATCAACGTCCAGTACGCGGTGAAGGCGAACCAGGTGTTCGTCATCGAGGCGAACCCGCGGGCCAGTCGCACCGTGCCGTTCGTGGCCAAGGCCACCGGCGTGCCCCTCGCCAAGATCGCGAGCCGGGTCATGGTCGGTGAGACCTTCGAGCAGCTTCGGGCCGAGGGGCTGCTACGGGACCGGGTCGTCGGCGACCATGTCGCGGTGAAGGAGGCGGTGCTGCCGTTCAACCGCTTCCCCGAGGCCGACGCGATTCTCGGCCCGGAGATGCGTTCCACCGGTGAGGTGATGGGGATCGACCTCACCCCCGGCCTGGCGTTCGTGAAGGCCCAGCTGAGCGCGGGAACCCGGCTTCCGGAGTCGGGGATGGTCTTCATGTCGTTGGCCGACCGGGACAAGGCCGTCGGGGTGCTTGCGGGTCGGATCTATCGTGACCTCGGCTTCTCGATCGCCGCGACGGCCGGGACGGCGGCCGCGCTGCGCGCCGGTGGCGTCGACGTCGACATCGACGTGGCCAAGCTCGGTGAATCCGCGGGGCTCCACGCGGTGTCGCTGATCGAGGACGGCCGGGTCCATCTGGTCATCAACGTCCCCCGGGGTCGAGGCTCGAGAGCCGATGGTGCGCACATCCGCGCCGCGGCCGGACTGGCGAACCTCCCGCTGCTCACGACCGGCGCGGCGGCGCTCGCCGCGGCCGAAGGGTTGCGCGACTGGGCCCGGTATCCGTTGGCCGTACGAAGTCTGCAGGAGTACCACCGTGGTGTCGCGGCCGCCGCGCTCGGCGCCTCGGTGAGCCCCGAGGGTGCGATGTGACCTCCCTGACGACCGAGGTCGGTTCGGTCCGGCTCGGTGCGGCCGTGCTGACCGCGTCGGGCACCGCCGGTCACGGTGCCGAGTTCGCCCACTACCTGCGACCCGACGAGCTCGGTGCCGTCGTGGTGAAGTCGATGCGAGTCGAGGCGTGGGCGGGCAACCCGCCGCCCCGGGTGCATCCGACGGCGGCGGGGATGATCAACAGCGTCGGCCTCCAGGGCAAGGGGGTCGCCCATTGGCTGACCGACGAGCTGCCCGATCTCCTGGCCACGGGTGCGACCGTCGTGGCCAGCATCTGGGGGAACTCGGTCGACGACTATCGGGCCGCGGCCGACGCGTTGGCCGTCGCGCCGCCGGAGGTCGTCGCGGTCGAGATCAACGTGTCGTGTCCGAACCTCGAGGACCGGGCGAAGATGTTCGCTCATTCCGCCGCGGCCACCGCGGAAGTGATCGCCGCGACCGGCGGGTGCGGTCGGCCCCGGTGGGCGAAGCTGAGCCCCAACACCGCCGACCTGCCCGAGATCGCGGCCGCGGCGGCCGCGGCCGGCGCCGAAGCGGTGGTGCTGACCAACACGGTGCTGGGCATGGTCATCGACACCGAGACCCGGCGACCGGTGCTCGGGGCGAAGCGGGGCGGGCTCTCCGGCGCGGCGATCCATCCTGTCGCGGTTCGCGCCGTCTATGACGTCCACGAGGCGGAGCCCGACCTCCCGATCGTGGGAGTGGGTGGCGCCTGCGCGGGATCCGATGTCGTAGAGTTCCTGCTCGCCGGTGCCTGCGCGGTCGAAGTGGGCACCGCGACCTTCGCGGATCCCCGGGCCCCCCGACGGATCCTCGGCGAATTCCACGAATGGTGCGACCGTCACGGCGTGACAGAGGTCGCAGAACTGATCGGAGCTGCTCATGGCTGACAAGACGGCGAAGGAAGAACCGGCGATCGATGCCGACATCCGCGCCAAGCTCGCCCTGGCCCTCGACGTCGACGACCTCGTCGCGGCCATTCGGCTCGGGCGTCAGCTCAACAGCCACTTCGGTGTCGCGAAGATCGGGCTGGAGCTCTACAGCGCGGCGGGTCCCGAGGCGATCGGGGCGATCGCCGACCTCGGATACCGGATCTTCCTCGACCTCAAGCTCCACGACATCCCCACGACCGTCGGCAAGTCCGCCCGGGTGCTCGGCGCGCTCGGTGTGGAGTATCTGACCATGCACGCCCATGGTGGCGTCGAGATGTTGGCGGCCGGGGTGGCGGGGCTCGACGAAGGCGCCCGCAACGCCGGCCTCGACGAGCCGACCGCGCTGGCGATCACCGTTCTCACGAGCGATGCCGACGCCCCGGAGCACATCATGCCCAAACGGGTGATGGTCGCGGCAGAAGCCGGATGCCGGGGGATCGTCTGCGCGGCGGGCGATCTCGAGCAGGCGCATCACTACGCACCCCGCATGACCCGTGTCGTTCCCGGAATCCGACTTCCGGGTGACAATGTCGACGATCAGGCGAGGGCCGCGTCGCCCGACGAGGCGGTCGCCGGCGGCGCCGACCTGCTCGTCATCGGTCGGGCCGTGACCCGATCCGACGATCCGGTCGCCGCCGCCGATCGCATCCACGAACTGATCGCGGGTTCCGGCGACTGACGGGCCCGTTCCGCTAGGGTCGCGACCATGTCGAAGCCTCCTGTCCTGTCCGACGAGGCCCGTGCAGCGGCCCTGGCCAAAGCCGGTCAGGCCCGTCGGGACCGGGCCGAACTGAAGCAGCGCCTCAAGATGGGATCGATCTCGTTCGTCGAGCTCATGGAGCAGGCCGACTCCGACGAGCTCATCGGCAAGACCAAGGTGTTGGCAGTGCTCGAGTCGCTCCCGGGGATGGGCAAGGTGAAGGCCCGCCGCACCATGGAAGATATCGGAATCGCCGAGAATCGCCGCATCCGGGGTCTCGGCGAGAAGCAGCGCAGCGAGCTCCTGGCCCAACTGGGGTGAGCGGAGACGGTCTCGACACCGACCGGCTGATCATCGTCATCTCCGGCCCGGGCGGGGTCGGCAAGGGGACGATCGTCGCCCGGCTGCTCGATCGCGACCCACGGCTGTGGCTGAGCCGCAGCTGGACGACCCGGGCCCGCCGGCCCGGCGAGTCGATGGAGGCGTACCACTTCACGAACCGCGAGCTCTTCTTGTCCCATGTGGACGAAGGAGGGTTCCTCGAATGGGTCGAGTTCCTCGACTACCTGCAGGGAACGCCGGTTCCGGATCCGCCGGCCGGTCACGACGTCGTCTTCGAGATCGACGTCCACGGGGCCGCTCAGATCCGCCGCCGTTTCCCCGACGCGTTGCTCGTGTTCGTCGACGCCCCGACCCGGGCCCACCAGGAGGCGAGGCTGCGCGGACGCGGCGACCCCGATGAGAAGGTCGAGGCTCGCCTGGCCAAGGCCGAGGAGGAAGTGGCGATGGCTCACTCACTCGGCTGCGAGGTCGTCATCAACGACGACCTCGAACGGGCGGTTGCCGAGGTCGAGAGCTTGATCCGCTCGCGCCGCGCCGCCGACCCCCACTGCTAGGATTGATGGTCGGCTCCACTCCCGTGGAGACCTGTTCGCACTCTGGAGATCCCCATGGCGCACGGCTACGACACGATGATGAACCCACCGATCGAGGCACTCCTCGAGGAGACCGGCTCGAAGTTCAGCCTCGTGACCCTCTCCGCCATGCGAAGCCGTGAGATCACGAACTATGTCGGCCACCTCGGGCAGGGCATCGGCGCGTCGGTTCCGCCCCAGGTCACCTCCACCGCGAGCAAGCCCCTCTCGATCGCCTTCGAGGAGATCGCGGCCGAAAAGATCGAGGCCGTGAAGATCGATCCCGAGGCCGAGGCGGCCGCACTGGCCCTCGCCGAGGCGGAAGCCGCCGCGGCCGCCGAACTCGACGACGACAGCGCCTGAGCAAACGCACATGGGCACCCTCTCCGGTCGGCGGGTCGTTCTCGGCGTCACCGGGGGGATCGCGGCCTACAAAGCGGTCGAGGTCTGTCGACGACTGGTCGACGCCGGCGCCCACGTCTCACCGATCATGACCGACCGCGCCCGCGAGATGGTCGGCGCGGCCACCTTCTCGGCGCTGGCCAGCGAGCCGACCCGCACCTCGCTCTTCCACGATCCCGACACCCCGATTCCTCACACCGTCCTCGGTCAACAGGCCGAGCTCGTGGTGATCTGTCCGGCCACGGCCCGGATCATCTCCGACATCCGAACCGGTCGCTCGGCCGATCTGCTCACGGCGACGATTCTGGCCACCCGAGCACCGGTGATGGTGTGCCCGGCGATGCACACCGAGATGTGGGAGCAGGCATCGGTCCAGGAGAATCTCGAAGTGATCGCCTCGCGTGGGGTGCTGATCGTGGGCCCCGAGCGTGGTCGTCTGGCCGGCGGCGACCTGGGCGAAGGGCGCATGGCCGATCCGGAGACGATCGTCGCCGCGATCGAACGAACGTTGGCGCCCGGAGATCTGGTGGCCCGTCGGGTGCTGGTCACCGCCGGTGGCACCCGCGAGCCCATCGACGCGGTCCGCTACGTCGGCAACCGATCGTCGGGCAAACAGGGCCACGCGGTGGCGGCCGAGGCCGCCGCCCGAGGCGCCGATGTCGTCCTCGTCACCACGAAGCCCGAGCAGGCACCGACCGGGGTGCGAGTCGTTGCCGTCGAGACGGCGGCGGAGATGGCCACTGCCTGTGCGTTGGAAGCCCCCGACGCCGAGATCGTCGTGATGGCGGCCGCCGTCGCCGATTTCCGACCGGCCGAGATCGTCGAGAAGAAGCTGAAGAAACACGACGGTGCGCCCTCGGTCGAGCTCGTCGCCACGGCCGACATCCTTGCCGACCTCGGGGCCCGGAAGCCCTCCGGGCAGGTTCTCGTCGGTTTAGCCGCCGAGACCGACGATCTCGTGGCCAACGCCGCCGAGAAGCTCCGGCGCAAGAAGCTCGACATGATCGTCGCCAACGACGTGTCGAAGCCCGGCGTCGGGTTCGAGCACGAGACGAATGAGGTGATCGTGCTCATGGCGGACGGCACGCGTCATCATGTACCACTGTCCGACAAGCGCGACATCGCTCGTGCGGTGCTCGACGCGGCCGGCGCGCTGCTCGACACCGATCGGCCGAGCTCGCCCGTCGATCCCACCAACCAGGAGCAAGAGTGACCCGCTGGACCTTCACTTCGGAGAGCGTTTCCGAGGGCCATCCCGACAAGATGGCCGATCAGATATCGGATGCGATTCTCGACGCCATGCTCGAACAGGACCCGCACAGTCGTGTGGCCTGCGAGACGATGGTCACCACCGGCTTGGCCATCGTCGCCGGCGAGATCACCACGGAGGCCTACGTCGACATCCCCGGCACCGTCCGGGCGACGATCTGCGACATCGGCTACGACCGTGAGTCGTTCGGCTACGACGGCACCACGTGTGGGGTGATGATCGCGATCGACGAGCAGTCGCCCGACATCTCCCAGGGGGTGACCGCCTCCGAGGAGGTGCGTTCCGGGACCGCCGGCGAGGAGGACGAGCTCGACAAGCAGGGGGCGGGCGATCAGGGAATGATGTTCGGCTACGCGTGCGACGAGACCGACGTGCTCATGCCACTGCCGATCCACCTCGCTCATCGAATGGCCGAGCGCCACGCCGAGGTTCGCAAGGCCGGAACCATCCCGTACCTCCGTCCCGATGCCAAGACCCAGGTCACCTTCGAGTACGAGGACAACGTCCCGGTCCGGCTGAAGACCGTTCTCGTTTCCACCCAGCACAACGATGGCATCGATCGCGACACCATGATCCGCCCCGACCTGATCGAGCACGTCATCGCTCCGGTCATCCCGGCCCGGTTCGCCGATGACGACTACGAGGTCCACGTCAACCCGACCGGCCGGTTCGTCATCGGCGGCCCCGTGGGCGATGCCGGTCTCACCGGCCGCAAGATCATCGTCGACACCTACGGAGGGATGGCCCGTCACGGAGGCGGCGCCTTCTCGGGCAAGGACCCGTCGAAGGTCGACCGGTCGGCGGCCTATGCGACACGCTGGGTGGCCAAGAACCTCGTGGCTGCCGGCGCGGCGACGCGCTGCGAGGTCCAGGTCGCCTACGCGATCGGCATGGCCCGTCCGGTCTCGGTGCTCGTCGAGACCTTCGGCACCGAGACGGTCGACGCCGCGGCGATCGAAAAGGCGGTCGACGAGGTCTTCGATCTCCGCCCCGCGGCGATCCTGCGAGATCTCGATCTGCGGCGCCCGATCTACAAGAAGACCGCGGCCTACGGTCACTTCGGCCGACCCGCCGACGACGGAGAGTTTCCGTGGGAAGCGACGAATCGGGTCGACGATCTCAAGTCGGTCCTGGGGCTCTGATCCCGGACTCCGACCTTCCCGGCGCGCAGGGACGCTTCGTTCTCGACGAGACGGGGTCGGCGCCGGCCCACCACCGGCCCGATCCGACCCGCCCACCCGGGCGGGTCGTTCGCGTCGTTCCCGATGTGCCCGCGATCGACCGTGAGTTCGACTATCTCGTCCCGGCCGCCTGGGTCGACGACGGCCGAGCCGCTCGCCTAGCGGTCGGCTCGATGGTCCGAGTCGAGCTGGCCGGTCGCCGTGTGGCGGCGTGGGTGGTCGAGCTCGATGTGAAGCCACCGCCGGGAGTGAAGCTGAGCCCGTTGTCGAAGCTCAGCGGGGTCGGTCCCGACGCGGAGATGATCGATCTCGCCGAGTGGGGGGCATGGCGGTGGGCGGGCCGGAAGGTGTCGTTCCTGCGGTCGGCATCGCCGCCGCGGATGGTGGCGGGGGTGCCGCGACGGCGGTCACGACCGCGTGCACCCGCCGGACCGGGGGACGTGTTCGACGACGCGTTCACCCACGGCGTCGCCGTGGTGAGAACGCCGCCGGCCGACGACGGCGTACCGCTCGCCCTCGCCGCTTGTCGTCTGGGCGACAGCCTGCTCATCGTCGGTGAGATGGCCCGGGCCCGGCGGATGGCGATCGCGTTGCGCCGCGCGGGCGTGACCGTCGCCCTCGGTCCGACCGAATGGGCCACGGCGGCCGGTGGCGCGACCGTGGTCGGGACCCGGTCGGCCGCGTGGATGCCGCTGCCCGAGCTGGCCGCCGTCGTCGTGTTCGACGAGCACGAAGAACAGCTGAAGGAGGAGCGAACGCCCACATGGCACGCCCGTGACGTCGCCCTCGAACGGGCCCGGCGTCGTGGTGTTCCGGCCCTGTTGTCCTCGCCGACGCCGACGCTGGAGGCCCTGCGGGCCGGTCGGCTCCTGCGGCCCGATCGGTCGGCCGAACGGGCCGGCTGGCCCATCGTCGACGTGCTGGATCGGCGCGACGACGATCCGGTCAAGGCCGGCCTTTTCGCCGAGCGCTTGGCCGAACGGCTCGGCGAGGGTCGAGTGGTGTGTGTTCTCAACCGGTTGGGCCGCTCCCGTCTTCTCGCCTGTGCGAGCTGTGGTGAGCTGGTGCGGTCCGAGGACGGTGCCTCGCCGATGATCCTCCTCGACGATCGACTCGAGACCGCCGACGGCACCGAGAGCCGTCCGGTGGTGTGCGCCCATTGCGGATCGACGAAGCTGAAGAACCTGCGGGCCGGCGTCACCCGGGCCCGAGAGGAGCTCTCCGCGCTGGTCGGCGAGCCGGTCGACGAGGTCACGGCCTCGACCGACACGGCCCCGGTCTCGCGGGTCGTGATCGGCACGGAGGCGGTGTTGCATCGTGTCGAGCAGGCCGACGTGGTCGTGTTCCTCGATCTCGATCAGGAGCTGCTCGCCCCTCGTCAACGGGCCTTCGAGCAGGCGCTGGCCCTCCTGGCCCGAGCCGCGGGCCTGCTCGGTCCCCGCCGAGACGGCGGACGGCTCGTGCTCCAGACCCGCCAACCCGATCACGAGGTCGTGCAGGCCGCTCGGCGGGCCGACCCGTCGATCGTCGCCGTCGCCGAACGGGATCGCCGCAAGGCGCTGGGAACGCCGCCCTACGGTGCCCAGGTGCTGGTCAGCGGAGCCGGCGCGGCGGCGTTCATGGCCGCGTTGGGCACGCCGCCCGGTGTCCGGATCCGGGGGCCCCTCGATGGACGTTGGTTGCTGCGGGCCGACACGCACCGTCTCGTGCTCGACGCGCTCGCCGCCACGCCCCGACCTTCCTCCCGGCTGCGGGTCGAGGTCGATCCCCTGCGAGTATGAGGTGATGCGTCGACCGTGGATCGTGCCAGTCCTGATCGGGTTCGCCGTGGTCGGCGCGATGTTGATCAGAACCGCCGAGGACGAGGACCCGCCACCATCACTCGAGGAGATCGTCACGGCGGAAGGGCTGGCGACTCGCATCCCGAGCGGTTGGGTCGTCTCGGATGTCTTTCCGTTCGAGTTCGTGCCGCCCGGCGGCGCACAGGCCTTCGACTTGTGGAGCGTGGCCACGGCCTGCCCGCTCGATGGCTGTGGGGCGCGCTCCCTCGATGAGTGGATCGCGCTCGCGGATCTGCTGCCGACCTTCGAGAGTGTGCGGGAGGCCGACGCCGACACGCTCTTCGATCTGGTGACCGAGGAGTTCGACGACGCCCGTGTCCTGCGGGCCCGCACCGAGACCAGCGGCCAACTGGTCTTCGTGGCCGCGTTCGCCGACGGGGCCGAGACGTATGTGGCCTGTTCGGTTCGGGTCGCCGTCGGCAGCGACCAGGGGCTCGCCGACGCGATCGTCGATGTCTGCCGGTCGACCGAGCCGGTCCGATGAACCCTGAGAGGGAGCGCGACAAGATGTCCGAAGTCGAGACGAGCGGCTGGATGAAGATCGTCGAGGAGAATCCGGATCATTCCACCTGGTACATCGAACGGTTCCAGGGCATGGAGGCCGAGGGAAAGGATCTGGCCGGAGAGGCCCGGTTCGTCGACGCGATGGTGCCCCGTCATGCTCGGGTTCTCGACGCGGGATGTGGCCCGGGCCGGGTCAGCGCGTTCCTCGCCGATCTCGGCCATGAGGTGGTCGGCGTCGATGTGGATCCCGTCCTGATCTCCGCGGCCGAGAAGGCCCACTCCGCGCCGACGTGGATCGTCGCCGACCTCGCCGTGCTCGATCTGGCCGCCCACGGGATCAGCGAGGGATTCGATGTCATCGTGAGCGCCGGCAACGTGATGCCGTTCCTGGCCCCCAGCACCCGCCGTGTCGTGCTCGAGCGTCTTCGCCGCCACCTGCGAGACGAGGGCCGGATCGCGGTGGGCTTCGGCGCGGGCCGGGGCTACGAGTTCGCCGAGTTCTTCGCCGACGCCGACGCGGCCGGGCTGGTCATCGACGTGAAGCTGCGAACCTGGGATCTGCGTCCCCACACCGACGATTCCGACTTCCTGGTGGCGATCCTGCGCTCGGCCTGAGCCGGTCGGTTCACCGGGTCCAGCTGCGCCGGCGGGCCTCGTAGATCGCGATGGCGGTCGCGGCGGCGACGTTCAGCGACCCGACCTTGCCGAGTTGGGGAATGAACGCGGTCTCGTCGCAGACGGCGAGCGTGGCCGGCGTGACACCGCGATCCTCGTGGCCGATCACCAGGGCGATGTCGCCGGAGAGATCCGCGTCGGGCAGCGGCGTGGCGCCGGTCGTCAACTCGATCGCCACCACCCGGTAACCGTCGGCGTGGGCGGCGGCGACGGCGGCGGGACCGTCGTCGACCTCGGTCCAGGTGAGGTAGCGGGCGGTGCCGAGCGCGGTCTTGTCGACCTTGTCGTGGTCTGGCGCGGTACCGGCCGCGATCCACAGATGATCGACACGTTCGGCCGCCGCGGTCCGGACCAACGAGCCCACGTTGAACGGGTTCTGGACCCCGTCGAGGATCAACGCGAGGCGACCCTCGGTGCGGCGGCGCCACTCCCGATGAAGACGCTTCATCGCGGTGCCGTCGAGTTGGG
>JAJRXC010000054.1 GCA_024276495.1 Actinomycetes bacterium
TATCTGACGATGCTCGGCGCGATGGGCGGCACCGAGTGCACCGCCGCGGGGACCCGATTCGGCGACTACGAAGCCGTCGCCGGAACCGGACAGGCCCACGTATGGTTCGATCTGTGAAGCGCGCCCTGGCCCTGTCCCACGAACCCTATGGCGGCGCCGGCCGGGTCGGTGAACGCCTGGAGCAGCGGGGTTTCGTGGTCGACACGCACATCGTCACCGCCGACATCGAACGACCCGGCGACGCCGCGCGGTTCCCCGACTTCGACACCTACGATGTCGTCGTCCCGATGGGATCGGTGCGATCGCTCACCGAGAAATCGGAGATCCGCAGCTGGATCCACACCGAACTGGCGCTGCTGCGTGAGGCCCATCGCGCCGGCACCCCGATCCTCGGGATCTGTTTCGGCGGCCAGCTGATCGCCGAGGCGCTCGGCGGGTCCGTTGAGGTCGCACCCGCCACCGAGATCGGCTGGTTCGAGATCGAGGACGGCCCCGACCATGCGAATCCGGTGGGGCCGGGACCGTGGATGGAGTGGCATCACGACCGATTCATCCCGCCACCGGAGGCGGAGGTTCTCGCCGTCAACGAGAGCTCGGTCCAACTCATCCGGATCGGCACGACCGTGGGAACCCAGTTCCACCCGGAGGTCGACGAGGCCCACGTGGCCGGGTTCCTCGCCGACGCGTCCGACGGGTACCTCGCCGAGCACGGCATCCGACGCGACGAGCTCCTGGCCGACGTCCGCGCCCACGAGGCCGCCAACATCGAACAGTGCCACGCCCTCGTCGACTGGTTCCTCGACGAGGTGGCCTTCCCGGCCGACGACGACACGGGACCACACGCATGAGCAGACCACTCGTCGCGATCACCGCGTATCCTCTCAACGCCGAGGGCCGCACCCACCTTCCGGCCGAGTACTACGACGCGGTGCGACGGGCCGGAGGCACGGCGCTGCTCATCCCTCCCGGGGAGACGGATCCGGCCGGGCTTCTCGACGCGGTCGACGCCCTCGTCCTCACCGGCGGGGGTGACCTCCACCCCGACAGCGTGGGCGGCGAGACCCATCCGGAGGTCTACGGCACCAGCCTCGAGCGGGATGCGTTGGAGGTCGAGCTGGCCCGGTTGGCGGCCGAACGGGGGACTCCCACCCTGGCGATCTGTCGCGGCATGCAGATCCTCAACGTGGTCCTCGGTGGCACGATCCACCTCCACCTCCCCGACGTCGTCGACGGCGAGGTCGTGCACCGGGCCGAGCCGCCGGGCCCGATCCCCCACGCGGTCGAGATCGATGCCGACTCGCTGGTCGGCCGGGTGATGGGGCGAACCGAGGCCGAGACCACCTCGTGGCACCATCAGGCGCTGGCCGACCTGGCTCCCGGTCTGCGCTGTGTCGCCCGGGCCGCGGACGGAACCGTGGAGGCGGTCGAGTTGGCCGGCCACCCGTTCCTGCTCGCCGTGCAGTGGCATCCCGAGATCACCGCGGCGCAGGACCCGACCCAGCAGGCGCTCTTCGATGCCCTGATCCGCCATGCCCGGGCCGTGTCCGCCTGATCATGGCGACGGTCACGCGGGTGGCGCCACGACGATGACAGCGACCCCGATCGACGTCGACGGCCCGATCGCCTGGCGCGAGGCCGGCTCCGGTCCGGAGACGATCCTGTTCCTCCACGGCCTGGCGCTGACCCGCACATCGTGGGACCCCCAGCTCGTGGCGCTCGCCGACCGGTTTCGATGTGTCGCCTGGGACCTTCCCGGCTACGGCGCATCGGCCCCGATCCCCGCCCTCACCTTCGAGGCGATCGCCGACTCGGTCGTGACGCTTCTCGACCGAGTCGGAGTCGAACGGGCCCATCTGGTCGGCCTGTCGTTCGGCGGGATGCAGGCGCTGCACACCGCGCTTCGCCATCCCGACCGTGTCGACCGGCTCGTGTTGCTCGACACGAGCCCGGCGTTCGGTCTCGACGGAACCGACCCCGACGAGTGGCGCCGGCTCCGGCTCGACCCGCTCGACCGCGGCCGCACGCCGGCCGACATGGCCCGCGACGTTTTGACCGCGGTCGGGGGCCCCGGTCTCGCCGGCGAGGTGCTCGACGGCTTGATCGCCTCGATGGCCCGCATCTCGTCGGCCGGGCTACGGGCCGCGGTCGAGTGCCTCCCCGTCCACGACGTGCGCGACCGACTCGGTGAGATCGCCGCACCGACGATCGTCGCCGTCGGCGAGCTCGACGCGGAGACCCCCGTCGCCTACGCGCGGCTGCTGGCCGACGGCATCCCCGACGCCGACCTCGAGATCCTGACGGGCCTCGGCCACCTCACTCCGGCCGAGGATCCCGACGGGGTCACCGATCTCATCCGTTCCCACCTGACCGAACCCACGGGAGACCCTCAATGACCGACCCGACCACCGAGCGATCCGACAAGCTGGTCGCCCGGATCCGTGCGCTCGGCCCCACGTTCGCCGAACGGGCCGTGGGCTACGACCGCGACGCGGCCTTTCCCTACGAGAACTTCGCCGATCTGCGCGACATCGGGTTCCTCGGCCTGTGCATCCCCGAACGCCACGGTGGGCTCGGTGCCGACTTCGTCACCTACGCTCTCGTCGCCGAGGAGATCGGTCGCTACTGCGGCTCGACCGCGCTGACGTTCAACATGCACTCGGCCACGTGTCTGCTGACCGGGCCGATCGCCGACGACCTCGACCTGCCCTCCTCCGAGTCTGCGCTCGTCGAACAGCGCCGGCGCGCCCTCTACGCCGACATCCTCGACAACGGCACGATCCACAGCCAGCCGTTCTCGGAGGGCTTGTCGGGGCGGGCCACCACCGGCATCGCCACCACCGCGACTCCCACCGACGGTGGGTATCTGATCAACGGTCGCAAGATCTTCGCCTCGTTGTCGGAATCGGCCGGGATCCA
>JAJRXC010000055.1 GCA_024276495.1 Actinomycetes bacterium
CTCGATTCCCTCGCGGAGTCCGATCACCGGCTCCCAGCCGAGCAGCTCGCGGGCCCGGCTGATGTCGGGACGTCGCTGAGTCGGGTCATCGACGGGCAACGGGTGGTACTCGACTTCCGATGTCGAGTTGACGACGTCGACGACGATCTCGGCCAGCTCGGCCACGGTGAACTCATCGGGATTCCCGACATTGACGGGATCGTGTTCGCCGGAGTCGAGAAGGGCGATCAGGCCACGGATCTCGTCGTCGACGAAGCAGAACGATCGGGTCTGGGAGCCATCCCCGTAGATGGTCAGGTTCTTCCCCTGGAGGGCCTGCACGATGAAGTTCGAGACGACCCGTCCGTCGTTGGGCCGCATTCGCGGCCCGTATGTGTTGAAGATCCGCACGATGCGGGTGTCGAGGCCGTGGTAGCGGTGATAGGCCATCGTCATCGCCTCGGCGAATCGTTTCGCCTCGTCGTAGACGCCCCTGGGGCCGACCGGGTTGACGTTGCCCCAGTAGGTCTCCTTTTGTGGGTGGACGTGGGGGTCGCCGTAGACCTCCGAGGTCGAGGCGATGAAGAACGTGGCGTCCTTGGCCATCGCCAACCCGAGCGTGTTGTGGGTGCCGAGCGACCCGACCTTCAGGGTCTGGATCGGCTTCTCGAGATAGTCGATCGGAGACGCCGGGCTGGCGAAGTGCAACACGGCATCGACCGCGCCGTCGACCTCGACATAGTTGGACACGTCGTGATCGAGGAACTCGAAGCCATCGGCGTCGCGCAGGTCCTCGATGTTCGCCAGGCTCCCGGTGATCAGGTTGTCGATGCAGACGACCCGGTCACCACGGGCCAGGAGCTTCTCGCAGAGATGCGAGCCCAGGAAACCGGCACCGCCGGTGACGACGACCCGAGCCATCAGCTCCGGCCGATGCCCTGGTAGGAGAACCCGCGGCGACGTAGGGCGCCACGGTCGAGGAGGTTGCGGGCATCGATCACGTGTCGTTCGGCCATGGAGTCGGCGATCTTGTCGAGGTCGAGCCACTTGAACTCGTCCCACTCGGTGGCGATCACCAGCGCGTTCGCCCCCTCGCAGGCGGCGTAGGGGTCCTCGACGATCTGCAGTCCTTCGACGTCGACCTCCTTCACGGCCGGGTCGTAGCCGCGAACGGTGGCGCCGGCGGCGATCATGCGCCGGGCCACTTCCAGGGCCGGAGACTCCCGGGTGTCGTCGGTCCCCGCCTTGAAGGCCAGACCGAGCAGGCCGATCGTCGCACCGTCGAGCGGCGTCACCGATCCGACCTTGCGCACGATCCGATCGAACTGCTCGTCGTTGACCGCGACGACGCCACGCATGAGGGCGAAGTCGTAGCCGGCGTCCTCGGCGATCGAGATGATCGCCCGGGAGTCCTTCGGGAAGCACGAGCCGCCCCATCCGGGGCCCGGTCGCAGGAACTCATGGCCGATCCGGTGATCGTAGCCCATGCCCAGCAGGACGTCGTTCACGTCGGCGCCGACCGCCTCACAGACCGCGGCGATCGCGTTGGTGAAGGAGAGCTTGGTGGCGAGGAACGCGTTGGCCGCGTACTTGCACGTCTCCGCCGACGCCGGGTCGGTCACCATGATGGGGGCCCGCACACCGAGGTAGAGCGCGGCGACCCGGCCGGCCGCCGCCTGGTCGTCGGCGCCGATCACCACCCGATCGGGGTTGAGGAAGTCGTCGACGGCCGTGCCCTCGCGCAAGAACTCGGGGTTCGACACGACCGGGATGTCGGCCCGGTTCATCGCCTGCTCGACCAGATGGGTGGAGCCGACCGGAACCGTCGACTTGTTGACCACCACGGTGCCGGACTGGAGGTGGGCGCTGATCTCGCGGGCCGCCGACTGGAGGTAGCTCAGATCGGCCGATCCGTCGGCCGACTGGGGCGTCGGCACACACAGATAGACGAAGTCGGCCGCGCCGACCGCGTTCTCGGCGCCGAGCACGAACTGCAACCGGCCCGCCTCGATCCCTTCCCGAACGAGCTCGGTGAGACCGGCCTCGTGGATCGGCACGTCGCCGGCCTGCAGGCGTTCGACCTTCTCCGGAACGATGTCGGCACAGACCACGTCGTGTCCGAGATGGGCGAAACACGCCCCGGTCGTCAAGCCGACATAGCCGGTCCCGATCACCGCGATTTTGCTCGTCATGCGTTACTCCTCCGGGTTCCCCACTCGAATCGGTCGAACCGGATCACGAAATGAGTGTACGAGGCCCACGATCCGGGCGAGTCAGCCGCACGACTGCCCCTCGGGCGCCTGCCCGATGATCCCGACGGTGGTGGTCGTCGTGGGCGCCGCGGACTGCTCGAACGGCGCCACCGTGGTGGTCGTGGTGGCCGTGGTCTCGGGACTCGCCACCGTCGTCGGAACCTCAGTTGTCGCCGGGGCGGCCGTGGTCGTGGTTGTGTCGGTCCGGCGGGCGCCACTCAGATCGGGGACTCCGGCGTCGGTCTGGGCGGCCACGCCGGCGCGCATCTTCGGGATCTCGTGGGGGTAGATGAACAGGATCTGCTCGAGGTCGGTCCCGAGGACGACCGAGATCGTGGTGGCATCGGGGTCCTCGACCAAGCGAGGGATCGGCTCGATCCAGCGGGCGATCGTCTCCGCGGCGCCGAGCTCGCCGGTCGGGTACACGATGACGGTCGCGGCTTCGGTCGAGTCGAGCTCGAACGTCTCCGACACCACGAACCCCAGCTTCCCGAGCTGCTCCGCGACCGATCCGCCGAGCGGGTCGGACGAGTAGAGGTCGAACGAGACGCCCTCGGGCGCCGGAAGGTCGGCGCCACCACGGAACACCTCGAAGATGCCCTCGTTGCGGTCGGGGATCACTTCCTCACCGATGTAGACCTCGCCGTCCCAGATCGTGTCGACTTCCAGGCTGAAGCGCTGGAGGTTCTCCGGATTGAAGTCGGCGAACGCCTCCCCCACGTCGATCAGCTCCGCCACCGTCAACTCGCTGTCGAGCACGATGCTCGCGGCGCCGGCCTCGATCAATCCCGAGAGCGTGGTCGGGCTACGGGCACCACGTTTGATGGCCCGATCGAGAGCGAGAACGAGAAAGTCCTGCTGGCGCTCGATCCGACCGAAGTCGGAGTTGCCGATCGTCGTCCACCTTCCGTCGATCAGCTCCTGGTACTTGCGGGCCCGGACGTACTGCAGGGCCTCGACCCCGTCGAGGACCCGGCAGCCCGCCTCCGGGATGTCGAGCCCGCTGCCGGTGTCGCGGGCCGGATTGTCGAACCAGACGGGCACGCCGTCCAAGGTGTCGACGACCTCCCGGAAACCGAGGAAGTCCAACGCGACGAAGTGGTTGATCGTGATGCCGAAGTTGTCGGTGATCGTCTCGACCAGCAACTGCGGTCCCCCGACCACGAGCGTCGAATTGATCTTCACGGGCTGTCGCCGGTTGGGGGTCTCGACGAGAAGGTCGCGCGGCAGGGACAACACCCAGGCCTGCCCCGTCGAAGGGTCGACTCGCAGGATCGTGATGCTGTCGGCGTTGAACTTCGCGTCGGGATCGAGGTCTCGCCCGTAGGTCACCGGATCGTCGGCGTCGAGCCCGACAGCGCTGTCCTGACCGATGAGGAGGAAGTTCACCGGTTCACCGGGCACGGTGTCGGTGATGAGGATCTCGCCGGAGATCGCCACCCGCCCGGCCTGGGAGATCGACGTGAAGACGTCGTTGATGAACCACGCCACGACGAGGGCGGCGCCGATGACCGCGAGGCTGAAGAGGATGGTGAGACGCTGTGGCCAGGTCCGCCGGAGGACCACGGTGCCGGGAGTGGACATCGGGGTGAGCGTAGTGGCAGGCCGCCGGTCGACCACGGCGCTCAGACGGATCGCAGATGAACGATGTCGCCCGCGTCGATCACATGTCGCCGACCGGTGTCGTCCTCGACCACGAGGCGGCCGCCGATCTCCAGGTCGACCGCCCGTCCGCGCAGCTCCCCTCCGGCAGGCAGCTCGACCCGCACCCGCGACCCGATCGTGGCCGAGTGCCGTCGAAGCTCCGCGACCACGTCGTCGGGATTCTCTCGACGAGCGGCGAACTCCCGAAGCAGCGCGGCCAACACCCGGTCGCGGTCGCCCGGCCCGCCGCACTCGACGATCGAGATCGCGCCGGCGATCCGTTTGATCGGCACGATGTTCATGCCGATGCCGACGATGACGCACGACGGGGTCGACGGCACGAACTCGGCGAGCACGCCGGCGAGCTTTCCGGTCACGTCGCCCTCGCCGACCACCAGGTCATTGGGCCACTTCGCCCGAATCTCAGCGACACACAGCGCATCCGCGGCAGCCCGGGCCGCCGCGCCGAGCGATTGCACGAGCAGCCCGGCCTCGCCCGCGTCGGCAGGCAGGCGAAAGCTCGCCAACAACGCCGCGCCGGAATCGTCGGTCCAGCGCCGGTCCCGACGACCGCGGCCCTCTCGCTGATGATCGGCGACCAGGACCAGCGGGTCGGTCTCGCCGGCCCGAGCCGCGTCGGCGAGCTCCGTGTTGGTGGAGCGCGTTTCTCGCACGTGGTGGAGCGGACCCGGGCCGTGCTCGGCGGCCGCCGCGGTGGCGAGCGGCAGAAAGCGGGCCGCGGATGTCGCACGGGTGGGGTCCATTCGACTAACCATTAGCACGTGTTCTCCAAGGTTCTGATCGCCAACCGCGGTGAGATCGCCGTCCGAGTCATCCGCGCCTGTCGCGAGCTCGGCGTCGCCACCGTCGCCGTGTACTCCGACCTCGACCGCGACGCGCTCCACGTCCGCCTCGCCGACGAGGCGTTCGCGTTGGGAGGCCAGACGGCTGCCGAGTCGTACCTCGACACCGAGACGATCCTCGGCGTGATCGAGAAGAGCGGCGCCGACGCAGTCCACCCCGGATACGGGTTCTTCTCCGAGAACGCCGACTTCGCGCGCGCGATCACCGACAAGGGCGTGACCTTCATCGGCCCCCCACCCGAGGCGATCGAGATCATGGGCGACAAGATCTCCGCCCGGGAGGCCGCCGAGAAGGTCGGCGTGCTCAGTGTTCCCGGCTCGACCGATCTCCTCACCGATGCCACCCAGGTCATCGCGTTCGGCGAGGAACACGGATGGCCGGTGGCGATCAAGGCGGCGTACGGGGGTGGAGGTCGCGGCATGAAGGTCGCCGGGTCGGCCGACGAGGCGGAGGCCCAGCTCGACTCGGCTCGACGGGAGTCGCAGGCGTACTTCGGCCGTGACGAGTGCTACATGGAGCGCTACCTGACGAATCCGCGCCACGTCGAGGTCCAGGTCCTCGCCGACCGCCATGGAAACTGCGTGTACCTCGGCACCCGCGACTGCTCGGCGCAACGCCGCCACCAAAAGCTCATCGAGGAAGCGCCGGCCCCCGCCATTCCCGACGAGATCATCGCCGCGATGGGCGAAGCCGCGGTCAAGGTCGCCAAGGGGTGCGACTACGTCAACGCCGGCACCGTGGAGTTCCTCTACGAGGACGGCGGATTCCACTATCTCGAGATGAACACCCGGCTCCAGGTCGAACACCCGGCCACCGAGCTCATCACCGGCATCGACCTCGTCGAACAGCAGCTCCGTGTCGCCGCGGGCGAGACGCTGCCGTTCTCCCAGGTCGACATCGAGGTCCGGGGCCACGCGATCGAGGTCCGCATCAACGCCGAGGATCCCAGCGGTGGCGCCTTTCTCCCCTCCCCCGGCCCGATCACCTCGATGAAGACACCAGACGGCTTCGGCACCCGCTTCGACACCGGCTACGAGAGCGGCGACGAGATCAGCCAGTACTACGACAATCTCATCGGCAAGCTCGTCGTCTGGGGCCACGATCGCCCCACGGCGATCGCCCGGGCCCTGCGGGCCCTCGACGAGCTCGAGATCGAGGGGGTCGCCACGACGATTCCCGCCGATGTCGCCATCTTGTCGCATCCCGATTTCGCCGCGGTCACCCACTCGACGAAATGGGTCGAGGAGACCCTCGACCTCTCGTCGCTGGTGGCGCCCCGCGTCGAGGGCGATGCCGACACCGCCGACGAGACCCCGAAGGTCAAACGCGATCTCGACGTGGAGGTCAACGGCAAGCGCTTCTCCGTCTCGATGTGGGTGCCCGAGTCCGCCGGCGCAGCCGGTGGGGCACCGGGGCGGGTTCGTCGCTCGGGGTCCCGCGGCGGCGCGGTCGGCCACGGATCCGGCGATGTCACCGTCCCGATGCAGGGAACCATCGTCAACGTCATCGTCTCGGTCGGTGACGAGGTGGAGATCGGCGACCCGATCGTGATCCTCGAGGCGATGAAGATGGAGAACAACGTCAACGCCGAGAAGGCCGGGACGATCACCGAGATCCGGGTCGCCGAAGGCGATTCCGTCGGCGGCGGCGATGTCGTCGCCGTCATCGAGTAGCGGGTCGCGCCCACGCCGCCGTCGCCTGGGCCACACTGGCTGCGTGTCTGAGGAACCCATTCGCGACCGGATCGCCGCGGCGCGGGCCGCGACGGAGGCAATCGACGAGAAAGCCGCGGCCCGGCTCGCTCGCGACGACAAGCTCCACGTGCGCGAGCGGATCCGTTTGTTGTTCGACGACGGCACCTTCGTCGAGGACGGCCGGCTGGCCAACGCCACGACCCCGGGACTGCCCGCCGACGGGGTGATCACCGGTCAGGGGCTGGTCGACGGCCGCCCGGCCCTCGTGATGGCCAACGACCCGACGGTCAAGGCCGGATCGTGGGGAGCCCGCACGGTCGAGAAGATCGTCCGGCTGACCGAGAAGGCGCTCGGCGCCGACCTCCCCGTCTTCTGGTTCGTCGACTCCGCCGGCGCCCGTCTCACCGACCAGGTGCAGCTCTTCCCGGGCCGTCGTGGAGCCGGACGGATCTTCCACAACCAGGTGAAGCTGTCCGGCCGGGTCCCGCAGATCTGTTGCCTGTTCGGCCCATCGGCGGCCGGCGGGGCCTACATCCCGTCGTTCTGCGACGTCGTCTTCATGGTCGATGGCAACGCCTCGATGTACCTCGGGTCGCCCCGGATGGCCGAAGAGGTGATCAACGAACACGTCACCCTCGAGGAGATGGGCGGCGCCCGGATGCACGCCACGGTCTCGGGTTGCGGCGACAATCTCTGTGTCGACGACGCCGACGCGATCGACTCGGCCCGGGCGTTCTTCTCCTACCTGCCGACCTCGTGGGAGGAGCCGCCGCCCCCGGTGCGCGCCGCTGAGCCGACCGTGCCGTTCACCTCCGACCTGTTGCCCGCCGACGAGAAGGCCGGGTACGACGTGCGCGCGATCGTCGATGCCCTCGTCGACGCCGACTCCTTCTTCGAGATCAAGCCGCTCTTCGCGCCGGAGCTGACGATCGGCCTCGCTCGTCTCGGCGGGAACACGGTCGGGATCGTCGCCAACAATCCGGCGTTCAACGGTGGTGTGCTGTTCGTCGACTCGGCCGACAAGGCGGCCCGCTTCATCTGGCTCTGCGACGCGTTCAACATCCCGTTGATCTATCTGGCCGACGTGCCCGGCTTCATGATCGGAAGCGACGTCGAGCGCCAGGGCATCATCCGCCATGGCGCGAAGATGATCACCGCGGTGTCCGAGGCGACCGTCCCCACGATCAGTGTCATCCTGCGCAAGGCTTACGGCGCCGGCCTCTATGCGATGTGCGGGCCGGCATTCGATCCCGACGCCTGCCTCGCCCTGGCATCCGCGGAGATCGCGGTGATGGGCGCCGAGGCGGCGGTGAACGCGGTGTTCGCCAATCAGATCGCGGCGATCGACGACGAGGGCGAACGGGCGGCGTTCGTCGCGGCCCGCCAGGACGAGTTCAACGAGGACGTCGATCTGCTGCGGCTCGCCGCCGACCTCGTGATCGACGACATCGTCGAACCGGGTGACCTTCGCCGGGAGCTGATCGCCCGGCTCTCGTTGGCCGCGTCGAAGGACCGCACCTTCAGCCGGCGGCGCCACGGCGTGCCGCCCGTGTGAGCGACGGCCGGCCTACTCGGCGGCTTCGGAGAGGGCCTCGGCCAGCGTCGGGTGGACCAGCAGGCTCTCGTGGATGTCGCTGACGGTCAGGCCGTTGGTGACCGCGAGGGCGAGCACGGAGATCAGCTCGGCGGCATGACGGCCCACGATCGAACCGCCGAGCACGACCCCGGTGGCGGGATCGGAGACGATCTTCACGAATCCCCGCGAGTCGTCGTTGATCAGTGCCTTGGCCGCCGACGCGAACGGCACCTTGGTGACCCGGACCTTGCGCCCCTCGGAGAACGCGTCGGCTTCGGCCAGTCCGACATCGGCGATCTCCGGTTCGGTGAAGATGGCCGATGCCGCCTTGTCGTAGTCGATGTAGCGATGGCGTTCGGGGTTCAACGCGCCCATCGCGTGTTCGGCGATCTTGCGCCCCTGCATGGTCGCCACCGACGACAAAGGGAGGCGGCCCGAGAGATCGCCGGCCGCGTAGATGTGGGGCACGTTCGATTGCAGGTCGCGGTCGACGGGGACATAGCCACGATCGGTCTCGACCCCGGCGTTCTCGAGGCCGAGGTCTTCACTGTTGGGGATCGAACCAATGGCCAACAAGACGTGGGACCCCCGGGCGACACGGCCGTCGTCGCAGTGGACGATGACCTCGTCGCCGTCCCGTTCGACCCCCGTCGCCCGGGCTCCCTTGAAGAGCCGGACACCTCGCCGCAGGAAGTCCTCCTCGAGGGCCGCCGCGACCTCGGGGTCCTTGCCGGGGAGCACCTGTTGGCGGCTGACGACGAGTGTGACGTCGCTCCCCATCGACTCGAACAGATGCACGAACTCCACGCCGGTCACGCCGGAGCCGATGACGATCGCGTGGCTGGGCAACGACGCCGGCGGGTAGGCGTCGCGGGTGGTCATGACCCGATCGTGGTCGATCGCCGCCCACTCGGGAATCCGCGGACGACTCCCCGTCGCCAACACGATGATGTCGGCCTCGTGATCGATCGTTCCAGCGCCGGACTCCGAGCGCACCGTGTGCTCGTCGATGATCGTGGCCGTGCCATGGACGAGCTCGACCCGTTGACTGGCCAACAGGGTCCGGGTCTGGGTCTCCAGGCGCCGTTCGATGGCCCGGAGCCGTTCGCCGAGCTTCGCGAGGTCGAGCTCGGACGACACCTCCCGGAGCCCCATCCGCACCGAACGGCGGAGAAACGAGCGGGCGTTGCCGCTGGCGATCATCGCTTTCGACGGGATGCAATCACGAAGATGGGCGGCACCTCCGATCACGTCGCGCTCGATCAGCACGACATCGGCGCCGAGACGGGCCGCGGTGGTTGCACAGGAGTTCCCCGCGGGGCCGCCCCCGATGATCACGATTCGAGTTGCCATCGACGGTGGAGGCTACCGGCCCGTCCCGGTCGAGTCGTGGAGCATCATGGGGGTCCGGCGGGCGGACGCGGCTAGATTCGCCGATCGTGGCCACCGCCGCTCCTGCAACCCACGGGCAAGACGACACAACCTCACCATGGCGGTGGCGGGGCGCCGGACTCGCACTCGTCGTCGTCGCCCTCGCGGGCGGCCTCGTTCTGCGACTCTGGGCGCCGTCTCCGCTGTGGCTCGACGAGGCGCTGTCGGTGCGCATCGCCGGGCTGGGGTTCGGCGACATGGTCGCGGCGTTGCGCAACGACGGTCATCCGGCGCTGTACTACCTCCTGCTCGGCTGGTGGATGGATGTCGTCGGCCAGTCCGATGTCGCGGTTCGGGCGTTTTCCGCCGTGGCCTCGCTCGCCACCGTGCCCGTCTTGTGGGCGATCGGCCGTCGCCGGTCAGAGACACTGGCGGTGCTCGCGGCGCTGATCGGCCTGTCGTCGCCGTTCCTGCTGCGGTACGGCACCGAAGCCCGGATGTATGCCCTGCTCACGTTCTTCGTCGCCCTCGCCTGGCTGGCGGTGGAACGGGCCCTCGAACGCCCCGACCCGGGCCGACTGGCCGTCGTCGCCGCTGTCACCGCGGCGCTGATCCACACCCACTACTGGTCGTTCTGGCTGATCGGCGCGACGCTCCTCATGGGCGCGACGGCGACGGTGTTCGGTGAACCGGACCGGCGCCGATCGGTGATCCGCACGATGATCGCGGTGTCGGCCGGTGCGGCGACGTTCGTGGTCTGGCTCGGCGTCTTCTTCGATCAGTTGGGGTCGACGGGGACTCCCTGGGCCGACCGGGCCCGACCGGCGGAGATCGCGATCGAGGCGATGCAGGCACTGGGGGGCAACAACCGATTCGAGGGTGAGCTGCTCGGGCTTCTCGTCGTCGTCCTCGCGCTCCTCGGTGCGTTCGGAACCGCCCGGGGCGACGTCGTCGAGCTCCGGTTCGGTCTCGGGCCGCTGTCGATCGCCGCGGTCGCGACGGTCGCGACGCTCGCGATCGGGGGTGGTGTCGCCCTCGTCACCGCCGGCGCGTTCGAGGGGCGGTACACGGCGGTCGTCGTGCCGTTCGTCCTGGTGCTCGCGGCCCGTGGGCTCGCCCAGTTCCCGGCCGGGATCGGCCTCGTGACCACCGCGGTGGTCGTCGTCTTCGGGCTTGCGATCGGCGCCGACGAGGCCCGCCGCGACCGCACCCAGGCCGGCGACGTCGCCGCGGCGATCGCCGCCGGCGCCCAGCCGGGAGACGTCGTCGCGTTCTGCCCGGACCAGGTCGGCCCGGCCACGCGCCACGCGCTCGATGCCGTCGGCACCCGGGCGCCCCTCGACGCGTTCGCCTATCCCCGCGGTGACGGCACGCTCGTGAACTGGTCGGACTACGCCGAGGTCATCGAGGCGGCCCCGCCCGAGGATTTCGTCGACCGGGTCGTCGCGTCCGCCGGCGGCAACGACGTCTGGCTCGTCACCGGGCTCGGCTACAAGAGCCTCGGGAATCGCTGCGAGACGATCATCGAGATCCTCGACCGGACCCGTCGGCCCGATCGGATCATCTCCCCGTCGACCGTCTTCGAGCCCATGCTGTTGACCCGATACGAAGCTGCCGGATGAAGACGTGGAGACGCGACTTCGTCGCCTCGTTGACATCTTGGACCGAAGCCCGCTTGTACGTGGCGACGGCGTACATCGTCACCTCGGCCACGATCGGTCGTCTCGAGCCGCCGCCGGCCTTCTCCCCGATCGACGACGGGCTGATCCCATGGGACGGGACCTGGTACCGCGACCTCGCCGCGCATGGCTACGACGCCCCCGGCCTCGAGGGAGGCATCAGGTTCTTCCCGCTGTGGCCCTTGCTCGGACGGTTGTTCGGCCGGATCGGTGACCGTCCCGACATCGCCCTGGTCGTCTTGGCGAACCTGTTCGCACTGATCGCCGGCATGCTGTTGTACCGCCTCACGATGCAGGAGACCGGCGATCATCCCACCGCCCGCCGGACCGTGCGCCTCTTCGCCCTCTTCCCGCCGGCGTTCGTCCTCGTGCTCGGCTACAGCGAGGCGTTGTACCTCACCCTCGCGCTCGGGTTCATCCTCACCGCGAGGGCTCGTCGCTGGACCCTCACCGGGGTTCTCGGCTTCCTCGCCGGTCTCACCCGACCCGTCGCGGGGCTCCTGGTTCTTCCCGCCGCGGTGCGGGCGTGGCAGACCGATCGTCGATCACCGAGGGCCGTGTTCGCGGTGCTGTCGGCCCCGCTGGGAACACTGGTGTTCTTGGCCTGGTCGGCGCGCGAGCAGGGCGGCTGGCGGGCACCGATCGATGCCCAACGCGATCTCCGGGGTGACATCACCGAACCGGTCGGCCGGCTCATCAGGGGACTCTCCGACGGTGTCCGAGGCGACCAGGGTGAGCTGTTCCACAGCCTGGCCGCGCTGATCCTCGTCGGGTTGGCGGTCGTGGTCGTGCGCCGGATGTCGTCGGACCTGTGGGTCTACACGATCCCCTCGACCCTTCTGCTCCTCGGTGCCGACAACCTGAACTCGATGGAGCGCTACTCGCTCAGCGTCTTCCCGCTCGTCATCGCGGCCGGCATCGTGAGCCGCGATCCCCGCCTCGATCGCTGGCTGCCGACCGCGTCGGCCGTCGCCCTCACGGTCGTCACGACCCTGGCGCTCAACGGCGTGTACGTCCCGTGAGCCGGCTTCGGGTCGGGCTCGACGTCACGCCGCTGCTCGGACCACCGACGGGCATCCATCAGGTGACCCGGGGCCTCGCGGCGGCCCTCGTCGCGCGCGACGACATCGACGTGCGCGGATGGTTGCTCACCGCTCGCGGCAAACGGCCCGCCGTCGCCTTCCCAGTGCGACGCTCACGGCTTCCGGCGTCGGTCACGATGCGCGGCTGGTCTCGTTCACGGCTCCCTCCGGGTCGGCTCGTGACCGGCCGGGTCGACGTCGTGCACGGCACGAACTTCCTCGCGCCACCGTCTGCTCGCAGCGTCGTCTCCCTGCAGGACCTGACGCCGATCACCCACCCGGAGTGGTGTCGGCGCGAGGTCGCCGCCATGGCCGGTCCGTTGCGTCACGCGATTCGCCGAGGGGCGACCGTTCACGTGTCGTCGACATCGGTTCGCGACGAGGCGACCGATGTGCTCGGCATCGACCCGGAACGGGTACGACTCGTCCACCACGGTCTCACGCCGCTTCGCGGTGGCGATCCGGCGACCGGCCGGGCCCTCGCCGGGGCCGAACGGTACGTGCTGGCGCTCGGCACCGTGGAACGACGGAAGAACGTCGCCGCCGCGGTGCGGGCCCTGGAGGGCCTTCCCAATGATGTCCGCCTCGTCATCGCCGGACCGGTGGGCAACGCCGAGGACGAGGTCGCCGCTGTCATCCGGGCGATCGCACCGTCGCGTGTGGTTCGACTCCGTACCGTCGACGAACACGCCCGCAACTCACTGCTTCGGGGCGCGTCGGTCCTCGCCTGGCCGTCTCGCTACGAAGGGTTCTCCGTCCCGCCGCTCGAGGCGCTCTCGGTCGGCACGCCGATCGTCGCCACCGCGGTCGGGGCCCTGCCCGAGCTCGTCGGTGACGAGATCCCGCTGCTGTCGGTCGACGACGACGACGGCTTCGCTGTGGCGCTCGCGGCCGGGGTCGCGGCCCCGCCGCCGGTGCCGCCCGCGGTCGCGGCTCGTCTCGTCGAGCTCACGTGGACGAGGGCGGCCGAGGCGATGACCGAGATCTATCGGGACGTCGCGACGGGTGATCGCGCCTGACGTCGCCCACGGGTCACCGCGTTTCGCCCCCGGCCCTGCATCTGAACTTCAATGGGTGCCCGACCGCCGAGGAGCCGCCAGCGATGAAGTTCGGAATCTTCTACGAGCACCAACTGCCGCGTCCGTGGACCGAAGGATCCGAGCTGCGGCTCTTCCAAGAGGCCCTCGACCAGGTGGAGTTCGCCGACCGCCTCGGCATCGACTACGCGTGGGAGGTCGAGCACCACTTCCTCGACGAGTACTCCCACTCGTCGGCGCCGGAGGTCTTCCTGGCGGCATGCTCCCAGCGAACCTCGAGGATTCGGCTCGGCCACGGGATCATGTTGATGCTGCCCGGGTACAACCATCCGGCCCGGTGTGCCGAACGCATCGCCACACTCGATCTCGTCTCCAATGGTCGCGTCGAGTTCGGGACCGGGGAGTCCGCCTCGAAGGCGGAGCTCGAGGGATTCAACATCAGCTGGACCTCCGAGACGAAGCGCGAGATGTGGCGTGAGGCGACCGAACAGGTCGCCAACATGCTCGTCATGGACCCCTACCCGGGCTTCGACGGTTCCTACTTCTCGATGCCGTGCCGCAACGTCGTCCCCAAGCCGGTGCAAAAGCCCCACCCGCCGCTGTGGCTCGCCTGCTCGAATCGCGCCACGATCCACGAGGCGGCCCGGGCCGGGGTCGGTGCCCTCACCTTCGCGTTCGTCGATCAAGGCGATGCCAAGAAGTGGGTCGACGAGTACTACGACATCATCAGAACCGAGTGTGTCCCCATCGGTCATGCCGTCAACGCCAACGTCGCGATGGTGACGGGGTTCTCCTGCCACGAGGATCCCGAGGAGGCGAAACGGCGCGGCATGGACGGCTTCCGGTTCTTCGGGTACGCCCTCGGTCACCACTACGGATTCGGCGAGCACAAGCCGGGCCGCACCGACATCTGGCAGAACTTCGAGTCCGTTCGCGACGCGATCCCGGAGGAAGGTCGCAGCCGCGGCATCGGCACACCCGAGGACCTGCGTGCCCATCTCCAGGGATTCGCCGACGCCGGCGTCGATCAGGTGGTGTTCATCCAGCAGGGAGGAAAGAACCGCCACGAGCACATCTGCGAGTCGCTCGAGCTGTTCGCCGCGGAGGTGATGCCCGGGTTCAAGGAAGGCGAAGCCGAGCGCGAGCGCGAGAAACAGGAGGAGCTCGCGCCGTTCATCGAGGAGGCGTTCGCCCGCAAATCGTTCATGGCCCCCCTCGCCGACGACGAGATCCCGGTGGTGGGCGCCTACGGGCGAGACATCGCGGAGCGCGAAGGCGTCGGGCGCCAGGCCCGGGGTGGCTCGTTTCGCGGCCGACCCTGAACGGGTGACGCCCGGTCAGGGGGCCGGTGACCCGGCGGCGCGGTGGAGGAAGGCGGCCGCCTGACCACGACTGACCGGCGAGTCGGGCGAGAACGTGGACGGGGCGGTGCCGGTGGTGATACCGACCCGTTTGGCCCAACCGACCGGCACCGAGTAGTAGCGACCGGGGGCGACGTCGACGAACTCTGCCGGCGGCGTTGCCGCTGGTTCGCCCGCTCGTCGCCACAGCAGGGTGACGAGCTGGCCTCGGGTGACCGTCTGGTTCGGGGAGAACGTCGTCGGCGATGTGCCGTTGGTGATCCCGCCGGCCCGGGCCCACCTCACCGCTTCGGTGTAGTACGCGCCGGCCGGTACGTCGCGGAAGCCGTGGGCCGGGTTTCCCGTCGGCGCGCCGGCGGCCCGCCACAGGAAGGTGACCATCTGGGCGCGGGAAAGGTTCTGGGCGGGCCCGTAGACCTGATCGGTGAGGCCGGTGGTGATCCCGCGCGCCAGCATCCAGGCGACCGCGTCGGCGTAGTAGTCGGAGTCGACGACATCGCAGAACGATCCGCTCGCGGTGAATCCGCAGGCGACGGTGTCGGCGGTGCCTCGACGAAAAGCGTCACGCCGGAACATCGGCCAGGCGTCGTCGGCATTCGATGCCGGAAGGTCGTAGGCCGCGATGCGGGTCCGTCGACCGGGCGTGTCGAATCCGGTGAAGACGATGCGACGCCGCCCGTCGAGGATTCCCACCGCCGGCGCGGCCTCGTGCGACCAGCTGAAGCTCATCCGCTGCTGCCAGATCAGTCCCGCCTCGAGCGACGCACCCGTTCTGCCGTCGAGCAGCGCGAGGCCCAACTCGCCGCCGATCGCGACATCCTGGTCGCCGTCGCCGTCGAGATCGGCGATCACCGGTGAGGCGCTCATGCGGCCGGTTCCGAGGTGGGCGAAATCGGGCCGGACCCGCCAGGCGAGCGATCCGTCGCCGTTCCAGGCGTAGACGTAGTTGTCGGCCGAACCGAGCACCACCTCGAGCTGTCCGTCGTTGTCGATGTCGCCGAGGGCGGGCGAGCCGATCACCGTGCCGCCGGTGCTGACCGGGAACCCCGGGACCGGTGAGCCGTCGTCGAGGTGGAAGGCGAAGACCCGCCTCGTGTCGCTCCCGTCGCCGGGCCGGCACAGCGGATTCCCGCGGCCACATTCCTCGTTCCAGTTGGAGCCCGTGCCGATCACCACTTCGGGCCGGCCGTCACCGTTGATGTCGCCGATCGCCGGCGACGAGTGGAAGACCTCGTTGGCCTGGGCGTTCCACAGGTTCACGACCCCGCCGGGAGTCCAGTCGAGGGCCCGCAGCACGCCGCCCAGGTGGTCGTAGTAGCCCCCCGGGGTGCTGTCCCCGCCGATGAAGATCTCGACGTCGCCGTCGCCGTCGGCATCGAAGAGCGACGCCGAGGACCAGACCGAGTCGTCGTTGTTGAACGGAAACCCCGGTAGCGGTGTGCCGTTGCGGTCCACCGTCCAGATCGAGAAGTCGAAGCCGGCGAACACGATGTCGAGGTAGCCGTCGCCGTCGACATCGCCGATGGACGGGGTGGAGAAGACTCCTTCGCACCAGCCGTCGGGCGATCCGCTGTTGGCCCAGACGTCGCCGGTGTCGAAGCCGAGCGCGGTTCCCCACTCGCGGGCACCGGTCACGCCGTCGAAGACCACCACCCCGCCGTTCTGGTTCGGTGCCCATGTCGAGCCGACCCCGACGATGATCTCCGGTCGGCCGTCCTTGTCGAGATCGGCCACCGCCGGACTCGAGTCGATCGCGGAGGCACCGGTTTGCCGGTTGCAACCGGCACCGGTGCTGGGCACCGCGGGGGTTGCCCACTTCAGCGTGCCGTCACCCTCGTAGGCCCGTAGCGTGCCGTCCTGGTGGCCGACCACGACCTCGTTGCGCCCGTCGCCGTCGATGTCGGCGATGACCGGCGACGAGCTGCGGTTCCAGCCGGGAATCAGCGCCGCCCACGCCTTGTCGAACGAGGTGTCGGCGGCGGTCGCCGGCGCGGCGTTGACGCTCGCGAGGATCATGGCGAGCGCAGCCCACGTGGCGACGAGTCGTCGGGTCATGTTTAATCTTTCGGACGATTCCGACCACGCCTGAAAGAGGCTAGGGCAAACGGATCATCATGTGGCGTCAGTCGCGCACGATCAGCCAGTCGTCACCGAAGGACCGGGCGACGAACCCCTCGGCCTCTGCCTTTTCGACCAGGTCCTCCAGCTCGTCGGCCGAGTAGGCCGCGCCGCCGGGATCGACGCCACCGTGGAGGATCACGTAGCGCACACCGACATCCTCCGCGAGCTGCTCGGCGGTCGCCGCCGGCCACGTGTTGAAGATCGCCGCCCGCTCGTCGAAGTCGCGGGGCACGCTGCCGGAATAGCCGTTGACCCGAGGGTTCCAGTCGATCGTCGCGTAGTACATCCGGGGCGCCTCGACGAACGCCCATTGCACTCCCACCGACGGCGCCTGGATCGGCAACTCGAGCACCGGGCCGCCGTCGAGCTCGGCCAGCGCCTCGTAGACGAGGAGACGATCCCCCTCCGGGACCTCGACGCGGGCCATCGGCCCACCGACTTCGACGAGAACGAGCACGACGAGGGCGGGCGCGACGAGGCGGCTCCAGGCGGCGGGCACCCGGTCGATGAGGAACCGGACGGCGACGCCGACCAGCAGAGCCCCGGCGACGAACGAGACCACCGCGAAACGAGAGGTGACCCGGATCCCGTCGAAGCCGGGAACGAACCGGTGCAGCACCCGGAACGGACCCATGACCCCGCCCGGGCTCGGCCCCAACGCGAGAACGAATGCCACGCCACCGGCGACGACCAGCGCGACCAACTCGTCGGTTCGGACCCCGGTGCGCAGGTCCGACGCTCCTCGACGGATCATCTTCCAGAGGAGCACGAGACCGACTGCGCCGAGGATCATCGCTGCGAAACCCGGGAAGTAGGCGTGCTCGCCGGCCTTCCCGAACGAGTTGATGCCGTCGAGCGCCGTCCCCCACGACCAGTTGTCGCGTTGCGGGGTGAGGAGATCGGTGGGCAGCAGGGAGTTCTGGGGTTCGTAGCCGCGGGCCAGTCCGTTTCGTCGGTCGACCGCGAGGAAGATCGACGCGACCGGTCCCAGCAGCACCACGCCGACGAGCACCGCGGCGATCGCCGGCCTCACGAGCTCCCGCAGCGGTGGGAGCACGCGGCGCAACCAGAGCACACCGACGACCACGAGGGCGCTCAGCAGCCAGATGAGGCCGTAGAGCACGTTGGCGAGGGTCATCGCGACGATCACCAGGCCGAGCCACAGCCCGTCGCGGGCCCGCCGGTGCTCCAACGCCCGCAGCAACAACAGAAACGACAGCGAGATGAAACCGAAGCTCTGGAGTTGCGGGTGGTTCTGCTGGCCGAAGACGTAGCTGTTGGCCGATGCGACCACAGCCACCACGAGCGCCACGTCTCCCCGCCCGAACAGGCGCATGGCGAGGGCGTGGGCCGAGGCGAGCGCGCCGACGAAGAGGACGAACATCAAGACGTTGAGCGCCACGATCGAGTCGCCGGTGACCCACTCGATCACGCCGAAGATCGGTGCCAGCGACAGCATCGGGTCGGAGAGGGCCAGCGTCTGTGGTTCGGGGTGGAAGATGTTGGCGTCGAACACGCCGAAGGGATCCGTCCGCAGGGCCCGGGCCCCCCACGAGAGGGTCCAGGTGAGAAACATCGAGTCGCCCAGGTCACCGGCGACGGTGGCACTCACGCGGTGGGGGGTCGGCTGGAGGAGAAGCAGGCCGAGCAGGATCCACAAGGGCACCCGTCGCACGCCTAGGCTCACGCCGTGCCCGTCACCGAATCGACGCTCGATGTCAGCATCGTCCTTCCCGTTCACAACGAAGCGGGCCATCTGGCCGACGAGCTCGATCGCATCAGCAGCTCCATGGACGCCTCACCCTACTCATGGGAACTGATCCTGGTGGACGACGGGTCGACCGACGGTTCCGCGGCGATCGCGCAGGGTCGACCCCACACGCGGGTGCTTCGCTCGGAGCGCAACCGCGGCGCCGGCACCGCTCGGCGGTTCGGCACCGAAGCCGCCCGGGGTCGCATCGTCGTCTGGTCCGACGCCGACATGACCTACCCGAACCACGAGATCCCGGAGCTGGTGACCGCGCTCGGTTCCGGCGACCACATCGTCGGCGCCCGCACGAGCGAGCAGGGCACCCTGAAGGTCTTTCGGATTCCGGCGAAATGGGTGATCCGTCGGCTCGCCTCCTACCTCACGAAGACCGACATCCCCGATCTCAACAGCGGCTTTCGGGCCTTTCGCCGCGATGTCGCCCTCCAGTACACCCATCAGCTCCCGGCCGGGTTCTCGTGTGTCACCACGCTCACGATGGCGTTCTTGATGAACGGCTACTCCGTCGAGTTCACCCCCATCGAATACCGGCCGCGGGCCGGCGACTCGAAGTTCCATTGGCTCGCCGACACCCGTCGCTACGCCCTTCAGGTCATCCGCATGATCCTCTCGTACGATCCGCTTCGCATCGTCTTGCCGATCTCCGCCGTGCTCGGCCTCGTCTTCGTCGCCAAGCTCGGCTACGACCTCGTCGACAAGGACTTTCGACCCGCGGCCAACACGCTGCTGCTCGGGTTCGCCCTTCTCCAGGTGCTCGTCGTCGGGCTGCTGGCCGACCTCGTGGTGCGGGTGACCCGGCCTCCTCGTACGGTTCCGCCCGGGGATCTCAGCGAAGAAGCCGGCCCGTGAGCCCGTCGAAACGGGCCCGCACCGCCGGCCATCCGTAGGCCCGACGTACGTAGCGGCCACCAGCGGCGGCCATTCGTCGCCGCATCGCCTCGTCGTCGACCAGCCGGGTCAGCGCCGCCTCGAAGTCGGTGCGGCCGGTGTAGAACAGACCCCCACCCGAGTTGGCGCAGTGCTCCACCAGCGGTGCGCACCAGCCGTTGACGAGCACCGGCGTTCCGGCCAGCCAGGCCTCGAGGATCACGATCGAGAAGGCCTCGTGGAACGACGGGTTGATCACGGCATCGGCGGCCGCGACGAGGCCGAACTTGTGCGCTTCGGGGATCGGACCCAGACAGACGACGCCATCGGTCGACGGCACGGCCTGGGCGACCGGTCCCGCGAGCACCAGCCGGCTGCGGCCGCCACCGGCGCGCCAACGACCGAACCGCTCGACCAGATCGTGGGTTCCCTTGCCCCGGTCGACCCGGCCGAGACACAGCACGAACGGCTCGTCGCCGAGGCCGAGAGCGGCGCGGGCGGCCGCCGGATCGGGATCGGTGTCCATCTCGACCGGCAGGCCGATCATCGCCTGGACCGACCGGCTGGTCGCCGGGAATCGTTCGTGGACCAACGCCTGTTCGGCCCGGGTCTGGAACGCGATGCCCCCGGCGTTCTCGGAGACCGCGTCGAACACCGGTAGGTCGAGTGGCGCCTCGGGATGGGCGGCCGGATACAACACGGTCGGGACCCGGGCGGCCGGAAGCCCCCGTACCGTCGGGTGGTACAGGTACGGGTAGAAGACGGCGATCCCGCCGGCGACGGCGGCGACGGCCTCGATCAGGGCGCCGCTGGTCGGACCCTGCTCGTCGATCCAGGCCCGGGCATCGGTCATCGATGCGCGGCGGGCGTTCGGAAGGATCCTGTCGCTGCGTGCGTCGAAGTCCGGGGCGCGAACCCGATCGACCCGACAGCGGGTGACCTTCACCCCGTCCTCGAGCGTGGTTCCCTCCGGATAGTCGTCGGCCCACGTCCGCATCGAGCTCGCACAGGAGGTGATGACCTCGACTCGGCGACCGTCGGCCGCCAGCCGGGTGGCCAGCAGCCGGGCCCCGGCTTCGGCTCCCCCCAACACGTCGGCCCCGTAGCGCGGGGTCACGAACGTCACTGCGGGAACGTCGGCGGTGGTGGTCATGGTGTGGCCTGTTCGAGCAACGGCGCCAACACCTCACGCATCCGCGCCGACGACGCCACCAACCCCAACTCCGCCGCCCGCACCCGACCCCGCGCCACCAACTCCTCACGCACCCCCACATCCGAC
>JAJRXC010000056.1 GCA_024276495.1 Actinomycetes bacterium
CGGCGGCCGGCCATGATCACCTGACCGTCGATGACGACGGTGTCGACGTCGGCTCCTTGGGCCGCGAAGACCACGGTGGCGGCCGGGCTCCAGATCGGCTGGAGATGGGGCGCATCGACGTCGATCACGATGAAGTCGGCCTTCTTTCCCGCTTCGAGCGAGCCGAGGTCGTCGGCGGTTCCGAGCGCCCGGGCCCCGTTGATCGTCGCCATCTCGAGCACCATCTCGGGGCTCATCGCCAGCCGGGTGTGGTCACGGAGTCGGGCCACATGCGTGGCGATGCGCATCTCCCGCAGCACGTCCATGTTGGCGTTGGTCGGCGCACCGTCGCAGCCGAGGGTGACATTGACTCCGGCGGCGATCATCTCCGCGACCCGGGCCGGGCCCCATCCGCTCGACGAGTTGTTGGCCGGGCAATGGGCGACGGTCGTGCCGGTGGCGGCCAGGATTTCGATGTCGTCATCGTCGGCTACCGTGCAGTGGGCGAGCACGGTGCGGGGCCCGAGGATCCCGAGATGTTCGGCGAAGGCGATGTGGCTGCGGTGGCCGTGGGCTCGGGCGTAGTCGTTGTCGTGGGGGAGCTCGGCGAGATGGATCGTGAGCCCGATGTCGTTGGCCCGGGCGAGTTCCCCGACCTCTTCGAAGAGGCTCGGGTCGTTGCCCTCCTCGAGCGAGCGGCAGCCGAACCAGATCTGGATCCGGCTGTCCGATGTGTTCCAGCGGGCGTGACCGTCGAGGGTGAGATCGATGCCCGATCGCCGGGTCTGCCACATTTCGACCGGCCAGCCGATCTCGTCGCGCACGTCCGGGGCCACGTCCATGACGAGGTTCCCGAGCGCGGCCCGGATGCCCGACTCGTCGCACATCTCGGCGATGCCGTCGAGGCCGTAGTGCTCGGCCAGCAGACATTCCACGAAGGCGGTGGTCCCGGACTTCAGCATCTCGAGTACGCACAGCGAGGCGCTCGCGAGGGCGTCGTGCTCCGTGTAGGTGCCCTGAAGCGTGAAAATGCGGCCGAACAGCCAGGCCCGGAAGTCGGGCGGGGGAGTGGCGTCGCTGATTCCCCGCAGCATGCACTGGGCGGTGTGGACATGGGTGTCGACCAGCCCCGGTAACGTGATGTTGCCCTGCAGGTTCGTGGTCGGCTCGTCGGGATGGCGGGCGGCGAGATCGGCGGAAGCGCCGACGTCGGCGATCCGGGTGCCCGTCACCAGCAGGGCGCCGTCGGCAATGATCTCCCGCCGGGCGTTCATCGTGAGAATGGTTGTGTTCGTGTACAGCATCGGGCCCTCTCGGTCGGTCGAGCCCGAGCCTACTTCTGGCGCCCTTGTAGCCTGAGACGCGTCGGAGAGGACGACTGTGACTCCAGAGGAATTCCGTGCCGCCGCCCACGAGCTGGTCGATTGGATCGCCGACCGGCGAGCCGGGATCGAGGAGTTGCCGGTGCGGCCCGACGTCGAGCCCGGCGACATCGTCGCCGCCTTGCCCGGATCACCACCGACCGAGCCGGCGACTCCCGACGAGGTGCGGCGCGACCTCGAGGACGTGATCGCCCCGGGGATCACCGAGGTGCAGCATCCGATGCATTTCGGCTGGTTTCCGGCCAACGCGAGCCTCTCGTCGATCCTCGGTGACTTCGTGTCGTCGGGGCTCGGATCGCTCGGCATCTCGTGGGAGTCGTCGCCCGCGCTGACCGAGGTCGAGGAGGTCGTCGTCGACTGGATGAGGCAGTTGACCGGCCTGAGCGACCAGTGGCAGGGGGTCATCCAGGACACCGCGTCGACCGCCTGTCTGGTCGCGATGCTCGCGGCCCGCGAACGGGCGACCGACCATGCCCAGGTGGGTGCGGGCATCGGCGGATTCGATCGGCCACTGTGCGTCTACACGACGAGCGAGGCCCACTCGTCGGTCCGCAAGGCGGCCCTCCTCGCCGGTTTCGGTGGCGACCATGTTCGCCAGGTGGAGGTCGACCCGTGGACCCGCGACATGGTGGCGGCCGACCTCGCCGTTCGGATGGAAGCCGACCGGGACGCGGGCATGGCGCCGGCGATCGTCGTCGCGTCGGTGGGGTCGACGGGAACGACCGCGTTCGATCCGGTCGACGAGATCGTGGAGATCGTCCGGTCGTTCGGCGCCTGGGTGCACGTGGATGCGGCCATGGCCGGCGCGGCGATGCTCTTGCCCGAGCAACGTCATCTGTTCGCCGGTGTGGACCAGGCCGATTCGATCTCGTGGAATCCCCACAAGTGGTTCGGCACGATCCTCGACTGCTCACTCATGTATCTGCGCGATCCCGAGCACCTGATCAGGGTGATGTCGACCGACCCGAGCTATCTGCGTTCGACCCTCGGCGGTGAGGCAACGCAGTACCGCGATTGGGGTATTCCGCTCGGCCGTCGGTTCCGCGCGCTCAAGCTGTGGTACCAGCTGCGCATCGACGGCGTCGAGACCATCCGGGCCCGGCTCCGGCGCGACCTGGCCAACGCGCGATGGCTCGCGGAGGTGCTGGACGACCTGCCGGATTGGGAGGTCGTGGCCCCGGTTCGGCTCCAAACGGTTTGTGTTCGCCATGTGGGCAGAGACGCCCAGGGATCCCCGCTGACCGGCGCGGCCCTCGACGAGCACACGTTGCGTTGGGTTCGCGCGATCAACCGGTCCGGCGAGGCGTTCCTGTCACCGTCGATCCTCGACGCGCCCGACGGCCGGGCCCGATGGATGGTGCGGGTGTCGATCGGTGTCGAGGCGACGGAGCGGCACCATCTCGAACGGCTCGTCGGCCTCATGGTCGCGGCGGTCGACGACACGGTCTGCGGCAGCTCCGATGGCGGCGCCGCCGGCCGGCCGACTCAGTTCGACAGGTAGGCGGCGAACAAGGTCAGCGGTTCGGGAATCGCGGGGACCAGTTCGGTGATGGGTGTGCCGCGACCGGACAGCGAGTCGATCAACGCGGCCGCATCGGCTCCCACGTCGCAGGGGTCGGACACCTCTCGAACTTCGATCGTGTCGCCGTCTGTGCGACCCCGGATGGTCGTGTCGACATCGCCGCCGAGGTACAGCAGTTCGTCGACGTGAGGATCGGCGCCTCGCAGGGGCACGAGGGCCATCAACATCGCGTAGAGACCCACGAGGCGCCGCTCGCCGGTCGTGGATGGCGCATCCAGGTCCAACGAGCACGCGATGTCGCGTTCGTGCAGCCACGAGTCCCACAACAGGTGGACGACCAGGGTCGCCCAGTGGGCTTCGCCGTACGGCGCGCCGATGACCGTGTGGTCGTCCGCGGCCAGGCGTGAGGCGACGGCCGGCCGCGCCCGTTCGGAGGCTGCGACGTAGCGATCGATGGTCTGGCCCGGGGTCTCGTCGCCGGACTCGGCGAGCCAGTCCGCCGGGGTGCTGTTGGGGTCGAAGCCGTCCATCGAGAATGGGGGTGCCGAGCCGGTGATTCGCGAGAGCCCCATCTCGAGCGCGTCGGCCGTGTGCCGGGCCGTCTGGTGGATTGTCCAGTCGCGGTTTCGTGACGGGTGGGTCCATTGGTCTGCGGTGAGCGACTTCCACAACGCGACGGTTCGGTCATGGTGGTCCTCCAGGGCCGCCAAGAGGTCGTCGGCTGGGAGCCCGGGTCCTTCGACGGTGTGGATGCGCCAACATTTCGTCATGTCTCGTGCCTACTCCGGTTGGGTCACGACCTTAGATCGACGTGGGGGTGTTTGTGACAGAATCGGATCCGTGGAGATCCTCATGGGCACGCGTGCGCTCGTTGCGCACGGAGGTTCGCAGAGCTATGTCGAGACCGTGGCAACGGAGCTTCGGCAGCTCGGCCATCGGCTCGTGGTGTACTCGCCGAATCTGGGCCACGTCGCCGGGCGGCTGCGGTCGACCGGAGTTGACGTTGTCGACTCGCTCGCCGACATCGACGCGGTCGACGTGGCCCATGTCCAGCATGTCCCGACTGCCCTCTTCGTTCGCGCCAGATTCCCGCGCCTCCCGATGGTGTACGTCTGTCACTCCTCGGCGCTCGACATCGAGGATCCTCCCGCGTTGGCCATTCCGCAGGTCGTGGTCGTGCTCAGCGAGTTGGTAGCCCGTCGAGTTGCGGCGAGTACCGTCGCCGGCCAGGCGGAGATCGTCAGGCTCCGTCAACCGATCGCGGCGACGTTTCGTGAGGACGGGATGGTTCCGATTCGAGACGTTCCCCGCCGTGCGGTCTACGCGGGCCGACGGTCGCCGGCATTCGAGGCGCTCCTTGGGAGCGTGTGCTCGCAGCTCGGTGTCGAGTTGGAGCTCATCGGTGGGAAATCGGACCCGGTCGACGATCTCACTCCTGCGTTCATGCGGTCCGACATCGTGTTCGCGGTGGGTCGAACCCTCCTCGAGGCGATGGCGCTGGGCCGCGCCGGCTTCGTGCTCGACGAACGCGGCGCCGGCGGATTCGTGACCGCGGCGAGCTACGAGCGCATCGAGGACGGCGCGTTTGCCGCCTTCGATCCGAACCCGATGTCCGAGAGCTCACTGGTCGACAAGCTCCGCGGCTACGACCCTTCGATCGGCCGCGTCGGCTACGAGCTGGTGCGCACCCACCACAACGCCCGGTCCCACGCATGCGACCTGGTCGAGATCTACGCGGCCGCGATCGAAGCCGAGCCGCCGGGCGACGTCGATCCTGCCGACCTGCTCCGTGCCCTCGGTGAGTCGTCCGAGAGGCGGTTTCAGCTCGAGAACACGGCGCGGGCGCGGGCGTGGCGAGCGGCGGCGACCGAGCACCGGCTCGACGGCGCGCTGCGACGAGTGGCCGAGGTCGAGGAGGACCTCCGAGCCTCCCGTGCCGGCGTGCCCGGACGGCGATTCCGTCGGCTTCGGCACCTCTGGTCCCGGGCGAGGACGCGGCTCTCTCGCCGGTGACCCCGACGTTTTGTTGCGTCGTGCTCGAGAGACCGCGTGAAGGCGAGCTCCACGAGGCACAATCGGGAGCGCTCGGAGCCGCGATCGACCGAGCCGGCGCCTCGACTGCTACTCGCGACCCGACGACCCCACTAGGGTCGCAATCACCACCGGACGATGCGAGGTTGCGTTGAAGAAGACGAAGAGATCGACGGACGTTCTGTCCGGGGAGCTCTCCGGGCAGGTCATCGGCGATGGACTGGTCGTGTTGCCCGGGCAGGGCAACACGCTCGCGATCGAGACAGATCCCGGAGTCGTGATCCTCGACGGCAGCGGCTACACCCATGTCGAGGCGATGATCTCGACGTTGCGGGAGCACACCGACGCGCCGGTGCACGCGATCGTCTACAGCCACGGTCCACGGCTACAACGCTGCGATCGATTTCTGGCAGCAGCACAACGCCGACCGCGGCGACGCGCCGGCTCGCCTGGTCGCGCATCGCAACGTCGTGCGCCGTAGGGTCCGCCACGAGATAAGTCGCGGGGTATAGGGTTGGTGTGTGGAGCTGGCTCTGGGTGATCTGCGTGGGTTCTTTGCGACGGTGTCACCGCATCTGAACGAAAAGCAGCGGCGGGTGATGGCGGGGGCGA
>JAJRXC010000057.1 GCA_024276495.1 Actinomycetes bacterium
CTTCCGCTGGCCCTGATCGGCATCATCAGCCAGGTCTTCGGCGCGACCTCCGACCTGCCCGGCTTCCCCGCCGACGACTTCGTCGACTGGATGCTGCCGGGGATGGTCGTCATGACGGGCATGTTCGGCGCCGGCGTGAGCGCCGTGCGCCTGATCGGTGACCACCACTCCGGCTATCTCGACCGGTTGCGACTCATGCCGGTGTCGCCTGCTGCCGTGCTGGCGGGGTCTGCGCTCTTCGACGCGATCCGCACCATTCCCCCGGCGGTGGCGGTGCTGCTCGTCGGGCTCGCCCTGGGTGCCCCGCTCCACGGCGGCGTGACCACGACACTGGTCTTGTTGGCGATCGGATTGCTGTGGTCGGCGACGTGGAACAGCTTGTTCCTCGTCGTCGGTCTGCGGACCCGAAGCGAGCAGGCGGCCGAGGCGCTGGTCCCCCTCTTCCTCCCGGTGTGGTGGACATCGAGCGTTCTCGTGCCCGAGGACCTCATGGCCGGCTGGATTCGGGCGATCTCCGCGGCCAACCCGATCTCGCTGCTCGTCGACGCCGTGCGGCCGCTGGCCCTCGGGGGCACCGTCGACGCGGCCGCGATGATCGGCGCGCTGGGTGTCGCCGCCGGTCTCCTCGTCGGGCTCCAACTCCTCACCGTCCGGCTCTACGCCGGGCTCACCGAGGCAGCGTGACCAGGTGTTCTCGGACCGCTCGCGGGTCGGCTCGCCCGAGCACCCCGAGACCGGTCGGCGAACGCCGCCGGTCCCGGGGCTCGGGCGACACGTTGGTCAGTCGACGACCGAGATGAAGAGGTCGAACCCGCCGGTGGCGAAGTTCTCGCAGTCCGCGACCGCCGCCTGACCTTCGGGCGAGCCGAGCGCGGCCTGCATCGACTCCTCGTCGTCGAACCAGAGCTCGGCGGTGCGATAGACGGGCGGTGCCGATCCGTCGGGGTTCTGGGCCGCTCGGGCCGTCTCGATGCGGGCCACATGCGGGACGGCGGAGGCGATCTGCATGTGGTGCGTCGAGTAGTAGTCCTCGAACGCGGCGGGGTCGGTCGGCTGCTTGTAGAGCACAGTGGCCTTGAACATCGGTGATCCTCCAGATCAATGGGTGTTGGTTGCCGTGCATGGTGAGCGACGGCGGTCATGACCCGGTCATGGTCCGGTTACGGCCCGCGGGGCGACGCTGCGCGAGCGGCGGCGCCTCGAAGGCTCGGAACTACGCTGGGGCGATGATCACGATTCGGCTGCTCGGGCCGCTCGAGGTCGACGTCGGTGGACGACCGGTCGACATCTCGGGACGGCGGGAGCGCGGTTTGGTCTCGGTGCTCGCGGCCAACGCCGGTCAGGTCATGTCGCCTGCGCTGCTCTCGGCGTATCTCTGGGACGGAGAACCGCCCCGCACCGCCCACAAGTCGGTGCAGTCGGCGGTGGCGAACCTTCGTCGTTTCGTCGCCGAGGCCGCAGGCGGCGCCGATGTCCGCTGGCTGGAGACGACCGACGGGGGTACCGGCTCCGGCTCGATCCCGACGCGGTCGATGCGGCGCGGTTCGAGTCGCTGGCCGAGGACGGCGACGCGGCCCGGGCACGCGGCGATCTGGAGGCGGCCCGGCGGTCGTTCGTCGAGGCCCTGGGGTTGTGGCGAGGCGACGATCCCGCCCATCTCGGCGACGGCCCTGCCGCGGCGATCGAGCGGGAGAGGTTGTCGGAGCGACGGGTGGAGGTGCTCGCCGAGCGGCTCGACACCGAGCTCCGGCTCGGCCAAGCAGCCGCGGTGGCCGCGGAGCTCGGCGCGCTCTGTGAGCGCTGGCCGCTGCGGGAGCGCTTTCACGAGCAGTTGATGCTGGCGCTCTACCAGCAGGGCCGCCAAGCCGACGCGCTCGCGGTCGCCAACCGGTTGAGAACCCGGCTGGTGGAGGAGCACGGTCTCACGGTCGGTCCCGGCCTCGAGGCCCTCGAGCTGCGCATCCTGCAGGGCGATCTCACGTTGCTCCCCGACACGACACCCGAAACGGCGAGCGACGCGTCGTCGCCCGCGGGGCGATCGGTTCGGGGTTCGGCGGCCGGGCGGGATCGCGTCGATCGGGAGCTGGTGGGGCGCGACGAGGACGTGGCCCGAATCTGCGACCTCGTCACACGGGTGCCGCTCGTGACACTGGTCGGCCCGGGAGGTGTCGGAAAGACGGCCCTCGCCGGTGTCGTGGCGGCGGGTTCGGTCGCCCGGGGAGACGAAGTGGTGTGGTGCTCGCTGGGTGGTGTCCTCGGCGAGGCGAATGTGGTGCCCGCGCTCGCCACCGCGCTAGGGGTGCCGCAGCGGATGGGGGTGACGATGACCGAGGGGATCGTCCAGCAGCTGCAGGGCTCGGCGGGCGTGCTCGTGATCGACAACTGCGAGCACGTCGTGGGCGCGGCGGCCGAGGTGATCGGCAACATCCTCGCCGAGTGTCCCGAGTTGCGGGTCCTGGCGACCAGCCGGGAACGCCTGGCACTGCCGGGAGAGCACGTGTGGCCGGTCACGGGCCTGCCGGTCGACGATTCGCCCGGCGGCGATCCGCGGGAATCTCCGGCAGTGCGGCTCTTCGCGACTCGGGCCCGGGAGGCCGACCCGTACTTCCGGCTCGACGACGCGACGGCTCCCGTCGTGGCGTCGTTGTGTCGGTCCCTCGATGGGAACCCCCTCGCACTGGAGCTGGCCGCGGCGCGGGTGCGTTCGCTTCCGGCGCGAGAGATCGCCCGTCGCCTCGACTCGCGCTTCGACGTTCTCGTCGGTCGGCGCGGCACCGAGGACCGCCACAGCAGCCTTCGGGCCGCGGTCGCGTGGTCCTACGACCTGCTCGGTGCGCGACAACAGAAGGTCTTCCGGCGGCTCGGCGCGTTCGCCGGCTCGTTCTCGCTCGATGCCGCGGAGTCGGTCGCGGCCCTCGACGATCTTCCCCGTCGCGAGATCGCCCCGTTGGTGTTGGATCTCGTGGACAAGTCGCTCGTGACGGTGAGTCCGACGGACCCCTCGGTCCGCTACCGACTGCTGGAGACGATGCGGGTGTTCGCCCGCGACATGCTCGGGGACGCCGACGAGGTGACGCAGGCCAACGCGCGGCTCGTGCAGTACTTCGGAGATGAGCTCCAACGACTCGGCCGGGAGCTCAGCGGCCCCGGCGAGTCCGATGCGGTGGCGCTCGCGCGCGACAGCGACGACACGGACGCGCTCGTGACACTGCTCGGCGGCGTGGCCCCGTTCGTCCACTTCCGGGTGAGCTGGGAGGCGAGCAGCTGGTTTCTGCACGCGGTCGAGCTGATCCGTGGAACCGTCGACGCCGACGCGGCTCACAATGTCGTTCGGGCCGCGGCCGCCTGGGGTTTGTGGATCGGCGGCGACCTCGACGCCGCCGACGCCATCACGACCGAGGCGCTCGCCGTCGCCCGCCGGGACGACCCGGGGATGGTCAAGCTCCTCGCCGCCAAGGCCGTCGTGGCGATGTACCGCAACGACGAAGCCGCCATCGTCACGACCGAGCAGGCCCTCGACCTGGCGCGCCGTTCGCGACAGCACTGGATGGCCGCCTATCTGCTCGGTGCCCTGGCGATCGCGCACAGCTACCGGGGGGAGCGCGACCGGGCCGAGCACGCGCTCGATCGGCAGTCTGCGCTGCTCGACTCGCTCGACAACACCAGCGCGCACGCCTGGTGGCTCTACTGCCGGGCCGAAGTCACCGCGGCAACCGATCCCGATGAGGCGATCGAGCTGGCCCGGGACGCCACCGAAGCGGCGCGGGCGAGCGACTCGACACTGATCGAGAACGTCTCGCTGATCACCGCCCTCGGCGTCGCCGCCCGTTGTGGACGGTCCGCCGAGCTCATCGACGAGTTCGAGGACGTGATCGACCGCTGTCGACGCCAGGGCGCGTGGACACATTTGTACGTGACGGTCCACAACCTCATCGAGGCGCTGGCGCAGCTCGGAGCCGACACGGCCGCGGTCACCTTGCTGCACGCCAACCCCGACGGGGCCGCGACCCCCTACGGCGAGCAGGCCGACCGCCTCGACCGGGTCCGTTCGGATATCTCGGCCCGCCTCGACTCTGCCGACTACGCGGCAGCGGCAGCGTTTGGCGCCACCCTCACCCGCGACGGGATCGCCCGGTTCGCCCTCGACGCAATCGACGCAACCCGTCGACGCCGAGCCGACGCGGGGTGGGCGTCACGCCGGATCGATCGGTCCAGGGGCCACCGCCGACATTGGCCGGGCCACCCACCTGAGCCGACATGGTCAGAAACGAGTTCCTCATCGGGCAACCGTCGGGAAGCGGACCGCTGACCGACTCGCAGACGGGGAACGCGTGCTCCCTCTTCTCCTGGCCGTTCCGACGAGCCGCAAGGCTGGTCTCCTACGTTGGGTGGTCACCGATCCGCCGTGGTTACCCCACGTCCACCAACGGATCACCAACCGCCGGGTTGCGGCCGTGTGACAGGGGTCTCCGTATCGAATCGCCCCCCACGCCGAACGCGATCCGGCCTGGTCGAGCGATCGTGTCAGCCGGTGCGGATCCAGGTCGTCGGGACGCCGCTGTCGTCGGCGACGAGTTGGAGCAAGTCACCCACACATGTGTAGGTGCCCGTACCCGACATCAACTCGGGCGCGGGCATCTGCGCCAGCAGCGGCGCGGCGAGCGCCGACATCGGGAGGGGCTGCATCTGGCCGTCGACTTCGATGTTCACGGTCAGGTCGGTCACCGATGTCGTCTCGGCAAAGCTCATGCTCCCCGCTCCGTCCCACGTCATCGTGCCGGCTTCTTCCGCGTCGAACACCAACTCCATGTTGCCCTCCGGGCCGCCCATTCGCAGCGCCCAGCCGTCACGAACCGCCACGTACGCGCCGTCCTCACCGATCGTGATCGTGTAGTCACCACCCCCATGCCGTATCTCTCCCAGCGCTCCCGACGCGGCCGCAAGCGCATCGACGAACGCCTGCGAGTCCAGCAACCACGTGCCCGCGACACAGGTCGCGCCCCGAAGCGAATCCGCTTCGGTGCTCGGGGTCGGCGCCTCGGTCGAGGTCGGCGCGTCGGTGCTGGGAGTCGACGGATCATCGACCGCGGTCGGCGCTTCGGCGGTTGTTGCGCCGTCGAGGGTGCACGCTCTCCTGTGTTCCGGAGCGGTGACGGTGACGTCGGCGGTCCCGGCCGCGGCGTCGATGGCGTCGACCACGAGGATC
>JAJRXC010000058.1 GCA_024276495.1 Actinomycetes bacterium
CCGCCGTGGAGCGGGGCACCCAGGGCGAGCCCGACGAGCAGCACCGCCACCGCCGGGGGAATGGTGCGGATCGCGTCGAAGAGCGCAGACCCCGCCAGCACGGCAGCAGGCGACACCGGCATGAGTCGCAGCCGGTCGAGATAGCCGGAGTGGTGGTCACCGATCAGGCGCACGGCGCTCACGCCTGCGCCGAACATGCCCGTCATGACGACCATCCCCGGCAGCATCCAGTCGACGAAGTCGTCGGCGGGGAAGCCGGGCAGGTCGGAGGTCGCGCCGAAGACCTGGCTGATGATGCCGATCAGGGCCAGCGGAAGGATCGTGGGCGTGATGTAGGCCGTTCCGGGGTCGCGGCGAGCGGCTCGCAGGTGGCGGCCGGTGATGAGCCGCGTGTCACGGATGAACGACATCTCAGGTTCCTCTCAGCGCGCGTAGGAGCGAGCGGGCGGTGATGGCCTGCAGGACCGCGGCAACGCCGACGCTGACGACGACCGTGGTCAGCACGGGTTGCCACGCGATGCCGTCGGCGAGGACGTCGCGGATGGGGGTGGCGACCGCGGTGACCGGGTTGACGTCGGCGATGCGTTCGGTCCACCCCGGCATCAGCCGCCGGGGAAACCACACCGGCGAGAGAAATGTCAGCGGGGCGAAGATCGGGAACGCGGCCTGTACGGCCTCCGGCGACCTCGTCTTCACCGCGATGAGCAGGAACAGCGCGTTGTAGGCGATGGTCCACAGCGAGATCATCGCCGCCACCGCGAGGAACCCGGGAAGACCGGCGCCGTAGTCGGCGCCGAGCGCCGCGGCCACCACCAGGACCGCGGCGACGGCGGGAAGCATCCGAACCGCGTCGGCCAGCACCCGGCCGGTGAGAAAGGCGAGCGGGTCGACCGGGAGCAGACGGATGCGCTCGAGATAGCCGCCCCGGATGTCGGCGGCCAGGGCCATCCCGCTGAACGCGGCGCCGGTCATCGGGACGACGGTGACGGCACCGGCCGCCATCCAATCGACATAGCTCGGCGCGGGGAAGCCGGGCAGGTCGCCGAGGCTGGTGAGCAGCTCGGCGTAGATGCCGACCATGGCGAGCGCCGGGATGACCGGGAAGACGAGGGCGAGCGCGGGGGTCCGCCGCGCCTGTCGAAGACTGCGGCCGAAGCTCAGCTGGGCGGTTCGAGTCCAGGCGCTCATGCCGCGGCCACTTCGGTGGGGGACTCGACTCCGGCGGTCTGCCCGGCGTGGCCGTTGATGCCGGTGCCGGTCAGGTCCAAGAAGACGTCCTCGAGGCTCGACGTGTGCACGGTGAGCTCGTCGGCTTCCAGCCCCAGACCACCGAGGCGGCCGAGGAGTCGGGCCGCCTCGGCCGCGTCGGCCATCTCGGTGCGTACCCACTCGCCGCGGATCTCGGCGCGGTCATCGAGCTCGCGTCGTGTCCGCTCCCGCCGGGCCGGGTCGGTGATCCTCATCTCGATGCGGGTGGTGCCGTAGGTCGTGCGAAGCCGGTCGGGAGAGCCGCAGGCCAGGATCGTGCCGCCGTCGATGATGGCGATCTCGTCGGCTTCCTCGAGGTACTGGGTGGTCAAGTAGACGGTTGTTCCGGCGGACTGGAGCTGTCGGATTCGACCCCACAGGGATCGTCGGCTCTGCGGGTCGAGCCCGGTCGTTGGTTCGTCGAGGAACAACACCCGGGGTTCGTTCAACAGCGAGGTGGCGAGGTCGAGTCGGCGTCGCATTCCCCCCGAGTAGCCCCGGATCAGCCGGGAGGCGGCGTCGGTCAGACCGAACTCCTCGAGCAGCTCGTCGGCGCGGCGGGTGGCCTCCGACCCCGATCGGCCCCAGAGCGATCCGATCAACACGAGGTGCTCGCGGCCCGTCTGGAGGTCGTCGAGGGCGACCTCCTGGAGGGTGGCGCCGATGTGTCGTTGGACCTGGCGACGCTGGGTGATCACGTCGAGGCCGGCAACCCGGGCCGTGCCGGTGGTGGGCAGGGTGAGGCCGGTGAGGATCCTCATCGTCGTCGACTTCCCCTGACCGTTGCGACCGAGGAATCCGAAGATCTGCCCTTCGGGAACCTCCACGTCGATGCCGCGTAGGGCGTGGACGTCGTCGCCCGTCGCGGTCGGGAAGGTCTTGGTGAGTGCGTGGGCTTCGATGGCGAGCGTCATGGCGGGTCCCCTGTGGTGGCCGGTGTGGCGGTGCTTCGCGGTGATGCTTGGTTTAACGAAGTAATCGCACCATCGCATACTTGGCTTAACCAAGTCAAGGGGGTAGGGTGCGATTCGTGCCGAAGAAGCAGCCCTACGACCAGTTCTGCCCGATCGCTCGTGCCCTCGACCTCGTCGGAGATCGCTGGACGCTGCTGATCGTGCGGGACCTCCTGTTGGGCTCGGCCCGCTACGGCGCGCTGCTCGCGGCCCTCGCCCCGATCTCCACCGACGTGCTCGCCCGCCGACTCCGAGAGCTCGAGGCATCCGGGATCATCGACCACCACGACGACGGCCTCTACGGCCTCACCGCCGACGGGCGGCGGCTCGTGCCGGTGCTCCGGGAGCTCGGCCGCTGGGGGGCGACGCACCTCGGCGCGCCCCTCGACACGGATCTCTCCGCGTCGCGGGCACTGCAGATTCTCGCCGTCACCGGTGCCGGACGAACCGACGCGGCCCCCGTCGCCGTCGAGGTTTGGGCCGGCGACCTGGTGTGGGCCCTCACCGACGGTCCCGACGGGCTCACGATCCAGCGGGGTCCGGGCACCGACGTCGACGCCTCGATCTCGATCGACGGGCCCACGCTGTGGGCGGTCGGCCGCGGTCAGCTCGACTGGCCCGATGCGCTCGCCTCGGGTGTGGTGCAGGTCGACGGCGATGCCGAGATCGCCCGCCGCTTCCTCGCCGGTCGACTCCCCGTGATCTTCGACGACCAACCGGCCGAACCGAGCCGCCGATAGGTCGACCGTCGCCCATCGGTGCGGGCCTCGAAGTGGCCACGATGTACGTTGTCGGGTGACGTCGACGGACTGGCGTCCCGACCGGGGCGAGGCGAGATGAGGACACAAACCTACGCAGCGCGCGTCGTGCAGCAGCGCGACGACATCCCCGGGATCTACGGAGACGTCGACTTCTCGGTCGAGCCCGAACGCTTCGACCGCGACGCCGCCCCCGACGATGAGCGGTTCGCGAAGCACCGCGACGCCGTGGCCCGCGTCTTCGACAACCCCGCGCTGATCGAGACCATTCGTGACTACACGATGACCGGCGACCCGGTGGCCGACGCCTACGCCGCCCTCATCCCCGAGCACGGCTTTCGCACGCTGGTCGACATGCTCGACGAAGCTTGTGAGCGGGGGGTGGAACACGTCGACAACGCCCCGCCGGAGCTCGTCGAGCTCATCCGGGCCATGGAGCACACCCCGGACTGGGTCGACATGGCCCTGGTCGAAGAGGGGGCGAGGGCGGAGCGGATCCCGATGGCCACGGCCACACCGTTCGCTATCCGAGGCGCCTTCCTCGCGACGTTCCTCAACAAGTACGCGGCGATGCCCATGACCATGACCGGCACGTTGTCCGACGAGGCCGCGGCCAAGCGGGTGTTCGAGACGGCGAGCTTCTTCACCGCGACGACGCTGCCCGGGGCGCTGGCCCGTCACGGAAAGGGCTTCCAGGCCGCCGCGAAGGTTCGTCTCATGCACTCCATGGTGCGGTTTCATCTGATGAGCTCGGGACGGTGGGACGTCGCTACCTACGGCATTCCGATCCCGCAGGTCGATCAGATGCCGGCCGGCACGATCGGGACGTTCATGTTGTCGGCCCGACTGCTCCGGAAAGGACACACGGAGTTCACCCGGGCCCAAAAGGCGACCGTGGAGCTCGCCCGCTATCGCTGCTTCCTGCTCGGACTCCCGCAGGACCTGCTCGGCGACACGCCACAGGAGATCGTCGACCTTCTCACCGCGCGCCACATCACGCTGCGGGAGGCGTACGACGACGAGACCTGTGGTGCGCTGGTGCGGGGCACACTCGACGCCGACCTGTTCGACCGCTCGTCGATCAGGGGGCGGGTGCACAGCCGGCTGGAGAACGGCTTCTCCCGGTTCGTGCTGATCAACAGCTTCCTCGGCGGCGATGCCGAACGAGCCGAATCGATCGGCATCGACTTCGGTGCCGCCGACAAGGCCGCGGCCGGCGTCGCGGGTGGGGTCGTGTTCGCGAGAACGGCGTTCTACAACCTCGGGCTGCGCGTGCCCGTCGTGTCCGGGTGGATCGACCGGCGGCTCAACGCCCGGCTGGCGCACCTTCTCGACATGTACGGCCACGCCGACTTCGTCACCGACGCCGACAGATACAAGCTCGCCGCGGCATAGCGGCAAAGGGCCGGGGGCGTCGCGGCCCGTGTTCTTCCGCCGGGCTTCTCCGAGACCCCTATTAGGCTGCGTACATGTGCCGTCGAACGACCTGCAAGCGCTGCGGCAAGCCGTCATGGGCCGGTTGTGGCGCCCATGTCGAGCAGGTCCTGGCCGACGTGCCCGACGACCAGCGCTGCGACTGCGAACCCGAACGGTCGGGGCTGCGGGCGAAACTACGCGCCGTCTTCGGTTGATCGCCGGTGAGCCCGCGGATCGAGGACTACGCCCTTCTCGGTGACTGCCGTTCGGCCGCGTTGGTCTCGCGGGCCGGATCGGTCGACTGGCTCTGCTTCCCCCGGTTCGATTCCGGCGCGTGCTTCGCGGCGCTGCTCGGGTCGAGCGACAACGGTTCCTGGTCGCTCGCCCCGGCGGACCCGTTCCGGTCGGAACGGGCCTATCGCCCCGACTCCACCGTCCTCGAGACCACCCATCACACGGCGGACGGCACCGTCACCGTCACTGATGCGCTCGTTCCGGTCGGCGTCACCCACCGGCTCGTCCGCTCGGTCGAGGGCCGCCGCGGCACCGTGGAGATGCGCATGGAGCTCCGGGTCCGATTCGACTACGGATCGGTCGTCCCGTGGGTGCAGAAGATCCCCGGCGGGATCCATGCCATCGGCGGTCCCGACGCGCTCGCACTGCGAACCTCCGTCGAGCTGCGGGGCGAAGGTTTCGCCACCGTCGCCGACTTCGTCGTGTCCGAGGGGGAGGAGGTCTCGTTCGACCTGGCCTGGCACGAATCGCACCTCCCGGTGCCGGAGGCCGTCGATGTCGCCGCGACGCTGGACGAGACGATCGACTGGTGGCGGAAGTGGGCCGCGTCGCTCGCGTACCAGGGGGCATACCGAGACGATGTGCGGTCGTCGCTCGTGGTGCTCAAGGCCCTCAGCTACGCGCCGACCGGTGCGATCGTCGCGGCGCCCACCACCTCGCTGCCAGAATGGATCGGCGGCCCCCGCAACTGGGACTACCGGTACTGCTGGCTGCGCGACGCCACCTTCACCCTGCTCGCCCTGCTCCAGGCGGGATGCACGGCCGAGGCGGCCGCCTGGCGGGACTGGCTCATCCGGGCGGTGGCCGGCGACCCGGCCAAGCTCCAGATCATGTACGGCATCGGAGGAGAGCGGCGGTTGGCCGAGTCGGAGCTCGACTGGCTCGACGGATTCGCCGGATCATCACCGGTGAGGATCGGAAACGGGGCGGCCGATCAGCTCCAGATCGACGTCTACGGCGAAGTCATCGACGCGTTGCATCAGGCCCGCCTCCAGGGCCTCGATCCGGATCCGGTGGCGTGGGACATCCAACGGGCCATGCTCGATTGGCTCGAACACCGCTGGCAGCAACCCGACGAGGGAATCTGGGAGGTGCGGGGCGGCCGCGCCCATTTCACCTACTCGAAGGTGATGGCGTGGGTCGCGTTCGATCGGGGGATTCGGGCCACCGAGGAGTTCGGGCTCCCCGGCGACGCGGCCGGTTGGCGCGTGGTTCGCGACCGGATCCACCGGGAGGTGTGTGCCAACGCCATCGACGAGAGGGGAGTGTTCACCCAGTCGTACGGAAGCGACGCCCTCGACGCCTCGACCCTCATGATCCCGATCGTCGGGTTCCTTCCGGCCACCGACCCGCGGGTCATCGCCACCGTGGAGGCGGTGGAGCGGGAGCTGACCGTGGACGGTCTCGTGCAACGGTACGACCCCGGTGAGTCGAGCGACGGCGTCGGCGGCGAGGAGGGCGCGTTCTTGTTGTGTTCATTCTGGCTCGTCGACTGTCTCGCCCTCATCGGGCGCCACGCCGACGCGGTAGTGCTCTACGAGCGGCTCCTCGGTCTGCGCAACGACCTCGGGCTGCTGGCCGAGGAGTTCGATCCGGGCGCCGCTCGCCAGCTCGGCAACTATCCCCAGGCGTTCTCCCATGTCGCCCTCGTGAGCTCGGCCATCACGTTGTGCCCGGCCCACACCGGCCCGAGCGAACACCGCTGCGCCTGCTGATCCGCGGCGCCTCGCCCACCTTCTCGTTCGGCGCGCCCCGGCGGTCTTTCAGCAACCTCCAAGGTTCGAACGACCAGACTGGCGCGATGAGAGTTCTGCTGGTCGAGGACGAGGAGCCGCTCGCCGCGCTCGTCCGGCGAGGACTGGGCGAACACGGGATCGATGTCGACATCGCGCACGACGGGACGACAGGGCTGTGGCGGGGCCGGGAAGGGAGCTACGACGCGATCGTTCTCGACATCATGTTGGCGGGCATGAACGGGTACGATGTCTGCCGCGAGCTGCGCCGGTCCGGAGTCTGGACCCCGGTGTTGATGCTCACCGCCAAGGACGGGGACCACGACGAGGCGGAGGCTCTCGATCTCGGTGCCGACGACTTCTTGCGAAAGCCCTTCTCGTTCGTCGTCCTGGTTGCCCGGCTTCGGGCCATCGTTCGCCGCGGTGCGTCCGAACGGCCGACCGTGTTGACGTGTGGCCCGTTGACGTTGGACCCGGCTCGTGGTGAGGTCACCCGTGACGGCGACCGGATCGCCTTGACCCGTCGGGAGTACGCGATCCTGGAGCTCCTTTTCCGGGCCGACGGGGATCCGGTGCCGGCCGGTCGGATCCTCGACCACGTCTGGGGTTTCGATGCCGAGCTCTCGTCGAACGTGGTGCAGGTCAACATCCGGTACCTCAGACGCAAGCTCGACGACCCGTACGACTCGCCGGTGATCGCGACGGTGCGCGGGGTCGGCTACCACCTCGTGTGCGGGCCGGATCCGCAGTGAGGGCGATTGGTTCGCTTCGCGGTCGCATCACGGTGGTTGCCACGGTCCTCGTCGCGGTCACGTTGTCCGGCGCGTCGGCCTGGATTCTGCGGTCCGTCGAGCGCGATGTCCGAGCTGCGGCGGAGGACGTCGTCGAGCAGGTCCTCGTCGAGCAGGCCGCCCGGATCAGGGACGTGGCGGGACTCGACATCGTCATCGGTGCGAACACCTTCGAGCTCGGGGTGTTCGAGGAGTCCGAGGGCCTGGCGTTCGGCGAGCTGTTCGTCGGGGACACGCCGGTGGCCGAGGTCGAGGTGAACCTGACGACCGGACGAGTGAACGAACTGCTCGACCCGCAGACCGGCGAAACTCTCGACGATCCCGATCTACGGGCCGAGCTCGAGACCCTGACCTTCGTCTTTCTCGAGGTGGACGGCGAAGATGGGCCTGCGTTGTTGGCCGGCGCGATCCCCCAGGCTGAGCTCGAACTCTCATCGACGGCGCTTCGCCGTGCCCTGCTCACGGTGATCCCCGTCGTCGTCGTAGTGTTCGCCGTGCTCGCCTGGTGGCTCGTGGGTCGAGCCCTCCGACCGGTCGACAGGCTCACCGAGCGGGTCGACCGGATCTCCTCGGCCAACCTCGACGAGCGGCTTCCCGTGCCCGCGGGCGGCGACGAGGTCGCCCGGCTGGCGATCGTCATGAACGAGATGCTCGACCGGCTCGAGCGCAGCGACGAACGGCAGCGTCGATTCGCGGCCGACGCCTCACACGAACTGCGTTCTCCGCTGACGACGATTCGGGCCGCCGCGGAGTTGATCGCCGACCATGACCGTCCCGGTCCCGCCGACGACATCGTGGCCGAGGTCGAGCGCATGGACAGCCTCATCGGTGACCTGTTGGCCCTGGCGCGGTCGGACGCGGGGGTGGTGGGGACTCGGACCGTCCTCGATCTCGGGGACCTCGCTCGTGAGGTCGTCGCGGGATCGACCGTCGAGCTCCGGTGCGCGGCCGCGGCGACCGTCACCGGCGAACCTGGGCCACTGGGTGCCGTGATCCGAAACCTCGTCGACAACGCTCGCCGCCATGCCCGCTCCCGGGTCCGCGTCACGATCGAACGGACCGATGGGATCGTCCGGTTGACGGTGGAGGACGACGGACCCGGGGTGGCCGCCGTCGATCGGAACATCGTGTTCGAACGTTTCGCCCGGCTCGACGAAGCACGGGCTCGCGACGCCGGTGGCGCCGGTCTCGGACTGGCGATGGTCAAGTCGATCGTCGAGCGCAACGGTGGAACCGTCCGTGTCGCCCGATCGGCTCGGCTGGGAGGGGCCGTGTTCGTCGTCGAACTGCCCGGTTCGTGAGCGCCGCAGATCACCCGCAGGTCGGTGTGGCGTCGGTGATGTCGAGGACTGGCCGGTCCGGCGGGATGATCGTCTCGATGAAGTCGATCCGGTTCGGGATTCGCTCCCGGATGGTCGCCGCGACCCCGGCGGGGAACCGTTCGGGATTGCGGACGAGCCCATAGGCGAAAAGCGCGGTCTCCGCGAGATCCTCGCTGTCGGGGTTGTTGCGCCCGTACTCGGTCAACCAACGCCCGTCCGCCTCCTGCGCGGCCATCCACCGAGGTGAGCGCATGTACGCAAAGGTCGCGTCGAGCGTCGTGTGCACCGCTTCATGGAAGAGCGTCTCCTCGAGACGGTCGGCATCGAGTCGAACCCGCGTGTTGCCTGTCTGCATCGAGATCCCCTCAGCCGGGCTCGCCGTCGCCGTCTCATCACCGAGCCGGATCGCGAGCCGTTCTATTCCGCGCCGAAGCACCGTCGGGAGACGGCCGAGTGGCACGGTGTAGCGGTCGACCTCGGCCCGGGCGGCGTCGAGGCCGCCGATCTCGGGATGGACCCGGATCTCGATCTCCGTCGTGTCACTGAAGCGGGCAGTGAACAAAAACGTGTTCGGGACGATCTCGTATTCGCTCTTGTCGGGGGTGAGGATCTCCTCTCGACCCTGTCCGAGGTACTCGACGCAGACGAACGCACTCGGGTCGCGTGTCGTGATGATGTCCCACTGATTGGCCCCGGTCGAGATGATTGGCTCGGGGTCGGCCGGGTCGGCCGGGAACCCGCCCCGGGTGGTCCACACGTCATCTCCGAGATCCGTCATCGGGATCGAGGCGCCGGCGGCGGGCACGGACGAGCCGGGAGGGTCGGCTTGCTGCGACGACGAAGCGGTTGAGCCCGGCGCGCAGCTGCTCGCCGCGATGACGAGGGCAACGAGTCGAAAAAAAGATGAGTGTCGCATGGGTTTCCTTGTCCTGAACGGCGGGGATGGGCCGTCACCGTGACAGGTCGCTGCTTGGAAACCGGTTGGAACCCGGATCGGCCCATCGCAGTAGGGTCGACGCCATGCGTTTCTCCTCATGGATCGCGGGTCGGAGCTGGCCGAGCGTGCTCGACGGGTGCCGCCACGCGGAGAAGACCGGTTGGGACGGGGTGTGGGTTCCCGACCACTTCATGGCGCCCCCCGACGGCTACGGCGACGAGGACGACCTCGGCACCGACCCGGAGCTCGCCCCCATCCTGGAGGCGTGGACCATGCTCGCCGCGCTCGCGGCGAGCGTTCCGCGGGTTCGTCTCGGGGCGATGGTCACCGGCAACACCTATCGTCACCCGGCGGTGCTCGCGAACATGGCCGTCACCGTCGACCACATCTCGGGGGGCCGTCTCGTGGTGGGTGTCGGTGCCGGGTGGCAGGAGAACGAGCACGACCGCTACGGCATCGAGCTCGGCACGCCGGCCGAACGATCCGTCCGCTTCGAGGAGGCCTGCGAGATCCTCACGCGACTGTTCTCTCAGGAGCGGACCACGTTCGAGGGCACCTACTACCGGCTCGACGGGGCCCCGTGCGAGCCCAAGCCGGTCCAGCGACCGTTGCCGTTGATGATCGGCGGTGGCGGCGAGAGACGGACGCTGCGAACCGTGGCGAGGTTCGCCGACGAGTGGAACGTCTGGGGCGCGCCCGACGACCTTCGCCACAAGATCGCCGTGCTCGAGCAGCACTGCTCGGCGATCGGCCGCGACCCGGGCGAGATCCGGAAGTCGGCGGCGGCGCTGCTGATCATGACCGACACGCCGGAGCAGGCCGAGAAGCTCCGGGCCGGGATGGCCCACCGAGGGGGTCTGGTCGGCACGGTCGAGCAGCTGCGCGAGATCATCGCCGACTACGCCGCCGCCGGGGTCGACGAGTTGGTGATCCCCGACTTCACCATGACGCCCGACGACCGGGCCGACACGCTCGACCGCTTTCGGGCCGAAGTGATCGACGCGGCCTGATCAGGCCAGCACGCCCTTCTCCCTGACCTCCAACGGCGCCCGATCGATCGAGAGAAACTCGGGCGCGACGGTGACGTCGCCGTCCTCGACCCCGCCGGTGATGACCTGGGCGAGCAGGTTCCCCACCGCGGGCGCGAGCTTGAATCCGTGTCCGCTGTAGCCGTTGGCCACATGGAAGCCGTCGATGTGGGTGCGACCGAGCACGGGATGAACGTCGTCGCGGTTGATCGTGTACATGCCGGCGAGGCCGGTGATCCGGCCGCGGTGAACGAGCCCCGGGAGTCGATGGTGAAGCCCATGGAGCAGGGCGGCCCGGCGGTCCTCGTCGAGCCCGGTGTCGTAGGAGTCGGGGTCGACGACCGGCTCGGTCTCGTCCTCGGTCCGGATCGAACCGACGAGGAGTTGCCGACCCCCGCTCTCGGGTCGGAGATAGATGCCACCGGCGGCGTCGGCGATCATCGGGACCCCTCCGGGAAGGACTTCGATCGTGGCCCGGAGCATCAACTGGATCCGGGTCGGCACCAGGGCCCATTGGTGATCGAGCCCGACCATCTCGTTCACCCGGTTGCACCACGGACCGGCCGCGTTGACCACGACCGGCGTGTCGATCGTCGTTCCGTCGGCCAGCGTCACCCCGCGCACTCGACCGGCTGCGGTGCGCACGGCGGCGACCGGTGCGCGAAAGCGAACCTCGACGCCGTCTCGGCGACACGCCTCGACCAGATCCTGGGTGGCCCCCACCGGATCGGTGCAGTAGCCACCGTCGTCCTCGAACAAGAACGCGTCGGTGTCGCCACAGACGTGGTCGTTCCCGTCGACGAGATCGATCGGGGTCGCGCAGGTCGAGATGGCCGGGAACCGCTCGGCGAGGTCGGCACCGGAGAGCACCCGGGCCCGGCCGCCGACCCCGCGGATGCGGTCCCGTTCGTGCTCGATCGTCGAGATCGGCTCGCCGAGCATCCACAACACCCCGGTTTGGCGCATCGACGCCCGCGGCCGGGCGAGGCCCGTGTAGGCGGCCCAGTCGCGGTACACCTCCTGGCCGTGCCGCGCCATGCGCATCGTGTCGGTGTGGGTGTAGCGAAGCCGAACGATGGCGGAGGACGCGCCGGTCGAACCGCTCGCGACGCCGGTGGCCTTCTCGACCACGACGATCCGTCCCGCGTCACGCCGGGCCAACTCGTAGGCGGTCGACATGCCGATGATGCCGCCGCCGATGATGACGATGTCCGCGGTGTCGCCGGCCATTCGTCCCAGTCTCGCGCGGCGGCCGCGGCCCGGCCCGGCTCGACCAGGTCGAGACCGTCAGCGCCCGCCGACGCGCCCCGGGACCGCTGCCGGCCCGACGGGCGATGAGCTCCACGACCGAGGATGCCTCATCCGGGCCGCTCGCGCCGCACGGTCAGCGCCTCGAACCCGCTCGACCAGCACGTCCGGTGATCGAAGGTGATGAGGAACGCCTCGTACCCCTCCTGGTCCTCGATCCAGTCGAGGCCGTCGACGCCCATGACGAACATGGCGGTCGCGAACGCATCGGCCTCGCCGAGGTCCGGCCCGATGACCGTCGCGCCGGCGAGCTCCATCGGCCCCATCGGGGTCCGGGGGTCGATGATGTGCACCCCCCGCTCGTACTGCCCCGAGGTGGCCAGACCGACCGGGCCGCGGATCTCGAGGACCCGGGCCTGGAGCTCCGGATCGTCCGGGTGCCGGATCCCGGCCCGCCAGGCGCGGCCGGGCGCGCGTTCGCCCCGAAAGACGATGTCGCCACCGGCGTTCACCGTGAAGTTCGTGGCCCCTCCCGCTTCGAGGATCCCGGCCGCGACCTCGATCGACCAGCCTTTGACGAGCCCCGACGGGTCGAGCCGGGTCCCGTTCGGCGCCGGCACCGAGAACGCATCGAACGCCCCGTTCGTGCGTGCCGCGAGGCGCACACAACGGTCGAGGATCTCCCGTGTCTGCTCACCGAGATCGTCGACTCGGACCTCTCCGAGCGCGAGCCGGCTGATCTCACTGTCGATCCGGTGCGTGCTGAACGTGGCGTCCACATGGTGCAGCCAGTCGATGGCGCGGCCGAGGGTTCCGGGCACCGGAAGCGGAGCCCGCAGCTCGAAGCTCACCGCGGTCCCCATGACCGGCTCGACATGACGAACGAACGCCGAGCGGTCGTCGCGGACCGCGGTCACAAGGCGACACCTCCCTGGCGACCGGCGGCCCGCACGGCGTCGATCGCCGACTGCAACGACGCCTCGTAGCCCCGTGACGTGTAGGTCGCCCCCGAGATCGTGTCGATCCGGGAACTCTGCGCCGCGAGCGCCTCCGACCGCAGCCGGGGCAGGGACCGGGCGTTGATGCGGCGACTCGTCGGGTCGCCGTCGGGGAACGCCACGACGGCAACGTCGACGAGCTCGCCGGTGCCCGCCCTGACCTGGACCTGGACCTGGAGGGGACCGAACCGGGTGTCGACCCGTCGGCCGTTGAACGCCTCGACGCGCACCGGCGTCGCCGTGAGCGACTCTCCGCGGCCCGGACCCGCCCCCCGGCTCGATCGCGCCGCGTCGACCGGTGGGACGACGACGCTCGTCGCCCGGCCGGGGGTGATCGGTTCGGGAAGGGCGGCGAACGCGGCCTGGCTCTGGGCGCCGGCCTCCATGAAGAAGAAGGCGACGCTGAGGCTGCCGGTCGTCACGATGCTCAAGAACAGGGCGGCGATCCGTGACTTGCGGGCCGCGTGCCGTCGGCGACGGCCGGTGCTCGGGCCCGGGGCGGGCCGCGACGAACGGCTTCGCTCGAGCGCTTCGATCCGGGCGGCCAGCTGGGGGTCGGGGGTCATGGCCTCATGCAAGCGAGTCGGGTTCAAGCCTCGCTTGGACACACCTTGGAGCGGGCTGTGAATCAGCGGGAGGCGGCCCTTCGTCGGGAGCCGAACAGGCGCAGGCCCAGCGCATAGGTTCCGACGGCGGTCGCGACGAGCAGACCGATCCGGGTCGCGAGCAGGCGGGCATCGGACCCGGCCTGGTAGGCGTGGAGACCCGCGAGGACGACACCGACGACCGATGTGAGGTGCAGCACACGCCACACCGGCTTGGTGAACCTCCGTCGCGGCCAACTCGTGAACACGACGACGGCGAAGAGGTATGTGGCGATGACCCCCCAGGTCATCGGCCACGTTCGGGCCGGCGCGGTGTTGGGAACGAGAATCTGGATCACCCCGATTCCCGACCCGCGATCGACGAGCACGGTCAGCAAGTGGGCCGCCGTGAACACCAGGGCCAGCCCGCCGAGCCAGTTGTGGAGGTCCAACCACCAGGCCGGTCGCAGCCGGGTCCCCGTGTTGCGCGACGAGAAGAAGAACCCCCAGGCGAGGGCGGCGACCGCGAGGATCGTCGCCACGATTCCCGTCGCCCGACTCAAGAACCACCACAGGTCGGTCACGACGCTCCTCCCGCCGGCTCGACGGGAAGCCGGATCTCGATCGACACCCCGTGCCCAGGAGCGGCATCGAGTGTCACCACGCCGCCGTGCGCCTCGACGAGGGCGGCCACGATCGACAGTCCGAGCCCGGAACCGGCCGGCGTTCCCTCGGCCCGACTCCGGGAGCTGTCGGCGCGGTGGAATCGCTCGAAGGCCCGAGCGGCGTCGTCGCGGTCCATCCCCGGCCCGTTGTCGCTCACCGTGAGGACCGATGCCGTGGGATCGGTCCGGAGCCGGACGGTCGTGGCGGTGCCCGCCGGCGTGTGGGCCGAGACGTTGGCGAGCAGGTTGTCGATCACCTGACGGAGCCGAACCGCGTCGCCGGTCATCGGCGCGGAATCGGGAAGCTCAGCAGAGATCGGCCAGTCGGGGGCGACGGTGATCGCGGCGTCGACGGCGTCGGCGACGATCATCGAGAGATCGACATGCTCCGCGACGAGCGGCCGGTCCTCGTCGAGGCGGGCCAGCAACAACAGATCCTCGATGAGCGCCCGCATTCGCGCCGTCTCGGCCGAGATGCCGTGCATGGCCCGGTCGAGATCCTCGGGCCGGTCACGGGCCCCCCGATCGAACAGCTCCGCGTAGGCGCTGATCGCCGCCAACGGCGTGCGAAGCTCGTGTGACGCGTCCGCGACGAGCCGCCGCATCCGCTCCTCGGATCGCCGCAGGTCCGACTCGGTCTCGTCGCGGGTCGCGAAGGCATCCCGGATCCGACCGAGCATCACATCGAGCGCATGGGCCAGTCGACCGATCTCGGTGGAGGTCGAGACACCGGGAACCTCGCGGTCGAGATCGCCACCCTCGGCGATGTCGAGCGCCGCCCGCTCGATCCGCCGCAGGGGCCGCAGACCGACCGAGACGAGGACGACACCTGCCAGCGTCGCGAACGCCAGTCCGGCGAGCGCGACCCCGAACTCGATCCCGATCAGGTTCCGTCGGGCTTCGTCGATCTCGTGCAGCGGCGCGCCGATCGCGAGGACGCCGCCGTCGTCCAGGGCGGAGACCCGCACCCGCAGCCGCCCCTGGCCGTCATCGCGATCACGGTCGTTCTCGACCGTGGCCGACACGGTCAGATGCCGGATCTCGTCGGCCGGTTGCCCGTCGGCCCACAACTCGCCGGCGTCGAACGAGACCGGGTCGTCTCCCGCGGCCCGGGCACTGATCGCGAAGACGACCTGTCCGTCGGCCCCGAGGCGGGTGACGAAGAGCCCGGGCGCGATCTGCTCGATCTCGCGTCGCGCAGCAGGCGATCCATCGAGCGCGAGCGCCTCGACGGAGCCCGCCACCCGGTCGAGGTTGTCGTCGACCTGGCGGAGTTGCGAGCGGGAGAAGACCACCGATGTCGCGACCCCGGCCCCCGCGAGGGAGACGGCGGCCACCGCGACGAGGGCGGCCACGAGGCGGGTGCGCAGCGACATCTCACTTCTCCGGATCGGCCGACCGCAGCGTGTACCCCACGAGACGGATCGTGTGGATCAGCGGAGGGCCGAGGGCGTGCAGCTTCTTGCGGAGATAGCTGACGTAGGTCTCGACGACGTTGGAATCGCCGTCGAAGTCGTACTCCCAGACGTGCTCGAGGATCTGTGTCTTCGACAGCACGACACGGGGGTTCGCCAGGAAGTACCGCAGCAGCTTGAACTCGGTGGCCGTCAACGTGATCGGCGTGTCACCCCGCCGCACCTCGTGGGTTCGCGTGTTCATCTCCAGGTCGTCGAACCGGAGGGTCTCGGTGTCGGCGGCGGCCGCGGTCCGTCCGATGATCGCGTGGGTTCGGAGAATGAGCTCGGCCAGCGAGAAGGGCTTCGTCACGTAGTCGTCGGCCCCCGCGGTGAAGCCCTCCACCTTGTCGTCGAGCTCATCCTTCGCGGTGAGGAACAGGATCGGGGTGTTCTGTCCCTCGCGCCGGAGAGTCCGGGCGACCTCGAATCCGTCGAGGTCGGGGAGCATGACATCCAAGACGACGAGCGCCGGGTCGCCGGTGCGGGCGAGATGCAGCGCCTCGTGACCGGTGGTCGCCTCGAGCACCTCGAACCCCTCGTACCGCAGGGAGGTGGCGACCGCGTCCACGATCGACGGTTCGTCGTCGACGACCAGCACCCGGTGCGGGGCAGCCATCAGTGTCGGTCACAGACGCACAGGTCGGTCATGGGCCCAGTGAAGCGCACCGCCCGCGACCCGACAACGCGTCGGCGGCTTCCTACGCCGGCGCACAGGTTGCGCTCAGCTGACGTACAGACCAGCGCCCGCCCGACCGTCGCCGCGACGACGGGCTGCGCGTCCCGGCCGATGGCGGGGTGTACGTTGACGCCGGTCACGTTTCCGACGAAGCGAAGGGCTCAGATGGGAAAGACGATGTCCGGCGCCGCCGCGTGAGCGACGAGACCCACACGGCCCCCGCGGTCACCATCGTCACTCTGATCAGCGCCCTCGGTGTCGTCTACGGCGACATCGGCACGAGTCCGCTGTACGCGTTCCGGGAGTCGTTCGCGGTGGCCGACCTGGCGGTCACCGAGGCGTCGGTCATCGGCGTGTTGTCCCTCATCTTCTGGGCGCTGGTCCTTGTCGTCTCGATCAAGTACCTGAGTTTCGTGTTGCGGGCCGACAACGGCGGCGAGGGCGGCATCCTCGCCCTGACCTCGTTGATCATGGAGAAGGCGCTGGCTTCGCGGGGCCGCCTACTGCTCATCGCGATCGGTTTGTTCGGCACCGCGCTCCTCTACGGCGACGGGATGATCACCCCGGCCATCTCGGTGCTGTCGGCGGTGGAGGGCCTCGAGGTCTCGGTGCCGTCGTTGGAACCCTGGGTTCTCGTGATCGCCTGCGTCATCCTCGCGGTGCTGTTCATGAACCAGCACCGCGGCACGGCCGTGCTCGGTTCGCTCTTCGGGCCGATCATGTTGCTCTGGTTCAGCGTGCTGGCCTTCCTCGGCGTCAACCAGATCCTCAGGGAGCCGCTCGTCCTCAAGGCGATCAACCCCTACGAGTTCATCGGCTTCGTGGCGAGGGAACCGACGTTCGCGTTCTTGGCGCTCGGCGGAGTCTTCCTCGTCGTCACCGGCAGCGAGGCGCTCTACGCCGACATGGGACACTTCGGCAAACGGCCCATCCAGCTCGGCTGGTTCGGGCTCGTCTTCCCCGCTCTGGTCCTCAACTACTTCGGTCAGGGCGCGTTGCTGATCCGGGACCCCTCGGCGATCGAGAATCCCTTCTACGAGCTGTCCCCGGGGTGGGGAGTGCTCCCGCTGGTGGCCCTCGCCACGATGGCGACGGTCATCGCGTCGCAGGCCCTGATCTCGGGGGCCTATTCGCTGACCTCACAGGCGATCAAGCTCGGCTATCTGCCCCGGTTGCGGATCCGGCACACGTCGCACGACCACGTCGGCCAGATCTACGTTCCCGCGGTCAACTGGCTGCTGATGGTCGCGTCGATCGGGTTGGTCATCGGTTTTCGAACGTCCGGAAACCTCGCCGCGGCCTATGGCGTCGGTGTCGCCACCGACATGGTGATCACGACGCTGCTCCTCTCGCTCGTCATGCGCGACCGCTGGAAGTGGAACCGCTGGACGGTCGCCACGATCACCGCATCGTTCCTCGTCGTCGACCTGATCTTCTTCGGCGCGAACATCACCAAGGTCCCCGCCGGCGGCTGGTTCCCGCTCGCCATCGGCCTGATCGGATTCACCCTGATGGTGACGTGGAACACGGGTCGACGGCTGACCGCCGAAGCGATCCAGCAACGCCAGCTTCCGATCGAGAAGTTCATCGACTCCGTCAGCGCCAAGCCACCGCCCCGGGTACCGGGCACCGGCATCTACATGTTCCGCGAAGCCGGGGTCACCCCGCCGACGCTGCTCATCAACCTCCGCCACCACGAAGTGCTCCACGAGGTCGTCGTCGTCGTGAACGTCGAGTTCGTCGGCCGGCCCCGGGTGGCGCCGGCCCGTCGGGCGAAGGTACGGGCCCACGCCCAGAACTTCTTCCAGATCAGCCTCACCTACGGCTTCATGGACCAACCCGACGTGCCGAAGGATCTCCAGAACATCGTGTCGGCCGAGTTCGGCTTCGAACCACGTCACGCCACCTACTTCCTCGGCAAGGAGACGGTGCTCGCCACCGACGTCCCGGGCATGAAGATCTGGCGGGAGAAGATGTTCGCGTTCATGCATCGCAACGCCACGAGCGCGGCGGAGTCGTTCATGCTCCCCCACGATGCCGTCGTCGAAGTCGGGGTTCAGGTGCCGATCTGAGGGGCGCTCATCCCCGGCCGACGGCGCGATCGACGAAGTCCTCGATGGCGCGCTGGTTGAGCACCGTGTGGTCGAGATTGTGGCCGGCGCCGTCGACGACATCGAGCCACGAGTTGTCGGCCCCCGCCACCTCTGCCCAGGCCTCGGCCATGGTGGCTCCCTGCGTCGCCGCCGGCACCACCGCGTCGAGCCCGCCGAACGCCCAGTAGGCCGGTGGCAGGCCGGGCTGGAGAAGATCGATCGGGCTGGCCGCGCCGAGCTGCGTGTCGGTGCAGGGCCCGCATCCCAGCCAGATGCCGATGGCGCCTTCGGCCCACGGATTGGGCTCGTCGAACAAGGACACGAGATCGGTGGGTCCGACGACGGAGACGACGCCGGCCACAGTCGAGTCGACGCCCGGTTGCGGCACCGGATCGTCGACGGGTTCGAACCGTCCCGGCGTCGCTGCGACGAGCGACGCGAGGATGCCGCCCGACGATGCCCCGTAGACGACGATCCGGTCGGCGGCGACCGATCCGGTGTCGGCCCCGTACTCCTTGAGTCGACGGATCGCCCGTTTCACGTCCTCGACCTGGGCCGGGAAGATCGCGTCCGGAGCGCCGCGATAGTCGACCGACGCGACGGCGTAGCCCCGTTCGACGAATCGGAGCACCATCGCGGGCACGAGGTCGCGGCCGCCCGACCCCCACCCCCCGGGGTGGATGAACAACACGACCGGGGCGTCGGGTTCACCCGGGAGCCACAAGTCGAGTCGCTGTTCGGGATCGGGGCCGTAGGCGAAGCCGACGATGGGAGGATTCGGCAACGTCGGCTGATAGCTCGCGGGGAGAAGGTCGGCGTCGGCGGCGCTCCGGAGATCGCCGGGCCGGGGATCGGGCACGGTGACGAACGCCGGTGCCGGTTCGCCGGCGTCGTTCGGTGGTGCCGTGGTCGTCGTCGCGTTGTCGACCACCGACGGGTCGACGACAGCGGGCCGCGTGTCGATCGATGGGCTCGCGGCCGCGCCGGCCGATGTCGGTCCGGGCCCGGGATCGGGGCTGCAGGCGGCCGCGACGGCGACCATCACGGCTCCCATGACCATCGCCCGATGTCGTCGCATCCGAATCGATCCCTCCGCCGTGGAGGCTATGGGCGGGGCCGGTCTCCGTCGCGAACAGGCCCTCGGCCGGGTGAGCGGACCATATGATCGGCGGAGTGCCCGACCGTGCGGTTGCTCTGTGATGATCGACGCTTCTCACGAGGCCGACGAGCCGGACGACGACACCTCCATCGGCTATCTCGAAGCGGTGTCGATCGGCGTCGGTGGCATGGTCGGCGGCGGGATCTTCGCCGTTCTCGGACTGGCCGTCGGCGTGGGTCGGGGCGGAACGTTCATCGCGTTTCTCGTCGCCGGGTGCGTGGCCCTGTTGACGACCTACTCCTACGCGAGGTTGGCGGTGGCGTTGCCCTCCCCGGGCGGCACCGTCGAGTTCCTCAACCATGCGTTCGGAACCGGCCGTCTGGCCGGGTCGCTGAACGTGCTGTTGTGGCTCTCCTACATCGTCACCACCTCGTTGTACGCGTTCGCGTTCGGCTCCTACGGGTCGACCTTCCTGCCCGACTCGGTCCGGTCGGTCGGCGTCAACGTGCTGATCACCGGTGTCGTCGTGGTCGTCGCGTTGCTCAACGTCGCCAGCGCGCGGCTCATCGGCGAGGCCGAGGACTACATCGTCGCCGCCAAGGTCGCGATCCTGGTCGCTTTCGTGATCGTCGCGTTGTTCGACGCCGATTTGGGCGCCGCCGCTCCCTCCCGCTGGGCGGGTCCCGGCTCGTTGATCGCGGGCGGCATGTTGATCTTCGTCGCCTACGAGGGATTCGAGCTGATCGCGAACGCGGCGACGGATGTGCGCGACCCGGCGCGGGCGATTCCCCGTGCCCTGTACACGTCGGTGGTGTTCACCATCGTGTTGTACATGCTGGTCGCGGTCGTGACCGTGGGGCTGATGTCGCTGACCGACATCCAGGCCTCGGCCGACTTCGCCCTCGCCGAAGCGGCCAGGGTCGTGTGGGGAGGTCTCGGGTTCGACCTGATCGTGGTCGCCGCCCTGCTGTCCACCGCCTCCGCGATCAACGCGACCCTCTACGGCACGGCCCGGCTGAGCGTCGTGATCGCCGTCGATGGAGAGCTTCCGACCGCCCTCGAACACAAGATCGCGGGGAAGCCGCTGGTCGGGCTCCTCCTCACGGCCGGCACAGCCCTCGCGGTCGCGAACTTCGTACCGCTCGCCGCGATCTCCTCGATGGCCAGCGCCGGGTTCTTGATCATCTTCGCCGCGGTGAACGCCGCGAACGTCCGTCTCGCCGAGCAGACGGCCAGCCGGCGGTGGCTCTCGATGGCCGGCGCCGTCGCCTGTGTCGGGGCGCTCGCCGCGCTGATCGGCCGGATCGCGACGACGCGTCCCGTCGACCTCGTCCTTCTCTCCGTACTTCTGATGCTGACGTATCTCGGTGAGGCCACCTATCAGCACCGGCGCCGGCTGCGCCCTCTCGCGTGAGGTTCCGTCGACCGAGCGCGGGGTTGGAGGAGGGCGATCTCGCCCTGGTGGCCCGGGTCGTCCCCGGCTGGGCCGACCTCGACGATGCCGAGCGGGAACGACTGACCGACGACAGCGACCGTCTGCTCCGGCGGAAGCGCTGGGAGGCGGCGCGGGGGTTCTCGTTGTCCCAGCCGATCAGGGTGCACATCGCCGCCCAGGCTGCGCTGCTCGTTCTCGGCCTCGACTACGGCTACTACGACCGGGTGCGTTCGATCGTCGTTCATCCGACTCGCATGACGCGTTCGCGGGTTCGGCCGGGGCCGGCGCAGGGCGTCGTGTCGTCTGGTCCGGTCACGATCCTCGGTGAGGCGGCGGGCGGTCGGGGCCCGGTCGTGATTGCCTGGGACCGCGTCCGCGAGGACACCCGGCACCACGAGCGCGGGCACAACGTCGTCTTCCACGAGTTCGCCCACAAGATCGACATGCTCGACGACGTCGTCGACGGCACACCGCCGCTCGCATCTGCCCAGTACGAACGCTGGGTCCGGGTCTGCACCGAGGCGTTGGAGCGGCTCCGGGCCGGCGACGGCCCCCGGACGTTGCGCGACTACGCGGCGGTCGGCCCCGGAGAGTTCTTCGCGGTGGCGACCGAGGTGTTCTTCGGCGCACCGAGAACGCTCAGGGACGGCGAACCCGATCTCTACGACGTCCTGTGCGCCTTCTACCGACAGGATCCGGCGTCGCGGGGCACGCACGATGCCCCGCCCGGGAGGTCGGGCGGGGCATCGGCTTGAGCGGTTCGGTTGTCGGCCCACCCGGTGGGTGGCGCCCGGGCTCAGTGCCGGGCGGCACCGGCCATGGTCGGGACGTACTCGGAAGGGTCGGCGGTGAATGTGTCGTGGCATCCCGTCGAGCAGAAGTGGTAGGTGGTTCCCTCGTGGTCGGCATGGGCGGCCGCGGTTTGCGGGTCGACACTCATCTTGCAGACCGGGTCGATCGCGGCGGCCGATGCCGGGGAGGCACCCGCGACGGCGGGTTCGTCGGCGCCGACCTCGACGGTCGGTTCGGCGACGGGGGAGAGCTTCGACGTGTTGATCGAACGCGGGTGCCACTTCCGCAACCGGCTCGCGTTGGACACGACCGAGAGGCTCGAAAGGGCCATCGCCGCCGCCGCGATCATCGGACTCAGCTGCACCCCGATGAAGGGGTAGAGCACCCCGGCCGCGATCGGGATGCCGATGCCGTTGTAGATGAACGCCAGGAAGAGGTTCTGGCGGATGTTGCCCATCGTCGATCGACTGAGGGTGATGGCGGTCACGACGCCGTCGAGCGCGCCCGAGATCAAGGTGATGTCGGACGATTCGATCGCCACGTCGGTGCCGGTTCCGATCGCGAAGCCGACGTCGGCCTGGGCCAGGGCGGGGGCGTCGTTGATGCCGTCGCCGACCATGGCGACCACACCGCCCTCGGCCTGGAGGCGCTTGACCTCGATCGCCTTGTGCTCGGGGAGCACCTCGGCCAGCACCCGTTCGACGCCGACCTGGCGGGCGATCGCGGCCGCGGTCCGGGCGTTGTCGCCGGTGATCATGGCGACGTGGATGCCGAGGGCCCGCAGCGCGGCGATGGCCTCGGCCGAGTCCTCCTTGACGGTGTCGGCCACGGCGATGACGCCACCGGGTCGGCCGTCGAGGGCAACGAGCATGGGGGTGCGGCCGGCTTCGGCCAACCGGTCCATCTCGGCGCTGAGCTCCGTGGTGTCGATGTCGGCGTCGTCGAGGAGGCGACGGTTGCCGATGAGGATCTCGCGACCCTCGACCACGGCCCGGATCCCCTTGCCGGTGATCGAGTCGAACTCGGTCGGGTCGACCAGCTCCAGGTCGCGGTCGCGCGCCCCCGTGACGATCGCTTCGGCCAGCGGATGCTCGGAGGACTTCTCCGCCGATGCGACGAGGCGGAGAAGTTCGTCTTCTTCGACATCTCCGGCGACGAGGACATCGGTGAGGGCCGGTTCGCCCCGGGTGATGGTGCCGGTCTTGTCCAAGACGATGGTGTCGATCTTGTGCGCGGTCTCCAGCGCCTCCGCTGAGCGAATCAGGATGCCGTGTTCGGCGCCCTTGCCGGTGGACACCATGATCGACAGCGGGGTCGCCAGGCCGAGGGCACAGGGACAGGCGATGATCAGAACCGCGACGGCGGCGACCAGAGCGAGGGTGAACGCCGGGTCGGGTCCCACCAGGAACCAGGTGGTGAACGCCGCGGTCGCGATGAACATCACGGCCGGTACGAAGTAGGACGACACGAGGTCGGCCAGTCGCTGGATCGGGGCTTTCGATCCCTGGGCCTGTTCGACGAGCTTGATGATCTGCGCCAGCATCGTGTCGGCGCCGACCCGGGTGGCTTCGAGGCGGAAGGCGCCGGTCTGGTTGATCGTGGCGCCGATGACGGTGTCGCCGACCTCCTTGGAGACGGGGATCGACTCGCCGGTGACCATCGCCTCGTCGAGTGTGGATCGACCGTCGACGATGACGCCGTCGACCGGGACCTTCTCTCCGGGACGGACGAGCACGACATCGCCGGGCATGACGTCTTCGATCGGAACCTCGACCTCTTCGTCGTCGCGGATGACCGTCGCGGTGCGGGCCTGGAGGCCGATGAGCTTGCGGATCGCTTCGCCGGTGCCGGCCTTGGCCCGAACCTCGAGCAGTCGACCGACCAGGATCAAGGTGATGATGACGCCGACTGCTTCGAAGTAGACCTCACGGACGTTCTCGGGAACCAACGACGGGGCGATGGTGACGAGGAGGCTGTAGCCGAACGCGGCGATCGTGCCGATGGTGATGAGGCTGTTCATGTCGGCGGCCCGGTGGCGCAGGGTCAGCCATCCGGTGCGATGGATCGGCCAGCCGGTGTAGAACATCACCGGTGTGATCAGCACGAGCTGGAACCAACGGTTCAACATGAGCTCGGGGATCCAGCCGGCGCTGAAGATGTCGACTGCCATCACCGCGAACACGACCGGTGAGGAGAGAACGGCGCCCATGAGGACCCGGCGGGACAGGTCGTCGATCTCGGCCTGCCGTTCGGCCGCCGCCTCGTCTTCGTTCGCCCTCGAGCCGCCGGCTTGGCGGGGGGCGAGGCCGTATCCGGCATCGGCGACCGCCTTTTGCAGATCGGTGGACGTGACGAGCGCCGGGTTGAAATCGACCGTGGCGCGTTCGGTGCCGAAGCTCACGACCGCGTTCTCGACGCCGGGCATCTCGTTGAGGACCTTGTCGATCCGGGCGACGCAGGAGGCACACGACATGCCGCTGACGCGGAAGTCCATCTGGTCGATGGTGCATTCCCCGGCGTCGGCCGACGAGCCGTTCGACGCTGCGGTGCCGTTGCCGGAGCTCGCGTCGGCGGGCTCGACGACCAGCTTCCCGTGGATCATGTTCATTCCGCAGGCGAAGTCGAACTCGCCGGCCTTGTCCGGCGTGAACTCGAGGGTTGCGGTTCCGTGGGCGGGCAGTGTCGCGGAGGTGCCGAAATCGGCGAAGACGACCCGTGAGGTGCAGTCTCCCGATTCCTGTCGATCGAAGGTCAGTTTCAGTGGGACACCCTGCTGGACCGTGATGACGTCGGGCGAGTATCCTCCCTTCACGGTGATGGTGATCTCTTGGACGCCGCTGTGGACTTCTGCCTTCTTCGCCTTCTTGGGACCGAAGAAGAACCACCACAGGAACACCGTCAGCGTTATGGCGGAAACGATGACGATCAGCTCGGCAACACCCATGACAAACCTCCATCAGGCAGCGTGGCGCATACCCTATGGGGGTAGGAGGTAGATGTCAACCTGGGGGTAGCCGGTGGATTCCCTTCCCCCCATCCCCACCGCCTCGCACCGTGTTGTCGCTGGCGCCACCCGATCGAGAGGAGTACGGTCCGCTCCAGCCCGCCCGATCGTCGGCGGATGGGGAAACGAGAGAGGTCGAGTGTGACGGACAACGCCTCAGGAGAAGAAGCCGCCACCGGTCCTCCGCCCGGTGAGCCCATCTCCGAACCCGAGGCGTCGATGTCGTGGCCGAGAGCGATCCTCATCGGCTTGGCGATCGTCGTGTACTTCTCGGTCGCCACGATGTGGCTTCCGTCGAAGCTCATCCAGCTCGATTCGGTCGCGTCGGCCGGCGAATCGGTTCAGAACATCACCGTGACCGGGTCGTGGTTCATCGCCCTCGCGGCCGGCATCGTCGGGCTTCGGCGAGCCCAACGCCGTGGCTGGATCTGATGGCCGGACTCGAGTTCTTCGACGCGAACATCCCCTGCCTGGCCGCCTGTCCCGTCCACACCAACGCCGGCTTGTACGTGGCCGCGATCGCCGACGGCGACGACGAGCTCGCGTACCTCACCGCCCGGCTCCCCAACCCGTTCGCATCCGTGTGCGGCCGAGTGTGCGCGGCACCCTGCGAAGACGCCTGTCGCCGCGGCAAGATCGACGAACCGATCGCCATTCGTGCGCTCAAGCGATTCGTCACCGAACGGCACGGGGTCGAGGCCGGCCCCGGATCGCTCACGGCCGACATCGCGGCCGCCCCCGCGGTCTACCGGCCGCAATCGGTCGGCATCGTCGGTGGCGGGCCCGCCGGGTTGTCCGCCGCGCACGACCTGCGTCGCCACGGCTACCGGGTCTCGATCTACGAGGCCACCGATCGTCTCGGCGGGATGATGCTGCTCGGAATCCCCGAGTATCGCCTCGACCGTGAGCTCGTCCTTCGCGAGATCGAGGCGATCCTCGACATGGGAGTCGAGGTCCATCTCAACTCCCAACTCGGTCGCGACATCACGGTCGCCGGGCTCCGCGCCGAGCACGATGCCGTCTTCTTGGCGTTCGGGGCCACCCTCGGACGGGGCCTCGACATCGAAGGGCACGAAGCCGACGGCGTCCTGAAAGCCATCGAGTTCCTCATCAACGTGAATCGCGGGTTCGAGGTCGAGGTCGGCGACCATGTCCTCGTCGTCGGCGGCGGCGATGTCGCGATGGACGTGGCTCGCACCGCCGTCCGCGCCGACGCCTACCGAGTCGGTGCCGAGCCGGCCACATCGGCGAGAGGAGCGATGGGCGACGCGCTCGATGCCGCCCGCACCGCCATGCGATCCGGGGCCCGCGAGGTCACATTGATGTCGCTCGAGGCCCGCGACGAGATGCCGGCGTCGCCATTCGAGGTCGAAGAGGCGGCGAAGGAGAACATCATGTTCGTCAATGGCCGGGGCCCGAAACGGATCATCGCCGAGGACGGGCGCGTCACCGGCGTCGAGACGATCGGTGTGGTCTCGCTGCGCGACGAGCAGGGCCGCTTCTCCCCGGTGTTCGACGAATCCGACCAACGGGTCATCGAAGCCGACACGGTCATCTTGGCCGTCGGCCAGGCCGTCGACACCGCGGCGCTCGGCGACGACGGACCCGAGCTGAGCGGCCGCGGCACGATCGAGGTCGCCGACTCCCTCGAGACATCCGTTCCGATGGTGTGGGCCGGCGGCGATGCCGCCCACGGCCCCCGCACCCTGATCGAGGCGATCGCCGATGGTCGTCGTGTCGCCCAGAGCATCCACGAGGCGTTCGGTGGCGACCCCGAACACGAGCAGAAGGGGGCGATGGTCCAGCTACGGCAGTTCCATCGACTCGACGACATCTACGACCGGGTCCCCCGAAACGACGTCCCGACCATCTCGACCGATCGCCGGATCGGCCTCGCCGAGGTCGAGACCGGCTTCACCGAGGAACAAGCTCGCTGTGAAGCCCAGCGCTGCCTGCGCTGCTTCGCGAACATCACGTTGGACACGTCGCGCTGTGTGTTGTGCGCCCTGTGCTCCGACGTCTGTCCGATCGATCTGATCGCCCTGGTGCCCTCGGAGGAGATCGATCCGGACTTCGTCGGTGGAACCGCGCTCACGCTCGATGAGACGGCGTGCATCCGCTGTGGTCTGTGTGTCGAACGCTGCCCGACCGACGCCCTCTCGATGGGCGTCTGGTCGGGCGTGGGCGTTCCCGTCGAGCTCGGAGCAAAGGTATGAGTATGAGTTCGAAGTTGCGCCAGACGACGATCGGCCGGTCGATCTGGCGAACCCCCGATGCGGTCACCGAACGTGACCGGGCGGCCAAACACTGGGCGAGCTTCCTGCTCCACATCTATCCGGTGAAGGTCCGGCGCGACGAGCTGAGCTTTCGGTACTCGTGGTTCCTCGGCGTGATCTCCCTGGTCCTGTTCGCGTCGCTGTTCGTCTCGGGCGTGTACCTCATGTTCTTCTACGTCCCGTCGCCCGCGACCGCCTACGGCGACATCGAGAACCTCCAGACCGAGGTGGCGTTCGGCCAGTTCATCCGCAACGTGCACCGCTGGTCGGCCCACCTGATGGTGCTCGCCGTCGCCGCCCACATGAGCAGGGTCTTCTATCGCGGCGCCTACAAGCCCCCGCGGGAGTTCAACTGGGTGATCGGTGTGATCCTGCTCGTGATGACCCTGTTGATGTCGTTCACCGGCTATCTCCTCCCCTGGGATCAGCTCGCCTACTGGGCGATCACCGTCGGGTCGTCGATGGCGGCGTTCGTTCCCTGGGCGGGCGACCAAGCCCAGCAGACCCTGCTCGCCGGCGACTCGGTCGGCTCGGCCACCCTGGTCCGTTTCTACGTGCTCCACGTCTTCGTCCTGCCCGGCACGATGGTCATGCTGGTCATGTTCCATCTCTGGCGTTGGAGGAAGGACTCGATGCTCAGCCATCCAGAGGGAGGCGACCATGAGTGACGACGAGCCGACGATCATCGGGAACAAGAGGGTGCTCGGGATCGTGCCCAGCCGCCCGCCGGTGGGAGAACGCAAGGACCCCCGCGCCGACGACCAGGTGATGGTGTGGCCGCATCTGCTCGTTCGCCACGCCGTCGTCGCCGTCGCCGTCCTCTTGGTCGTGCTGGTCCTGGCGGTCCTCTTCGATGCGCCGCTGCGTGAGATCGCCAACCCGACGGTGACCCCCAATCCCGAGAAGGCGCCCTGGTACTTCGCGGCCCTTCAGGAGCTCCTGGCCAACTTCCATCCGGTGGTCGCCGGGGTGCTCGTGCCCGGCGGCATCGTGTTGGGCTTGTTGGCGCTTCCCTACATCGATCGAAACCCGGCGACGGCGCCGAGTCGACGCAAGGTGGCGGTCGCCACCTTCACCTTCTTCCTCGTCGCCTGGATCGCGCTCACCATCGTGGGGTTCGCGTTCCGGGGACCGAGCTGGTCGTGGGTCTGGCCGTGGCAAGAGTGGTACGGGGAGCTGTGATGGAAAGCTACGATCGTCGAGGATTCCTGATCCGGATCTGGCGTTGGGCCGGGGGACTGGTGGCGGCAGCCGGCGCCTGGACCACCTGGGACGTGCTGCGGGCCAATGGCGCGGGAGCCGGGGCCCGGGTGCGCACGGTCGCCCCCGACGAGGTCCCGTCGGTCGGCGTCCTCGAGGTGCGCGAGATGAAGGGATACCTGACTCGCCAGGACGGTGAGGTCGTCGCGCTCTGGTGGAAGTGCCCCCACCTCGGCTGCAAGGTGCCATGGTGCGACAGCTCCGGTCAGTTCGAGTGCCCGTGTCACGGCTCCGTCTTCAATCGCATCGGTGAGTACCGTCGGGGCCCGGCCCCGCGGGGCATGGACAGCTACGCCGTGGCGGTCGAGAACGGTGAGCTCGTCGTCGACACCGGTGAGGTGACGTTGGGAGATCCTCCCGGCAACGAGACGCTCGACGAGCCGACCACCGGCCCGGAGTGCCTCGGTTCGGAGGGCGGGTGATGAGCGAGCGGCCCCGTGACGACGAGCTCGAGCGCTCGACGAACCGTTGGATCGTCGCGGGCATCGCGTTGACCAGCCTGTTCGTCTTGATGTTCCCGGCCTACCGGCTCTACGAACCGAGCGGCCGCGAGGCGGCCCGCAACGACCTCGCGGCCTCGCTCGTCGCCCAGGGTGGCGACATCTTCCAGGCCAACTGCGCGTCGTGCCACGGCGTCAGCGGGCAGGGGGTCGACGCGCCGGCCCTCAACTCCCAGCAGTTCCTCAAGTCGGCCGACGACGAGCAGATCGTCTCGTTGATCTCACATGGCATTCCGGGTACCGAGATGTCGCCCTACTCGCTCGACTTCGGTGGTTTCCTGACATCGCAACAGATCAAGGCGGTCGGCAGCTTCATCCGGTCATGGGAGGCCGACGCCCCCGATCGTCCCGATTGGCGATCCCCGACCGGCGACGGCGGGCACGACGAGGGCGGCGCGGCCGACGGCGGGCACGATGAGGGTGGTGCGGCCGACGACGGGCACGACGAGGGCGGCGCGGCCGACGGTGGGCACGACGAGGGTGCCGCCGGTGTCTTCGATGCGGCGGAGGTCTTCGCGGCCTCCTGCGCCCGCTGCCACGGTGCCGACCTGAGCGGTGGCACGGGGCCCGCTCTCGGCCCCGGTTCCCACGCCGTGTCCGACGAGGACGAAGAGCTCATCCGGGCCATCCGCACCGGCCCCGACGAGATGCCGAGGTTCGACGACGAGTTCACCCCGGAACAGATCGACGAGCTGCTCGCCTACATCCGTGAGGTCCAGTCGTCGGGCTGACCGGGGTTTTGGCGTGGCGATCGACGACGCTCACATCTCCATCAGCCCATCGGGCCCCGTGTGGGCGCGCATGAAGAGGCGTTCGGCGGCCACGATCACGGCGATCGAGCCTGCGGTCACGTAGAGGATGAGGGCATCGGCGGACGCCTTCACCCAGACGAACGCGACCAGCACGATGACGTCGAGCACGATCGCCGTCGCGACGATCGGAGCCTTCACGTCGATGCGGGATCGCATGTGGCGGAGGATCCCCCAATGGATCGCGATGTCCATCACCAGATAGAAGATCGCGCCGAGGGCCGCGATGCGGCGAAGATCGAACAGAACCGTCAAGGCGATGGCGAACGCGATCGTGTAGATCATGGTGTGGATCCGGACGGTGCCGGGGAGGCCGAGGTGGCGGTGGGGGACCTCCTTCATCCGGGTGAGCATCGCCAGCATGCGCGAGGCCGCGAACACGCTGGCGATGACGCCGGACGCGGTGGCGACGACGGCGATCGCGACCGTGAACCAGAGGCCGGCCGTGCCGAACGCCGGTTCGGCGGCGCGGGCCAGCGCGAAGTTCTCGGCGTCGATGATCTCGGTGAGGGTGAGATTGCCGGCCACGGCGACCGCGAGCACCAGATAGATGACCGAGCAGATGGCGATGGAGATCACGATCGCCCGACCGGTGTTCCGGTGCGGGTCGACGATCTCACCGCCGCTGTTGGTGATGGTCGTGAACCCCTTGTAGGCGAGAATCGACAGGGCGACCGCGGCGAGGAAACCGTCGATCGACGGGGCACTGCCACCGGTCGTGGAGCCGTTGGAGAAGTTCGCCGACGTGGCGTACGCGAGTCCGACGATGGCGAAGACGGCCAGGCCACCGACCTTCAACACCGCCATCACCCCTTCGGCGGTCTGGACGAGCCGGTTGCCCGCGAGGTTGATGGCGAACGCCACGACGAGGAGGGCGACACCGAGGGTGGGGATCCAAAACGACGGCGTCCCGAGATCCACGATCTGGAGGAGGTACGCACCGAACGTGCGGGCGACCAGGCTCTCGTTGATGACCATCGACACGTACATGAACAGGGCGAACACACCCGTGGCGGTGCCGAGCCCGTACTCCGCCTTCAAGAACATGGCCACGCCACCCGACGACGGAAAGAATCCGGCGAGCTTCACGTAGGAGTACGAGCTGAACGCGGCGACGACCGCGGCCACGAAGAACGCGATCGGGAAGAGGTCGCCGGCGAGCCCCGCGGCCTGGCCGGTGAGCGCGAAGATGCCCGCGCCGATCATCACCCCGGTTCCGAGGGAGACCGCGCCGGGGAGGCTGAGACTTCCGGCCACCTCGTCGGGGGCGAGATGGCCGGTTCCGGCATGGTCGGATGCGGCGGTGTCGTGGCCGGCGGTCGGGTCGTGGTCCATGTCGTGGTGTCCGATGCAGTGGTCAGGCGCCCCGAGGACGACTCGCGGCACCCGACCATAGCCATGGATGTCAAGTGGGAGTAGGGGGAGGGGGTAAGGACCTTGGGCCCTGCCGGTCGGTCGGGTGACGTCTGACGATGATCGAGGATCCCGAGACGCCGGATCCACCGTCACCGAGTTCGCTGCGAGGGGCCTTCCATGTCCACGACCGATGCCACCGTCTCGAAGCAGGACGTGATCACCGCGAGGTACGACCGGATCGCCCGCTTCTACGACCTGATGGACAAGCCGATGGAGGTCTTCGGCGTGCGACGGCGGCGGGTTCGCCTCCTCGGTCGGGCCCGTGGAAAAACGATCGAGGTCGGCGTCGGCACCGGCCGCAATCTCGGCCTGTACCCCGACGACGTCGCCCTCACCGGCATCGACGTGTCGGCCAACATGCTGGCCCGGGCCCGAGGGGTGGCCGCGCGCCAGGGGATCGAGGCGACACTCGATCTCGCCGACGTCCAGGATCTCCCGTTCGAGGACGACTCGTTCGACACGGCGACCGCGACCTGTGTGTTCTGCTCCGTCGCCGACCCGGTCGCCGGACTGCGCGAGGTGGCCCGGGTCGTCCGCCCCGACGGTCAGGTCCTGCTGCTCGAACACGTCCGGCCCCGCAACCGGTTCCTCGGCTGGCTGGCCGATCGAATCGCGCCGCTGACGAGTCGGCTCATCGGGCCGGAGATCAACCGGCGCACCGAGGACAATGTCGCCGCGGCCGGACTCGAGGTGATCGAGGTTCGCCGCTGGGGCGTGTGGCGCGAGATCGTCGCCCGGCCGAAGGGCGAGACGCCGACGGAGGAGCGATGACCGAAGCCGCGGAGTGCCCGGCCCAGCCGATCGTCGATCGCGCCGTCGCGCCCGAAGGGCTCCTCGCGTGGGAGCACCAACGGTTCGGTCGGGTCACGAACGAGCTCGGCCTGGATCCGGCGACGGTTTGTGCGCTCCACTGCGCGGCGCGATCGCTGATCGTGGAGCTCCCGCTGATTCGCGACGACGGTTCGATGGCCGTCTTCACCGGTTACCGGGTGCAGCACTCCACCGCCCTGGGGCCGGCCAAGGGTGGCACCCGTTTCCGGCCCGGCGTCGCGCTCGACGACGTCACCGCGCTGGCCCGCCTGATGACATGGAAGACCGCGCTGCACGGGCTCCCGTTCGGCGGCGCGAAGGGCGGGGTCGATTGTGACCCCCGAGACCTCAGCCCCCGCGAGCGCCATGAGGTCACCCGGCTCTACACCCTGGCGATCCTGCCGACGATCGGACCCGACGTCGACGTCCCCGCCCCCGACATCGGCACCGACGAGCAAACGATGGCCTGGATGCTCCACGCGGCCGCCGAGGCCGGTCATCGGGACCCGGCCATCGTGACGGGAAAGCCGGTGCTGTTGGGCGGAAGCCTGTTTCGGGCCGCGTCGACCGGGGTCGGCGTCGCCCACGTGGCCCAGCGGGCTTGGGAGCACCTCGGGGGAACGATCGCCGGTGCCCGGGTCGCCATCGAGGGATTCGGTTCCGTCGGCTACTGGGCGGCGGCCGAGCTGCACGACCGCGGGGCGCGCATCGTCGGCGTCGGCGACATCACGGGAGCCATCGTCGATCCCGCGGGGATCGAACCCGCCGAGGTGCGCGCGTGGATCACCGCCGGCAACGACCTCGTCGACTTCCCGCGCGCCGATGTCGTTGATGGGCCGGTCCTCGGGGTCGATTGCGACATCGTGATCCCGGCCGCGCTGGAGGGCACGTTGACCGACGAGGTCGCGGCGAGGCTCTGTGCCCGTCTGGTCGTCGAGGGCGCGAACGGTCCGACCACCCCGGCGGCCGAGCGGGTTCTCCGGGAGCGGGGAATCCCGATCGTGCCGGACCTCATGGCCAACGGCGGCGGCGTCATCTCGTCGTACTTCGAGTGGGCCCAGAATCACCAGCGCATGGTGTGGACCGAAACCGACGAGCGCCGGCGAGTGCTCGCACGGCTGGATCGAACCTGGGAGTCACTGGCCGCGGAGGCGCCGGTGCGGTGGCGAGATCACGCCCTCGGTCTCGCGATCACGCGGATCACCGACGCGATGGCGCTCGCCGGCAGCGTCGTGTCGAACCACAGCGGAATCGGTACTTGACCCTGCACCGTGGAACAAGGCATATCGTGCGCAGGTGATCGACGGACCCCGACCGTGGAGAGGCCACCAGAGGTGAACGAGACCGACCCGGCGACGCCGTCCTTCGTGCCCTACGGCGCATTGGCGCTGGGCGTCGCGCTCCTCGGTCTCGTCGGCTACCTCGGTTTCGTCGTCTACCCGAGCCTGGATCTCTCCGCCGGCGTCGGCGTCGGGCTGATCGCCCTCGCGACGGCCGCCGGGATCGCGTCGTTCTTCTCACCGTGCTCGTTCCCGCTGCTCGTCGGCATGCTCGGTCGACCGGTCGCCGAGCGAGCCGGGACCGACGGGGCGCGCCGGTCGACGCGTCGCTCCCTCGCGTTCGCGGCGGCGCTCTCGTTCGGCGTCGTCGTCTTTCTCGGCCTGCTCGGCGCGGTGATCGCCCTGGGTGGCGATGCGGTGGTCGAAGGCGTCGACTTCACCAGCACGGCCGGCCGGGTGCTGCGGGTCTCGGTGGGAACCTTCCTGATCCTCGTCGGCCTGATCCAGATCGGTCATCTCCGGGTTCCGCTCCGGCGTTTCCAACCCTCGCTCGAACGGTTCCTCCGGCGTCAACGCCGTGAGAGCAGGGGGCAGGGCCCACCGCGTCTGGGCCGGTTCGCGCTCTTCGGGTTCGGCTACCTGGCCGCCGGATTCGGTTGAACGGGTCCGATCCTGGCCGGTCTGGTCGGACAATCCCTCGTCGCCGGCGGCGCGACCGCCGCGCTCGTGGCGTTCGGCATCGCGGCGCTGATGATCGTGATCCTCATGTTCGTCCTCGCCCTGGTCGTCGGCGCCGCGCAGCAACGAACCGTCGATGCTCTCAAAGCCGGCGCCCCGACGGTGAAGCGGTGGGGCGGGCGGGTCCTGGTGATCGTCGGCGTGTGGTTCATCACCCTGGGCGTCTTCTCCGACTTCTTCGCCGACGTGTTCCCGGTCTGAGTGCGACCGGTGCGTCAGTCGGCGGGGTCGCGTCCGCTCGCTCGGGTCAGGGCCACCTTGTCGACCTTGCCGATGGGGAGCATCGGGAGCTCGTCGAGCACCACGATCTCCTTCGGGACCTCGTAGTTGGCGACGAGGGCGGGTGTGTCGCCACCCTCGATCTCGATGACGGCCTCGAAGGTCGCCGGCGCCGCCCCGTCGCCCCGGACGACGAGGTCTCGAAGCGTGACGCGACCCCGGACCCGGTTGTCGGCGAGCACGGGCGCGATGATCCGGACCCGGTCGAGGCCGTGGGGCGGCGAGTCTCGGAAAGTTCTCCTTGCCTTCCCCGGGCGGCTTGATAGGGTAGGGGGGTAAGGGTACGGCAGGGTGAACTTGCAACCCAGACCCGAACGTGCGAAGGAGGCGATCATGGCCGTTGCGAACGAGATCTCGCAAGATCGACAGGCCCTCGAAGCCGAAGACCGGAGTCCCCGACCCCTCGACTGCTCCCGGCGCCGACGCCCGAGAACGAAACCCCGACGGGCGCAGGACGTGACGACGGAGCATCTGCTCCGCTCCCTGCTCGGCGACGACTTCGGCGGGCTTCGGATCGAGGTGTACGACGGAACCGACCTCGGATCGCCCGATGCGGCCACCACGGTCCGGATCATGTCCCCCGACTTCTTCCACCGGGTCGTCGTCGGCGGTGGCCGAGAGCTCGCGTTGGCCCGCGCCTACGTCGCCGGCGACATCGAGATCCACGGCGACATCTACGGCCTGTTCGACATCCGGGACCGCATCGGGAAGATCGACCTCGATCTGTCCCTGCTCCGCGACATCGGCCAACAGCTCGGAATCCGGAGAATCACAGACGTCGCCAAACTCCGACCGCTTCCCCCGCCACCCGAAGAAGCCAGGATCAAAGGGATACGGCACACCCGCGACCGCGACGCCCAGGCGATCTCGTCGCACTACGACGTCTCCAACGACTTCTACCGTCTCTTTCTCGGCCCCACGATGACCTACTCCTGCGCCGTCTTCGAAGACGAGTCCGACGATCTCGACACCGCCCAGACCAACAAGTACGACCTCATCTGTCGCAAGCTCGGGCTCGAACCCGGGATGCGACTCCTCGACATCGGCTGCGGTTGGGGCGGGATGGCGATCCACGCCGGCTCCCACTACGGCGTGCACGTCGTGGGGATCACGATCTCCCGGCGCCAGCACGAACTGGCCGAGAAACGAGTTGCCGAGGCCGGGCTCGCCGACCGCGTGGAGATCCGGCTCCAGGACTACCGGGACGTCGCCGATGGTCCGTTCGACGCGATCTCGTCGATCGGGATGTTCGAACACGTCGGCCAGAAGCGACTCGACGCCTACCTCGGCCAGGTGGCCCGCCTCCTCGGCCCCCAAGGGCGCCTGCTCAACCACGCGATCAACCGGTCGGTCGCGGCGCGGCGGGCCCGGATCGACCCGAACGGATTCATGGGTCGGTACGTGTTCCCCGACGGCGAGCTCCTCGAAGCGGGGCAGGTGGTGTCGGCCGTCAACCGCAACGGACTCGAGGTCCGACATCTCGAGTCGCTGCGCGAGCACTACGCCCGGACCCTTCGTCTCTGGGTTCGCCGGCTCGAGGAGAACTGGGACGAAGCGGTGGCGCTGACCTCGATCGGTCGAGCTCGCGTGTGGCGCCTCTACATGGCCGCCTCGGCGATCGGCTTTGAGTCCAACGAGCTCAACATCACCCAGATCCTGGCGACGAAGACGACCGACGGCACGTCGGGCGTCGGGCTTCGGCCTGACTGGTGAAGCGAGATCGGCCCTCCCACTAGGCTGCCGCAGGCGACGTGCGCAGCGTCGACGAGTGGTGGGTCAACGAACAACGAAGAAGGAACGAACAACTACCAAGGAGAGAGTCATGTCGGCAAAAGATCCCGTGTGCGGAATGGTCATCGAGGAAAAGGACGCAGTCGGCACGAGCGTGCACAACGGCACCACCTACCACTTCTGTTCGATGGACTGCAAAGAGGAGTTCGACGAGAACCCCGAGGACTACGCGGACTGACCCGGGGCGGACACGTTTCGACAAGGGAGGGACCGCACATGGTCGGAATCGGTGCCGCGCTGGTCGTCTTCGTCGCGACCCTGATCGCGGTCGGTGTGCTGCAATGGGTCTGGGCCGCGGCCGGCGAGCACGACTTCGCCGTTCCGGAACGGGTGCCCTTCGCCGGTGGCGCCGAGCCGGAGTTCCATGCGTGGAACCGGTTCCACATCCGCTACTACGCGATGGCGCTCCTTTTCCTCGCGTTCGACATGGAGATGGTGTTCATGTACCCGTGGGCGGTCGTCTTCGTCCGCGAGGGTGCGCTGGCCCTCATCGAGATGCTGATGTTCATCCTGATCCTGGTGGTGGGCATGGTCTACGCCTGGCGTGAGAAGAGCTTCGAGTGGGCCTGAGATCCCGGTTGGCGAGAATGGCCGGTGCCGGCGAGGCACCCGTTTTCGTCGTCGCCGGTGGGGGCGCCCGTTCGGCGCTCCACCAGCTCCGACTGGCCGAGGGGATCCGAATCGTGGCGACCCCACGCCACGCAGCCGTGTTGTTGATCGTCGGTCGGGTCACCGAGGCCGCGACGGAATCGATCCGACACGTGCACGACCAGATGGCCGGACCCCGGGTGACCGTCGCGTGGGGCCATCCCGAGCCGACGGCAGTCCCGGTGCGGGCCGCGACCGATGGCGGCGTCGCCGAAGCGACCGAGCTGATCCGGCGACAGTTCCACAACGTGGTGAACGGCGTGATCGCCCCGGAGCCGGTATGGCTCCCCGACATCGACCCGGTCGAATGGCGAGGCGTCGGGCCCTACGGCCACGGCGGCGCAGGCATGACCGGTGGCACTCCCTACGGTCGCCCCCTGGCCCTTCGGGCCCCGGCCCGCGACGGCCTCGAGCTCGATGTCCTGCCCCTCACGGTCGGGCCGTGGTTCCCCGCCCTCCCGGCCGGATTGGCGCTGCGGGTCTCCTTCCAGGGTGACATCGCCCAAGTGGTGGAGGTGGTCTCCGCCGATCTCGTGGGGTTCGAGTCGCCCGGTGGCGTGGTCGCCCGCACCGGCGAGCCACTGCTCATTCGTGATCTCGAGCTGGCTCGGGCCCGCCACCATCTCGAGTGGATGGCCGACACGTTCCGGCTGGCCGGAATCGACCGACTGGCCCTCGCGGCCGGTCGCCTCGCCGCGTCGATCGACCCCGGCGACTCGGCCCTCGTCGATCGGCTCGCGACCGGCGCCCGCAGGTCGCTGCTGGGTCCGATGAGCCTCCGTGGGGTGGGAGTGCTGCCGTCGGACATCGACCTGTCCGGCCTCGGGCCCATCGCCCGGGCCGCGGGGCGAGACGACGACCTCCGCGCCACCGAACCGGCCTATCGAGAGATCGGCTTCGAGCCCGTGACCCACCACGGTGGCGATGCCTGGGCCCGGTTCGAGCAACGGGCCGCAGAGGCCGTCCAGGCGATCGAGCTGGCCGGGCGCGCCGGCGATCGTCGGGCCTTCGGCGCCGGCGAGATCGAGGGGCCCGATGGCCGGCACCGGGTGGGCGAGCCGACCCCCGCGACGCGCCTCGTGACCCACCTGGAACAGATGCTCACCGGTCTGGAATGGGGCGATCTCGTCACCACCGTGCAATCTCTCGACATCGACATGGAGTCGGTCACCGTCGGGAGGGCCGCCGCATGACCGTCCTCGGTGTCGTTGTCCAAGTGGCCGCGGTCCTCATCGGGGGCGCCTACCTGTTGGCGGTGGCCGACCGGCTCGCCGGTGGCGGCTCCGCGAACGTCCTCGCCGCGCTGGCCCACCCGATAGAGCGTGCGTCCTTCCTGCTGCTCCAGCCGGTGACGACCACCGAGCGACCGGATCTTCCGGCGTGGATTCTCGCCCCTTCGCTGCTGGCCGGGCTGGCGGCCGTCGGCGCGGTGCCGGTCCCCATCGGCGGACCTTCGGCGGCCGGTGACATCTCCGCCGGCCTCGTGTTGTTCGGCGCGGCGATGCTCATCGTGCTCGTCGCCGTGTTCATCTTCGGGTGGGCGCCGAACTCGGCGATGCCGATGATCGGCGGGTACCGGTTCGCGGCGATGGTCCTGTCGATCGGCATCCCGTTCTCCCTGGTCGTCCTCACCACCGCGATCCCGGCCGAGTCGTTGTCGGTCGGTGTCATCGTCGAGTCCCAGTCGAATCTCTGGTACATCGTGGTCCAGCCACTGGGCTTCGTGATCTATCTCGTCACCGCCGCGGCGATCGCGTTCTGGGGCCCCTTCGACCTGCCCGAGGGAGCCGACCTCGCCGGTGGGATCGCCGCCGAGGCCGCGGGGCCCCGGCTGGCCATGTGGCGGCTCGCCCAGGCCGCGTTGATGGTGACGTTGTCGTTGATGGGCGCCGCCGTTTTCCTGGGCGGCTACCACGGGCCGGTGTTGCCCGGCTGGGGGTGGACCCTCCTCAAGACGGCGTTGGTGCTGCTCGTGTTGGCATCGACGGGGCGGACCATCGCCCGGATGCGGGTTCAGCGGCTCGTGTGGTTCGGGTGGGTCGTGCTGCTCCCTCTGGCGCTGGTCGACGTGTTCGTCTCCGGCTGGATCGCACTGTGAACCCCGGCGCCCTGAGCTACGTGCTCGTCTCGGTGTTCGGCGTCGGCGCGGTGGTGTCGGGCTGGCTGGTGTTTCGCACCGACTCGATGCTGCGGGCCGCCTACTGGCTCATGGTCTCGTTCGTGGCGGTCGGGGCCATGCTCGTCGTGCTCGATGCCCAGTTCCTCGGCCTGATCCTCATCCTGATGATGTCCGGCGAGATGACGATCATGGCGATCTTCATGATCATGTTCATGATGAACCCCGCGGGGCTGAACCCGATGGTGATGGTGCATCAGAACCGTACGGCCATCGCGGCCGGCGTCGGATCCTTCCTCGTGCTCGCGTGGGTCGGCTTGGTCGCCGAGTTCCCCGACCGCCCGGCGCCCATCGACGATCCGACGGCCGAGCTCGGCGAAGAGCTGCTGGGCCGCTCCATGCTTGTCTTCGAATCGGCCGGTGTCGCCCTCCTCGCGGTCATGATCGGGGCCATCGCCCTGGCTGCCAAGCGGGGTCGGTTCGGCGACGCCGACGCAGGATCGGTGGAACCCGCCATCGACATCGAGTCGAGCGTCGACCCGGCTGTCGAGGCGGTCGCCGATGCCGACCACGCCGACGACGCCGACGACCATGGCGCCGGCCACGGGATGGGACACGGCACATGATCCAGCTTCTTCTCGTCTTCGCCGCCGCGATCTTCGGCATCGGGGTCTACGGCGCCCTCAGCCAGCAGTCGTTCGTCATGATCATGATGGGCCTCGAGCTGATGTTGAACAGCGCGGTGCTCGTCGTCATCACATTCTGGTGGGGGACAACAGGCGGAAACCCGGCCGGCCAACTCCTGGTGATCGTGGTGCTGGCGGTGATGGCCATCGAGGCGGCCATGGGGTTCGCCCTCGTCACCGCGGTGTACCGATCCCGCAAGGCCGACATCACCGAGAAGCTCAAGAAGTTGCGTTCCTGATGGTCTGGCTCCCCGTTCTCGTCCCCTTCATCGGCGGCGCCGCCGTGCTCGGCCTCCACCGCCGGCCGATCATGGCGAGGACCGCGGCCGTGGTCGCCATGGTCGCGACGGTGATCGCGGCGGCGGTCGTCTCCGGATCGGAGGCGACCGGCACGTGGACGTGGGGCGGCGATCTCGACCTGGCGGTCTCGGTCACCGGCTTCGCCCGGGTGATGGTGATCCTCGTCCCGGTCATCGCCACGATGGTGCTGGGATTCGCGGCGACGAACTCCGAGGGGGACGAGGCGATCGTCAAGCTCCTCGTGATCCTCACCTGGTTCGTCGCGGCGATGGAACTGCTCGTGATCGCCGCCGATTTCCTCACCCTGCTCATCGGCTGGGAGCTGGTCGGTGCCGCGTCCTGGGGCCTGATCGGACACCAGTGGCGTGATCCGGCTCGACCCAAATCGGCCCGCGAGGCCTTCGTCACCACCCGATTCGGTGACCTCGGGCTCTATGTCGCGGCCGGCGCGGTCTTCGCGTCCGCCGGTGGGGTCCGGTACGCAGACCTCGAATCGGTGTCGTCCGGATGGCTCTCGCTCGTCGCCGGCGGGCTGGTGTTGGCGGCCGCCGCCAAGTCCGCTCAGGTGCCGTTCTCCCCCTGGTTGTTCTCGGCCATGGCCGGCCCCACCCCGGTTTCGGCCCTCCTGCACTCGGCGACGATGGTCGCAGCCGGCGCCTACATCCTGATCAGGCTCGAACCGGTGTTGTCCACCGTCGCGTGGTTCGCCCCGGTCGTCGTCGGCATCGGGCTGGTCACGGCGCTCGCCGGGGGGATGGTCGCGCTGGCCCAACAGGACCTCAAGAAGGCCCTTGCCGGGTCCACCTCGGCCCAATACGGACTGATGCTGGTGGCCGTGGGCGCCGGCTTCACCGCCGCGGCCGCCGGACACCTCACGGCCCACGCGTTGTTCAAGTCGTTGCTCTTCCTGGCGGCCGGGGTCGCCCTCCACGCCGGAGGAACGCTCGATCTCGGCAAGCTCCGACTCGGCACCGCCCTCCCGCGGATCGCGGTCCTCTTCGGTGTCGGCGCGTTGGCCCTCGGGGCAGTGCCGCCGCTCGGTGCCGCGTTCACGAAGGAGGCCGTGTTGGCCGGGGCCTTCGACTCCGGCCTGTGGGTCGGTCTCGGCGCCGCCGCAGCCGGCCTTCTCAGCACGCTCTACGCGGCGAGACTCCACCTGTTGGCCTACGGACCCGGCGACGACGTCGAGGTGCACGCCCCGCCGCGTCGTGGCGAGATCGTCGCCCTCGGCGCGCTGGCCGCGATGACGGTGCTGCTTGGGTTGTTGTGGCTGCCCGGCGGTGACGGCCTCATCGAACGGGCCGCCGACGGCGCGATCCTCGCGCCCACCGCGGCCGAGACGGTGCTGTCGTGGGCCCTCGTCGCTCTCGGCGTCATCGTCGTCGCGGTCGCGTGGCGCCGACGCCGCCTGGTCTCCATGGGTGTGCCACCACGGCTTCGGGCGTTCATCGCCGGATGGTGGGGCATCCCGACCGCGGCCCGGGTGCTGGTCGTCGAGCCCGTGTCGCGGCTCGCGACATGGCTCTTCGCGGCCGATCGCACGATTCTGGCCCGACTGGCGGATTCGGTCGCCGGCCTCGGTGCGCTCGTGTCGCGGCTGCTCAAACAGTGGGTGGACCGCCTGATCGATGCCGTCGTGTGGGGCGTCGGAACCGGGACCATCCGTGGTGCGGAGATCTCGCGGCAGGTGGCCGATCGCGGCGTGGACGCAGGCGTGGAGGGTGTGGCGACGGGGATCGGGGTGGCCGGCACACAGAGTCGGCGGACTCAATCCGGGATGTCGTACCACTACTACACGGTGATGATGATCGGGGTCGTGGTGGCCATCGCCGTCGCGGCGGTCTGGAGGTAGGACTGATGTTGACAACTGCCATATTCGTGCCGCTGATCGTGGCGGCGGTGACGCTGGCGATCCCCGCGAAGCACGCCCACCTGGCTCGGCCGTTGGCCATCGTGACCAGCTTCGTTCCGCTCGTGGTGGTGGGGATCACGTGGGCGCGCTTCGAGATCGGGGACGGGCTCCAACTCGTGGAGTCGGCGAAGTGGATTCCGTCTCTGGGGATCTCCTACTCGGTCGGGGTCGACGGATTGTCGCTTCCGCTGGTCGGTCTCACCGCCCTGCTCTTCACGGTGTCGATGGTGTTCCCGTTCGACGACCTCGGAAAGTCCCGTCCCTACTACGCCACGTTCCTGTTCCTCGAAGCCATCTCACTCGGGGTCTTCCTGGCGCTCGATCTCATCTTGTTCTTCGTGTTCTGGGACCTCAGCCTGGTCGGCATGTACTTCCTGATCGGCGTGTGGGGTCACGGCGACTCGCAGCGTTCGGCGCTGAAGTTCTTTCTCTACACGCTGCTCGGTTCGCTGGCGCTGCTCCTCGGGATCCTCGGGATCTACCTCTACACCGAGCCCCGCACCTTCGACATGGTCGAGATCATCCGGACGACGCCCGTGCCGGCCGGGGGTGTCGCGGCGACGCTCATCTTCCTCGCGCTCGGCATCGGGTTCGCGGTCAAGACACCACTGGTGCCGTTCCACACCTGGTTGCCGCCGGCACACGTCGACGCGCCGGCTCCGGCGTCCACGATCCTCGCCGGGGTGCTGTTGAAGATGGGCACCTACGGCTTCATCCGGATCTCGCTGCAGATGCTCCCCGAGACGTTCCAGCGGTTCGCGCTGCCGCTCGGCATCGTCGCGGTCGTCTCCATCCTCTATGGCGCCCTCGTGGCGATGGCGCAAACCAACCTCAAACGGGTCATCGCGTACACCAGCGTCAACCACATGGGATACGTGATCCTCGGCATCGCCGCGGCCGGCGCGATCGGCTCGGGAAGCGACGCGTCCCGCTCGATCGCGATGACCGGCGCCGTTGTCGAGATGGTCGCCCACGGGTTGATCACCGGCGCCCTGTTCCTCGTCTCCGGTTCGATCCTGGCCCGGGGCGGCACCTACGAGTTGGATCAGTACGGCGGTCTCGCCGGGCGGGCCCCGCGCCTGGCCGGCATCACGATGCTCGCCGCCTTCGCCAGCCTCGGGTTGCCCGGCCTCGCCGGCTTCGTGGCCGAGTTCCAGATCTTCGCGGGGACGCTCGGCGTCTACCCGTGGCTCGCCGGAATCGGCCTGCTCGGCATCGTCATCACCGCCGCGCTGTTCCTGCGGATGATCCAACAGGTGTTCCTCGGCGACCTTCCGGTCCGTTGGGACGATTGGCGGGACCTGGGGAGAGCCGAGCTGTTCGCGCTGGTTCCGCTGGCCGTGCTCGTGATCGTGATCGGTGTCGTCCCGTCCTGGCTGATCCGGGTCATCGACTCGTTCTCCCAGGTCGTGGCGCGGGGCTGATGACATGGCGCCGTTCCTGATCCGGGGGTCGCGACCGTGACCAGCGAGATGGGCCGGGCCGCGGTCGACGTTCTCCCCGTGCTGATCCTCGCGGGCGGGGCGATCCTGTTGATCTTCTACGTCATGTTCGTGCCCCGGGCGCTTCAGCCGTGGTCGGCGCTCGGCGCCACTCTCGTGCTGGCCGCGGCCGGATTCGCGAGCGGCTGGTATCTCGGTCGGGTCCCGGGGATCACGTTCTTCGGCACGTTCGCCGCGGACCGGACCTGGCTGTGGGGGACGCTCATCATCATCGTGGTGACCGCGCTCGCGGCGGCGCTGTCGGTAGAGTGGTTCCGGACCGACGCGCGTCAAGGCGAGTACTACGTGTTGTTGCTGTTGTCGGCGCTCGGCGCCGTCTTGCTCGCCGGTGCCGTGGATCTCATGGAGCTCGTCGTCGCCATGTTGTTGTCGTCGGTGACCGGCTACACGTTGACGGCGTACCACCGGAAGTCGCGGGCGGCGACGGAGGCCGGGATCAAGTACTACCTGATCGGCGCCTTGGCCAACGGCGCGATGGTCTATGGAATCGCCTTGTTGTTCGGACTCTCCGGCGGCACGTCGTTCGCGGACCTCGAAATCGGGTTGGTCGACGCCGACTCGACGGCACTGATCGTCGGGTTCGGCCTCGTGACCATCGGGATCGCGTTCAAGCTGGGGGCGGTCCCGGCCCATCAGTGGATGCCCGATGTCGCCCAGGGAGCCCCCGCGCCGGCGGCCGCGTTCGTGCTGGTCGCGGGGAAGGTGGGGGCGCTCATCGTTTTGATGCGGCTCGCGATCGTGCTCCCCGAGTCGGCCGTCGGGTGGCGACCCCTGGTCGCGGTGATCGCGGCGGCGACGATGACGCTCGGCAACCTGGCCGCGCTCTGGCAGAACGACGTGCGCCGCATGCTCGGATGGTCGTCGGTGTCGCAGACCGGCTATGGACTGCTCGCCGTCGTTGCCGTCGGCCGGAGTGATCTCGCCGTGTCGTCGATGCTGTTCTTCCTCGCCGCGTACGCGATGGGGAACATGGCCGCGTTCGGTGTCGTCGTCAAGCTGCGCGGTCTCACCGATCGGGAGTCGTTTCGTGGGCTCGGCTCGACCCACCCCTGGCTGATGGGCGCCCTGGTGGTCTCCTTCTTGTCGTTCATCGGGATCCCGCCGCTCGGCGGGTTCGCCGCGAAGCTGCTCCTGATGGGGGCGGTCATCGACGCGGGCTACACCTGGCTGGCCGTGTTGACCGTCGTCAACTCGGCGATCTCGCTCTTCTACTACGCGCGGGTGATGGGACCGGCCTACTTCGACTCGGCGGCCGAGCCCCGACCGGTCATGGGGAGCTTGGCGTCGTGGGCCGTCGGCATCGCGGTCGTCGCCGTCGTCGCGATCGGGGTCGTGGCCCAACCACTGGCCTCGGCCTGGGAAGGCGTGACGCTTCTCACCGGTTGAGCGGCGACCCGGCTGTCACGGTTCACGAGGAAGATGCCGAGAAACGCGAGGGAGGCCCCGGCCACCATCGAGACGGTGAGGGCCTCACCGTAGAGGGCCACACCCATGGTCAGACCGAAGATCGGGATGAGGAAGCTGAACGCGTTGGCCCTGTTCAGCGGCACCGTCTCGAGAACCGAGAGCCAGAGCCAGTACACCAGCGCCGTCCCGGGAAGGGCGAGACCGAAGAGGCTCGCCAGAAACGTCGCCGACCACTCGACGTCGGCGGGGGTCTCGGACAGCAGGGCGATCCCGGCGAGAGGGACCGTGCCGATGAGGAGCTGCGTTCCCGCGGCCATGAGCGCGTCGACCGTGCCCGCGAGCCGGGCGAAGGCGACATTGCTCGCGGTGATTCCCCCGGCGGCGAGAAGGACGTAGGCGACACCGAGGACGTAGTCGTCGCGTCCCTGCTGGGCCCCGAACGCCGGTCCGGCGATGACGAGGATCCCGAGCAGACCGATGGCCAGGCCGCCGGCGCCGATGATGCCGAGCCGCTCGTCGAGGACGACATAGGCGAGCCCGGCGGCGAGCAACGGCTGGGTGTCGCCATGCCGGGAGCGATGAACTCCGCGGCGTGGAACATTCCCAGGAACCCGAGAGTGGTGGCGCCCAGACCGGCGATGACCAACGACATCCAGGTGTGGCGGCCGGTGGGAAACGGCCGCCGGAGCACGAGGGCGGTGCCGAGGAGCGCGCTGCTCGCGATGAACGCCCGCAGCGCGGCGAACGTCAGATGTGGCGCCAGCTTCAGACCGGTCGTGATGAGTGGGAAGCACGCCGCCCACAGGAGCATCACGAGGATGATCTTCACGCTCGGTCGGCGAGCGAGGACGAACGGCGTCGCGCCGCGACGCCTCACTCCGGCCGGCGTTCGCCGACGGACCCGGATGCGGGGCCGTCGGGCTCGAGGGGTGCTGCCCGGGTGATGGGCCGCGGTGGTCGGGTCGAGAAGATGGTTCCGACTCTACGGACCGGTGGCCGTGGTGGTCCGGATGCGTCAGTGTGCGGCGAGCGCGGCGCGGAGCTGCGCCAGGGTCGGGGAACCGGCCATTCCCTCGGGGGTCTGGTACACCCGGCACGACAGCCCGACCGGGTCGTCGGTGTCGGCGAAGAGGTCGACTCCGTCGACGATGATGCTCGGAGAGCCCCGGAACCGGACCCGCTCGGCTTCCTCGGGGGTGTCGACCAGGTGGCGGGTGATGGTCATGTCCGGAATCTCGCTCGCGAGGGCCACCAGGTGGGCATCGGCGACCTTCCAGTTGGGGCAGTCGTCGAAATAGAGCAGCGCCACGTCCATGGCGCGAGCATAGACCTTGAACCTCGGTTCAAGGTCACGGCTAGGCTGGGCCGATGTTGATCGGAGCGCTCGCCGATGCCCTCGGTGTCCCCACCCAGACGGTTCGCTTCTACGAGCGGCGGGGGCTGTTGCCTCGACCGACGCGGGCCCCCAACGGCTATCGCGTCTACGACGACACCGCGGTCACGAGATTGGCCTTCATCCGCTCCGCCCAGGCGGCCGGTCTCACCCTGGCCGAGATCGGCCGCATCCTGGCCCTTCGCGACGACGGAACCGCTCCGTGCACCCATGTGGGGGAGCTGCTCGAATCGAAGCTCGACGAGGTCCGCGCGCGACAGCGGCAACTCGCCGAGCTGGAGGCGGAGCTGGAACGACTCGTCGAGCGGGGCCACCGACTCGACCCGGCCGATTGCGGTGACACCGAGATCTGCCACATCCTGGCGCCGGTGGGATCGGCCGAGGCGGCATCCGGTGCGGGGGAGCGATGAAGGCCCTCGTCTACGGGGTCGCCCCCGAACCGCCCGGCGACGGCGACGGCGCCGACCCGAACCCGCTTCGGGCCGGACTCGCATCGACGCCGATGCGGCTGATGGAGGTGGACGATCCGGGGTTCCTGCGGCCCGACTGGGTGCTGACCCGGCCGCGGCTCACGGGGATCTGTGGCTCCGACGCCAAACAGGTCTTCATGGATTTCGGGGAGGTGGGGGCCGCCAACCCGATGATCCACTTCACGACGTTTCCCCAGGTCCTCGGCCATGAGGTGGTGGCCGATGTGGTCGCGCTCGGCCCGGAAGCCGAGGGTGTCGAAGTCGGCGACCGGGTCGTGCTCGACCCGTGGCTCTCCTGCGTCCCGCGCGGGGTGAGCCCGCTCTGTGCCGCCTGCGCGGCCGGCGACCTCAGCTTGTGCGAGAGCTTTCTCGTACCGCCGATCTCGCCCGGCATCCACATCGGGACCTCGAGGGACGCCTCCGGCGGCTACGCCGAGCTGATGCCGGCCCATCCCGCCATGTTGTTCCCCGTCCCGCCGTCGATCCCCGACGAGGTCGCGGTCTTCGCCGACCCGTTCTCCGTCTCGCTCCATGCCGTCACCCGCCACCCCCCGCCGAGCGGCGGGCGGGTCCTCGTCTACGGCGCCGGTTCGCTGGGGAGCGCAGCGGTGCTGATCCTGCGCGAGTTGTACCCGGAGGTCGAGGTCGGCGTCGTCGCCCGCTTCGGCCGGCAAGCCGATTTCGCGGCGGCGCTCGGCGCGACCGTTTTCGCCCACGAACCGGTCGGTGCGCTCGTCGAGGAGGCGGCGGCGTGGTCGGGAGGTGTGCTCCGCGGGGTCGGCGGCGATGGCCTGCCGATGGCCTACCCGGGTGGCATCGACGTCGTGTACGACACCGTGTCGAAGAAGGACTCCCTCGAAGTGTCGGTTCGGTTGCTGCGGGCCCGCGGGACGCTGGTCAAGGCGGGCGTGCACGGTGCGACGAGTTGGGAGTGGACACCCCTCTACTTCAAGGAGATCTCCTGGGTCGGCTCCAACGCGTTCGGGTTCGAGGAGGTCGGCGGGGTCCGCCGACACGCGATCGAGCACTTCTTGGACCTGGCCGCGGCGGGCCGAGCCGATCTCCGCGCGACCCTCACCCACCGGTTCCCGCTCGACCAGTGGCGCGCCGCGTTCGGTGCGCTGGCCGACCAGGAGCACAGTGGCGCGATGAAGGTGGCGATCGATCAGCGCTGACGTCCGACCCCGGTCATCGTGATGGGCCGGCCGGGCCGTCGGCGAGCACGTGGACCCGGTTGTGCGTGCACCAGACACAGTCGCACGTGGTGTTGTGGCAGGCCTGGTCCCGGTGGTGGAGGCGGGTCGCGACGAACCTCCGCCGGGCGGTCCGGGCGAACGCCGACTTCGGAACCGTCGGGCGCCAGTGGCGGTACAGCCGGTCGCGCAGATCGGTCGAGGCCGCGCCGCGGCGCAACAACGCGGGGATCACGGCCTCCGGAAGCGCTTCGAACATCAGTCGGTTGGCGAGCTCGGTCTCGATCCGGTGATCGAACGTCGCGGCGGCGAGGGTCCCGTAGTCGGTGCCGTCGACGAGTGACCGGGCCGCGAGGTGGCCGGACTCCATCGCGAAGCGCAGACCGAACCCCCATTCCGGATCCTGCAACCCGGCGGCCTCCCCGACGAAGAGCCGCCCGGCCTCGTCGGTGTAGCGGGCCGCCGGGAAGACCGAGCCGTATCGGGAGAACGTCCGCGCCCCGTCGATCTCCGACGCGAGACCGGGCACGAGACGTTCGAACGCGGCCACGGCGTCGCGGCGGACCCGTTTCCAGTCCGCTTGGCGTCGGAACAGGCAGGTCGCGAGCGTTGCCCGTCCGTTCCAGGTCAGCAGGTAGGCGTAGCCGGCGGGCGCGAGCCGATCGGAGATGATGCAGCGGGCCTGGTTCTCCAAGGCGGTGTCGAAGACGAGACCGGTCACCAAGCCGTCGGCGTATCGGGGCCCGGTGGCGATGATGTCGCCCCGCTCGGCGGTCTGCGCCGGCTGACCGAAGTCGATGCGGGCGCCGGCGGCCCGGGCCTGTTCGAGAAGCGCCCGGTCCAGAGAACCGTCCATGGGGCCCCGTCGGATCAGGTGGAACAGCGGGCCGCTTCCTCCCTTCGAGACGGTCGGGTCGAGATGGTGGTCGTAGAAGGTGACCTCGTCGAACGCCTCGTGTTCGAACGTCGGCTCCACGCCGAGCCCGGTCAGCCAGTCGAGGACGTCCTCGGGCGTGGACCAGTTCTCCAGTCCCTGGAAGTCGCCGGCGAAGCGGTGGCCCACCTCCGTGGCCTGGTCGAGCACGCGGACCGGGTGTCCGGCCCGGGCCAGGGTCGCGGCGGCCACCAGTCCGGCCGGTCCGGCGCCGATCACGGTGTGTTGCTCCATGGTGTTGCCTCCCCATGGTGAGAGACCGGATCCGGATTCCTCCGGCCGGTGCGACACGTCCAGAATATACCGGCGGGGGGTATCTGGCAGGGTCCAAGGTCCTGCGTCGCGTCACCGACCCTGCAACGCGGCCGCGATGTCGGGGCGGTCCGTGATGAGCCCGTCGGCGCCCCGTTCCAACACATCGGTCATGTCCCGGGCGCGGTTGACCGTCCACGGAATGACCCGGAGCCCGAGCGCGTGGGCCTCGGCGACCAGCTCGGCCGACATGACGTTGAAGTTCGGCGACCAGATGTCGGCGCCGCGGGCCGCGTACTCGGCCAGATCGGGCGGCTCCCGCGACGTCAGCGCCGCCAACCGAATGTCGGGGTCGACCGAACGAATCGCCCACAACGAACGATGGTCGAAGCTCTGGATGACCACCCGATCGGCGACGCCGGCGGCGTCGACGACCGCGAGCACCTCGAGCTCGAACCTCCCGGGTGTGACGCCGTCGAAGCCGTCGCCGATCCCGCCCGGGTCATCGACATCGCGCTTGGTCTCGATGTTGAACTCCACCGACGCGGCCCGGGCCCGTTGCTCATCGGTCTTGTCGGGTGACGTCGCGTAGTCGTCCACGAACGCGAACACTTCGGCGAGGGTCAACAGCTCGTAGCGGTCCCCGGCGAGCGCGGTCGGCGAGCGCTCCTGGTCGGGGAACCGTTGAGGGTCGGGATTCAGATCGCACCGGTAGCCGCGGAGCCGGGCAAGCGTCGAATCGGCGATCGCCACCCCTCCGGCCGGGAGCTCGGCGCCGGAATCACCGTCGGCGACCCGACACTTGTCGGCCCTGAGCGCCGGGTCGTGCCACACCACCACCTCATCGTCGGCGGACAGGTGCAGATCGAGCTCGAGCGTGGTGACGCCGATGTCGAGCGCGGTCTCGAATGCCGGCAACGTGTTCTCGGGTTTGAGGCCACGGGCCCCGCGATGGCCCTCGACATGGAACGGCAAGGGTGCGAGCTCCGGTGCGGCCGGGGTCGTGGCGCCGGCGGGGTCGACGGCCGGGGCCTCGTCCCCGCGGTCGTCGACCGCCTCGGCCGGCGCGGTCTCCTCCCGGTCGGCGACGTCCTCCGGTGTCGTCTCTCCGGCGGAACATCCGGCGGCGACGACGACGAACACGACCCCCACGATCGGGAGGTGGGACGATCGCAGGAGTTTCGGCACGCCCAAGTCATAGTCGGTCGGCGACCGCCCGCTGGCCCGAGAACGGGACCTCAGACCCTGTTCGACCGACCGACACCTTCTCACCATGTGCCGCGAGGAGGTGCTGCTCATGTCCCTCATCCCCCGTACGCTCGCGCCGACCCCGGTCGCGAGTCTGCAGGAACATCTCGACCTCGGTGGCGGGCGAGGCCTCGAGGTCGCGCGCCGATCGGACCCGGCGCGCGTGATCGCGATGATCGAGGAATCCGGGCTTCGGGCCCGGGGCGGCGCCGGTGCACTGTGCGGCGAGAAGTGGCGCCGGGTCCGCGCCTACGGGCGGGGGGCTGTCGTGAGGTCGTCGGTGATCGTCAACGCGGCGGAGGGCGAGCCCGGCTCGTTCAAGGATCGGGCGATCCTCTGGCGCAACCCCTACCGGGTCCTCGAAGGTGCGCTCATCGCCGCTACCGTCGTCGGTGCCGAGGACGTCGTCGTCGCCACGAAACGCATGCACACGGTCGTGAACCGCCGAACGAACACGGCGATCGAGGAGCTGCGCGCCGCGGGGTGGCTCGAGGGCATCGACGTCGAGATCTTCGAAGGGCCCAACGAGTACCTCTACGGAGAAGAGACCGCGATGCTCGAGGCGATCGACGGTCGGCCTCCCTTTCCGCGGATCGTGCCGCCACATCGCCACGGAATCCACGAGGTGGCCAGCCGATCGTGCGCGGTCGACGAGGTGGACGACGTCGGCGCCTCCACCGTGTACGTCGAGCTCGCCGGTCCGGGTTCGGGAAGCATCGGCGCACCGACCCTCGTCAACAATGTCGAGACCCTCGCCAACGTTCCCGCGATCGTGGTCGAGGGTCCGCAATGGTTCCGTTCCGTCGGCACCGATGAATCCCCGGGTTCACTCGTCTGCACGGTCACCGGCGCGACCCGCCACCACGGCGTCGGCGAGGTGCCCATGGGGACACCGCTGTCGCACGTGATCGAGTCGATCGGCGGCGGACCGGCCGAGGGTCGTTCCATCAAGGCGGTGATGGGTGGCGCGGCCACGCCGCTTCTCACCGCCGATCAACTCGACACGCCGGTCAGCAACGAAGGGATGGCGCGCGTCGGGGCGCGCTTGGGCTGTGGCGGGTTCATCGTCTTCGACGACCACGACGACATGGCCGCCGTCGCCGAAGGGGTCGCCCGGTTCTTGTCGGTCGAGTCGTGTGGGCTGTGCGTTCCCTGCAAGGAGGACGGGCTGGCCCTGACCGAGCTGTTCGGCCGGATCCGGCGTTCTCAGGCCGACGACCGCGACCTGGCGGCGATCCGCGATCACCTGCGGACCATCGACGACGGGGCCCGGTGCGGTCTCGCCGCCCAGTACCGGCTGGTGCTCCAGAGCATTCTCGACAAGTTCGGCGCCGAGCTCGCCGCCCACGTCGACGGCACGGTCCCGGCGGCCTCCCCCGTTCTCGTCGCGACGATCGTCGACATCAACGGATCGCGAGCGACCCTCGACGAGTCCCACCGGCAGAAACAGCCGGACTGGACGTTCGAGGCCCGATGGTCGGGCAAGTTTCCCCCCGAGCGTCAACCCGCGGCGGTCAGCTCCTGACCCGGGTCATCGCCGGGTCGTGGAGGGGCGCGAGGTGCAGCGTCGCGGCGACGCGGCGCGACGCCACCTCGAGCTCGTAGGAGCCGTCCGACAAGAAGGCGGCGTCGACACCGTCGTCATGGTGCACATAGCCGTAGCCGATGTTGCGGCCCACCGTGTATCCCCAGCCACCGCTCGTCAACCAGCCGACCCGTTCGCCATCGCGGTAGATGGTCTCGCGTCCGAGCAGCACGACATCGGGATCGTCGACCGTGAATCCGGCCAGCTTCGCCGCGACACCGTCGACCGTTTGCGCCGCCACCGCGGCCCGCCCCAGGAACGGGATCTCCGAGCGGAGCTTCATCGCCCAGGCCAACCCGGCCTCGACGGGGGTGCGGTCCGGGCCGATGTCGGACCCCCACGCCCGATAGCCCTTCTCCAACCGCAACGACTCGATGGCCCGGTAGCCGGCGTTGGCGATGCCGTGGTCTCGTCCGGCGGCCATCAGCGCGTCGTAGACGGCGACGGCGTCGTCGACGGCGAGGTGGAGCTCCCAGCCGAGCTCGCCGACATATGTCAGCCGCAGGGCCCGCACCGTCGCCCCGGCAACGGTGAGCGTGCCGACGCTCCCGAACGGCAACGCCTCGTCGGAGACATCGTGGTCGGTCAGCTTCTGCAGAACCCGCCGCGACTCGGGCCCCATGAGCGCGAGCACCGCCCACTCGGGGGTGACGTCGCGAAGCTCGACCTCGGCCCCGGCGGGAAGGTGACGCGACATCCAGTGGAGGTCTCGCGTTCGCTGTCCGGTCCCGGTGACGATGTAGAAGTGGTCGTCGCCGATCCGGGAGACGGTGAGATCACACTCGATCCCCCCGCGCTCGTTCAGCAGCTGGGTGTAGGTGAGCCGGCCGGGGGGACCGCCGATGTCGTTCGCGCACAACCATTGGAGGGCCGACTCCGCGTCCGGCCCGATCAGGGTGAACTTCGCGAACGAGCTCTGGTCGAACAGCGCGACGCGGTCGCGGCACGCCGCGTGCTCCTCACCGACCGCCTCGAACCAGTTCGGACGCCCGAACGAGTACTCGTCGCTCGGCGACTCCCCCTCTCGGGCGAACCAGTTGGGCCGCTCCCAGCCGAGTTTGGACCCGAAGCACGCCCCCGCGTCGGCGAGTCGTCCGTAGAGCGGTGATGTCAGCCGCGGCCGTCCGCTGGTGTGCTCCTCGTGGGGCCAGCTCATCGCGTAGTGCTTCCCGTACATCTCGAGGGTGCGGGATCGCACCCAGTCGATGTCGCGGTGCACGGTCCCGAACCGGCGGATGTCGACCGGCCAGAGATCACTCGTCGGCTCCCCGGCGAGGATCCACTCGGCGAGCGCTCGCCCCGCGCCTCCCGCGGCGGCGATGCCGAACGCGTTGAATCCGGCACCGACGAAGAACGACGCGACCTCCGGTGCCTCACCGAGGATGAAGTTGCCGTCGGGAGTGAAGCTCTCGGGCCCGTTGATCAGCTTGCGGATGCCGACGGTCTCCATCGCGGGAACCCGCCGCACCGCGTGCTCGAGCAGTGGCTCGAACCGGGGCCAGTCGGCGGCGAGCAGGCGACCGTTGAAGTCGTCGGGGATCCCGGCTTCGGCCCACGGCGCCGGATTCGGTTCGTAGCCACCCATCACCATCCCGCCCACCTCTTCTTTGAAGTAGACGAGGCGGTCCGGGTCGCGCAGGGTCGGGAGGTCCGGCGTCACGCCGGCGAACGGCTCGGTGATGACGTACTGGTGCTGCACCGACACGAGCGGCACCGCCACTCCGGCCATGTCCCCGATCGAGCGAGCCCACTGCCCCGCACAGTTCACGACCGTCTCGCAGACGATGTCGCCATCGGTTGTGCGGACCCGACGCACCCGAGCGTCCTCGACGTCGATGCCGGTGACGCGGCAGCCCTCGATGATGCGAACGCCGAGTTGGCGGGCGCCGCGGGCCAACGCCTGGGTGATGTCACTCGGTCCGGCCTGTCCGTCGTCGGCGAGAAAGGCGGCTCCGACCACGTCGGACACGTCCATGAGCGGCCACAGCTCCCGGGCTTCGGAGGGCGTGAGGATCTCGATGTCGAGGCCGAACGACCGTCCGGTCGTGGCCGCCCGCCGGAGCTCGACGAGACGGTCCGCGGTGCACGCCAGGCGGAGTCCACCGTTGCGCTTCCACCCGGTCGGGTGTCCGGTGTCGGCTTCCAGTGAGTCATAGAGCTCGACCGAGTACTTCAGGAGTTGGGTGACGCTGCGCGAGGACCGAAGCTGTCCGACGAGACCGGCGGCGTGAAACGTCGATCCGGTCGTCAGCTGGGCCCGCTCGAGGAGCACGACATCCGCCGCGCCGGCCCGCGCCAGGTGGTAGGCGGTGGAACATCCGATGATGCCGCCGCCGATGACGACGATCTCGGCCCGGTCCGGAACGGTGGCCGTCACCGGGGAAGCCCCAGTTCGGCGTAGGCGCGCCGGAACCGGTCCAGCTGGTCGTCGGTGTAGGAGCCGTAGTCGAAGTCGAGGGTCGAGTGGCGTTCCTGCACGAGGCTCCACAGGGTTTCGCGCAGCAGCGACGCACACTTCATCGTGCGGAAGCTCGTGAGGTCCTGCGGCCGGGCGGGACGATCGAAATAGTCCTCGAGCAGGGATATCTCGGCCTGCGGGGTCAGCTCGTTGTTGCTCGCCAGGTTGGCCAGGTCGAAGAAGGCCGAGTTCCAACCGGCGTACTCCCAGTCGAGAAGCCAAAGGTTCGTGCCGTCGTCCAAGATGTTCGCGGCCAGCAGGTCGTTGTGACAAAACACCGGATGGATGGGGCCCGCCGCGTGTTCGAGCGCCGCGTTCCGGCGCGACAGCTCGGCCAGGACGTCCTGGTGGCGACCGTGACCGTCGTGGACGGTGGCGAGATAGTCGCGACAGACCTGGAACACCCAGAACATCACCGTCGCCCCGCGAAGGTGGCGGGGCATCTCGGTGTGGCACCGCCGGATCAGCGCGCTGACCCGGCGGCGGGTCTCGGGCCGGCGGATGTCCTCGGCGGTCAAGGTGGCGGCGTCGACGTACCTCATCACCAGGGCACCCGGCTCGTGGTGGACGATCTCCGGCGAGAGTCCGCAGGCATGGGCGGCGACACACGTCGCGAGCTCGTGGCGACGAACCACGCCGTGGAGTGGGAGGTCGTCACCGATGCGGACCACGAATCGCTCGGCGCCGTCGCGAACGACCAGATTGGTGTTGGTGATGCCACCGGGGAGGGGTTCGGGATCAACCGGGCCCGACCAGCAGGACAAGGCCGCGGCGCGGGCTTCCGGGGTCCTCGGCGAGGCGGATCGATCGGCCATCGCCGCATTGTCGCATGTCCGATCCGGTGGTTCGTCCCGACGACCGTCGGATGGGCGACGTTTCGGTGGGGACGGCCCGCGTTCGCGCCACCGGGCCCCGCGGAGGCTGCTAGCGTCTGCGCCCACGCAATATCCATCCTGGAGGAGACCTGAAGTGAAGAAGTTACTCGCGCTATTCGTAGCGCTGACGCTCATCGCCGCGGCCTGCGGCAATGACGACAGCGACAGCAGTAGTGAGCCCGAAGGCGGCGATGCCGCCGACGCCGGAGACGCCGGAGACGGTGGAGACGGCGGCGATGGAGGAGACGCCGGCGACGGCGGCGAAGCGGCCGGCGACGAACCCATCCAGATCGAGATGTGGATCGCGTTCAACGACGATGCCCGCCTCAACTTCACCCTGGATCGGGCGGCCGAGTTCAACGCCGCGCACCCTGAGTACGAGGTCGTCGTGACCCCGTTCGACTCCTACAACACGGTGTTCGAGCAGACGGCGTTGGCCATGGATGCCGGGAACCCACCCGAGATCATCCACTTCTTCGAAGCGGCCACGCAGGACGCGCTTGATGCGATCGACGCCAACGGCGACCCGATCTTCAAGTCGGTCACCGAGGCGATCGCCGGTCGGACGGAGATCCTCGGCGAGCCGGTCGTGCTCGACGATGTCGCCTCCGCGGCCGCGAAGTACTACACGATCGACGGCCAGCTCTACTCGATGCCCTGGAACACGTCGTCCACGACGATGTTCTCCAACATGGACATCCTGAACGAGGCCGGAATCACGACGCCCCCGGCGACGTGGGCCGAAGTCGAGGCCGCCTGTGAGGCCATCGCCGGACTCCCGAACCCGCCGTCGGAAGGCTGCATCACCTGGCCGAACCACGGCTGGTTCTTCGAGCAGTCGCTCGGTCAGGCCGGCGTCGACCTCGCCAACAACGGCAACGGTCGCGACGCCCGAGCCACGGAGATCTCCCTGAACTCCGACGCCGCCCTCGAGTACGTCCAGTGGTGGTCGGACCTCGAAGACGCCGGTTCCTACGTCTACACCGGCACCCAGCGCGACTGGGGTGGCACCGCGGCCGCGTTCAACTCCCAGAACGTCGCGATGCTCGTCTACTCCTCGTCTGACACCACCGTGTTGACCGAGGCCGGCACCGAGAACGGCTTCGAGGTCGTCAGCTCGTTCATGCCCTACAACCAGGACCGCGAATATGTCGGCAACCTGATCGGTGGCGCGACGCTGTGGATGACCAACGGGCTCAGCACCGCCGAAGAAGACGGCGCGCTGGCGTTCATGAACTTCTTCTCCAACCCGGAGAACGCGGCGCTGTGGCATCAGGTCACCGGCTACATCCCGATCACCAACTCGGCCCGCGCCGTGCTCGAAGCCGAGGGCTGGTACGACGAGAACCCGAACTCCGCGGTTGCGTCCGATCAGCTCGATGCGGCGGCCGACACCCCGGCGTCCACCGGTGCGCTGATCGGCAACTTCGTCGCCATTCGCGACGTGGTGACCGCCGCGATCGAGGACATCCTCGTCAACGACGCGGACGTCACCGAACGGATGGCCTCGGCGCAAGACGAAGCCCAGCAGCTGCTCGACGACTACAACGAGCTGTTCGGCTGATCCGCTGACGTAAGTGCTTGTTGCCGCCAGTTTCCTGATCGCTGCGGCGGTCGGCGTCCTCTCGTTTGGTCATTCGACCAAACGGGAGGTCGCGTCCGGGGTCGTCCTGGGAGCTCTCGGGGCGGCCACGATCCTGGCAGCATTGGGCTTTTGCCCGTTCGTGAGCGACGCCGAGTCCACCGAAGGTGTGCTCGGCGTCGCTCTCGCGGCGACGTTCGCGTGGATGTTCGGGGCCGGAACCAAGGCCGTCTTCTCCCAGAAGGCGGCCGATCTCGGAAGCGGCGACATCCGAACCGGTGCGTTCAAGCTCGGCTGGTGGTGGCCGTGGCTGCTGCTGTCGCCGACACTCGTGATCCTCGTCTTCTTCCTCTACCTCCCCGCCTACCGGACCTTCACGCTCTCGACGAAGCTGACCCGTCTCGGTACGCCTCGGGTCGGCGAACGCTGCCTCAGCAACTTCTCGGAGTTGCTCGTGACCAATCCCGCGGTGGTCATCATGCTCCCCCTCACCGCGGTGGCGTTCATCTGGGGGGTCGGCATGTGGCACCGTCGCTCCGAGCCCGGCTCGTGGGGCCACAACCTCACCCGAACCATCCGCCCGTTCGGAATCCTCATCTTCTTGTACTCGCTGTACTTCATCTTCGAGAACGAGAACGGCGGGTACCGACTGATCTATCTCAACACGGTCGTGATCTCGAGCAGCATCGTCATCGTCAGCATGGTGGCGGGGCTGGCCCTGGCGTATCTGACGTTCCAGAACGTGCGCGGCATCACGGTCTACCGGACCCTGCTGATCTGGCCCTACGCCATCTCTCCGCCGGTGGCCGGAATCCTGTTCTTCATGATGTTCAACGCGACCGGAGGGATCTTCGCGGCGCTGGCGAACGACTTCGGCTTCGACTTCCCGAACTACGCGACCAACTCGACGCTGGCCCGGCTCACCATCATCTTGGCGTCGGTGTGGAAGCTGCTCGGTTACAACCTGCTCTTCTTCCTCGCCGGTTTGCAGACGGTGCCCCGCGACCAGATCGAGGCCGCGGCCCTCGACGGCGCGAACGCGATCCAGCGGTTCCGCTCGATCGTGATGCCGGCGTTGGGCCCGATCGCCTTCTTCTTGTTGATCACCAACCTCACGTTCTCGTTCTTCGACGTCTACGGCACCATCGATTTCCTCACCAAGGGCGCGCCGGCGGGCGCGACCTCGGTCGCTATCTACGAGCTGATCCGGGTCGGTGTCGACAACGGCGATCTCGGGCGCGGCGCGGCCCAATCGGTCGTGTTGTTCCTCGCGGTGATCGGTCTCACGGCCTGGCAGTTCAAGCAGTCGGAAGGGAGGATCAGCTATGGCAGCGCGTGACGGCGGTGGTCTGTCGCTCAACGTCGGCAAACCCGGTCTGCTGAGAGGTCGCCGCTGGCCGACCCACGTCTTGATCTGGGGCTCGATGCTGATCATCTTGTTCCCCCTGGCCTACGCGGCGCTCGTCTCGACGCAGACCAATGCGGAGGTGTTCCGCTTCCAGTTGACCCCCGGATCCGGGCTCGGCAAGCACTTCGACCAGGTCTGGAACGATCGCAACCTCGGCCGGCTCATGTGGAACTCCTTCGTCCAGGCGTTCTTGATCACCGGGGCCAAGACGGTCCTGTCGCTCCTCGCCGGGCTGGCGTTCGTCTACTTCAGCTTCCGGGGCAAGTGGCTGGTGTTCTTCTTCGTGCTGATCACGCTGATGATGCCGACCGAGGTGATGATCCTCGCCTTGTTCCGGATCGTCGCCGATCTCGGGTGGCGCAACTCGATGGCCGGGCTGGTCGTGCCCTTCGCGGCGTCGGCCACCGGCGCGTTCTTGTTCCGCCAACACTTCGCGAACCTGCCGCGGGATCTGTCCGAGGCCTCGCAGATCGACGGCGCCACGCCCCTGCAGTTCCTGTTCAAGATCCTGATCCCGTTGTCGTGGAACGTCATCGGGGCGCTCGCGGTGATCCAGTTCGTGTTCGTCTGGAACATGTACCTGTGGCCGGTGTTGATCATCTCCGATCGTGACCAACAAGTCGTGCAGGTCGGTCTCCAGGGTCTGGCCACCCTCGACACCGGATTGACCTTCGGCCCCTTGATGCTCGCCGCGCTGCTGGTTTCGATTCCGCCCGCGATCGTCTTCATCGCGCTCCAAAAGCCCTTCATGTCGGGCTTCGCGCTCACCGCCGACAAGTAGGCGGTTCGGCGTTCGGCGTCGGAGTCAGTCGATGACGGCCAGGCCGGTGGCCGGGTCGAAATAGTGGAAACGTTCGGTGTCGACGGCGGCGTGCACGGTCTGGCCGAGGGCCACGGTCGAGCGGGGGTTGAACCGGGCCACGCAACGAGATGCACCCTCGCTGGTCTTGACCTCCTCGACGGCGTCGGGGTCGCCGGCATCGGCGGCGGGCGCGTCGATGCCGAAGTGCACCATGATCTCGGCGCCGAGCGACTCGACGAGGGCAACCGTCGACTGCAACGTCTGATCTGCCGGGTGGTCGGGGCTGAGCGCCGCGTCGTCGATGTCCTCGGGCCGCAGACCCACGGTGATCGACCGGCCGTCGTAGCCCCGCAGGCCGGGACGAACATCGAGGATCGACGCCGGGACCCGCAGGGTCTGTGAGCCGAGATGGATGGCGATCCCGTCGTCGTCGACGGCGAGTCTGGCGTCGTAGAGGTTCATCGACGGCGAACCGATGAACGCGGCGACGAAGATGTTCGTGGGGTTGTCGTAGAGGTTCTGGGGCGTGTCGACCTGTTGCAGGACGCCGTCTTTGATGACGGCGACGCGGTCGCCCATCGTCATCGCCTCGACCTGGTCGTGGGTCACGTAGAAGGTCGTGACGCCCATGTCGCGTTGCAGGCCGGCGATCTCGGCCCGCATCTGCACCCGGAGCTTGGCGTCGAGGTTGGACAGCGGCTCGTCCATCAAGAAGACGGCGGGGCGGCGCACGATGGCGCGGCCCATCGCCACCCGCTGACGTTGACCACCCGACAACTGCCCGGGCTTTTTCTCGAGTTGCTCCTCGAGCTCGAGCGTTCTCGCGGCGCTGAGCACCCGCTCTTTGATCTCGTCCTTCGGAACCTTGGCCAACTTCAGCGCGAAGCCGATGTTCTCGGCGACGGTCATGTGGGGGTACAGGGCGTAGTTCTGGAACACCATGGCGATGTCGCGGTCCTTGGGGTGCACGTCGTTCACCACCCGCTCACCGATCCTGAGCGTGCCGCCGGAGATCTCCTCGAGCCCGGCGATCATCCGCAGCGCCGTCGACTTTCCGCACCCGGACGGGCCGACCAACACCAAGAACTCGCCGTCCTCCAGGGTCAGCGACAGGTCGGTGACCGCCTGAAAGCCGTTCGGATACACCTTGTTGATGCCATCCAGCATGATCTGAGCCATTCGGGTCCCCCTGGGAAACGTCGAGAGCAGAACTTACTGCGTCTCGGCCGCTTCGTCAGCGTCGTGTCGGCGGCGACGATCCTGCCACCGGCGGAATGTGAATTAGTCCTCAGGTTAGCTTGAACCGATATTCAGGTGGAGGTAGGGTCGACGACCCGACCACACCCAACAGGAGACCAGGATGGCCGAGAGCGATTCGCCCCAGTCCAAGAGCCTTCACCATGTCGCGTACACGACCCGCGACCCCGAGGCGACCTACGACTTCTATTCGACGAAGCTCGGCATGCCGCTGCTGCGAACCGAGAACCATGTCAACGGCGACGGCTGGATGCGGCACTTCTTCTTCGACATCGGTGGTGGCGAGGCGATCGCGTTCTTCGCCCTCGGCGACGTGGGTGAGGATGCCGACTTCAAGACCGAGATATCGACCGGGCTCGGGCTGCCGACGTGGGCCAACCATGTCGCCTTCCGCCTCGACACGATCGAGGAGCTCGACGCGATGACGGCTCGGATGCACGAGCACGGCATCGAACACGTGATGCGGATCGATCACGGCTGGTGCACGTCCATCTACACCCTCGACCCCAACGGCATCATGGTCGAGTTCTGTGTCACCACCGACTCCGCCGAGTTCGACTCGCAGACCCCCGAAGAGGCGCTGCGGCTGCTGCGCCAACCGGTCGAGGAGTTCGTCGACGTCGTCGACGAATCGGCCGCCGAGCTCGTGTGAGTCCCGCGCCGGCCTCCGAGATGCAACCGGCCGACGGCACGCTGCTGACCGCCCGGGGCTTCCGCAGCCGAGAAGCGCTCCTCGCCGCCGCCCGCCACCTGTTTCGCACGAAGGGCTACGCCAACACCAAGATCGCCGACATCACCGAGGAGGCCGGACGGGCGCTGGGGTCCTTCTACACCTACTTCGACAACAAGGAAGCGGTGCTCGAGCAGTTGGCGGAGGACTTCAAGGCCGAGGTCGAGGACCGATTCGCCGAGACCGACCTGAACGCGGGCGAACCCCACGAGGTGGTGCGGGAGTTGTGCGCCATCTACTGGTCCAGCTGCCGCGACCACTCGGCGGAGCTGGCCGCGATCTTCCAGGCCTCGATGCTCGACGACCACTTTGCCCGGCGCTGGCGAGAGATCCGAGCCGACGCCCGGAACCGCATCGCCGACGGCATACGGGCCGTCGCCGCCGCCGGACTCGCGACCGATCCCGACCCCGACGTCACCGCGTCGGCGCTCGGCTCGATGCTCGACTACTTCTGCTACGTGTGGCTGATCGAGGGCGGCGAGGCCGATCGATCGTCGATCTCCGATGACGTCGCCGTCTCGACCATGACCCGGGTGCTGTACCGCACGGTGTTCGCCGCCCCCGAGCCGAACTGAGGGACCCGCCGATGAAAGACCGACCATGAACCCCATCGAACGACGCTTCGTGTCGCTCCCCTCGCCCACAGCGGGCCGCAACGGTGCCGGCTACCTGCCGACGCAGGGCCTCTACCACCACCCGGCCGGACAACAGCCCCGAACCGCGCTGATCGCGACGCACTACAACGTCGATTTCTCCGAGCACTACATGGCCGACCTCATGGCCGCCCGTGGCTACGGCTTCCTCGGTTGGAACACCCGGTTCCGCGGGGTGGAGCACCACTTCACCCTCGACGCCGCCCTGATCGACATCGGTGTCGGCGTGCGTTGGCTGCGCGAAGAGGCCGGGGTCGACAACGTCGTCATCCTCGGGAACTCCGGCGGCGGCTCACTCATGGCCGCCTATCAATCGCAGGCCACCGATCCCAACCTGCGGCCCCTGCTCGGCACGCCGGTTGCCGAGGCGGCCGAGCAGCTCCCGGCCTGCGACTTCTACGTGTCGACGAACGCCCATCCGGGTCGCCCCGAGGTGCTCACCGACTGGTTCGACCCGTCGGTCACCGACGAGTTCGATCCCGTGTCGGTCGATCCGGCGCTCGACATGTACAACCCAGAGAACGGCCCGCCCTACTCGGCGGAGTTCATGACCCGGTACCGGGCCGCCCAGGTCGCCCGGAACAACCGCATCACCGACTGGGCGCTAGAGGAGCTCGAACGGGTCCGGGCGGCCGGGGCGATCGACCGGATGTTCAACCTGCCGCGGGTCTGGGCCGATCCCCGCTATCTCGACGCGGCGCTCGACCCGAACGACCGTGAGATCGGGGTCTGTTATCTCGGTCCGCCGAAGTTCTTCAACTACAGCCCCTACGGCATCGGTTCGTCGAACACGATCCGCACGTGGTTGTCGATGTGGAGCCTCGAGTACTCGCAGTGCCGGGCCGTCCCCCATCTCGAACGGATCACCGTGCCGTCGTTGGTCGTCCAGAGCATGGCCGACGCCGGCGTCTTTCCGGTCGACGCCCACACCATCCACGACAACCTCGCCGCCGACGACACGACCCTCGAGTTCGTCGACGGCGACCACTATCTCGAGACACCCGACGACGCCCGGGACGTGGTCGCCGACCTCGTCGCCCGCTGGTTGGCGGCCCGTGGCGTCTGATCCGCCCGTCGATGCCCTGGTGCGGTCGGGACTGCTCGATGCCGCCGGGTCGGCAGACTGGACGCCACTCCCCGGCGGCGTCTCGTCCGACATCTGGCGGGTGGACCTGCCCGATCGGGCCGTGTGTGTGAAACGGGCGCGGCCGCGGCTCGACGTCGCGGGCGAGTGGCACGCGCCGGTCGAGCGCAACGACACCGAGGTCGCGTGGCTCGACGTCGTCGCCGTGATCGATCCGGGATTCGTTCCGCGGGTGATCGGTCATGTCCCCGAGCTCCACCTCTTCGTCATGGAGCATCTCGAACCCGCCCGATACCCGGTCTGGAAGGATCAACTGGCGGCCGGGAACGTCGACCTCTCCTTCGCCGGCGCGGTGGGCGCCCGGCTCGGCGCCGTCCACGCGGCGACCGCCGGTCGGGCCGACGTGGCGACTCGTTTCGCGACCGACGACCTGTTCGACGCGCTGCGGCTCGATCCCTACTTCGACGCGACGGCACTCGCCCACCCCGACCGGGCCGACCGACTCGCCGCGCTGCGGACGCGTACGGCCGACACCCATCTCGCTCTGGTCCACGGCGACGTCAGCCCCAAGAACCTGCTGGCCGGACCCGACGGTCCGGTGCTGCTCGACGCCGAGTGCGCGTGGTTCGGCGATCCCGCCTTCGACGTCGCGTTCTGTCTGACCCACCTGCTGCTCAAGTGCCGCTGGGTTCCGGCCGCCCGCCGGGCGTTGAGGGACAGCTTCGACACGTTCTGCGCCGCCCACTTCGGTCGGGTCGACTGGGAGCCTGTCGCCGCGTTCGAAGCCCGGGTCGCGACCCTGATCCCGGCGCTGCTCCTCGCTCGGGTCGACGGGTTGTCGCCGGTGGAATACCTGACCGCGGGGTCCGACCGAGACGCCGGGCGGCGCGTGAGCCGCGAGCTGCTGGCCCATCCGAGCGACTCCGTGACCGCGGTTCGCGACGCCTGGCACACGAGCCTCGTCCCATGAGAGACGCCCGCGTCGTCTCGGTCCACGGACGTCGTGTGTGGGACTCCCGTGGCCGGCCGACCGTCGAGGTCGAAGTGACCCTCGCCGACGGTCGTGCCGGTCGTGCCATCGCGCCGGCGGGCGCATCGACCGGCCGCGGCGAGGCCGTGGACCGACGGGACGGAGGGCCGACGCTCGGTGGCCGGGACGTGCAGGGCGCGGTTGCGTCGGTCGACGCGGAGATCGGTCCGTGCCTCGTCGGCCGCGAGGCCGCGGACCAGGCCGGGATCGACGCCGCGTTGATCGAGCTCGACGGGCGACCCGACAAGAGCCGCCTCGGTGGCAACGCGATCGTCGCGACATCGATGGCGGTGGCCCACGCCGCGGCCGGACCAGGACCGCTGTGGCAACACCTGCGCGACGACGACGGACCCGTTCGCCTGCCCCTGCCCGAGATCCAGATCTTCGGCGGCGGTGCGCACGCCGGTCGCCGCGTCGATTTCCAGGACTTCATGGTCGTCCCCATCGGCGCCCCGGACTACACGACCGCGCTGGTTTGGGTTGCGGAGGTGCATCTCGCGGCCGGTCGCCTCCTCGCCGATCAGGGCCTCCTCCAGGGGTTCGCCGACGAGGGCGGCTATTGGCCGGCGTTCACCGACAACGAGCAGGCCGTGGAGATGGTCGTGCGATCCATCGACGCCGCCGGCTTCACCGCCGGGGTCGAGGTGGCGGTCTCGCTCGACATCGCCGCCAGCCAGTTCCACGCGGATGGCCGCTACCACCTGGCCAGCGAAGGGCGTGCGCTCGACCCGGACGGGTTCAGCGCGCTCCTGCTCGGCCTGCTCGAACGGTATCCGATCGTCATGATCGAGGATCCGCTGGTTGAAGACGATCGTGACGGGTTCGTGGCGTTCACCGAGGCCGCGGGGGCCCACGTTCAAGTCGTCGGTGACGACTATCTGGTCACCGACGCGGGCCGGGTCGAGGCCGCGATCCGCGACCGGGCCGGCAATGCCGTGCTGGTCAAACCGAATCAAGTCGGCACCTTGACCGAGGCCCGCGCCGCGTTGACGGCAGCCCACAACGGCGGGTTCGGAGCGATCGTGTCGGCCCGATCCGGGGAGAGCGAGGACACGACCGTCGTGCACCTCGCCGTCGGCTGGGGGGCGTCGCAGCTCAAGGTCGGGTCGATGACGAGAGGCGAACGGACCGCCAAGTGGAACGAAGGGCTGCGCATCGCCGACCGACTCGGCAACGGCGGGCCGCTCCCGGACCGCTCCGAGTTCCCGTGGGGTGGGCCGTGATGAAGGTCGTCTTCCACTACGACGCCGGCCCGGCCCTCGCGGCGTCACTGCGGGAGTTGTCGACCGAGGGGCTCGACATCGTCGTGTGCCCGGTCGACGACCGAGACCGCTTCCGACACCACATGGCCGATGCCGAGGTCCTGTGGCACGTGCTCGAGCCGGTCACCCGATCCGTTCTCGATGCTGCGCCACGTCTGCGGCTGATCCAAAAGATCGGAGTCGGCGTCAACACCATCGATCTCGCGGCCGCCGCCGCCCGTTCGATCCGGGTCGCCAACATGCCCGGCACCAACAGTCCGGCGGTGGCCGAGGCGACGCTGGCGTTGATGTTGGCGGCGCTGCGGCGAACCCCCGGGTTCGACGCGGCGACCCGGCGAGGCGAAGGATGGAGCTGGGACCCGGAGCTCCAAGATGATCTCCTCGAGATCGGCGGCCGTTGTGTCGGGCTCGTCGGCTACGGCTCGGTCCCCGCCATCGTCGCTCCCGTTCTCGCCGCGCTCGGCGCCGAGGTGATCGCCCACACCCGTTTCCCCCGAACCGACGCGGTCGCGACGTTCTGCTCACTGCCGGAGCTCCTCGCTCGGGCCGACATCGTGTCGCTTCATCTTCCCCTCGATGACGACACGCGCCATCTCATCGACGCCGACGCGATCGCTTCGATGAGGCCCGGTGCCGTTCTCGTCAACACCGCCCGGGGCGGACTCGTCGACGAGAACGCGCTCTTCGACGCGCTCCGCAGCGGGCATCTGCGCGCCGCCGGCCTCGACACGTTCCAAGAGGAACCCCTCCCGGCCGACCACCCGCTGCTCGGCCTCGACAATGTCGTCGTCACCCCGCACATCGCGTGGCTCACCACCGGCACCCTCGACCGCAGCGTCGACGTTGCCGTCGACAACTGCCGGCGGCTTCGCGCCGGCCAACCCCTTCGTCATCGGGTCGTGTAGGCGGTCAGGTTCGGCCGCTCTGGTGAGCCCAGATCGCCAGTTCCACCCGGTTGCGGACCCCGAGCTTCGTGAGCAGCGCGTTCACGTGGCTCTTGACGGTGCTGATCGACACATAGAGCTGATCGGCGATCTCCGCGTTGGTCGAACCCTTCGCGACGGCGAGCAGCACTTCCTCCTCCTTCGCGGTGAGCGGAGTGGTCGGCGAGATCAGCGGCCGATCGGCATCGGCTCCCGCTGCGAAGCGGTCGAGCAGCCGCGCCGTGATCGCCGGCGAGATCACGGCGTCGCCGGCGGCCGCGGCCCTCACCGCGTCGACGACCAGCGCCGCGCTCGCGTCCTTCAGCAGGAAACCCCGCGCGCCGGCCCGGAGCGCCCCGTAGATGTACTCGTCGAGGTCGAAGGTCGTGATGACCACGACCGCCAATGGGTCGGCTTCGTCGGGGCCGGCCAACTGGCGGGTGGCCTCGATGCCGTCGATGCCGGGCATCCGGATGTCGAGAAGGCAGACGTCGGGCCGCAGGGCCCGCGCCATCGACACGGCCTGGGCGCCGTCGGTGGCTTCGCCGATCACATCGATGTCGGGCGGGGCCTCGAGCATCATCCGCAGGCCGGTCCGGACCATCTCCTGATCGTCGGCGATCAGGACTCGAAGGATCATGTTCGGGCTCCGGCCAGTGGGATCGACGCCTCGACGCGCCAGCCGGGCCCATCGGCGCGAGGACCTGCGTGCAGGGTGCCTCCGAGCAGCGTGGCCCGCTCACCCATGCCCGTCAGGCCGAACCCGGTTGTTCGTCGACCACTCCGCGGACGGCCGTCGTCGTCGACGCGCACCACGACGGATGCCGGGTCGATCGTCACGGCGACCGAGATCGCGCCGACGTCGATGCCGTGGCGCCGGGCGTTGGTCACCGCCTCCTGGGCGATCCGGAACACGGCACCTCCGACCCCGCGGGGGACGGCCGCGGTGTCGCCGGCGATGTCGACGACGACGTCGGGTCCGTCGCCGCCGGTGCCGGCGAGGGTCGAGAGGTCGTCGAGACGCCACCGCGGCGGGAGGCGCGACCATGCGCCGTCGACATCGGGGTCGCGCAGGATCGACACGACCTGGCGCATGTCGAGCAGGGCCTCCGACGCGGTCTTGTGGATGCGGGCCAACACGTCTCGTGCGGCGGGCGGATCGTCGAGTGCGATCTCGCGCCCTCCTCCGGCCTGGATCGCGATCGCCGAGACATGGTGCGCGATGACATCGTGGAGGTCGCGGGCGATTCTCTCGCGCTCGTCGGACCGCACCCGTTCGGCCCGCAGGTGGACCGCAACTGCTCGATACCGGACCGCGACCCCGATCGCGGCGGCGGTTCCGTAGAAGAGAGCCCGATCGCCGACCGCGGCCCAGTCCGCGTCGATCGTGAACGGTTCGCCGCCGATCTCGAGGAGTGCGATCAGCCCGAAACCGATGAGGACCTGGCGCCATGCGGCCCAGCGGGCCAGGGCATGGGTGGCGAGGGTGAGCACGGCGAGTTGACCGAGTGGGAGCTCGGATTCGACCCCGGCGAGCCCCGACCCGACATCGACGAGGAACTGCAGGCCGAACGTGATGACGATGACGGCGAGGGGGCGTGTGCGTCGGGTGATCAGAGCGGCCGCGCCGGCCGAACCGGCGATGAAGGCGGCCGGCTCCCACGTTCGCACTCCCTCGGGTATGTCGGCGATCGCGACGAGGACGAGGAGCACGGCCACGATCACGTCGCGTCGCGCCGGTGGGGGAGCGCGGAGCTGGTCGGCCCGGGCAAGAAGCGAGCGAAGCGAGGCGGCCATCGGGCCCGACGATAGGCGAGGGGCTCGATGGCGGCACGGGCCCGAAGTCGGATCTTCGTCTCGTCCTTTCGGTCATCTCTTCGCGTCGGCGATTAGCCGTCGGGTCGACCCGGAAGTGGCCGCGTTCTCGATGTGCGACGCCGTCGTGGGCCTCAGAATCGGATGGGGAGAGATCCGCCCGCCGAAGGAGAACCTCATGCGCCGAACCTTGTCGACCACCGCGTTCGTGTTGTTGACCTCGACGATCGTCGTGATGGCGTCCGAGCGGGCGTACTGGTACTGGACCGGCATCACGGTCGACTCGGTGCTGTTCATCAGCGTGTTCTACGCCCTTCCGACGATGGCCGGACTCTGGACGTTGGCCCTGACGCCGGCTCGGCGCGTTCACCAGGTCGCCCTCGCCGCGGCGGTCTTCGCGATCGTCGTCGAGGGGGTGCTGACCCCGATCATCTATCTCGACGGCCCCCTTCCGATCATGGCGTTCATGTTCATGGGGTGGCACGGCATCATCGCGTTCGGCGGGTTCTGGTACCTGGCCCGACGACTTGTCGTCGAGCGTCGCCGCGTTCTCCTCACGGTGGTCGCGGCTGCGTTCGGTGCCTTCTGGGGCGCATGGGCCCTCGCCTCGTCGGTCGGCGACCCTCCCGACGAGGAGGCCGTTCTCGACGGGCTCGACCCCACCGTGTTTGATCCGGCCGGCTTCGCTCGCTACGCGTTCGTGGTCGGCGCGGTGTTGGCGTTGGCCCACTGGCTTCTCGGATTCGTCTGGCCGGCCCGGTGGACCCCGTCGCGCCGCTCCACTCGGCTGGTCGGCTTCGGGTGCCTCGCGTATCTGAGCGTCGCGGTCGTTCCGGCCCTGTTCTGGGCGCCGCTGAAGCTGGTCGTGATGCTGGGCGGGATCCGGTGGTTGTTGCGCCGAAGCCGGGACGGTGTCGCCGAGACCGAGCCGACCGTGCTCGAGCGCCTTTCCGGCCGGGTTTCGGTGGTCTCGGTGCTGCCGGTCCTGGCGATGCCCACCGTGGCGGCACTCACCTACTGGGCGGGGTGGGCGACGGCCCCTTCCGATGGTGTGCTCGAGATCGGCTACGGAGTGTTGGTGACCGCGCAGATCGTCGCCGGCGGCGCCACCTTCGTCTGGGCGGCCCGGCGGGCGGGCCGCCCGGTTCAGTGCTTTTCGACTTCGACCAGGGTGTCGTGAAAGGCGGCCGAGCCGAGATCGTCGCTCGGCACGGCCGGGTTGGTGAGCGCGTTGACACCCCGCTGGTCGGACGAGTGGCGATGCCACCAGCCGAACGGGATCGCGACGACCCCGGGTTGGACGTCGTCACTGTGGGTGCAGACCAAGGAGAGCGAACCGCGATCGTTGAACACCCGGACACGGTCGCCCGACACGAGTCCCCGGTCGTCGGCGTCGACCCCGCTGATCTGCAGCAGCGGCTCGGCCTCGATGGGCAGATGATCGTCGAACCCGCCGTAGTTGGCGTTGAGAAAACCGAGATACTGCTTGCGGGAGAGCAGGACGAGGGGGTGGCGAGGTCGGCCATCGCCGTCGGGGGTCTCACGACCGGCACGGTGCGCGAGCCGCCCCAGGCGCAACCGCCCATCGGCGGTGCCGGTGGGCTCGTCGACATTGGGGCGGTGGCCTCGGGGAACGGCCAGTCGGCACCAGGTCCGCTCCTGCAGGCGCTCGTATGTGATGCCGTCGAGCCAGCGATGCCCGGAGTCGAGCAACTGCCGGATCAGCGTCTCGTCGCTGTCCTGCAGGCCGGGCTGGTCGAGCCCCATCGCCGTGGCGAGCCGTCGGAAGATCTCCGTGTTGGGAAGGGTGTCGCCGATCGGCTCGATCGCCGGTTGGTTGAGTGAGAGGTACAGATGGCCCCAGGCGATGCCCAGGTCGAGATGTTCGATCTGGGTGGTGGTCGGCAAGACGATGTCGGCGTGGCGGGCGGTGTCGGTCATGAACTGCTCGATCACCACGGTGAACAGATCTTCGCGAGCCAGACCCGCCATCACCGCGTTCTGGTCGGGGCAGATCACCGCCGGGTTCGAGTTGTGCACGACGAGGGCCTCGATCGGCGGATCCAGCGAGCGGTCCGTGAGGACCTCGCCGAGACGAGCCATGTTGAACCGGCGACGAGCCGGATCAGCGTCGGCGGGACGACCCAGGGCGGTGTCGAAGTAGATCTGGGTGGACCGGGCGAGACCCCCGCCGACGTCGCGCCAGGCGCCGGTGAGCGCCGGCAGGATGGCGATCGCCCGCATGATGTCCCGCCCGTGCTCGTGGTGCTCGGGGCCGACGAGCACCCGGATGGCCGATGGACGGTTCGCGACATACGAGTGGGCGAGCGCCTCGATCCGGGCGGCGGAGATCCCGACGATCGGTGCCGCGAGGGACGGCGTCATCGCCGCGGCGGATGCCTGCAACTCGGCCCATCCCGATGTGTGGTCCCGGATCCACCCGGCGTCGAGGAGCCCGTCGCGGTCGAGCACGTGGATCATGGCCAGCACCAGGGCGACATCGGTGCCCGGCCGGATCTGGAGAAACTCGTCGGCCCGCTCCGCGGTGGACGTCCGAATCGGATCGATCACCGTGATCGTGGCCCCCGCGCCGCGGGCCTGTTCGATGAACGGCCACAGGTGACGATTCGTCAGATAGGTGTTGGTTCCCCACAAGATGATGTGCCGGGCGTGGACGAGGTCCTCCGGGTCGATGCCGAACGGTTGACCGGAGACATCGGCCGCCCCGAGCCAGGCAGTGACCCCGCAGAGGTGGCGTCGAACGTCGGCGGCACCGATCGCGGCGAAGAAGCGATCGGCCAGGACCCCCTTTTGGATCACGCCCTGGGTGCCGTCGAAGGAGAACTGCAGGATCGAGGCCGGCCCCGGTCCCGCGATCAGCGTGCGCAGGTGGTGGGCGATCGCCTCGATCGCCTCGTCCCAGCCGATCGTCTCGTACTCGCCGCCGCCCTTGGCCCCGACGCGGCGCAGCGGGGAGGTGAGCCGATCCGGGTGGTGGACGCGGTCGAGGAAGCGGTTGACCTTGGGGCACAGCTGACCCCGGGTGGTGGGGTGATCGTCGTTCCCGCGTAGCCGAACGGCACGGCCGTCGACGACGGTGACATCCCACACACAGGTGTCCGGGCAGTCGTGGTGACACGAGCCCCGGACGATCCGTGTCGTGCGCATCATCGGGCCGGCGTCGAGGACGGAACGCCGCGTAGCGTGAACTCGACGGCGCCGCTCTCCGCCGTGAGGGTGATCCCGCGGAGAAGGTCGTCGAGCTCGACCCGGGCCTGGAGCCGAACCGTTTCGACGAGCTCGCCGGGAACGCAGTCCCGTAGGACGGTGCCACCGACCGGACGGTCCTCGAGGATGTCGACGGTGAGGGAGACGTCGATTCCGTCCTGGTCGACGAAGGTGAAGCCGGCGATCGGAACGGCGGTGGCCGTCGTCCGGGCGAAGACCTCGAGGGGCCGAGCACCGGCGCGACCGCAGGCGTTGGCCTGGCCCGCCAGGCCGAATAGCTGCCACCCGGCCGATTCCGCCCGGGCACGGTCCTCTGTCGGCCAGGTCCACCCCAGGCCCCGCACGTTGGTGCCGAACCCGAACGAGTCGTGATGCCGGGTCTCCACTGGGCGGACCCGAACCGAGTGCGACCGCCCGTCGTCGGGGGCCGTGACCGTGACGGAGATGTCGGTTCGGACCTCGAGCGAGGGGATCCACACCTCGAACTGGTTCGGCAGGGTCAAGGGGCGCTCACCAACCACCTCCGCGGCGCGTCCGTCGGCGTCGAACGCCTCGATCGTGACGTTGTAGACCGTGCCGATGCACAGCGGGCGAAGGGAGAACGAGTGGGTGGGTGAGAGGGTGCTCGAGCGGGGAAGCTCGACCGGGCCGAGGGGGCAGTCTCCCTCGGTCGCGGTGGCGACGATCGCGGTGACCGCGAAGGTGACCGGCCGGTCCGCGGTCGCGGTGATGTCGGCGCGGGCCCCCGATGTCGGATCGCCGTCGATGAAGTCGATTCTGGTGGTCATCGCCACCTGTGGCTGCTCGGACAGGGCCGGTGGCGCGTCGGTGAACGGCGCCGGCGTGCCGATGCGCCAACGAGACAGCCCGCTGCCCGACGAACCGTCGAAACGGAGCTCGAAGATCGCCTGACCGGCTGTCCGGGTGCCGTCGCGGAGACAACCGGTGCCGAATCCGGAACCGCAGCCGCCCGAGTCGCCGGGCACGTCGGGCAGCGGCACCATCGCGATCTCGGACAGTCGGGGTCGGCACTCCGACGAACGGCACGAGACCGCGGTGCGGATGTAGGCCCCACCCTGATGCGAGCGGCCGTCGGAGGTGACCGCGGTGGTGTCGACCCGGATCCCTCTTCGCTCGATCGTCGTCAGCCCGCCGGCGAAGGTGCACAGCTCGACCTCGGGGCCGATCGTCTGGAGGTTGCCGACCCGATCGGTCGCCGTCGACCCCGGGTCGGTGAGATCGAAGAACTGGACGCCGCATCCCGCGACCCGCACGATCACTTCGTCGACATCGGGCGCGAGGTCGCGCACCGACTGGAGAACGACGGTGGGGCGGTACGCCTCGGGGGTCGCCACGAGCACCGTCTCCGCGAGCTCGACTCGTCGAGGGTCGAACGCCGGCCCGTCGGCGAGCCAATAGACACAGGCGACGTACTCGCTGCCCTCGTCGAGGTCGAGCGCGGCGACGACGGATCGGGAATGGTCCCGAAGGTAGGGGTAGGCCGGATCGCCGAGGACGATGGAATCGATCGCCGTGTCCGCGACGATCCGGCCCTGTACCGTTCCGTCGCCCGCGAACAGCGACCGCTCGTCGCCGGCGATGGTGCACGACGCCGGGTCGCGGCCGGGTCGGGCACTCACCGCGACCTCCTGGTCGGGGGTGCGGGTCACCCCGATCAGCAGCTCGGTCAGGCCACTCGGCACGACCGTGGTCGGCCGACGCTGCGCACCGGGTTCGAGCCCACCCTCCGCGGGGACGAAGAACGGGATCAGCGATCGGAAATCGGAGGCCGTGTCGACGCCGTACTTGTCGGTGTACGTGACCCGGGCCTGATAGTCGCCCCTCGGCGGCAGGTCGTCGAGCCGGAGGCAGTGCTGGATCCACGACCGTGGGTCGTCGGCCGTCGCGGCGTCGTCGGCCACCCAGTCGTTCCAGGCCGCCTCGGCATCGGTGGGGGTCGTGATCTCGACGGTCGTCCACGGAATCGCGCCCTCGCGCTCACGCCATTCCCGGGTCCGGTACTCGAAGGTGATCGTGGCGGGCCGGTTGGTCGCGATCCCGAAGTCGGCGACGCCCTCCTCGAGATCGCGGCTCGGGCACTCGGGTGACCATGTGGCGACGCCGGCACCGGGCGGGGCGGGGCGGAACTCGGTGACACCCGCGAGCGCCGGAAGGGAACGCAGGGCCAGGATCGTTCCCGAGACGCCCTCGGGGCAGCCTTCGCCACCATCGATGCAGGTGTCGATCATCGGGTCGTCGGGCGTCGACGACGGGTCGCCCGGCGGGAACACCAAGATGTCGTCGATCGGGGCCGGCTCCGCCGCCGCGGCGGCGGGGCCCGCGTCGCCGGTCGCCGACCCCGACGCGTCGGCGGTTGGCGCCGGTGAACCGGTGCCGTCGTCGGAGGTCGCCGTTCTGGGCGACACGAGCGGGGTGTCACGATCGTCGGTCGTCGCTGAGAGGATGCCGAACGGGTTCGCGGGTTCGAGCACGACCCCGAGGTCCGACGCCACGGCTCGGCCGGCCCGGCGCTGCTCCACGAGCGTGTCGACCGCGGCGCCGACGTCGCCCTCGAAGGGCACGGTCAAGATGACCGGATCGCCGACGTCGGTGGGGGCCGTGATCTCGGGATCGGTGGGCGGGGCATCGCCCCGGACGATCGTCGTGAGCCCGTAGGCGACGGCGGTTGCCGCCACCCCGCCGAGGATCCCGGCCAGCGCCGTCTTCGCGGACGAGGCCGTCTTCTCAGACAAAGCAGTCTCCGATCTCTCTGACTGTCACCGACAGTTGGGTCGTCGCCTCGTTGCCGGCCTCGTCGAGCGCGGTGACGGTGATCGCGATGGCGTGATCGAACGGCGCGGTGCTCGTCGGATCCCATGCCCCTGGTGCGTAGGGGCCGATCGTGGTGCGATAGACGTCGCCGGTTCTCGTCATCGGGCGGGATCGCGGGCCGTCGGGGTCGGTCCAGGTGGCGGTCACCGACGACACTCCGACGTCGTCCGTGGCGGTGACCGAGATCGTCGATTGACGAGCCGTGCCCGCGGGGCAGGAGATCCCGAGCCCGTCCTGTTCCCATATCGGGTCGGCGCTCGTTCCCGCGGCCGTCAGCAGTGGCGTCGTCGTGTCGGGCGGCGGCACCGTCGTGGTCGTGCTCGTGGTGCTCGTCGTGGTCGTCGTCGTGGGGGCCGTGGTGGTGGTGCTCGTCGTTGTCGGGGCCGTCGTCGGGGCCGTCGTCGTGCTCGGCGGCGCGGTCGTCGTCGACGTCGGGAGCTGCGCGTCGACGGTCGTGGTCGTCGACGACGAGGGGGCCGTCGTGACGACCGTCGTCGGTTCGGGAGCATCGTCGGCGTTCGTGGCTCGTTGGATCCCCGTGTCGTCGCAGTTCTGCTCGGGCAGCGAGCCCAGCTCGTCGTCGGCGGCGACCGCGGCGGCCGCGACGAAGACACGTTCGTTGGTCCCGCGGACGTTTCGAACCGCCAGCCACGACCCGGACCGGCCGATGATCAGCACGCGGTCGCCCCGCTGCAGTGAACCGACCTCGACCGAGCCCGGACAGGCGTACGACGTCACCGCCTGCGCCCCGGCCGCAACGCCGACCGTGCCGGACGGCGGCTCGCCGGCGGACCAGCCCAGCGCGGTGCCGAGCCCGGCGCCGGCCACGACGGTGACGGCCACGACGGGCAACAGGCGCCGGAGAAACCCGGGCCCGGACGGGAAAGGTGATGTCGGCCCGGCCGCGGCCCGGGCGATGAGCTCGTCGGCGAGACCAGCCGGTGCGTCGACCGGCTCGATCGCATCGCGGATCGCGCGGCGCAGCTCGTCGTCGGTGCTCATGATTCGTCCTCCTGCCTCTCGGCGAGCGCGGTTCCGAGAGTGGCCCGGGCCCGATGGAGTTGGGTCTTGACCGTGCCGGCGGTGATCTCCATCAACGTGGCGATGTCGGCGACAGACGTGTCGAGGTAGTAGTGGAGCAGCACGATCTCTCGTTGGCGTTCGGGAAGCCGGCGGATCGCGGCTCGAACATCGGCACGTTCGGCGGCTCCCTCGGGCTCGGGAACATCGGGCCCATCCAGCCGCTCGACCGCTCGATCCTCGGCCCGGGAGCGACGGTGACGGCCACGGACCTCGTTGGTGGCGACCACCGTGACCCACGCGGCGAGCGAGTCCGGTTCGTGGTGCGCGGTGACGATCTTCACGATCGCGTCCTGGACTCCGTCCTCCGCGGCGTGGCGGTCGCCGGTCGCGAGGGCGACTGCCGCCACCACCTTGCCGTACTCGCGCTCGACGAAGCGGGTGATGCGGGCCGCGATGGTCGACTCGTCGGCCGTCGGCATCGGTCCGGGGGTCGACGTCACCGGCGCACCCACGAGTGTCTGCATGCCTCTTGATGCACGAGGGCCCCTCTCCGGTTGACAACCCGACCAGAACTTCTCCGCGGCCGATCCCGTCCTCTGTCGGTCGGGCATCGGTCACCTCGATCGGTGACGGCCACGGATAGTCTCGGTCCATCGCGACCCGGGAGGGCGGATTGGCCGACGAGAACGCCGAGACTCCGGTTCTCGGGCATGGTCCCTGGGTCGATGTGCATTCCCATCCCGGGCGCTGCTTTCTCGGTGGCCTCGACCCGTCGTCGCCGTTCGTCGCCCTTCTCGGTGCCGAGGAGTCGCGTTCTCGCGTGTGGTCGTCGGTGGAGGGTGAGGTGGCGGTCGTCAACGCGTCGACCGTCGGTGACCTCGCGGTGCTGGGGGTCCGATCCGACGGTGGACTCCACGCATCACGACCCTTCGAACCCGGCGAGGCGACGCAGGACCACGCCCGCCAGATGCGGGCGCTCGGCGGTCTCTTCACCGACGGGACGATCCGGCCCGTGCTCGACCCGGCCGATGTCCGACCGGTCGCGCCCGGAACCGAACCGGGGGTGTTCTTGAGCTGCGAGGGAGGCGACTTCCTCGACGGCCGCCTCGGCGGTGTCGCCGATGCCCACGCCGCCGGCATCCGAGCGGTCACGCTGGTCCACTATCGGGTCAACGAGCTCGGCGACATCCAGACCGAGGATGCCGTCCACGGGGGTCTCACCGGATTCGGCCGCGAGGTCGTGACCGAGATGAACCGGCTCGGAATGATCGTGGACCTCGCCCACGCCACATTCGCGGCGACGGTCGCGGCGCTCGAGGTGTCCACCCGGCCGATCATGATCTCGCACAGTCACCTCGCCCGTCCCGGTTCCACCCATCCGCGTCTGCTGTCCGAGGAACACGCCCGGGTCGTCGCCGACGCCGGCGGACTGATCGGCGCCTGGCCGGCCGGGATCGAGCTCACGACCCTGACCGAGTACTGCGAAGAGATCTGCCGGCTGGTCGACGTCGTCGGCGTCGACCATGTCGCGATCGGCACCGATCTCGACGCGAACTACCGTCCGGTGCTCACCGACTACCGCCAGTTCCCCCAGGTCGCGTCCGGGTTGGCCGATCTCCAGATGTCGTCGACGGAGATCGATCAGGTGCTGGGCGGAAACTTCGTCACCTTGTTCACCGCCGTCACCGGAGCGCAGCCGCGAACGTGACCCGGATCGTGCGCGTCTGACGGGCGCCGACGTTCAGCGTCACCGTCCGCCCGGCCACGTCGATCTCGCCGCCGTCGTCGGACTCGTCGAGCCGGGCCGAGCACACCCCGGTCACGGCGAGCCCGAGCTCGATGCCGACGCGCCGTTCGTGGTCGGTGGGATTGAGGATCCTCAACACCGTGTCGGTGCCCGCCGCCGCGGGTTTGACGGCGCTCACCACGATCTCGTCGTCGTCGATCTCGATGAGTGAACGGCCCTCGTCGAGAAGGGGACGGGGACCGCCGATGACCCCCCGCAGCACCGGACCTCCCGCGGCGAGCACGCGCCGGGCGCGGTCGACCGACAGGCCGATCTCGGTGGTGATCTCCTCCAGACACTGGGCCGCGGGGGTCTCCATCACCGGCCCCGCCGGGAGGGGCCGAGTCGCGAGGTCATGGCGGGCGAGCCAGCCGACGGCGCGCACGAGCGTCAACAGCAGCGTGCCGTCGGGGCGAACCTCGGCTTCGGGCAGGCCGGGTGCGGTGACGGTGAGCCCGTTCACCGAGACCCCGCCCTGGCTGCAGAACGTGCTGGGTGCCGGGTGGACCCAGCCCTCGTCGTCGGGTGGTGCCGTCGACCTGGTGACGACATCGAAGGTCGTGGATGCCTCGAACTCGCCGGTGGCGAGCCCGGTCGGGAAGACCAGACGGAGCCGATGGTCGCGCGCCGCGTTGTCCAACGTGGTCGACACCCGGACCCCGGGGACCCCGCGGGCGACGGTGATCTCGAGGCGAGAGCGGATCTCGACGGTCTCATCGGTTCGGGCCGACCGGTCGTCGGTGAGCCCCGTGGGAAGCCGATAGTGGCGATCCACCAGGAGACGGGAGATGCCCGACTCGTGACGGCGACGTTCGACGGTGACCCGTTCGGGCACGAGCGTGCGCTCGTCGCTGACCGGGTCGAAGTCGTAGCTGTCGCCGCGGTCGCCGACATCCTCGACCCCGAAGAGACCCGACCACCGGCCCTCGCCGGTCTCGAGGGTCACCGTGCCATCACCCTCGACGGCGACGCGGATGTCGGATGACGTGATCTCCCGACCGTCGTCGAGCGTGTCCTGCGCCGCGGCGGCCCGGACGAGTGTGTAGCGACGACAGCCGTAGGCGGGCACATCACGGGCGATGAACTCGACGTCGAACACGGCCTGGTGGGGGAACCAGCGAACCCGGGTGGGGTCGTCGGACTCGATCACCCGGACCGGCGTGTCGTCGATCGTGAATCCGAGACCGTCCGCCCCGACCTCGACGACGGCGTGGAGCACAGGGACTCCGACGCGGAGGGCGAAGGCGGGATGGGCGTCGACGGGCACGCGCACGACGCCGGTCGCCCGACGCGCCGACGCGTTGAAGACGACGACCTCCAGCTCGTCGACACCGGGAAGGTCGCGGTCGACGGGGCGTCCCGCGAGTCGCTGGAGCAACCGATCGACCGTCTCCCCGGCGAGACCTTCGGCGTCGTCGAAGCGGGCCCGCATCCGTTCGTGGACCGCGTCGATCGAGCAACCACAGATCGAGTCGTGCGCCTGGTTGAGCAGGAGCGAGCGCCACGCTTCGTGCAACGACGGCGATTCGTCGGGAAGCCCGAGCGCCCGGCCGAGGGCCGCCCACGGTTCGGCCCACCGCTGCAGCAGGTCCTCGATCTCCCGATTGCGGATCTTCAACGGCATGCGGGTCGACCAGACCCCGGGCAGCAGGTTCGCGATCCGGCCTCCCACCAGCTCGCCGGTGAACTCGCCCCGGCCGCGGGTGGTCGTCGCCGCCACCGCGTCGTCGAGGGTGCCTCGAACCACGGGTCGGGAGATCGCCGCCGAGACGGCACCGACGAGATCGCCGATCCCGGGATCCGGCCGGGTGTGGTCGAAGCCGTTCATGACGATCGCCGGGTCCTCGCCGGCCTCGTGCAGGCGCGTGATGACGCCCGCCAGGCCGGCGACCGCCTCGGCGCGGTCGTGCGGAGGGCGCGACGCGGCGAAGTAACCCGAGGTGAGGTGAAACACGTCGATCGTGGTGCCGTCGGGGCCACGCCATCGCCAGCGCGGCCCGAGGGCGTCGAGCTCGTTGCCGTTGCCGCGCCAGTGCACGAACCCCTCGAGGCCGAAGCCGGCGAACAGGAGTGGGAACTGGGCCGGATGGCCAAAGGAGTCCGGCACGTAGGCGACGCGTGAGACCGGACCGAACGCCTCCTCGGCCCGGCGCCCCTCGAGCAGGTTGCGAACGTGGGCCTCGCCCGACGGCAGCAACGAGTCGGGCTGCACGAACCACGGACCGATCGCGAGGCGGCCGGCCCCGATCTGTGCGACGAGCTCGGCCCGGCGATCGGGCCGTACGACGAGATAGTCCTCGAGCACCACGGTCTGCCCGTCGAGCAGGAAGCGGTAGTCGTCCTCGCTCGCCGCCAGATCGAGGACCTGGTCGATCGCGTCGACCAGTCGCGCCCGGAAGCCCTGCATCGTGCGGTACCACTCCCGGTCCCAATGGAAATGCGAGACGATGAAGACCCCGGCCCGGTCCGGCTCCATCAGCAGTGGCCGGGCTGTGGCGCCACGTCGAGGGCCGGGTTGCGATCGAAGAAGCCGAAGGGGACCAGGGAGAACCCCTTCACCTCCACCGGCATCACCGGCCAGTCCTCGGGCCGCACCAGGTGGGTGACGCCGAACGTGTGCCACAGCACGACATCGCCACCCCCGTCCCCGTCGCCCAACGACCGGTTCCCGGCCGTCCACCTCGCGAGTCCGTCTCCACCCGGGTGCTGCGACGGATAGTCGCCGGCGGCTCGGTGTTCGGTCCGGTCGTAGGGAGTCACCCAGAGGTTCCTGGTCGCGAAGGCGGCCCGGGCCGCGATCGACGACGAGTCGAGGGCGTGGAGCACCGGCGTCGACGGCGGATGGAGCTCATAGGCGACGGGTTGGCCCACGGCGTTGCGAACCGACGGGTTCGAGACCCGCCAGCGTCGCGCGGTCGAAGAGTCGATCAGGCGCATCGCGTCGTGTTCGGAACCGAAGCGGGTCACCTCGGCGAGAAAGCCGTTGGATCGCGGGTTGTCCGGCCCGGCGGGAACGGTGGCCACCTCGATCTCCTCGACGATGTTGTCGGGACCATCGACGTCGAGGTCGAGCCGGTAGCAGAACAGATGTTGGTGATGGGGGGCGGCGAGCCCCTCACCGATCGGGTTCGAGTACGGATCGTGCGCGTGGGTCGGTCGCGCCTTCACCTGCACGATGCCGGTGAGCTTCACCTCGTGGGCGATGGTGCCGTCCTCGTAGAAGTACCAGTAGAAGCCGTACTCGTAGTTGCCGACGGTGTGAATCGCGCTGACGACCAGCCGGCGGCGGCGGCGGACCTCGACCGTTCCGGAATGCATGTCGAGGTGCTTCCACAGGATGCCGAAGTCCTCCTCGTGGATGCAGATCGCGTTCTCGATCACCCGAGGTTCGCCCTGCTCGCCGACGAGCACGGCATCGAGATAGTGGATCACTCCGAGACAGTCACAGCCCAGCGTCAGCGAGTTGGTCATCCGGCCCAGGCCCCACTCGCCGCAATCGAAGGCGTTCTTCCAGTTGTGCGCCGCGGCGACGTCGCCGTAGGGGACGACCATCTCCGACAGGCCGAGTTGGTGGGCGATCGATCGCCGCCGTCGGACGGCCGGGTCGTGATACCCGACGTCGTGGAGCGTCAACCCGGTGATGGCGTGAAGGGTGATGCGAAGGTCCCAGCGTTGCCACGACAGGTGGTTCCCGTCGACGGTGAACCCCGGCCCGTCGGGTTGGGTGATCTCGAGTGGGGCCCGATCGGTGCGAGGTTCGACGTCGACGGTGCGATAGTTCGCCGGATCCGGCGGTACCGGCACGACACCGTGGTCCTCGAAACGCGCCACCTCGTTCTTCTCCAGATCGATCCACACGACGACGCCTTCGATCGGGTGGGCGTAGCCGTTGTCCTCGGGGAAATCTCGGCGATACGACAACACCCGGGCGAGACGGCGGTCGTCCTCGGGTTCGCCGAACCATCCGGGAGGCCACGGGTCGAGCTGAATCGAATCGAAGTCGGTGATGCCGCGTCGGCGCATGGCCGCGCGCCATCGGTCGTCTTCGCGGGTCGTGATCGACGCGAGAAACGCCTCCTCGTAGAGCAGCGGCGGGACGGCGCCGGGGATGTCGACGAAGGAGATCACCTCGCCGTCGGGGAGGTTCACGACCGCTTCGGAGACCGTTCCGTCGGCCCGGTCGACGATCGACGCCAGCGCCCGGCGGGGCGCACCCGGTGCCTTTCCCGTGTCGTGCAGGGTGACGAAGTTGAAGCGGTGGGTGTCGGGAAGCTCGCGGGCGCGGCGAACCGCGGCCACGACCGTCTCGATGTCGCGGATGCCGAGGGCATCGCAGCGGTGGTCGGTGGGCGTCACGGCATGTCCTCGTCGGCCGCGGCACGGCTCTCACGGATCCATTGGGCCGTACCCTCGATGAAGGAGTCGAGGTCCGCGGCCCGTCCGGCCGCGAGCTCGCGGAACATCGGTGGCACCCACGCCTCGATCGACCCGCCGGTCAGCTGACCGATGATCGCGTCGACGACCGCCGACGCGGGAAGCGCGTCGATCGGCGGGGGTGGCAGCGGATCGTTGTCGGGGAGATCGAACAACTCGGTGTCGATGATGGCCGGATACACGAGGTGGACCGACACGTTCGTGTCGTGGAGCTCGGCCG
>JAJRXC010000059.1 GCA_024276495.1 Actinomycetes bacterium
GGCTCGGCCACCTCCGCTTCCCCGGCATCGAACAGGCGATCAGCAGCAGCGTTTCCCATACCGCCATTCTTTTACATTTCCGGGCTCATCGCGAATCGAGCCAGCACACCCACATGGCGGTTACTGACCCACGCTCCTAGCGTTCATGTCATGTCCGAACTCCACGCCGTGCGCTCTGTCCTTCGCCGCCAGCGAGCCCACCGCTCATTCACCGATCAACTGGTGGATGAGAGTGTGATCACCGAGTTGCTCGAACTCGCCACCCGCGCCCCCAGCGCCCAGAACTCCCAACCGTGGCAGTTCGTCGTCGTCCAGGAACCGGCCCGCCGCCTCGCGATCTGGCAACTGGGCGCGCGGCTCTGGGAATCCGGCGGCGCCGCCGCGTCCAAGGAGAAGCTCCCGCCGACGATGTTCGACGACGTCGCTCAAGGGCTCTCCGCCGGGTTCGCCCAGGCACCGGTCACGGTCGTCGTCTGTGCCGACCACACTCGCAGCGGCCACTCGAACGCCGGATCGTCGATCTGGCCCGCGGCGCAGAACCTCATGACCGCGGCCACCGCGCACGGCCTCGGTACTGCCCTCACGACCATCTCCACGATCCTGACCGACGAGCTCCGCACGATCATCGGTCTCCCCGCCACCGTCGACCCGCTCGCGGTGATTCCAATCGGCCACCCGGCCAAGGTGCTCGGTTCGTCACGGCGGGAGCCGGTGAACGAACATGCCCACCGAGAGGAGTACGGCAATGTCTGGTGAAACGGCATCCGGTGAGACGACATCGGCTGAATCAGAGATACGCAAGCTGCTGGCCCGGTACTGCCAGTTCCTCGACGACGGCCGCTTCGACGAGTGGATCGACCTCTTCACCGACGACATCGAATTCGTGGTGATGGGGATGCACAAGAACGGCCACGAGGAGTTGCGGGGTTTCATCGAACCCAGCCAACAGGCCGATGCCCGCGGCAAGCACATGATCAGCGAACCGTGGATCGAGATCGGATCGACCGAGGCCGCCACCGCCACCACCGACTTCGCCTGGGTGTCGAAACAGGGCGCCATCGGCCAGAGTGGGCGCTACCACGACCGGATCGTCAACCAAAGCGGCCGGTGGCAGTTCCAGCGCCGCGAGATCGTCTTCACAGGAGACCAGCCCGAATGAGCAGCACCCCCAATCCGATCACCCCGCCGGAGATCGCCGACCAGATGATCGAGACGATCGCCAAGTGGATCGACAAGGACGTGATCCCCAAGGCGAGCGAACTCGAACACGCCGACGAGTTCCCCGAGGCCATGTTCGCCCAGATGTGCGAGTTCGGACTCTTCGGGGCGACGATCCCCGAGGAGTACGGCGGACTCGGCCTCGACGTCACCACGTATGCCCGGATCATCGAGGAGCTCAGCCGGGGGTGGATGTCGCTGTCCGGCATCCTCAACACCCACAAGATCGGCGCGACGATGATCGGCCGCTACGGCACCGAGGAGCAGAAGCAGAAGTACCTCCCGGCCATGGTCGACGGCAGCTACCGGGCCGCGTTCTCGCTGAGCGAACCCGACTCCGGTTCCGATGCCGGCGCCCTGCGCTGCAAGGCCACGCCCGACGGCGACGAATGGATCATCAACGGCACCAAGATGTGGGTGACCAACGGCGTCCGGGCCTCGATCGTGATGCTGCTCGCCCGAACCCCCGACGACCGGGTCACCTGTTTCATCGTCGAGAAGGAACCCGGCGATTCCTTCGAGGGCATCCGCGCCTCGAAGAAGATCCACAAGCTCGGCTACAAGGGCGTGGAAACCGTCGAGATGTCGTATGTCGACCACCGCGTGCCCGACACCAACATGCTCGGCGGCGCCGACGGCATGGGCAACGGACTGCGCTACGCCCTGTCGGCCCTCGAGCTGGGCCGAATCAACATCGCGTCGCGGGCGGTCGGGGTGGGCCAGGCCGCGTTCGACGCGGCGATGAAGTACGCCCAGGAACGCGAGACGTTCGGAAAGCCGATCTTCCAGCATCAGGCCATCCAGTTCAAGCTGGCCGAGATGGCCACGAAACTCCAAGCGGCCCGGCTGATGACGTATGACGCCGCGAAGAAGTACGACGAGGGCAAACGCATCGACCTCGAGGCGGGCATGGCGAAGCTCTTCGCGTCGGAGGCCGCGTTCGAGATCTGCACCGATGCCCTGCGCATCCACGGCGGCAACGGCTACACCCAGGAGTACGACGTGGAGCGCTACTTCCGCGACTCGCCGTTGATGATCATCGGCGAGGGCACCAGCGAGATCCAGAAGATGGTCATCGCCCGCAAGCTCCTCGAGCGCCACGCGATCGACTGAGACCTGCTCGATGACGATCCGCCAGCCGGCCGAACGGTTCCGGGCCCTGTTCGAGCCGCGCGGGATCGTCGTCGCCGGGGCGGCCACCCACCCCGGCAAGTTCGGCTTCGTGGCGTACCACAATCTGCGGGCCGCCGGGTACGGAGGTGCGCTCTACGGCACCAACCTGGCCAGCGAAGCGGTGCTCGGGGAGCGCACCTACGCGTCACTCGCCGAGATCCCCGAGGCCGACCTCGATCTCGTGTTCCTGGGCGTCCCGGCCCACGCGACGGCCGACGTGTTGCGTCAGGCCGCCGACCGGGGCATCACCGCCGCGTTCTGCGCCTCGGCCGGCTACGCCGAGATCGACGCCGAAGGCCGCGCGCATCAAGAGGAGCTCGCGGAGCTGGCCGACCAGCTGGGGATCCTGTTCGTCGGGCCCAACGGCCAGGGGGTCATCTCGACCCCGGTGGACATGTGCGCCCAGATCGTCGCCCCGATGCCCCTGCGGGGCCCGATCGGCATCGCCAGCCAGTCGGGAGGCATGGTGTCGACCTTCGGCAACTTCGCCCGCCAGGGCGGGGTCGGGATCAGCCGAGCGGTCTCGGTCGGCAACAGCGCCCAGGTCGGGGTCGCCGACTTCATGGAGTGGTACGCCGACGATCCCGAAACAGACGTCGGTCTCGCGTATCTCGAACACATCGCCGATGACACGGTCGAACGCCTCGGAGCGGTGACCACCACGATGCCGGTCGTCGTGATGCGAGGCGGCCGGAGCCGCAGCGGTGTCGATGCGGTCGCGGCGCACACCGGCTCGTCGGCCGGACGAGAGGGCACCGACGAGGCGCTGGCCGACGCGGGCGTGACCGTGGTCGACACGATCGCCGAGGCCTACCGCACCGCCGCGACGTTCGCGACCCAGCCCCTCCCCCGCGGCCCGCGCACGGTGGTGTTCGGCACCGCCGGGGGATGGTGTGTCATCACCGGGGATGCAGTGGCGCGCAGCGAGCTCGACCTGATCGATCTCCCCCCGGATCTGGCCGCGGAGATCGACGCCCGGGTCCCGCCCCGCTGGAGCCGCCGCAACCCGATCGATCTGGCCGGCGGTGAGACCCGCGACACGATTCCCGAGCTGCTCCCGATCATCGCCGCCCACCCCGACGTCGACGCGATCATCTATCTGGGTCTCGGGATCCAGTCGAACACGGCGGCGATGGAGAAGGAGGGGCCGTTCCATCCCGATCACGGCCTCGACCGCATCGTCGAGTACCACGAACGCCAGGACACCCGCTTCGCGGAGGCCGCGGCGGCGGCAAGCGACGCCAGCGGCAAGCCGGTCATCACGTTCACCGAGCTGGCCCTGACCGATCCGCGCAATCCGGGCCCGGCCACCGTGCGGGCCACCGGCCGCTACTGCCACTCGGCCGGAGACGAGGCCGTCGCCGCGCTCGAACATCTTTGGCGCCACGCCCGGCGCGGGAACTGAGAATCCGCCAAAACCGGGGCCCACCGGCCGGCCGCACGGTCCGGTACCGTCGCGGCGACATGACCGGCGACCCGCACACCCTGACGACGCTGTTCGCGGCGGCTCCGGATCGTCCCGACCTCGTGGTCCACGACGACCGCCGCCTCTCCCGCGCCGACCTCACGTCGCTCACCTCGGGGGTGGCCGGCGGGCTCGCCGCCCACGGCATCGGGCGGGGGGATCGTGTCGCCTTCCAGCTCCCGGTGGGCGTCGACGCGCTCGTCGTCTATCGAGCCTGCTGGTCTCTCGGTGCGGTCCCGGTGGCCCTGCATCCCCTCGCCGGTTCGGCCCAGCTCGACGAGGCCCTCGCCCGGGCCGAACCCGCGCTTCTCGTCGGTGCCGACGGATTCGCGCTCGCCGATCGGCCGACGGTCGTCGAGGTCGACGATCTGGCCGAATCCGCACCGATCACCGCGCCGGTCGACCCGACCGACGATGCGCTGATCATGTTCACCTCCGGCAGCGGCGGCACACCGAAAGGGGTCGTGCACACCCACGCGAGCCTCACCTACAAGGCGACCGAGAGCATCGAGGTCCATGGTCTCACCGCCGACGACGTGGTCCTGATGCCGGCGCCGCTCGCCCACGTCTCGGGTCTCCTCCACGGCGTGCTGGTTCCGGGCGCGCTCGGCGCCACGGCCGTGCTCATGTCGAGATGGGAGCCCGGCGCGGCCCTCGATCTCATCGAGTCCGAGGGTGTGACCTGGATGATCGGTCCGCCCACGTTCTTCATCGGGCTCATGGACCATCGCTCGTTCGCCGCGGACCGGGTCTCGTCGCTGCGGCTGGTCTCCTCCGGCGGCGCCGGCGTCACCCCGGCCTTCGTCGAGCGGGCCCGGCGCGAGCTCGGCGCGGTGGTGAAGCGGGCGTACGGATCGACGGAGGCACCGACCATCACGACCAGCCACCACGACGATCCCCCCGAACGTATGGCCACCACCGACGGCCGGGCGTTCGGCGAGAGCGCGGTGCGCGTCGACGAGCGAGGCGAGCTCTGGGTGCGGGGCCCCGAGCTCGCCCGCGGCTACCTCGATCCGGCTCGCACCCGCGAGTGCTTCGTGGACGGTTGGTTCCGGACCGGCGACCTCGCGACGATCGACGACGGGTGGGTGACCATCACCGGTCGCCTCGGTGACCGCATCATCCGTGGCGGCGAGAACATCTCCGCTTCCGAGGTCGAGCACCACCTCGAGGCCCATCCGACGATCAGTCAGGCGGTCGCCGTTGCCGAACCCGACGACCGCCTCGGGGAGCGGGTGGCCGTGTTCGTGACGACTTCCGGCCCCTTCGATCTCGCGGCCTGTCGCGACTGGTTCGCACGACGCGGCGCCGCCCGTTTCATCACGCCCGAACGCATCGAGATCGTCGACGAGTTCCCGATGCTCGCATCCGGAAAGGTCGATCGGGCGGCGCTGCGGGAACGCCTGTCGCGTCGCTCGGCCTGAGATCAGGCCGCCCGCTCGGCGAAGAAGGCGGTCACGAGGTGGCCGGCCACCGCACACGCGCATCCGCCGGGTGCGCAGTCGTGGGCAACCTGTGAAGCGATGAGCGGCATCGACGCGCGGCCATCGCTTCGCCGGACCGGCTCCACGGCATCGTTGGCGACCGGGAACCAACGGCCCTCGAACACGGTGCCCCGGACGCGGATGTCGGGGATCTCGAGAGGGTCGACGGCGAGCGGATCCCGGTCGACCACCGTGAAGTTGGCGAGCTTGCCGACCTCGATGCTGCCGAGCTCGTGTTCGCGCCGCCACGACTGGGCCGCCCCCAGCGTGACCGCGTGGAGGGCGGCCGCGGCGGAGACCCGCTGCGCCGGGCCGGCCACCCGGCCCGAGGCGGTGATCCGGTTGACCGCGAAACCCATCATCGCCAGCGGATCGGAGGGGCCCATCGGGAGATCGGAGTGAAACGACAGTGGGATCGCGCGGTCGAGGACCGAACGATTGCGGGTCATGACGTCGGCCCGCTCGGGCCCCAGTCCGAACTCGCCGTACTTGTCCGCGAATCCGACCGGGTAGTAGGGGTTCGAACTGACGATCGCGCCGAGCGCCGCGATCCGGTCGACCTGTTCCTCCGTCGAGTTCGCGAAGTGCACGATCACGGTACGGTGGTCGTCCCGCGGGGTTTCCGCGAGCCGCCGCTCGAGCGTGTCGAGCACGAGATCGAGCCCGAGGTCGCCGTTGACGTGGACGTGGAGTTGGTAGCCGGCATCCCAGTACGCCTTCGACCGCTCCTCGAAGACCTCGGGGGTCATCAGCCATTCCCCGTGGTGGTCGGGGTCGGGGCGACCATCGTCGTCGAGATACGGCTCCCGCATCTGCATGAGCTGGGAGATGATGGCGCCGTCGGCGAACAGCTTCACCTGGCCGGGCAGGAACGACACCTTCCCGTGGGGCGCCCGTGAGATGAGTGCCGCTGCCTTCTCGAGCGCCTCGTCGACCGGGATGCCGGCCGTCGCCGGGCCGCGGGCGTCGACGATGAACGAGCTGTCGAGCGGGACATCGTCGTCACCGAGGATCTCCTGGTAGAGCTCCCACGCCCCCGGTGGGAGGACCGCGCCGGGCTCGTTGAACGCGGTCACGCCGTTGTGGTGGAGATAGGTGATCATCTGGCGGAGGCCGGTCACCAACCGATCGACCGTCACGAAGACCGGGGTGAGGATCGGCATGAGGAAGCCGAAGAAGCCGTTCTCCCAGAAATGGCCGTGCTCGAGCGAGATCGTCGCGGCCAAGGCGCCGGTCGCCGCCACCTGCGCCTCGGTGATCCCGAGGGCGTCGATCGCGGCGGAGTTCAGGTAGAACTCGTGGCACGATCGCTGCCACACACCGATCGGGCGGGTGGTGCTGATCGCGTCGAGCACGTCGCGATCGAGTCGACCGTGCCACAACGAGTGGTAGCCCCAGGAGAACAGCCACTCGTCGGGTGCACCGAGGGCCGCGTCGGCATCGGCGAGTCGGGCCCGGTAGTCGTCTTCGGTGGTCGCGGCCGGGAAGGTCCGGCCGGGAAGTCGCCAGTCTTCGGTGGCGATCACTTCCGTCGTGAGCGTCATCGCGCCGAGAAACGGATGGAGGTGCTGATCGATGAGCCCCGGCAGGATGACGTCGTGCTCGTGGGTCCGGTCGATGGTCGGTGTCTCGCCACGAAGCGTCGCCGTCACCTCGTCGAGCGAACCGACCGCGACGATCCGCGAACCCCGGATCGCCACCGCGGCCGCCGAGGGCCGGGCCGGGTCCATTGTGACGATCCGCTCGGCGACGAGCACAGTGACGGCATCGGTGTCGGACACGTCGTCATCTTGTCACGGACTCGATTCGCACGAGCCGTCCCCGCTCGCGAAGCTGAACCCGATGACGAGCCCCACGATGAAGGCGGCGATCTACCGACAACCGGGCCGGGTCGAGGTCGTCGAGCTCGACCGGCCGGTCGCCGCCGACGGCCAGGCGTTGGTGGCCGTCGACTTCTGCGGGATCTGCGGCACCGACCTCCACATGATGATCGACGGCTGGGGAACCCCCGATTCGGTGTTCGGCCATGAGTGGTCGGGGCGAGTGATCGAGCCGGGTCGATCCGATCTCGCGCCCGGCACCCGCGTGGTGGGCCGTCCGGCGATCGAGTGTGGGAGCTGCGACCGCTGCCGAGCGGGCCGCGCCAGCCTCTGCCGCCACCGGTCGAGGGCCGGGTCCGGGCCAGAACCGGGGGCGTTCGCCGGTTTCGTGACCGTCGATCCCGGCCGCCTCGTCCCCGTTCCCGATCGGGTCGGGTCCATGGAAGCCGCGTTCACCGAACCGCTGGCCGTCGCCCTCCATGCGGTCGGCCTCTCGGCGGCGGTCCGAGGGGACCGGGTCCTCGTCTTCGGCGCCGGACCGATCGGCGCCGCGATCATCGCGATCCTGCGGTCTCGGGGAATCGAGACCGAGGTGGTGGAGCCCGGTCGGCGACGCGCCGCGCTCGCCGAGGAGCTCGGGGCGAGGGTTCGAGCCGCCGACGAGTTGGCCGTGGCCGACCATCCCGGCGATGTCGTCGCCGATGCCGTCGATGTCGTGTTCGACACGTCCGGGGCCCGCGCCGCGGCCGAGATCGGCCTCTCCCAGCTCGCCAGCGCCGGTGTCCTCGTGCTCGTCGGCACCGGTGTCGACTTCCCGAGGCTCGACCCGAACCGCATCATCCTCAACGAGCTCACGGTGACCGGTGCGTTCAACTACGACCCCGATGGGTTCCGCGCCGCCCTCGACCTGCTCGCCGCCGACGCCCTTCCGCTCGACCTCCTGATCGAATCGGACCCCGTCGACCTCGACGGCATGGTCGACGCGATGCAACGACTCCGGGCCGGCGAGCTGCCGGGAAAGGTGATGGTGACCCCATGACGGACGACACGACAGCCCGGGAGTTTCGCGGGCCGACCCGTTTCAACCATGTCGCGATGAGCATGCCGGCCGACGCCCTCGACGAGCCGGGCCGGGCCGACATCACCTCGTTCTACTCCGAGGTCTTCGGCTGGGAGGAACACCCGACGATGACCGAGAATCGCAAACGGCTCGTCATGGGGGTGCACTCCTGGGACCAGTTCGTGTTCCTCATCGCCGACGAGAACCCGATGTCCGCGCCACGTTTGGACCATTTCGGACTCGCGGTCGACAGCCTCGCAGAGCTCCACATCGTGGCGGATCGGGCCAAGGCCCGGGCCGAACACGACCCCCGCGTCGACATCGTCGACCACACCGTCGAAGACCACGGCGTGGTCAAGTTGCACAACTTCTATGTCGGTTTCCTCCTCCCGATGATGGTCGAAGTGCAGTATTTCGAACTGTTCGAAAGCTGACTCCTCGATCCAGTCGGACCGACGCGGGGTAGATTGCTGCGCACCGAATCCTCGGCTCGAACCCCCCTCGAAGGAGTCCCCCGGTGCGCAGGTCCATGATTGCTCGTGTCGTCGGTGCGCTCGTCGCCCTCGCCGCCCTCGCGTCGGCCTGTGGATCAGCCGACGACTCGGCCGGCGCCGACGGCGAGTTCAGCGGCACCCTCATGATCGGGGCCATTCCCGACCAGGACGGAGAGATCCTGGCCCGCAACTACGGCAAGCTCGCCGACTACCTGTCGGACGAGATCGGCATGGAGGTCGAGTTCCAACCGGTGACCGAATACGACGGTGCCGTCACCGCGTTCAAGGTGGGCGCCCTCGATCTCGTGTGGTTCGGTGGACTGACCGGCGTCCAGGCCCGACTCGAGGTCGACGGCGCCGAAGCGATCGCCCAGCGCAACATCGACGCCGAGTTCACCTCGGTGTTCATCGCGGGCACCGACACCGGCATCGAGCCCGTCGACGACATCGCGGGGCTCTCGGTGCTCGAGGGCCGACGATTCACGTTCGGTTCGGAGTCCTCGACGTCGGGCCGGCTGATGCCACAGTCGTTCCTGAGCCAGGCGGGCGTCGGGCTCGACTCGTTCGCCGGTGAGCCGGGGTTCTCCGGCAGCCACGACCAGACGATCGCGCTGGTCGAGGCCGGCACCTTCGAAGCCGGGGTGCTCAACAGCCAGGTCTGGGAGGCCCGTCTCGTCGAAGGGGCGTTCGACGAGTCCAGGGTCCGGGTGATCTTCGAGACGCCGCCCTACTACGACTACCACTGGGTGGCCCGACCGGAGATCGACGCCGGGCTCCGCCAGGCCATCGTCGACGCGTTCACCCGACTCGACCCCGCGGTGCCCGAAGAGGCGGAGATCCTGTCCTTCTTCGGCGCCGAATCCTTCATCACCACCGAGAGCTCCAACTACGACCAGATCGAAGCAGTCGGTCGGGAGATCGGCAAGATCACCGACTAGCCCCATGTCGACCCCGACCCACCCACCGTCGGCGATGCTGCGACTCGACGCAGTGACCGTGCGCTACACACCCGGTGGGGTCGCGGCCGTCGACAACCTCCATCTGACGGTCGAGCCGGGAGAACGAGTCGCCCTCGTCGGCCCGTCGGGCGCCGGCAAATCCTCGATCCTCGCCGTCGCCAACGGCCTCATGTTGCCGTCATCGGGCACCGCCGAGGTGTTCGGCGTCGACACCGCGGCGCTGAGCCGTCGCGAGCACCGGGCGACCCGCCGACGGATCGGGACCGTGCACCAGGACTTCGCCCTCGTCGGTTCGCTGCGCGTCATCCACAACGTGGCCGCGGGACGCCTCGGAACCTGGGGTCCGCTCCGGGCCTTGCGCTCGCTCGTCCGGCCGACCGACCGCGACGAGATCCATGCCGTGCTCGAACGGGTCGGCATCCCCGAGAAGCTCTGGTACCGCACCGACCAGCTCTCGGGGGGCCAGCAGCAGCGGGTCGCCATCGCCCGGGTCCTGTTCCAACAACCCGATCTCCTGCTGGCCGACGAACCGGTCAGTAGTCTCGACCCCACCCGGTCGAAGTCGGTGCTCGACGTGTTGGTGGAGGCGTGCGAGGCCGACCCCGCCCGCGCCCTGATCACGAGCATCCACGACGCACCTCTGGCGCTGAGTCACTTCACCCGGATCGTCGGGCTCCGCGACGGGCAGACGGTGTTCGACGAGCCGACCCGCGTTGTCACCCCCGAGATGCTCGACCGGCTCTACGCGTTCGAAGACACCCCATTCGACCCGTGACCATCGAGACGGTGGCTCCCACGGACACCCCGACGCGGACCCCCACGCCGACGTCGACGGGGCGCCGACGGCGGGGCTGGGCGGCGATCATCGTGGTGCTGGTGATCTGGTCGACCCAGCGGGCCGGTGTCAACCTGCCCGACCTGATCAACCCGCGAGGGTGGGGCCAGGTGCGATCGTTCTTCGCCGCGATGGTCCGCCCGGACCTCTCCCCCGACTTCCTGCGCCTGACGGTCGAGGAGACCGCCGTCACCTTGTCCTACGCGCTTCTTGGCACCGCACTCTCGGTGGCGATCGGGATCCTCGGCGGACCGTTGTTGTCGGAACGGCTGTGGCGACCGTTGGCCGGCGAACCCACCACCCGGGCCCGATGGGGCTGGCGCCTCGCCCGGTTCACGTTCGCGGTCCCCCGCTCGATGCACGAGGTCGTCTTCGGGCTGATCCTTCTCAACATCTTGGGCCTCGACCCGCTCGTGGCCGTTCTGGCCATCGGTGTGCCCTTCGGGGCCGTGACCGCGAAGGTCTTCTCAGAGCTCATCGACGAGGTGCCGTCCGATGCCGAACGGGCGATGCGCGCCGCGGGAGCCGGTCGGCTGACCGCCATGATCTTCGGGGTCGTCCCGACTGCCCTCGGCGACCTCCTGTCCTACGCGTTCTACCGGTTCGAGTGCGCGATCCGATCGGCCGCCGTCCTCGGCATCGTCGGCGCCGGAGGGCTGGGGTTCCAGCTCGCCTTGTCGTTCCAGTCGTTGCGCTACGACCAGATGTGGACGTTGCTGTGGGCGCTGATCGCGGTCGGCGGCATGGCCGACTGGTGGTCGTCGTCGGTGCGTCGGCGCCGCTCCGATTCGGGCCCCGACCTGTCCGCGGGCGAGGGCGCCAGTCACAGCCTCGAACGCGACCCGTTCCTCGTCGCGAGCGCCGCCGGCGGGGCCCTCATGATCCCGGTGGCCTGGTGGTGGCTCGATCTGTCGTTGTCGTCGTTGTGGAGCCCAAGGACCCGCCGACTCGGCGCGGAGCTGGCCGGCGACGCATGGCCCCCTCAGGTCGGCCCCGGCGGGTGGCGCAGCCTCATCGCCGACGCGGCCGACACCGTCGCTCTGGCGATGCTCGCCCTGGCCCTGGCGTGGACGTTCGCATCGGCGCTCGCCTTCCTCGCCGCCCGTCGAAAGAGGGTGCCGGGCGGCCCCGCGCTGCTGCCCGGCCGGACCTTGTCCTGGCTCTCGCGATTCGTCCTGCTGATCGCCCGTTCCGTGCCGCCCCCGGTCTGGGCCCTGCTCGCCGTCTTCGTCTTCCTCCCCGGGCTGTGGCCCGGGGTGGTCGCCTTGGCGATCTATCAGTTCGGGGTGCTCGGACGCCTCGAGGGCGAAGTGGTCGAGAACCTCGACGACCGCCCCGGCCGGGCCCTGCGAGCCGCCGGCGCGTCTCGCAGCGGCGCCATCGCCTACGCGACGTTGCCGGCGGTCTCGACCCGGTTCGTCGCCCTCGGCCTCTATCGGTGGGAGGTCACGATCCGCGACACCGTGATCGTGGGGGTGGTCGGTGCGGCCGGTCTCGGTCAGCGCATCTCCGAGCAGACGTCGAGCTTCGACTATCAGGGCATCCTGGCCTCGATCGCGGTGCTGGTCGTCTTGACCGTCGCCGCCGACATCGCGTCGGCCGCGATCCGTCGCACCCTGCGCTGACCTATTCCCCCGACCGCGTCGGCCGGCCGAGCGCGTCGAACACGGCGCGCCACCCAGCTCGTTCGTGGGCCGGCTCGGTGATGTCGACGAGGGCGTCGATTCGGCGCTGCAGGTCGGCCAGCGCCCCCGGCTCGGTCTCGAGCCGGGCGAGCAGACGGGCAAGGGCCGCGTCGTCGCCGACGGGGACCAGAGCCGGATAGTCGGCGCCGAGCAGCCCCCGGTTGCCGTCGATCGCGGTGCCGACCACCGGAACGCCGGCGGCGATGGCTTCGGTCACGACGTTGGCACCACCCTCGAGCCGCGACGTGCAGGCCAACACGGTGGCCCCGGCCAACCACGCTCGGGCCTCGGCCGCGGTGATCTCGCCCAGCCACCGGTAGCGCGGGTTGTCGCTCTCCTCCCGACGGGCCGCGGTCGCCCAGCCGTCGTCGTGGGCGGCGCCGGCGTGAACGACCCGCACCGTCGACGACTCCGGCAGTCGAGCCGCGGCCCGGGCGGCGAGCAGCGGATCCTTCACATCTCGCAGGTGGGCGAGCACGACGACGACGAACCCATCGGGGACGCGGCGTTCCGGCGTCGGCCCGTCGACCGATTGGTGCACGACGTGGGCCTTGGCCGCCAACGCGGGATCGAACCCGGCCAGGCGTTCGATCGCATCGGCCTGCAGGACCACGAGCCGGTCGGCCTCGTCGATGGCAGCGCGGGCATCGACGTCGTCGGGCAGATCGGCATAGAGATCGGTCCCGGCCAGCGCGACCACCACCGGCCGGTCGGGGGCCTGGGCCCGGGAGGTCGCGACCGCGGCCGCGCAGCGACGCGCGTGGATGACCACCGCGAGATCGCGATCGGCGCCCAGATCGAGCTCGCGGGCGACGAACCCCTCGCCTTGATCCGCGGTGAGGGGAACGATCTCGACGCCATGTCCGAGCTCCTCGAACCGCCGCGCCCACCGGGCCGCGGTGACGTCGTTGCCCGAGGACGCCCCCGGACGGCGAGGGCTGATGATCGAGATGCGCACGACTCAGTCGAGGGCGCAGGTCCGAAAGCCGGCGAAGACGTCCTGGCGGTCCGGGGTGAAGTAGTTGCGGAAGGTCGAGCGGACGTAGCGGGCCCGCGTCGCCCACGACCCACCCCTCAGGACCTTGCGACTGTGGAACCAGGGCTCGGAGTTGTCACGGTAGGCGTCGGGTTCGAAGTGGGGGTAGGGCTCGAAGGTGGACGATGTCCACTCCCACACGTTGCCGATCAGCTGACGATGGCCCCAGGGGCCGTCACCGGCCGCGAAGGCGCCGACGTCGACGGTTCCCCCCGTGGTGCCGTCGAGCGCGGCGTCGTCGGCCGTCGCGTCTCGCGCACCCCACGGGTACCACGAGTGCTTGACCCCGTCGGGCCCGGTGGTGGCCGCCATCTCCCACTCGGCCTCGGTGGGGAGCCGCCGGCCGGCCCAGCGGCAGAACGCGTCGGCCTCCCACCAGTTGACGTGCATCATCGGCCGCGTCGCGTCGGCGTCGATGTCACGCCAGGTGTCGAACCATCGGTGTTGCCATTCGCCACCCTCCTGACGCCAGTAGACCGGCGCGGTCGACCCGGTCTGCGATCTCCATCGCCGACCCTCCGGCGACCACAGCTCCTCACGCCCGTAGCCGCCGTCGGCGACGAACTCGCGATAGCCACCCATCGTGACCGGCGTCGCGGCCATCGAGAAGGCACCGACGTCGACGGGTCGGGCCCAACGCTCGTTGTCCATCACAAATGGCTGGTCGCGGCTGCCGCCGAGCAGCAGACGGCCACCGGGGACGTCGATGTCGCCGGCCGCCACCGGATCGGGGGCGACATCGATTCGGGTCTGGCCGGGACGGGGTGACCATCCGAGGGTCTGGCGGGTGTAGGTCAACGCCTCGGTGTGGGCGTCGTGGTGCATCACCGCGTAGAGCGAGAAGTGGGCCGTCGAATCGACACCACGGTCGTCGAGCACCATCGCGGCCACCGCATCACCGACCTCGCGCACATAGCGACGGGTTCGTTCGGGGTCGGGATACGAGAGCTGCCAGCGGGTGATGTGGGGAACCGCCGCCGAGTCGTAGCGGGCGTCGACGTCCGCCATGAGCGGCGAACCACCGTGGAGTTGACGCAACACGAACCATTCGGCGAACCAGGCCGCGTGGGCGATCTCCCAGATCACGGGGTTGATGATCACCTGGTAGGGCGCCATCCACCGCGGGTCGTCGTCGGTCAGATCGGCGACCGTCCCCAGCATCGACTCGGTGGCATCGCCGACCCAGTCGGCCAGTCGTTCGGCCGGTACCCACTCGGAGAGTTCCATGCGTTGAACCTAGCGGCCATGGTCGGCTTCGGATCAGGTCGTGTCCGCTCCCGCCGACCCCACAGTAGGGTTGCGGGCCAGCCCGAACCCACCCGACCCGGAGGCCACCATGAGCGACGAAAGCACGACCCGTCTCACTCAGTTCAGCCACGGCGCCGGTTGAGGTTGCAAGCTCGCCCCCGGCGAGCTGGCGCACGTCGTGCGCCATCTGGAGACCATCGAGAGCCCCGATCTCCTGGTCGGCACCGAGACAGGTGACGACGCCGCGGTCTGGCGCATCGACGACGAGCGGGCCCTGATCTCGACCGCCGACTTCATCACCCCGGTGGTCGACGACGCCCGCACGTGGGGCCGGGTCGCGGCCGCCAACAGCATCTCCGACGTCTACGCGATGGGAGGGCGCCCGCTCTTCGTCCTCAACCTCGTCGGCTGGAACAGTGACGCGCTGGGCACCGAGCTCCTCGGCGAGGTCCTCCTCGGTGGCAGCGAGGTCGCCACCCGGGCCGGCGCCGTGGTCGTCGGGGGCCACACGATCGACGACCCCGAACCCAAGTACGGCATGTCGGTCACCGGAGAGGTCCACCCCGACCGCATCCTGACGAACGCCGGGCTGGAACCCGGCCAGGACCTGATCTTGTCGAAGCCGCTCGGCATCGGCATCATCACCACCGCGATCAAGGCCGACGAGGCCTCCGGCGACGTGGCCGACGGCGCGATCGAATCGATGACCCGGCTCAACGACATCGCCTCGGCGGCGGCGGTCGCCGCCGGCGCGACCGGCTGCACCGACGTCACCGGGTTCGGGCTTCTCGGCCATCTCGGTCGCATGACCGTCGAGTCCGGGGTCGACACCACCATCGAGGTCGAGGCAACACCTTTCCTTCCTGGCGCGAAGGATCTGGCCGCCGCCGGGATGATCCCGGGTGGCACCCGTCGCAACCTCACCTGGATCTCCGAACATCTCGATGTCGGGTCCGCCGACGAGCTCACCCAGCTCCTGTTGGCCGATGCCCAGACATCGGGTGGTCTCGTCTTCGGGGTCGATCCCGGTGAGTCGGCGACGGTGTTGGCCGAGCTCGAGCGCACGGGGCACACCGCGGCCGTGATCGGTCGCACCGCCGATGGTTCCGGACGGGTGGTCCTGCGCTGAGCGTCACCGCCGGGCCCGGTAGCGGCGGGCGTCGTCGGGATTGTCGGCTGCCTCGATGCGGTCCTGTACGTCACTCAACGCGGCTCGGGCCCGTCGGTCGTACCGCGGGTCGGGTCTGATCTCGTCGCCGGGAAGGGGCGGCAGCCGGAACCCGGAGTAGACGACCTTGCGGGGACGCTCGATCGGCGGGTGGGCACGATGCAAGGTGTCGCTGCAGTGGACGGTGATGTCGCCGGTGCGGGTCTCCAGCACGATCGGCTGGAGGTCGAGGGCCGGGTCGCGTCCGGTCGCCATCGTGTTGGCCCGATGCGAGCCGGGGATGACCCCGAGGGCGCCGCTCACCCGATCCGCACCGGTCACGCTGATGCCGCAGGTCAGCGAGTTGCACATGTAGGAGTGCATGCCCTGGCCACAGTCCTTGTGCCACGGAAGATCCGAGAGTCCTTTCACGATGCCCAGCGGCTTGACGAGACCCTCGGCCCCGCCGTCGTGGCGATGCCCGTCGCCGGTCAGGCCACCGAGCCACGTGAACCGCTCGTCCTCGACGAGCCCGCGCAACGCCACCGACTTCTCGTGGAAGAACAGGACCCGCACGGCCCGGGTCGCTCCGGCTGCGTCCTCGGCCCACCATGACTCGTCGTCATCGGGAGTCGCACGTCCGATCCACTCGTCGATGTCGGCCGCGATGGTCGCCATCTCGGGCTCGTCGAACACGCCCCGGATGTGGAGGAAGCCGGCTTCGGTGAGGAAATGGGCGATCTCCTCACGATCGTCGTCGAGGGTGAACGACCGGCCGACGTCGAGCGGCTCACCATCGAGGCCCGAGAGGGTCACGTCACCGGGCTCGTGCACCCGACGACCGTCGAACAGGGCGCGCAGGACCGGCTCCCATCCGATCCAGTCGTTCATGTTGCCGGCGGTGAGTCGGACCCGGGAGGTCATTGCGAGCCCCATCGTCGACTGCCGATCCGTGACGAGGTCCGACAAGGCGTCGTCGGCCAGATCCGCGACCACCCCCGCGTCGTCGACGCCCGGTGTCGCGACGACGACCCCGCCGCGGGCAGCGAGTGTCACTGCCCGACCGTCGACCTCCAGCCCGAGGGCCGGCAGCCCCGTGTGCTCGATGCCTCTCCCGGCGATCTCGCCATGATCCGAGAGCGCCCGCGGGATCATGTCGTCGAACACCTCGTCGCGTTCGAACGCGTGCCGGTCGCGGTGTCGCCGGGTTCGCTGGTCGATCGTCACGGAACCTCCCCTGCCATCGTGGGTCAGGCGAGGACCGAGCCGCCAGTCTCGAGCCGCCGGGCGAGCAGCGACGCGAGCCGGGCGCGATGATGACGGGCGTCGCCGAAGGCCACCCGGTCGAGCTGGACCCGCTTCAGGTAGAGGTGCACGTCGGACTCCCAGGTGAACCCGACCCCGCCGTGGACCTGCAGCGCCGACTCGGCAACCCGCAGGCCCGCGTCGCTGCACCAGATCTTCGCGGTTGCCGCGGCGACCGGCCCCTCGACGTCACCGGCCCCTGTCGCCCATGCGGCGTGGTACACCGCGGCGCGCATGCCTTCGACATCGACCAGCATGTCGGCACACCGGTGCTTGACGGCCTGGAAGCTCCCGATCGGCCGCCCGAACTGCTCCCGGTCCTTCGCGTACCCGACCGCGAGCCGCATCACCGCGTCGGCGGCGCCGAGCAGCTCCGCGGAGTGGAACACCGCGCCGCGGTCGAGATGCGCGGCCACCGCGTCCGCGTCACCGACGGTGCGTGCGCCGGCCTGGTCGAGATCGATCCGGGCCAACTGCCGGGTCCGGTCCATGGCCGGTTCGGCGACCCGGTCGACGCCCCCGAGATCGACGACCACGAGCTCGACCTCCCCAGTGTCGGTCGTGGCCGGGGCGACGAGCAGATCGGCCCGCGCCCCGTGGATGACCGGCTCGGGCCGACCCGAGACCGTGCCATCGGCGTTTCGGGTCAACGGCCGTCGAGCCACGCATGCGAGAGTGTCGCCGGCGAGCAGGGCCTCACCCCGCTCGGTCGCGGCGAGCGCGTCGAGCGCGAGCAGCTGCTGGGTGAGCGGAACCGGCGCGACATGGGCACCGACCTGCTCGAGGAGAAGCGCGATCTCGACGGTTCCCAGGCCGAGCCCGCCGCGCTCCGCCGGGACCGCGACGCCGGTCCAACCCTGCTCGACCATCAGCCGCCAGAGATCGACGTCGAATCCGTCGTCGGCCACCCGCACCCGTTCGCTCGTGCATTCGCGGTCGAGAAGATCCGCGGCCGCGTCGCGTAGGGCCAGCTGGTCCGGCGAGAGATCGAAGTCCATCCGGGCCGAATCGTAGGGCCGGCGGCCAGGCGACGCCCATCGACGAAAGACTCGCCCGCCGGCGACGGCGACTGGTAGACCTCCGACGTGGACCTGACCCCGACCGCCGAGCAGGAGGCCTTCCGGGCCGAGTGCCGCGGCTGGTTGCGCGAGAACCTCCCCTGGGAGTACGGCGTGGGCCTCCCACCGCGATTCGACGATCTCGACGCCGAGGTCGCGTTCCTGCGCACATGGCAGCAGCAACTCGCCGCCGCGGGATTCGTCGGTGTGACCTGGCCGGTCGAGTTCGGCGGCCGGGCCGCCGACCCGCTGCACCACTACATCGTGCAAGAGGAGCTGGCCCGGGCCCGGGCCCCCGAGCTGGTCGGTCGCATCGGCGTCAACCTCGTCGGCCCGACCGTGTTGGCTCATGGCACCGACGAGCAGAAGGCCCGTTGGCTCCCCGGCATCCTGAACGCCGAGTCGTTGTTCTGTCAGCTCTTCTCCGAACCCGACGCGGGTTCCGACCTGGCCGCGGTGGCGACGCGTGCCGTGGAAGTCGACGGTGGCTGGGAGCTCCACGGCCAGAAGGTGTGGACGTCGTACGCCCAGTTCGCCGACTGGGGCCTGTGTCTCGCCCGCACCGATGCCGATGCTCCGAGACGCGAGGGCATCTCGGCGTTCATGGTCGACATGAGGGCGCCGGGCGTCGACATCCGCCCGCTGCGCCAGATCACCGACGAGACCGACTTCAACGAGGTCTTCTTCGACAGAGTCTTCGTGGCCCGCGAGCAGCTCCTCGGGCCGCTGCACGGCGGTTGGCAGGTCAGCGGGTCGACCCTCTCCCACGAGCGGGGGACCAATCCCCGCCAGCTCGTCATCCACACACAGCTCCTCGACGAGCTGTTCCACCTCGCGGTCGACCGGGGGCTCGCCGACGACCCCCGGGTGAGACAGGACCTCGCCCAGGCCTTCGTCGAGCTTCGCTTGTTCCAACTCCAGAACTGGCGTTCGCTCAGCCGCCTGCAACACGGCCGTGAGCTCGGACCGGAGGCGGCCACGGCGAAGCTCTACTGGAGCGAGATGAGCCAACGCCTGCACCACACCGCCATGCAGCTCCTCGGCGACGACGCCCCCCTGTGGCGCGGCGCGTCGGACAACCCGGCCGACGGCCGGTGGCAACGTTCGTGGCTCTACTACCGGGCGGCGTCGATCTTCGCGGGAACCAACGAGATCCAACGGACCATCATCGGCGAGCGCACCCTCGGACTTCCCCGCGAGCCCCGCCCTCGTTGAGTCGGCGAAGACTTCCGCACGAGGTCGGGCGATCGTGGTGGTCGCGGATCCGGCGACGAGCTCGGGCACGACGTTCCTCGTGTCGATGAACTACCGCCCGCACCTCGAATCCTGGGAACATGGGCCATGGCCGACTTCTCCACGATCACCTACGAGGTCGACACCGCGGTGTGCACCATCACCCTCGACCGCCCGGAGGTCGCCAACGCACAGAACACCGAACTGATCGACGAACTCGACGCGGCATTCGACCGCGCCGACGCCGACGACGCGGTGCGGGTCGTGGTCCTCGCCGCCAACGGCCGCCATTGGTCGGCCGGCCACGACCTGAAAGCGCTCGTCGGCGACGCCGAACCCGACGAGTGGCGGCTCATGAGGGAGACCCCGGAGGGGAAATGGCACCACGAGAAGGTGATGTACTTCGATCGGTGCCTGCGGATCCGCGACTTCCGCAAGCCGACGATCGCCGCGGTCCAGGGAAAATGCATCGCGGCCGGCGTCATGCTGGCGTGCATGTGCGACCTCATCGTGGCAAGTGACGACGCCTCGTTCCAGAACCCGGTGTTGCGGATGACCGGGGCCGCGGTCGAGATCCTCGTCGAACCATGGGAGATGCCCGCCCGCAAGGCCAAGGAGTTCCTGCTCGCGGCCGAGACCTTCAGCGCCGCCGAGGCCGAGCGCCTCGGCATGGTGAACCGCGTCGTTCCCCGCGACGAATTGGCCGCCGCGGCCCGTGAGTTGGCCGATCGCATTGCCCTCGTGCCCCCGGCGACCGCCCAGGTGGTGAAGCGGTCGATCAACAAGACCCTCGATCTCCAGGGCCAACGGGACGCCTGGGACTACCACTTCCAGGCCCACCACTGGATGCACAACACCGCCACCGCGCTCGAGGCGCTGGAGGCCCGCAAGGCGAAGGGCTCGATGAAGGAAGTCTTCGCGGAGCACACCACCGCCGACGAAGCCGACGACTCGTGACGCGTCGACCCCTGGCGGGCCTGCGGGTCCTCGACCTCGGCACCCGCATCGCCGCACCCTTTTGCGCCGGCCTCCTCGGTGAACAGGGGGCCGAGGTGATCAAGATCGAACAACCTCGGGGCGGCGACCCCCTCCGTGACCTCGGACCGTTCGTCGACACCGACGACGGTCCCTACTCGCTCTACTGGTCGGTCGAGGGCCGCGGCCGAAAATCGCTGACCCTCGATCTGCGCGAAGAGGAGGGTCAGGCGATCTTCCGGGAGCTCGCCGCCGCCTCCGACGTGGTGTGCGAGAACTTCCGACCCGGCACCCTCGAACGCTGGAACATCGATCCGACCCGACTCGCGTCCCGCATCGTGACCGTTCGCATCAGCGTCTTCGGCCAGAGTGGGCCGAAGTCGTTGCGGCCCGGGCTCGACCGCAACGGCGTCGCCTACGGCGGTCTCCTCCACCTCACCGGCGAGCCGGACCGGCCACCGGTCCGACCCGGGGTGACCGTCACCGACTATCTCACCGGCGTCTTCGCGGCCCAGGCCGCGCTCGCCCTCCTCTACGAACGCGACGCTCGCGGCACGGGCGAGGGTGGCGTGATCGACGCTTACCTCTACGGTTCGGCCCTGCGCATCCTCGAATGGACGATCGCGGCCTACGATCAGCTCGGCATCGTGCGCAACCGGTCCGGGAACCGGCTCGAGCACTCGGCGCCACTCGACAACTATCCGAGCCGAGACGGTCGCTTCGTGTGCATCGTCGCGGCGGCCCAGAACAACTTCGAGCGCCTGTGCGAGGCGATGGGTCGCCCCGACCTGTTGACCGACGAGCGCTACGCCACTCCCGCCGGTCGGGCCGAGAACAACGCGGCGATCAACGCGATCGTCGCGGACTGGGCCGCCGAACTGACGGCCGCGGAGATCGAAGCCCGCTGTGTGGCCCATGACGTCCCCGTCGGCACCGCCTACGACGCGGCCGACCTGAGCAACGACGAGCACGTGCTGGCCCGCGGCGACATCTTGTCCGTCGACGATCCGGTGATCGGCGCGGTCCGCCAGCAGGCCCCGTTTCCCCGCATCGTCGGGCAGGACCACACCGTCCCGACCGGGGCTCCCCGTCTGGGCGAGCACACCGACGAGATCCTGGCGGGTGTGCTCGGATACGGTCCCGACCGGCTCGACGATCTGCGCTCGAGAGGCGTGATCTGATGAGAACACGTCTGGTCCCACTCCTGTTGATCACCGCGCTGCTCGCGGCCGCATGCGGCGAAGTCGACACCGCCGCGCTGATCGAGGCCGGCGCGGATACCACGTCGGCGACAACGCGCGACGACCCACCGACCACCTCGGCGCCACCGGCCGGGGGCGAGAACGGTGAGATCGAGGGCGCGCCCGTCGGCGTCCGCGGCACGTTGACCTCTCCCGTTCCCGCCGGGGAGATCGCCGATGTCGGCGGCGGCTGGAAGGTCCAGGTTCTCGGGTTCGAAGCCGACGCCACCGCGACCGTCATGGAGGAGAACCCGTTCAACGATCCTCCGCCCGCCGGTTCGGTGTACACGATCGTTCGGGTCGTGGCCGGCTACTTCGGCACCGACGACCCGGTCGACTGGTTCGACCTGCGCATCTCCGCGCTCGAGAACGGGCTCGAGCTCGACGGCAACTGCGGGGTCATCCCCGACGAGTTCCCGTTCACGAGGATCTATGCCGGCGGTGTGATCGAGGCGAACGTGTGCTTCGTGTCGTCCGGCGACCCGGCCGGCTTCACGCTCTACGCCGAAGACTTCTTCTCCTTCGACGATCCGGTGTTCTTGGAACCGGGGACCCCGACGACGGTCGAAGCGATGCCGGGGCTGCCCGGTCCGCAGCCCGGCGCCGCGGCATCGGCGGGACGGCTCGACCCGATCGCGGCCGGAACCCCCACCGTCATCGGAGAGGACTGGACGGTGTCGGTCGACTCCGGTCGCGTCGGCACCGGCGAGGTGCTCTCCGCCTACGACTTCAACGACCTACCGCCCGCCGGATCCGAGTTCTATCTCGTCGATGCCGACCTCACCTACACCGGTGACGAGACGGGGTCGATCTTCGACCTCGACATCACCGCAGTGGCCAGGTCGAACGTCACCTTCGACACGTTGTGCGGGGTGATCGACAACGACTTCGACTTCACGCAGGAGGTGTTCCCCGGCGGCACCCTCAGCGGCACGGTCTGCTTCGTCGTCCCGAGCGACGAGACCGACTCGGTCGTCGTGAGCGTCCGCCAGTCGTTCGACCTCGAAGCGGTCGACCTCTACTTCGCGCCCGCCTGATCCCGTTCCGGCTTGCGGGTGCCGATGCGCAGGTAGATCTCCTCGGGGACGTCCTCGGGTCGTCGGTACACATGCTGCACGCAGGGCTCACCGGGTTGTCGCGGCGGGAACTCGACGCTGGTCAGCCGGCCGGTGTTCTCCACGGACTGCATCTCGTTGTTGACCGAGCAGTGAGCGCAGTAGACCCACATCGAGTCGCGGCCGAACGTGCGCGGCCCGGCTTCGGTCAGGGTCAGCAGCGCGTCGTCGCCTTCGTAGGCGCCGGAGTCGATCAGCCAGCCGCCGCTGCCGCAGCGAAACGACATGACGATCTTCTCGTCGTCCTCGTGCAGCTCGACATCGGCCCCGTTGGCGAGCATCGCCCGGGCGACCACCTTCGCTCGCACTTCCGCGGGAACCGACCACCAGTCGTTCTCGGGCGCGGCCCGCTCCGCCAGGTTCCGATCACCGAATCGGCGCAGCGCCTTTTCGACCGCGGCCTCGCCTTCCGTCTCACCGATCCACGTGAGCAACTCGGCGATCCAACGGATCGAGTACTCCTTGAGCTGCCGGGCTTGGCATTCGGCCCTTGTCAGCTGGTCGAGGGCACCGGCGGCGTCGCCGGCCTCGATGGCGGCCCGGGCCTGGGCCAGGTGCGACGTGTCGTCGATGCCGGCGAGACCTTCCGGGCCGGCGGAGCTCACGGGATCCGCTCGATGAGGGTGCCGGTGCCGAGCCCTCCCCCGCAACACATGGAGATGAGACCCCACCTGCCATCGGTGCGTTCGAGTTCGTGCAGCGCCTTGGTCGTGAGGATGCAGCCGGTGCCACCCAGCGGATGACCGAGGGCGATCGCCCCGCCGTTGGGGTTGGTCTTCTCGAGATCGGCGCCAGTGGTCTTCGCCCAGGCCAACACGACCGCGGCGAACGCCTCGTTGATCTCGAACACGTCGATGTCGTCGATGGTCAGCCCCTCGCGGCCGAGCACCCGTTCGGTCGCGGGAATGGGCCCTTCGAGCATGATCACGGGATCGCAACCGACGAGCGCGGTTTGGGCAACCCGGGCCTTCGGCGTGAGGCCGAGTTCCTTCGCCTTGTCGGCCGACATGAGCAGGATCGCGGCGGCGCCGTCGGAGATCTGCGACGACGTGCCCGCCGTGTGGATGCCGTCTTCTCGGGCGACCGGCTTCAGGTTGGCCAGCGCCTCGAGGCTCGTGTCCCGGGGAACTTCGTCGCGGGCGAACTCCACGCTCTCACCGGTCTTCTTGCCGTTCTCGTCGACGACCGCGGCCTGCACCGGCACGATCTGGGTTTCGAAACGACCCTCGTCGCGGGCCCGGGCGGCCCGCACCTGGGACTCGAGACCGAATGCGTCGGTGTCGTCGCGGGTGATGCCGTACTTCGTGGCCATGCGTTCGGCCCCCTCGAACTGGGAGGTGAACTCGTAGCGCTCGAAGTAGCTGCGCGACACCGGTCGCCCGGGCCCGTTGGCGGTGTTGGACCCGACCGGCAGCATCGTCATCACCTCGACACCGCAGGCCAGCACCACGTCTTCCGCCCCCGACGCGATCAGCGAGTATCCGAGGTTCACTGCGTGTTGCGACGACCCGCACTGGGAGTCGACGGTGGAGCAGGCCGTGTTCGCGTCGCCACCATGTGACAGCCAGGCGGTGCGGGTGATGTTCATCCCCTGCGCCCCGATCTGGTTGATGCACCCGCCGATGACCTGGTCGACCTGGGCGCTGTCCACCCCGGCCCGTTCCAGACACGCCTGTTGCACCGGCCCGAGCAGATCGGCCGGATGGGTGTGGCCGAGGGTGCCGTTCTTCTTGCCGACGGCGGATCGCACGGCTTCGACGATGACGACTTCGGTCATGGGATCTCCTGAGCTGGTCTTCGGCCCAGCGTCGCGGACGAGCTGGTGCGCTGGCAAACGCGCCACCCCCCGCGTTCTGTGACATCTCCGGACCGCCCAGCCGTCCTGCGATGTCACAGAACCAGTCCGGCGGGGTCAGTCCGTGGGGATCGTGTCACCGGTCGTTCTGTCGATGAGCACGCGGTCGCCGAGCGGGGCATCCAACGTGACCCCCGCGCCCCCGAGGCAATCGTTGTCGTTGAGGCCCCCGCGAACCTCGACCATCACGAGGACTCGCTCGTCGTTCTCCGATGCCGATGCGCGACTCTCACCGTCGAAACAACCCACATAGAGGACGAAACTGAGATCGTCGCCGCCGTCCTCGACGAGCACCACGGGATGGGCCTGCCATGCGCCCACTCGGTCCCACCACACCCATCCGGTCACGATCGCGGCCAGGAGTGCAACTCCCGAGACGATGCCGACCGTGACGCTACGAGCGAGGCTCATTCGACTCTCGCCATTGGTCTGTGCCGCGCCGCTCACGGTGGCAATGCTACCCACCTCCCTTTGCCCGGAAAGAGCGGCCGTGCTTCTTCGTTCTTCGATTCGTAGTGTCGCACCCCCTCCGTACTATCGAACACATGTTCGTTACCGATGGACGGAGCGCAGACACTGCCGCTGAGGAGATCGCTCGGCTCGAGCGGATGTCGCGGCGGCTCGAGGCGGCGAAGATCGCCCTTCTCGACCGCGTCGACCGGTCGCGGGTGTATGCGGCCGACGGGCACTTCTCGGCCCGCATCATGATGCGGCTCCACGGCCAACTGTCGGGAATGGAGGCGGCGCAGCGGGGCCGGGTGATGAAGTGTCCACGAGATCTCCCCGCGGTGCAGGCCGCCTACGCCGACGGACTGATCGGCACCGACCAGGTGCGGCGTATCGCCAGGGTGTGGGCCAACCCTCGGGTCCAGGAGATGCTGCCGGTCTGTGAGGCCGAGTTCCTGGTGGCGGCCCAGGAGCTGGAGTTCCCCGACTTCGATCTGTTCTGTCGAGAGTGGGAGTCGCGGGTCGATCAGGAAGGGGCAGCCGACAAGGCCGCGGGCCGCGACCGCCGTCGCGACATCCGGCTGGTGCAGGACTACAACGGCTTCTGGGACCTCCGGGGCCGGATGATGTCCCTCGACGGCGGCGAGCTCCGAGATCCTCGACAAGATGGTCGAGGCCGAACGGCTGGCCGACATCGAGCAGGCCAAGGCCGAACACGGCGATGAGTGGCAGGCCTTCCTTCCCCGCACCACCACCCAACTCCGCTACGACGCATTCATGGATCTCGTCCACCGAGGCGGGGGAGCACTGCCGGGCGCAAACGTCGGTGAGCCGACGACCGATCTCGTGATCGATCATCTCACCTTCGAGGATCAGCTCCAGCGCCTGCTCGGGTGCGACCCCGAACCGCTCGACCCGGCCGACCGGAGTCGTTTCTCCCGCACCAGCGACGGCCGCTGGGTCAACCCCGCCGAGATCGTGGCGTTCGCGTTCGCCATGATCGGTCACGTGCGGCGAGTGGTGCTCGACACGGCCGGCGTGGTGATCGACCTGGGACGGCGCCAACGGCTCTTCACCGGCTCGGCCCGCGACGCGGCGATGCTCTCCGAGCTGCGCTGCGACTGGCTGGGCTGTTGGGTGCCGGCCTCCAGATGCCAGATCGACCATCTCCATCCGGCGCGCGCCGGAGGGAGAACCGACCCCGGCAACGGGGCACCCGCGTGTGGGCACCACAACCGAGCGAAAGAACGAGGCTTCCACGCCTGGCGCGATGCCGAAGGCGGATGGCACCTCCAACGCCCCGACGGCACCGACGTGCCCGGCCACGACACCCACTGGCCCCGTGCCGCCTGACGGCTGTTTCGATCGCGGACCGAACGCGCCGTACCATCAGGGGATGACTCTGCCCGACGACGACCTACCCGACCAGGATGAAGTCGACGCCTCGATCAAGCTCATCACCGACAACGCCCAACGGGTGTTCTCGTGGAACTACGACCGCGATCGTGAGCAGCTGGTCACCCTCTACAACAAGGCGATGGCCTCTCAGTGGGACTCCGTCAACGATCTCGACTGGTCGACCGATGTCGACCCCGAACGTCTCGTGCAGACCTCGGCCCAGGTCAACGTCACGGTCGAGGTGGCCCGGGCCGCCAAGAACGTGCCGGGCTCCCCGTTCGCCAACTGGGGCGAGAAGGAGTTCACCGAGCTCGGCATCGAGGCGATGAAGGCGACGCTCAGTCAATTCATGCACGGCGAGCAGGGCGCCATGATGGTCGCGGCCAAGATCGTCGAGACGGTGCCGTGGATCGACGCCAAGTACTACGCGTCGACGCAGACCATGGACGAGGCCCGCCACACCGAGGTGTTCGCCAAGTACCTCCACAGCAAACTCGGCGACGCCTACCCGATGAGTCCGTATCTCGATCAGCAGATCCAGGCACTGGTGGAGGACGACCGCTGGGACATCGCCTACCTCGGGATGCAGATCATCATCGAGAGCCTCGCTCTCGCCGCGTTCGGCCAGATGCTGCGATCGACGCAGGAACCGTTGCTCAAGAAGCTGCTGCGCTACGTGCTGAGCGACGAGGCCCGCCACGTCGCCTTCGGTGTGCTGTCGCTCGGCGAGTTCTACGAGAACCTGAGCGACGCCGAGTTGATGGATCGCCAGGAGTTCCTCGCCGAGAACACCCTGCGCAACCGCAACCGTTCGACGATCCCGGAGATCTGGGAGCGGATGAACGTCGATCTCGACAAGGCGCTCCCCGCGCTGCACGAGGGAGCCCAGACGCTCGACAAGTCGCTGTTCACCACCTTCCAACGCGGTTTCTACGCCAAGCTCGTCCCCAACACCCGGCGGCTCGGGCTGCTCGATGCCAACAACGGCCACCTCCGCACCCTGTGGGGCGAGGCCGGGCTGCTCGAATGGGAGTTCGCCGACGACACCGCGACCGACTACGAGACCTACGACGCGGTGGCCCGGGACCGCGCCGCGGCGAACGCCGGCTGACAACCGTGCGGCGGCGGGGGTGGGCGACGCTCGTCGTCGGTGCAGTCCTGGGCGGGCTCGGCATCCCCGCGGCCCACGCCGCGGTTCCGGCCGACATCGCCGCGACGACACCACTCACCGTCGACGAGCTCGTCGACACGTTCGACTCCGGCATCCTCGATGGTCTGGGCGAGATCGGCGACCCTCCGGCCATCACCGGCGACGCGACCCTCGACCATCGGATTCGGGAGATCGCGGTCGAGCGCGGCTACCGGCGGCGTCCGGAACCGAACCGGGCCCTCACCCCGATCGACGGCCGCCTGCTGCAACCGGAGGCGGCGGCGGCCTGGGTCGCGCTACGCGACGCGGCCGCCGCCGACGGGATCACGATCGGGCTCACGTCGGCCTACCGATCCACCGCCCGTCAGGCCGAGCTGTTCCGCTCACTGCTGACCGGCACCGACGCCGCCGCGATCGACACGACGCTGCGTCGCGTCGCGCCGCCGGGATTCTCGCGCCATCACACCGGCTACGCGATGGATCTCACATCCGAGGGGAAGGTCCTCGGCGCGTTCACCACGACCGCGGCCCACCAGTGGCTCTCGGCCGACAACTTCGCCAACGCCAAACGCTACGGATGGGTTCCGAGCTATCCCGATGGCGCCGCGTCGGCGGGCCCCGACCCCGAGCCCTGGGAATACGTGTGGGTCGGGACCGCCAACATCGTGTGCGAGGTCTTCACCCCCGGGGCCGATCAGGCATTCTGCGATGCGGTCGGCTCCACCTTCGAAGCCGACATCGCCTGGCTGTCGGCCAACGAGATCACCACCGGATGCCGCTCGGATCGCTTCTGTCCCGACGACTCACTGACCCGGGCCCAGGGGGCGACGATGATCTGGCGGATGTCGGGCTCCCCGGCCGCGACGACACCCGCGCCGTTCGCCGACGTCCCACCCGACGTGTGGTTCAGCGACGCGATCGCCTGGATGGTCGAGAACGGGATCACCACCGGAACGACTCCGACCACCTTCTCGCCGGACGACCCGCTGACCCGAGCCCAGTTCGTGACGTTCCTGTGGCGATTGAACGGCCGGCCGGAGGCCGAACCCGGACCGTTCACCGACGTGTCACCGGCCGGTTTCGCGTCCACCGCGGTCGGCTGGGCAGTCGACGTCGGCGTCACCCAGGGCACGTCACCCACGACGTTCACGCCGGAGGCGGACACGACCAGGGGCCAGACCGCGGCATTCCTCCGAAGGTACGACTCGCTGGCCGAGGCACCGTGACCGGTCCCCGTCGCCCGGGATTCGACGCGAACATCGCCGAGGTCTTCGAGCGGATCGCGGATCGCATTCCCGATCGCGACGCGATCATCACGCCCACCCGCCGCCTGACCTTCGCCGAGGTCGACCAACGCAGCACCCGCCTCGCCAACGCCCTGCTCGACCGGGGCGTCGGCTGCCACGCGGAGCGAGCCGGGCTGGCCGACCACGAGTCGGGCCAGGATCATCTCGCGCTCTGCGTGCACAACGGGCCCGAGTACCTGGAGAGCATGCTCGGCGCCTGGAAGGCCCGCGGCGTCGCGTTCAACGTCAACTACCGCTACGTCGCCGACGAACTTCGCGCGCTCCTCGCTGATGCCCATGCCCGGGCAATCGTCTACCACGCTCGATTCGCTCCCGCGATCGCCTCGATCCGGGCCGAGCTTCCCGCCCTCGGCACCCTGATCCAGGTGCGCGACGAGAGTGGCGAGACGCTGCTCGACGGTGCGCTCGACTACGAGACCTTGCTGGCGGAGTCGTCATCGGAGAAGCCCGATCTCGTCCGCTCCCCCGACGATCTCTACATCGTCTACACCGGCGGAACGACCGGGCTCCCCAAGGGCGTGCTCTGGCGCCAGGCCGACATCTGGCCGGCCGCGATGGGCGGCGCCGACCCTCGGACCGGCCGGGAGTTCACCGGCTACGAGGAGGTCGTCGATCGGGCCGCGGAGCCGCGCGTGTATCCGTATCTCATCGCCGCTCCGCTCATGCACGGGGCCGGCCATTGGCTCGCCTTCCTCGGATGGATGGGGGGCGACCCGGTCGTCTTCGGCGAGGTCGTCGATCGGCTCGATCCCGCCGACGTCCTGCGGACCATCGCCCGGGAGCGGTGTTCGTTCATGATCGTGGTCGGAAACGCGTTCGGTCGACCGCTCCTCGACGAACTCGACCGCGCCGCCACAGTCGGCGATCCCTACGACATCTCGCCGCTGAAGGTGCTCGCGACCGGGGGGACGGCGATGACGCCGGGAATCAAGCAGGAGTTCCTCGCCCATCGCCCCGGCCTGCGCATCATCGATTCGATGGGGTCGTCCGAAAGCGGGACCCAGGGGCGCAACGTCGCGACGGATCCCACCGCCGTGGAGGCCGGGGTCTTCGATCCCGGCCCTGGCACGTGCCTCATCGACGAGGAGATGCGAGCGGTCGTGCCGCCCGAGCCCGGCGCCACCGGTTGGCTCGCTCGATCCGGTCGCATCCCGCTCGGCTATCTCGGTGACCCGGTCAAGACCGCGCAGACGTTCCCCGTCATCGACGGCGTCCGTCACTCTGTTCCCGGCGACCGGGCACAGTGGCGCACCGACGGCCGGCTCCAACTGCTCGGACGCGATTCGGTGTGCATCAACACCGGGGGCGAAAAGGTCTTCGTCGAGGAGGTGGAAGCTGCTCTTCATTCCCATCCGGCGGTCACCGACGCGATCGTGGTGGGTCGACCGAGCGACCGCTGGGGCTCGGAGGTGTGCGCCCTGGTCTCCGTCGCGGAGCCGGTCGAGGTCGCCGAGATCATCGACCACTGCGCCGGGCATCTCGCGCGCTACAAGCTGCCCCGTACAGTGATCGTCGTGCCGGAGATCGTTCGAGGACCGAACGGCAAGGCCGACTACCGATGGGCTGCGGACATCGCAGCTTCCTCCGTTCCCCAGAACGTTCCAGAGAAAGAGGACTGACAATGAGCGAGCTCCGATTCGACGAACGGGTGGCCATCATCACCGGCGCCGGCAACGGCCTGGGCAAGGCCCACGCCCTCGAACTGGCGAGGCGGGGAGCGATGGTCGTCGTCAACGACCTCGACGGGGCCCAGCCGGTGGTGGACGAGATCACGGCGGCGGGCGGGATCGCGGTCGTGAACTCCGACTCGGTGTCCGACGTGGCCGGCGGCCAGAACATGGTCGACCAGGCCGTCGAGGAGTTCGGCCGAATCGACATCGTGGTGAACAACGCCGGCATCCTGCGTGACAAGGCGTTTCACAACCAGAGCATCGAGACATGGCAGGCCGTGATCGACGTCCATCTCACCGGCTCGTTCAACGTGACGCTGCCGGCGTACCGCCTGATGCGCGAGCAGGGCTACGGACGCATCGTCATGACCTCCTCGCCTGCCGGGCTCTACGGCAACTTCGGCCAGACCAACTACTCGTCGGCCAAGATGGGCCTCGTGGGGTTCGCCCGGGCGATCAAGCAGGAGGGTGGCCGCAAGGGTGTGCACGCCAATGTCATCGCCCCGACCGCGGCGACCCGGATGACCGAAGGGCTGCTCGGCACATTGGCCGACGACTCCGACCCCGAGGACATCACCGCGGTCGTCGGCTTCCTCTGCCACGAGTCCTGTGAGCTCAACGGGGAGATCCTGGCGTGTGCGGCCGGCCGCGTGGCCCGGGTCTTCGTCGGCGTCACCCCCGGATTCTTCGACCGCCACCTGACGATGGACCAGGTCGCCGAACACCTCGACCAGATCATGGACGAGGAGAGCTACACGGTGCCCGACAACGTGATGGACGAGATGCGGCTGATCGCCGAGGACCTCAAGAACAACCCCGCCTGAGGCGGCTCACGACGACCCGTCTGCGCAGCAGGCACCGCGGTCCTCGCCCCCGGGATCGATCTGACGACCCTTGCGGCCGTGGTGCATGCTGATCTCATGTCCCCGCTTCCGGCCGTCGACCGCGCGCGGATGCGCCGCGAACGTCTCGACCGACTCCAAACCCAAATGGAACGACAGCAGGTCGACGCGGCACTGCTGCTGCACGGACCCAATGTCACGTACGCGAGCGGCCATGTCCCCGACGCGGTCGACGCGAGCCACATCAACTACCGGCGACCCGTCGCGATCGTTCCCGCGGCGGGACCCGTCCACCTGTTCGTCCACGATGAGGTCGATCATCTCGACGCGACCGTCGGCGCGGGGCTGTGGCCGGAGCTGGACGACGACATGGGCGCACTTCGCCGAGCCGTCGCCGAGGCGATCGGCGACACCGCCGATCGCCGGATCGCGGTCGACACGCTGACGGGGGCGATGGCCCGAGCCGACGTTCTCGCCGGAGCCGAGCTCGTCGACGCCAGTCGGATCCTCGGCCCGGCCCGCGTGTGCAAGACCGCGGACGAAGTCGCCTGCATCGAGTGCTCGCAGATCATCAACGAGCAGGCGATGGCGGTCGCCCGGGCGAGATGTGTTCCGGGCGCGTCGAGATCCCGCGTCGCCGGCAGCTACCTCCGAGCGCTCAGGGAGCTGGGTGCGGACCACAACGAGATCGACCCGATCTTTCAGGTGATGCCCCGGAGCCGCTCGGCGGGACCCCGCACCAGCACCGGGGATGTCGCGTTTCCCACCGGGATCGACGACCCGGTCTTCGCCGAGGGCGACCTCGTCTGGGTCGATGCCGGTCACGGCTACGAGGGGTACGCCTCCGACTTCGGCCGCACGTGGATCGTGGGCCGCGACCCCACGGCGGAGGAACGGGCGTGCTTCGATCGCTGGGTGGCGGTGATGGACGCGTCCTACGCGGCGATCCGTCCGGGCGCGACGCTCGGCGATGTCGGTCGAGCGGCGACGGCAGCCAACGACGGCGTCACGCCCTGGCTGCCGCACTTCTATCTCGCCCACGGCGTCGGGCTCGACAGCGCCGAGATGCCGATGATCGGATCCGACCTCGGGCCGGAGTTCGACGACGGATACCAGCTGGAGCCGGGGATGATCGTCGTTCTCGAACCGGTGATCTGGGACGACGGAGTCGCCAGCTATCGGGCCGAGGAGATCGTGGTGGTCACCGACGACGGCGGTCGGATCCTCACCTCGAACCCCGGCTACGCGCCGTTCGAACACCGCGGGCAGGGCCGATGACCGCGCCATCGTTGCTCCGGCACCGCCGCGACCGTGTCCTCGCGGCGATGGCCGATGCCGACCTCGATGTGCTCGTCCTGGGGCGCCAGGACGACGCCAACTACGCGAGCGGCATGCACCGTCTGTGGACGGCGGGCACCAGACCGTTCGGGGCGGGTTGCATCGTCGTGCGGGCGACGGGCCGGACCCATGTGCTGTCGAGTTGGGGCGCCGGTCTCCCCGACACGATGCGATGGGACGATCTCTACCCGTCGACGTGGAACCCGCGGGTGATGGCGGCCTCGATGACCATGGTTCCGGGGCTGCCCGAGGCCCGACGGATCGGCGTCGACGAGGTCAGCCCTTCGTTCACCCGCGCCATCGGCCGGATCGCCCCGGGGGCCGAAGTGGTACCGGCCGACGACGTCATGACCCGGGCCCGCCGGATCAAGAGCGTCGAGGAGATCGAGCGGATTCGGATCGCCTGCACGGTCGCCTGGACCGGCGTCACCGCCGCTCTGGACGATCCGACCAACGGCGTCGGTGCCGCGATCGAGGCGATCGCCGCGACCGGTCACACCATCCCGTCGTCGGCGCCTCGGGTCCACACCGTCGAGGGTGCGGTCGTCGTCGATCTCGGCGTCCTCGTCGATGGCTACGAAGGGGGCCTCGGCGGCCGATTCGTCGACGGCGAACGGAGATCGTCGACGGCGCTCACCGAGGCCTGCGTCGCCGGCGCCACCCATGCGTCGCTCGCCGCCGCGGCTCGAGGGCGCTGGCTCGTCCGCGGTCTCGGCATGGGGTTCGAACGTCCGGTGATCGAGCGCGACCATGGCGCGGCCGAGGTGCTCGATCCGGGAATGGTGCTCAGCGTGTGCGACGGCGAACATCGCGACATCGTCGCCGTGACCGACGACGGACCCCGACTTCTCTCCCCCCGACCCCGAAGGTGAACAGATGACCGACGCGACCCCAGACGACGAGCGCACCGAGGGACTGGTCGATCCGGTCGCGCTCGGAAGATGGATGGACGAGGAAGGACTGCCCGGGACCGGCGAGCCGCTCAGCTCCCGCTTCATCTCCGGCGGGGCATCCAACGAGATCTTCGAGGTTCGGCGCGGCGATCATCGCTGGGCGCTGCGCCGCCCACCCCGCGTCGTGCCCAAGGGGCGCAACGAGACGATGTTGCGCGAATACCGGATCATCGAGGCGCTCACCGACACCGATGTGCCCCACTGTCGGGCCTGGGGGGTGTGTGAGGACACGACGGTTCTCGGGAGCACCTTCTATCTGATGGAGTTCATCGACGGCTGGTCGCCGATCAGCGAGCCCGACTGGCCCGAGCCGTTTCTGTCCGACCTCGACGCGCGCCCCGGTCTCGCCTTCGAACTCGTCGATGCGATCGCGAGGCTGTCACGCGTCGATTGGTCGGCCCGGGGGCTCGACGGGCTCGGCCGGCCCGACGGGTTCCACGAACGCCAGGTCGATCGCTGGCTGGCCCACCTCGATGCGTTCAAGTTCCGTGACATCCCCGGTCTCGACGAGGCCGCCCGGTGGCTGCGGGATCGCCGACCTCGCAGTTACGAGCCGGGCATCATGCACGGCGACTATCAGTTCGCCAATGTGATGTTCCACCACGGCGGTCCCGCCCGGATGGCCGCGATCGTCGACTGGGAAATGGGTACCGTCGGCGACCCGCTCCTCGACCTGGCCTGGGTCGTCATGGGATGGCCCGATGAGGGTGAGGACCGCACTGGGAGCGGCTATGTCGACTACGAAGGCATGCCGAACAAGGCCGATCTGCTGGAGCGCTACTCGTCGATCTCGGGACGAGACGTCGACGAGATCGACTACTACGTGATCCTCGCCCGGTTCAAGATGGCCATCGTCTTGGAGGGCGGCTACGCCCGCTATGTCCGGGGCGGCGCCGACAACCCGAAGATGGCGTCGTTCGGCGACGTGGTGCTGGGGATGGCCCGCAACGCCGCCGAACTCGCCGCGACCACCCGACTGCCGTAGCCGTCTATCGGAACGCCGGAAGCTCGATCTCTCCCTCACCGTTGGTCAGGCCGGCGATGTAGGCCTCGAGCCAGACGATCTGAGCCGCCTCGGCGACCAGGCCGGTACGAGCTGCGTCGACATCGCCATCGGCAACCGCCCGAACGTTGACGAGCGCGGTCGCCTGCACCGTTTCGAGGAACGACGAGCTGACGTCGAGCAGTTGGTCGTAGCTCTGCTGCGAGAATCCCTGCACCGAGAGGCCTCCGCTCCACACGGCGGTGCCTCGCGGAATCGCCGCCTCCTGGATCGGGACCAGTTCGGCGACCAGCGCCGGATCCGGGGGCCGGTCACTGTTCAGCGCGGCTTGGAGATCGGCGAACCACCCTAGTTCTAGCTGACGCATCTGTCAGATGACGCTCAGCCCAGACAGTTCCCGGCGATCCAGGTCGCGATGTTGGTCATGGCATCCAGCATGCCCAACGCCTCGGAGTTGGTCATCACCGCGGCAAGCGCCGCCGCGTCCTGCGGATCGGACAGGTTCCCCACGTTCCAATCGAACTCGGCCATCGCCGCGCCGATCACTTCGAGCCCGGCGAGCGCGGCGTCGATGTCGGCGCTCAACTCCGGTGCCTCGGACTTGAGCGACTGCAACCCTTCCCGGTACTGATTGAAGTCCGCCTCGAGGTCGGTGCCCGGGGGAGCCCCGATCCCGCCGGATGCGAGACCACCGATCGAGGCGAACGCCGCCTCGATGTCGGCACAGCTCGTGACGGCAAGCGCCTCGGGGGGGAGGTCGGTGCTGTCCATGTCCGGGGACTCCTCGGAGGCCGCCGTCTCGTCGGATTGCGAATCGTCCGGCACCGCGGGAGCGCCCGAGTCGCCCCCACCGTCGTTCGCCACATCGCCGGACCCGGTGTCGTCGACCACGTCCGCGAGATCCGGGCCATCGCTGCTGCACGCCGTGGCCAACAAGACAACCGCCGCCACGATCGCGAGCAAACGAACAACGAGCGTGTTCTGGTCGGACATGTTCTTCCTCCGCAGTCACCGCGCATCCCCTGCCGGCGATGTCGACCCTAGACCCAACCACCTGACGAATCGACCCGGCAACGACTCACTTCGCCACGAACCCACTCGCCTCGTAGTATCCGAACGCGAACAAAGGGGCCCGACGATGGCGATCGATTTCGGAGTCGAACCGGAATTTCAGGAGAAGCTGGACTGGATCGAGGAGTTCGTGAAGACGGAGATCGAGCCGCTCGATCTCTATTTCCGCACCACCGTCTCTCCGTTCGACAAGGGAAACGAACTGGCCCAGGGTCTGGTCCGGCCGCTGCAGAAGAAGGTGCAGGAGAACGAGTTGTGGGCCTGTCACATCGGCCCCGAGCTCGGCGGTCGCGGCTACGGCCAGGTCAAGCTGGCGATGATGAACGAGATTCTCGGTCGTTCCTCGTGGGCCCCGTCGGTCTTCGGCTGTCAGGCCCCGGACTCGGGCAACGCGGAGATTCTCGCCCACTACGGGACCGACGAACAAAAGGAGCGCTACCTGGCACCCTTGTTGCGCGGCGAGATCTCGACGACCTACTCGATGACGGAGCCCCAGGCCGGATCGGACCCCGCCTACTTCACCTGTGCCGCCGTGCGGGACGGCGACGAATGGGTCATCAACGGAGAGAAGTGGTTCGCGTCGAACTACCGCTACGCCGAGTTCCTGATCGTCATGGTCATCACGAACCCCGACGTGTCGGTCTATCAGGGGTCATCCATGATCCTGGTTCCCGCCGGCGCCGATGGCCTCGAGCTGATCCGCGACGTGCACCTCGGGGGCGGATCGTCGGGGGCCGACGCCGGCCACGCCTACCTGCGGTTCAACGACGTCCGAGTACCGGCCGAGAACCTCCTCGGCGACGAGGGCTCGGGGTTCAAGATCGCCCAGACCCGGCTCGGCGGCGGCCGCGTCCACCACGGCATGCGCTCGGTCGGGATGGCCCAGCGGGCTCTCGACATGATGTGCGAACGGGTGATCTCCCGGGAGACGAAGGGTTCGCTGATCGGTGAGAAGCAGGCGATCCAGCACTGGATCGCCGACTCCTGGATCCAGATCCAGCAGTTCCGTCTCCAGGTTCTCTACACCGCGTGGCTGATCGATCAGGAGAACGAGACCGCGGCCGAACACGGTGGGGTCGGCGACTACCGCAAGGTGCGACAACACATCGCGGGGGTGAAGGTCGCCACACCCAAAGTCCTCATCGATGTCGTCTACCGGGCGCTGCACTCGCACGGCTCGCTCGGGGTCAGCAGCGACATGCCCCTCATCGGCATGTGGATGACCGCGCCGGTGATGGGCATCGCCGACGGCCCGACCGAGGTCCACAAGGACACCATCGCCAAGACGGTCCTGAAGGGCTACACCCCTTACGAGGGGCTCTTCCCCTCGGCCCACATCCCCACGCGGGTCGAGGAAGCCCGCTTGCACATCGAAGCGCGGATCGAGAACGAGGTCGCGAACCTGTGATCCCTCTCGACGGCCCGTTCTACGACCAGCTCTCCGTCGGTCAGGAGCTGCCCCGTCAACCATCGGTGACCGTCGACGACGGCATGGCGGCCCTCTACCAGGCGTGGGTCGGTGAACGTCTGCCGATGACCCTCGACGCCGACCTGACCGAAGCAGTGACCGGGCGATCGGGCCGTCTGGTCAGTCCCGGACTCGTGATGCAGCTGTCGATCGGGCAGAGCACGACCATCAGCCGCCGGGCGATCGCGAACCTCTTCTACCGCGACGTGCGACTCGTTCGCCCCGTGTTCATCGGTGACTCGGTCGCCACCGTCGTCACGGTGTCCGGGCTCGCCGACGGCTCGCACAAGGCGGGGCGGGCCCGCCGCGGCAAGGTCCTCGTCGACATCGTCACCACCGCCGCCGGCGAACCCGCGGTCGAGTACCAACGCTGCCCGATGCTGCCGCAGGCCGACGACACGGCAGCTCCCGGTCATCACGACGATCTCGGGGAAGGCGGCCCGCTCGATCTGCGGGCCTACGCCGACCTGGTCCCCGCGTCGTGGGACTTCTCGCCGCTCGGCGCCCCGACGAGCTGGGTGATCGGTGAGACCATCGAGGATCCGACCCGTGATGTGATCGACGGGGCGACCGGCATGGTGCGGCTCACCCACAATCTCGCGATGATCCATCGGGATGCGGAGAAGTCGCCGTATCCGGTCCGCCTCGTCTACGGAGGTCACGTGGTGGGGCTCGCCCAGGCGTCGCTCTCACGGGTGCTGCCCGGCATGGCGACCGTCGTCGGATGGCACGGCTGCGACCACACCGGGCCCGCGTTCGAAGGTGACCTCCTGTCCTTTCGGCACACGCTGCAGGACGTGGCCGCGGCGGGCAACGGTCGGGCCTTCGCGATCCGAGTCGCCGGCTTCGCCCATCGGGGCCCCGACGATCCGGGCGGCGAGAGCTCCACCGACGGCACCCCCATCCTCGATTGGACCGTCGTGGCGATCGCGCCGTGACCGGCCCGGCCATCACGACGACCCGGGATCTCCTCGATGGCCTGCAACTGACCCGGATCGACGAGACGACCTGGGAGGGTCCCGGTCTCGTCATGCCGTCGGCTCGCTGGGTGTTCGGCGGATTCGTCGGCGCCCAGGCCCTCGTCGCGGCAGCGGAGACGACCGACATGGTCCCCCGTTCGGTGCGGGTCCGGTTCCTGCGCCAGGCCCCGCCCCATCAACCGATCCGACACCGGGTGTCGACCGTTTCCGACTCGAACACCTTCGCCGACCGTCGGATAGAGGTGACCTCGGGCGATGACCTGATCGCGACGACAACCGTCGTCTTCCATCGACCCGACGACACCGAGCTCGGCCACCAGCACGACAGGGCCGATGTCACGCCGCCCGACCCCGAGCGGGCGTTCGGCGGCGCCGGGTTCGAGGTCATCGACCTCAACAACCCGCCGGCTCATTCCCGCCAAGTGAGCTCGCCCCGACAACGGCACTGGATGCGGGCACCGGGCACCCCACCACACGATCCGAACACGAACCCGGCGATGCTCGTCATGGCCAGCGACCTCTTTCTCGTCGCGTCGGCCTGGCGGCCGATCGAGGGCTACTCGATCATCGACATCGACGCCGTCATGACATTCGGGCTCGACTTCACCGTCTGGTTCCATCACCCGATCGAGATCGCCGACTGGCACCTGCTCGACGTCGACACGCCGTCGGCTGCCAACGGCCGATCTCTCAGCCTGGCGAACTGGTTCCGACCCGATGGTCTGCTCGTCGCGTCCGTCGCGCTCGACTCCGTGATGCGGATCCGCGACCCGGCCTGATCACGACTGGGCCGAGGAGCGCGCGTTGACCGCCGAGACGATCGCCCGCAGCGACGCCGACACGATCGACTCGTGCAGTCCGACCCCCCAGACCAGGTCCCGAGCACCGGTGTCGACCGCGACATAGGCCACCGCGGTCGCATCGGACCCGGTCCCCATGGTGTGCTCGGTGTAGTCGGCGATCTTGCCGTCGAACAGATCGGCCGCGGTGAGGCCGGCCACGAACGCGTCGATCGGGCCATTGCCCTCGCCGGTGATCATCAGCTCCTCGCCGTCGACGATCAGCTTCGCCTCGAGCGTCGTGAGGCCGCTGTCGAGGGTGTCGCTCGTGGCGCGATGGCCGACGATCTCGACCCGCCGCGTCGACGGCTCGACGTATTCCGCCATGAAACGCCGGTGGATCTCATACGAGGTGATCTCGGTGCCCGAATCCTCCGTCACCTTCTGGATCTTCTTGGAGAAGTAGACTTGGAGACCGCGGGGGAGATCGAGGCCGTACTCGTGGAGAAGCACATACGACACACCGCCCTTGCCCGACTGGCTGTTCACCCGAATGACGGCCTCGTAGCTCCGCCCCAGATGGCGGGGGTCGATGGGCAGGTAGGGGACGTCCCACGCGTCGTAGTTGCCGACGAGCTCCTCACCGGGCTGCACGTCGTAGATGTCGGCCATGCCCTTTTTGATCGCGTCCTGATGACTGCCGGAGAAGGCGGTGTAGACGAGGTCGCCGACATAGGGGTGGCGCGGATCGACGGTCATCCGGTTGGAGAACTCGTAGACGCGCCGCATCTCGTCGATGTCGCTCATGTCGAGTCGCGGATCGACGCCCTGGGTGAACAGGTTGAGCGCGACGGTGACGACATCGACGTTGCCGGTGCGTTCACCGTTGCCGAACAGGGTTCCCTCGACCCGGTCCGCCCCGGCCATCAGCCCCATCTCGGCCGCCGCCACCGCGGTTCCCCGATCGTTGTGGGGATGCAACGACAGGCGCACCGTGTCACGGTTCTTGATGTCGCGATCGAACCGCTCGATCAGGTCGGCGTAGAGGTTGGGCGTGGACATCTCGACGGTTGCCGGGAGGTTCAGGATCAGCGGGGTGTCGGCCGTCGGCTCGAACACGTCCATGACGGCTTCGCAGATCTCTATGGCGAAGTCGGGTTCGGTCCCCGTGTAGCTCTCGGGCGAGTACTCCCAGCGAATGGAATCGGGGTTGCCCGAGCGGGCGAGCCCCTCCATGCAGATCCGGGCCCCGTTGACGGCGACGTCGATGATCCCCTGTCGGTCGAGCCCGAACACGACGCGCCGCTGGGTCGTCGACGTCGAGTTGTAGAGATGGACGATGGCGCCGGGTGCTCCCTCGATCGCCTCGAAGGTGCGATTGATCAGGTCGGCCCGCGCCTGGGTCAGCACCTGGATCGTGACGTCGTTCGGAATGTGGCCGCCGTCGATCAACTCGCGAACGAAATCGAAGTCGGTCTGCGAGGCGGCCGGGAACCCGACCTCGATCTCCTTGAAACCCATCCGGACGAGCAGGTCCCACAGACGCCGCTTGCGGGTGGCGTCCATCGGGTCGACCAGCGCCTGATTGCCGTCGCGAAGGTCGACCGAGCACCACACCGGAGCCGACTCGATTCGACGATCCGGCCAGGTGCGATCAGGAAGCTCCACCGCCGGGAACGGGCGGTACTTCTCGAACGGCATCGTGGTCATGGGAATGGTTCTTTCTGGGCTGGTGACAAAGGGACCGACGCTGAAAAACACGAAACCCCCCGGGCCCGAGGGCACGAGGGGTTCGGCGAGCACCGTATGGGGCGCTCGCCTACACGAGAAGAAGCAGGGCGGTCTGGGGCTTCACGGGGTTCACCCTAAGAGAATCGGCACGAAAGTCAACCTCATGAGTGGTTTAGCATTCGGGGATGACGATAGATCGAGCCGAAGCCGTTCTCACCGACCCCGCGCTCTCCGACGAGGTCGACACGGTCCTCCGACGAACGGCCCACGGTCTGCGGGCCGCGGCGGCGAGAGGTTCGGTCGACTTCCGTCGCAACGACGACGACTCGATCGAGGTGCTGGCGACGTCGGGGGTCAACCCGCTCGGCGATCAGCGCACCGACCAGCGCACCCTCGTCGCCGAGGAGACCGACGATCCGTGGGCTCGTCTCGGCGACCATGCCACCCCGCTCGCGATGGAGAGCGTCGCCCAGTACTTCGACTCGGCCCACGCCCCCGACCTGGTCGTGCTCCACGCGCCGACCCATCGATTCCACGGGAACACGGGTGAACACGGATCGTTGTCCACCACCCAGGCCCGCACGCCGTTCATCGCGGCCGGTCCGGGCATCGTCGCACGGGGGATCGTCGACGAGCACCTGCGAACGGTCGACGTCGCGCCGACGGTCACCGCCCTGCTCGGCTGCGCGCCAGTCGACGGCCACGACAGCCTTGGTCGACGCCGCTCAGGGATCCGACTCAAGGTCCAGGACGGCGACGAACGAGCCGAGTTGATCGATCCCGATCAGCGACCCGATCACGTGGTGCTGTTTCTGTGGGACGGCTGCAACCCCCAGGCCCTCCACGAGATGGCGGCGAAGGGGGAGGCGCCGCGCATCGCCGACCTGATCGAGCGGGGGACGTCGTATCGCCACGGGGCGATCGCGAGTCTCCCCACCGCCACACTCGGAAGTCACATGACCGAATCGACGGGTGTGCTCCCCGGGCGCTCCGGGGTCCTTCACAACACCTGGTACGACCGGGAAGCCGATCGGGTCGTCGACCTTCTCGATTTCGCCCAGATGATCACGGCCCGAGATCACCTGCGTGACGACATCGAGACCATCCACGAGGCGCTGCATCGCAACGAACCCGGCGCCACATCGGTCGCGACCTACGAGTACGGCGATCGTGGCGCCGACTGGTCGACGTACATCCAGATGTCCTCGGGCGGCGCCCAGGGTCCACTCACCGATGAGGAGCGCCGGCGTCACCGGGACCCCGATTTCATGGGCATTCCCGCCTACCGGAACTACAGCGTCTACGACGCCCACAGCGTCGCCGACGCGAAGTACACCTGGTCCGGCGACCTGGGCGCGCTTCCCCGCTTCTCCTGGTTCACCCTGAACCTCACCGACTCGGCGGGCCACGCCGGCGGCCCCCACAGCGAGATCGGTCGGGCCGCCATTCGCGACACCGACGCCCGCATGGGAGAGATCATCGACGAGATCGATCGTCGGGGTGTGCTCGATCGCACCGCGATCATCATGTGTGCCGACCACGGAATGCAGATGACCGCCGAGAGCGACGCGGTCGACTTGTCGATTCCGCTGCACGACGCGGGCGTCGATCACCTGATGGTCGACGCCCAATACGTCTATCTGCGCTGAAGTCCCGCGCCGAGGTCAACCCAACGATTCGAGGAATCCGGTCACCGCGTCGGTGAACGCGTCGTTGCGGTCGCCGGCGACCATGTGGCCGGCATCGCCCACGTCCACGAACGACACACCGGGCACGGCCTCGACGAAGCGGGTCGCCCCCTGCGCGCTGACCACATCGCTCATCCGGCCTCGCACCAGCATCATCGGTTCCTCGATCGCCTTCGCGCACCTCATCAGGAGGTCGGGATCGTTGATCTCCGACGAGTTGCGGCCCTCGACGAGCGACATGAAGCGAGGATCCCAGTGCCAGTACCAGCGGCCGTCACGTTCCCTCAGGTTCTTGCGGAGGCCGTCCACCGACGGTGGCCGGTCCCGGTGGTGGTTGTAGGCGGCGACCGCGTCGGCCGCCTCTTCGAGATCGGCGAACCCCGTCTCGGCGTTCGCGTTCATGAACGCGGCGATCCGATCGGTGCCCGACTTCTCCATCGCGGGAACGATGTCGACGAGCACCAGGCCCTGGGCGGCCCCCGGCGCCTCACGACCGAGGAGCAGCAGGGCGGTGAGTCCTCCCAACGATGCCCCCACGATCGCGGGCCGTCGGCCAATCTCGCCGATCACCGCCTCGACGTCGGAGGCGAAGCGGCCCAGTCGATAGTCGCCGTCGGGCGCCCAGTCGCTCTCGCCGTGGCCCCGGGCATCGATCGTCCACGCACACCAGCCCCGCTCGGCGACCGCCGCCGCGGTGCCACCCCACGAGTGACGGGTCTGGCCACCACCGTGCAAGAAGATGACCTGATCGGCACCGGGATCGCCCCGGCGATCGGCGACGATCGTGTTCCCATCCCGACCCGTGAAGGTCAGCCTGGTCGGTTCCATGGCGCGGGACCGTACCCGTTAGGGTCGAACAATGGCATTCCCCGACGACATCGGCATCGTCGACACGATGATGGGGACCACCGCCGGCACCACCGGCAAGGACCGCTACAAGTTCCTCGAACGGGCGTTGAAGGACGCCGAATCAGCGAACATGAACTTCCCGGCCCAGTACATGTTCAAGGACGTCCCGTTCTCCGATCAGGCCCGCGGCGCCGACGGATCCCTGAGCGAGCCACCACAGGGCGCGGACCTGCTGCTTCCGTTCATGGACCGGTCCGGCATCGAGATCGCGATGGTCGGCTGCAAACCCGACGGCGAGGGCTACGGGAATCGGTGTGTGCACGAACATCCCGACCGGTTCGTGGCGGCCTACGAACCCGACCCGAACGACGGTGTCGATGCGCTCCGCGAGATTCGTTCGATGCATGCCGACCTGGGGCTCCGGGCCGTCACCGCCTTCCCGTCGGGACGTACCCCTCAGGTCCCCATCGACGCGCCGTTGATGTATCCGATCTACGCCCTGTGCGTGGAGCTCGACATCCCTATCTTCTGCTGCGCCGGCATTCCCGGCCCGCGGGTTCCCGCCGACGCCCAGCACGTCCGCCGCATCGATCAGGTGATGTACGACTTCCCCGAGCTCACCTTCGTCACCCGCCACGGGTGTGAGCCGTGGGAGGACCTCGCGGTGAAGTTGATGCTCAAGTGGCCGGGCCTGCACTACTCCACCTCGGCGTTCGCTCCGAAGCACTACCCCAGGGCGATCATCGACTACGCGAACACGCGCGGGGCCGACAAGATCATCTACGCCGGCTACTTCCCGATGGGGCTGTCGCTCGACCGGATCTTCGAGCAGATGCGCGACGTGCCGTTTCGCGACCACGTGTGGCGGCCGTTTCTCCGTGACAACGCCCGCCGGGTTCTCAGGCTGGACTGAGATCGGTTCGCGACACCGAGATGCGGTTCTGAACCCATGCGACGAGATCGCCCGCCGGCATCGGGGGCGCGATCCCGTAGCCCTGTAGCCGGTCGACGGGCAGACCGGTGTCGATCATGTGGGTCCGAACCGCCATGTCCTCGACACCTTCGGCAACGACGACGAGATCCAATGACCGGCCCAGGTGACTGACCGCGGTGACGATCGCCTGGTCGTCGACCGAGGTCAGCATCGAGGAGACGAAGCTGCGATCGATCTTCAACGAGGTCACCGGGAGGTGCCGCAGCCGGGAGAGCGACGAGTGTCCGGTGCCGAAGTCGTCGATCGCGATGCCCACCCCGAGCTCGCCGAGGGCACCGAGCACCGCCCGCGCCGTCGACTGCTCGTCGGCCATCTCGTCCTCGATCACCTCGATCGTGATCCGCTGCGGCACGACGTCGTGCCGGCGCAGGGTGTCGGCCAGAACCAGGGGGACACTCGACCGCAGCAGACTTCCGGCCGACACGTTGACCGACACGCCGATGTTCAACGGCTGCAGCGTCGCCGCGAGGGATGCGGCCTGTTCGAACACGACGCGATCCATCGTCGAGCGTCGCCCGATCCCCTCGACGAGCTCGAGGAAATCGGCCGGTTGGAGCATGCCGTGGTGACGATGACGCCACCGCAGGAGCCCTTCGACATCGACGACCCGGTCCGTCACCAGATCGACGATCGGTTGGAAGAAGAGCTCGAACTCGCCGTCCTCGAATCCCCGTTCGACGTCGCCGGACAGGCTCACGCGTTGTCGTGACGCCGAGCGGGTCTGGCCCGACCAGCGCCGCACCCCGACCTGGGTCCGCTTCGCTTCGTACATCGCGAGATCGGCCCGGCGGAGCAGTTCCGCGGGGTCGACCCCCGGTTCGGCGAAGGCGACACCGATCGACGCACCGACCGACACGTCGATGTCGCCGAGGGCGATGCGGTGTCGGCAGGCCCGAAGGATCTCGCCGGCGGTCGAGTTGGCGTCGGTGCCCCGGAGCAGGACCGAGAACTCGTCGCCACCGGTTCGGGCGAGGACGCCGGACTCCCCCACCGCCGCGTCCATCCGGGAGGCCAACGCGATGAGGAGCTCGTCGCCGGCCTCGTGCCCGAGTGTGTCGTTGATGTCCTTGAACCCGTCGAGATCGATGGCGATGACGGCATCGACCGGAGACTCGCTCATCGCCCGGGCCAGCCCGGTTCGGTTGCGCAGACCGGTCAGCGCGTCGTGCTCGACCCGATGCTGGGTTCGGACCTTGTGTCGGGTCTCCCGTTCCCGTTGCGTCCCCGCGACCAGGAAGAGCAGGGGCAACAAGATGAGGTAGACGACCAACATCACCACCCACATGTCGACCGACCCGGCGATGCCGGCGGAGGTGAACCCGACCGCGCCGATCGCGGCTGACACGAACAGCGCCCGGGTGTCCTCGTTGGCCACGAACGCCAACATGGCGACCGCGATCATCATCGCCGGGGCGAAGACGTTGGGCATCAGATGGGCCACGACGACGGTCCACACCATGTCCACGACGGTGGCGACGGCCAGGACACGATCCGGGCGAACGAGCCGGCGGACGGCGAACGAACCGAGCGCCACGGGACCGATGAGGATGCCGGCGAGCGCGAACCGGTCGGGCCCGAGAACCGGCAGGAGCAACGTCGCGAGGCCGAGCGATGCCGACGAGACGGCACGGATCCAAACGATCCGGTGCACGAGCGCGGGATCCCAGCGGGTCTCCGGCTCGTCATGGGGCGCGACGGTCACGCCAACTCCATCGGCCGCGGAGCGCCCGGTGTGAACCTCTTCGGAGTGGGCACACCCTCCCGGCGAGGGCATGCTGGAGCGGTGGATCAGCTGATTTGGGAACGAGAGCCGGATCGGGAGCTGCGGTCGCCGATTCTCGTGACCGCCTGGGACGGCCTGTTCGACGTCGGTGGTGCCGCCACCGGCGCCCTCGAGGTTCTCCGCCGTGACACGGCCGTGAAGGTCGGCTACATCGACGCCGACGAGTTCTTCGACTTCAACGAACGACGACCCCACGTGAGAATCGACAACGGGCATCGCGTCATCCAGTGGCCGCACAACGACATCTATTGTGTGTTGCTCGACGATCGGGACCGTGACCTCGTCTTGATGCAGGGGGTCGAACCGCACCTGCGCTGGCGCACCTTCGTCGACGCGGTCGTCGAGGTCATCCACCGCTTCGACGTGAAGATGGTCATCACGCTCGGCGCGATGATCGCCGAGACCCCGCACAGTCGGCCCCCGGCCATCACCGGCTCGACCACCGACGCTGCGCTGGCGAACCTCATGCGGCTGGATCGTCCGAGCTATCAGGGGCCGACCGGGGTGGTGGGCGCGCTCCACGAGCATCTCGATCGCATCGGGGTTCCCGCCGTGTCGTTGCGGGCCAGCGTGCCGCACTATGTCGCCGGCTCACCGAATCCGAAGGCGTCACGGGCCCTGCTGGAGCGGTTCGAACGGGTCACCGGTCTTCCGACCGGGTGGGCCACCCTCGACCGGGAGGCCCACGACTGGGAACGGCGAGTCGACGAGGCGATGGTCGACGACCCCGACGTCGCCAACTATGTTCGCCGTCTCGAGGAGCGCTACGACGCCCACGCCGAGTCGTCGCTTCCCAACGCCGACGACCTCGCGGCCGAGTTCGAACGCTTCCTTCGCCAACACGACGGCGACTGACCGACCGTTCCCCGAACCGGAGACCACCGCATGACCCCGACCGAAGCCCGACATCTCGGCGAGGCCGACATTCCCTGGGTCGACACCGGCGCGGGTGTCGACCTCAAGCTGGTCAGGGTCGACATCGAGGCCGGCCTGTGGATCGTACGGAACCGTTTCGTCCCGGGCGCGGTCGTGCAAAAGCACAAGCACACCGGCGAGGTGTTCGGGTTCACGCTCTGCGGCGCGTGGAAGTACGCCGAGTACCCCGACATCAACCGGGCCGGATCGTTCCTCTACGAGCCGGCCGGCTCCGAACACACCCTCACCGTGTTGGAGGACAACATCGAGCCGACCGATGTCTGGTTTCAGATCCACGGCGCGAACCTCAACCTCGATGCCGACGGCAATGTGGAATCGATCACCGACGCGGCGGGCATCTACGCGGCATACATGGGCCTGTGCGAAGCCCAGGGTCTCGGTCGACCCGACGTGTCGACCTGAGCCACCACCTTTTCCTCGTCTCCGTCACGGGAACCGACGCGGACATCGTGGCCGCCGAGGCGTGGGCACTCGGCGCCGTCGGTGTCGAGGAGCTCGAGGGTGCGATCCGGGTCGCGTTCGCGGACCACGACCGGGCGCGCGTGGCCCGGAACCAGCTCGCGCCCACCGCCCCCGTCGAGGCCGTCGACGATGATCTGTGGCTCGGCCGCGAACGCGACCGAATGGAGACCGTCGAGGCCGGCCGGTTCGTGGTCCATCCACCGTGGGCGCCGACGCCGACCCGGGGGATCCCGCTCTCGATCGACCCGGGCGCGGCGTTCGGCAGCGGATCCCATCAGAGCACGCGGCTCGCGCTGGAGCTGCTGGGACGAATCGATCTGCGCGACGCGACAGTGGTCGACATCGGCTGCGGTTCCGGTGTGCTGTCGATCGCCGCGGCTCGCCTGGGGGCGACCGTCCACGCCCTCGACACCGACCCGGCCGCGGTCTCGGCGACCAACGCCAACGCCGCCGCCAATGCCGTGGCCGACGCGATCACCGCCGAGCTCGGGTCGGTCGCCCGGCTCGATCGAGTGCCGTCGGCCGACGTGCTCGTCGTCAACGTCACGATCGATGTCCACGAGATGCTCGCCCGGCTCCTCCCCTGGCCGCCCCGGATCGTCGTCGCGTCGGGATTCCTTCGCGGTGCCCAGGTCGAACGATGCGCGGCCGCGTGGGAGCGACCGACCACCGACCGGGTCTTCGACGGCGAGTGGGTGGGTCTGACCCTCGGTCCCTAGGCTGCGTCGATGGCCCGGATCCCCGCCCCGACGACATGACCGCATGACCGAGTTGATCGAGTCCACCGACGGTGTGCAGGTCGCCCTTCACGACCTCGGAGGAGACGGCCCGCCACTGCTGTTCCTCCACGCGACCGGGTTCCACGGCCGCTGCTACCGGACGATCGCCGACCATCTGCGGGGTCAGTTTCACGTGTGGGCGCCGGATCTGCGGGGCCACGGCGACAGCGTCACTCCCGACATGGCCCTGCCGTGGTCGGGGATGGCCGACGACGCCGTGGCCGTCATCGAGCGTCTCCGTACCGCCGGCCAACTCCCCGACGGGGAGCCGATTCGGGCGTGCGGGCACTCGATGGGCGGCGCCGCGGTCCTCAATGTCGAGCTCCGACGTCCCGGCACGATCCGGGCCGCGTGGCTCTACGAACCGATCGCGTTTCCGGCCGCCGGGATGCCGGTCCCCGCGAGCAACCCGATGGCGGAGGCGGCCCGCCGCCGTCGCGACCGTTTCGATTCGCTCGACGCGGCGATCGAACGTCTCACCGGACGCGGCCCGTTTGCCGACGTGGTCCCCGAGGCGCTGCGGGACTATGTCGAGCACGGGTTTCGACCCGACGGCGATGGGATCACGTTGAAGTCGAGTGGCGAGGTCGAGGCCCGCGTCTTCGAGGGGATCGACCTCGACCTCTTCGACCACCTTCCCGAGATCGGCATCGACGTGACCATCGTCGGGTCGGGAGACAGCGGCAATCCGGCCCAGATCGCCCCGCTCATCGCCGAGGCACTCCCCCACGGCCACCTCGATCTCTGGCCCGACCGGAGCCATTCCGGACCGTTCGAGGATCCCTCACGGGCGGCGACGGCGATCATCGCCGCGTTGGCCTGACCACCATGGACGCACGCGACTGGCTGGGCCTCCAGGCGACCCACAACCCGATGCGGTGGATCCTGCCGGTCGAACCGAAGGTCAGCGTTCGCTCCCGGTTCCTGTTCGGCGGTGCCGCGCTCGGGGCGGCGATCTCCGCGCTCGAGGGAACGACCGAACGTCCCGTCGTCTGGGCGACCGCCCAGTACCTCTCGTTCGCTCCGGTCGGCTCCGTGATGGATCTCGACGTCCACGTCTCGGTCGCGAGCCGCTTCACGACCCAGGCCCGGGTCATCGGCCACGTCGGGGAGAAGGAGATCGTCACCGTCAACGCCGCGCTCGGCACCCGCGAGCTCGAGGTGGTGCGCGAGTGGCCGGTGGTCCCCGAGGTGCGACCGCCCGACGAGTGCCGAGCCCGGGATCACCGCTACGAACAGGAGAGCCTCGGCCAGTATCTCGAGCAGCGTCTCGCGAGCGCGCCGCCGGGCCACGACCGGGGCGGCCCGACCGGCCACGGCGAAGGCCGGATCTGCATGTGGGCGAAGCCGCCCGACGACATCGCGTCGTCGGCGACGACGTTGGCGATCCTCGGCGACTGGGTCCCGATGGGGATCGGGATGGCCTCCGGCCTGCCGCTCAGCAGCAACAGCCTCGACAACACGATCCGGATTCTCGACGTGCGACCGACCGACTGGTACCTGCTCGAGATCGAGGCGGCCGGAATCCGCAACGGTTTCGGCCACGGGCAGATCCGGATCTGGGGCGACGACGGTGGCCTCCAGGCGATCGCGAGCCAGTCGGTCGTCGTGCGCGAGCGACGCGCCCCGGATCGGGGCATCGCCGGGGAGGGACGAAGCGGCTAGAGGCCGAAGGTGCCGTCGAGTCGGACCTTCCAGGCCGAGGCGGCGATCGTCCCGCCGTCGACGGGAATCGACGAGCCGGTGACGAAGCTCGCCATCCCTCCCGCGAGGAAGACCACGACGGCTGCACATTCGTCGGCTGCCCCCATCCGGCGCAGCGGGGTCGGATGCAACCCCTCCATCAAGGCGCTGCTGTCGGCCTGGAGATCCTCGTCGCCGGGCGTGGGCATCATGTCGGGGGCGACACAGTTGACCCGGATTCCCCGATGTCCGAGCTCCATCGCCAACGTCTTCGTGAATTGCTCGACCGCCGCCTTCATCGCCGCGTAGACACCGAAGCCGGGGGCCGCGTGGTAGGCCTCGACCGACGTGACGTTGATGATGGAACCCCCGTCGTTCATCAAGGCCACCCCATGACGGACACAGTTGGTGACGGTGCCGAAGTTCTCCGCGATCAGCACACCCTCGCCCTTGGGCGACACCTTCTCGTAGAGCGCGTGGAAGCCACCGCCGGCGTTGTTGACGAGCACGTCGATCGGGCCGAGCTCCCCGTGCACCGCACGAAGCCACGCGCCCACACCGGCCTCGTCACGAACGTCGAGCTCGGTGGCGTGGCAGCGGCGTCCCATCGCCTCGATGCGGGCCCGGACCCCGTCGAGCTTGTCTCCTTGGGTGTCGCAGATCGCGAGATCGGCGCCGAAGGCCGCCAGCGCGAGGGCGGTCGCCTCGCCGATGCCCTGGGCCGCTCCGGTCACCACGGCGATCCTGTCGGTCAGCAGGATCGTGTCGGGGGTGATCGCCATGTCGGCTCCCTTGCGTCATTCGTCGAGGACGCTGCGTACCCTATTCGCCGTGACCGTCGACCCCCGAACCCCCGTTATCGTCGGTGCCGCCCAGGTCTCACCGACGCCGCCGGGCGACGATGGTCGACGAGATGCGGCCGACCCGATCGAACTGATGGCCGGCGCGGTGAATGACGCGGCAACCGACAGCGGGGGCCGCGGAGTGCTCGCCGACATCGATGTCATCACCGTGGTCGGGGGTCTCTGGCGCTACCGGAATCCGGGCGCGCTCGTCGCTCGGGAGCTGGGTCTCGACGACGTGCACGGGATGCTCACGACCTTCGGGGGCAACATCCCGATTCACGTCGTCCACGTCATGGCCGAGCGGATCAGGGCGGGCGAGCTCGACGTCGCCGTGATCGCCGGCGGCGAGTGCAACCACACCCGGCGGCGGCTGGCCGCACGAGGCGAGAAGCCGCGTCGTCGCGCGGAGATCGACGATGCGACGGTCGAGCGCTGGGGACCGCCGCTCGACATGGGCGACCGGGTGGCGATCGAGCGCGGCGGCGAGGTTCCCCGCAACAGCTACGCCGTCCTCGACAGCGCGATTCGGGCCGCCCGCGGAGAGTCTCTCGACGAGGCCCGCGACCGGGCCGCGAATCTCTGGGCCGGCTACGCCGACGCCGCGACCACCAACCCGCATGCCGCCGACCGCCGGGGGCTCACCGCGGCGCAGATCCGTGACCCGGCGCCCGGCAACCGCATGGTGAGCTGGCCCTACACGAAGGCGATGTGTGCCAACAACGACGTCGACCGGGCCGGGGCCGTGGTCATCTGCTCGACCGAGGCGGCCGACCGGTTCGGTGTCCCCACCGAGCGCCGCATCCACCCGCTGCGAGCCGTCACCGCGGTCGACACCACGAGCCTGCTCGAACGCGAACGAGTCCACGAGGCCGTCGGACTTCGGGCTGCCGCGGCCCGCGTCGTCGAGATCGTCGGCTCGGATCGCACCATCGATCACGTCGACCTCTACTCCTGTTTCCCGTCGATCGTCGCCCTCACGGTCGATGCGTTGGGCCTCGACCCCGGTCGCCGGTTGACGGTCGACGGAGGTCTCGCGTTCGCCGGGGCCCCGCTGAACTTCGCGGCCGGCCAGGCGCTGATCTCGATGGTCGCGACGTTGCGCGCCGACCCCGGATCGATCGGTGTCGTCCAGGGCAACGGTGGTCACGCGGCGAAGCACGCGTTCGGGATCTACTCGACCGGCCCGCCGATCGACCCCCACGGCATCGACGAGCTCGGCAGCTTCGGCACCACCGTCGCCGTCGCCGAGCCCGAACGGGTCGGGTCGGCCACTCTCGACGGCGTCACGGTCGAGTACGGCCACGATGGCCCGGAGCGGGCGATCGCGATCGTTCGTTTCGAAGACGGCGCCCGCAGCTGGGCGACGAGTCCCGACCCCGTTCTCATGCATCTGTTCACCACCGAGGAGATGGTCGGCCGACGAGTGCACGTCGATGCGGGCGAGATGACCGCCGCTCAGCCGACGTAGCCGACCAACAGCTCGCGCAGCGCCTCGGGCGGTCCCGGTTTGGCGAAGAGGAAGCCCTGGGCTCGGTGACAGCCGAGCTCCACGAGCATCTCCGCCTGCAGCTGGGTCTCGACCCCTTCGGCGACCACTCCGAGCCCGAGCGCATCGGCCAGCGACACGATCGACCTCACGAAGGCCACGTCCTCGGGATCGTGACCGAGATCGTTGACGAACGACCGGTCGATCTTCAAGGCATCGACCGGGAACCGTTTGAGATAGGCGAGCGAGCTGAAACCCGTCCCGAAGTCGTCGACCGCGAGGTGGACCCCCAGCTTCTTGAGCCGATGGAGGATCTCCTCGGACCGGTTGACGTCGTTCATGACCGCCGACTCGGTGATCTCGAGACAGAGGCGCCGGGGGGCGAGCCGTGTCTCCGCCAACACCGATCGGACCAGCGAAACGGTCTCCTCGCGCTGAAGTTGGGCCGCCGCCAGGTTGACCCGAACGACCGGGCCGGCATCGCCCCCGGGCCATCGGGCGGCCTCACGGCAGGCTTCGGCCAGCACGAGCTCGCCCATCTCGACGATCAGGCCCGTCTCCTCGGCGACCTCGATGAACGCGCCGGCCGCGAGCAGGCCGTTCTCGGGGTGTTGCCACCGCACCAGCGCCTCGGCGCCCAGGATCCGACCGTCGTGGAGGGACACCTCAGGTTGGTAGTGGACCAGGAGCTCGTCGCTACGAAGGGCACCACGGAGCCCCGACTCGGTCGCCATGCGGGCGGTGACGGCCTCCTGGAGCTCCTCGTCGAACGACTCGGCCCGGGCCCGGCCCTGGGCCTTGGCCCGGTACATCGCGGTGTCGGCCCGACGAATCAGATCGTCGACCGCGGCCCGGTCGTTGGCCACCGCGATGCCGATGCTGACAGTCGGATAGATCTTCTGGCTACCCAGGGTGACCGGCTCGCCGATCAACCGCATGAGCCGTTCCGCGACGAACTCCGCCTCCGTGACCACCACCGGTCCGGGAAGGACGACCGCGAACTCGTCGCCACCGAGCCGGGCCACGAGATCCCCGGGGCGAACGGCGAGCCGAAGTCGATCAGCAACGACGACGAGCAGTTCGTCACCCCGATCGTGGCCGAGTGAGTCGTTGATGTTCTTGAATCGGTCGAGGTCGAGCAACAACACCGCGAGGGAGTCCGAATCGTCCGCGATGCGATCGATCTCATCGAGCAGGCGGCGTCGGTTCGCGAGGCCGGTCAGCTCGTCGTGCGACGCCTGAAAGCGCAGAAGCTGTTCGGCTCGACGTCGTTCCGTGACGTCCTCGATGTGGATCAGCCAGAACTCCTCCCCCCGGTGGCCCTCGACGAGTGAACCTCTCATCTGCCCCCAGACGCGGCCTCCTCCGGGTCCGCGGAACGCCGCCTCCGCGGTGAACTGTCCGTCGGGGGCCGTGGCCCACTCGACCGAGCCGGGCGCATCGTCGTAGACGAACTGCGGCGGGGTGCCGATCAACTCGTCGACCGACTCGGCGCCGACGAACTCGACGAAGGCCCGGTTGCAGGTGATCAGGTTCAGTGCCTCGTCGCGCAGCACGACTCCGATGGGCGCGCTCTCGAAGGCGGCCTCGGCATAACGCTGGGCCGCCACCCGCACGTCGGCTTCCTGGATCATCTGGCTCAACGATTCGAGCAACTCGACCGTCTCCTCGGGCCAGTCCCCGGGTCGTAGCGTGCCGGCGACGAGGATGTGGTCGGTCCGATCCGTGCCCCGGGGAACGGCCAGCAGACAGGGTTCGCGCAGGGTCGGGGAGTCGCTCACCCGAGCGGTCGTCTCACCGGTGGCCCGAACCTCGTCGAAGAGCTCACGGGCACCGAACTCGATGTCCTCGGCGAACTCGAACTCCTGATGGTCCGGGCGGATCCATCGGCTCGAATTGATGTAGCGGGAGTTGCGGTGGTCGACCTGCCAGCCACCGATCCCCTCGAGGCCACAGAAGACCGCAGCGGCGGCCAGCACCGACTCGATCACCGCCTCGCTGTCCTCCGGGGTCGCCTCGGCCAGCTCCGCCGCACATTCGCTGAGCAGTCGCTGCGCCTCCAGGCGGCCAAGGCCCCGGCGCTCCTCGGCGATGCGGCCACGAAGCTGACCCATCATCACCGAAAGGGCCCGGAAGGCCTCCAGCTCGTGGTCGGCGAACGCCCGCCGCGCGACGAACGCCAACGCGGCGTCGGCGTGACCCCCGACGAAGACGGGGAACACCGTGCTCGACACGTCGGAACCCCACGCGCGCCGGGTGACCTCGGTCCACTTCTCGTCGGCCACGCCCCGCTGGAAGGCCTCCTTGTCCTTGGCTCGTGGCCCGGCCGGGAGCGCGATGGTGTCGCCCGGCTTCGGTCGCGGCCTCCCGGCCGGAGCCCACGCGGCCTCGACGATGCTCTCGGTGGCGCCGAGACCCCGAACCGCGACCCCATCGAGATCGAGCTGTGTTCCGATCCGTTCGACTGCCTCGTCGACGACCGCGTCGACGGTTTCCAGTGTCGCCCCCAAGAACCCGTCCGCCAGCTGAGAGATCAGCTCGTCGATCGCCAGTCGGGCGTTGATCTCCTCCTCGGCCCGGAGTCGGACGTTGAGTTGACCGATGAGGTCCGCGGCCGCGTTCGCGAGGTCACGCGGCGCTTCGAGGTCGCCCCGGGGTCCATTGGCCCAGATGAAGGTGAGGGCCGACGGCGGGAGGCCAGCGCCCCGAATCGGCGCGACGATCGAGGTCCACATCCCGTCGTCGCTGTCCCGCAGGAGAGGGGCCAGCTCCGGACTCGACGCCCGAACGTGGGTCTCGGTCTCGGTGGCCATCATCTCATCGATGAGGCCGAGCGCGTTCCGGTTCATCGTCGTACCGACGTCGACCGCCAGATCCCCGGAACGGGACCAGGAATCGACGATCGTGACGGTCTCGTGGTCGGCTTCGATCGCCGCGATCAACACGAGGTCGGCGCCCAGATGGGTCCCCATCCGTTCGAGGGTCGAGTGAATCGCCTCCGTCGCATCCGCCGCGCTCGCTTCGAGGAAGACCTTGCCGGTCGCGGCCAAGGCCCGTTGCCCGTCGAGGCGTTCCGCCGATGACCGTTCGGCGGCGACGCGACCCCGCGTCTGGGCGACCAGCGACGCCAGCGTCGACAAGGCGTCGAACTCCTGGGGGAGCCAGCTGTCGGCCCCGATCCGGGTGACCGCAACGAGCGCATCGCCGTCGGTCACCGAAGCCGGGAGAAGGGCGACCGTGCGGGGCGGGTCGCGGAGCTCGAGCGCGTCGCTGACCTCCGGTCCCATGATCGCGTCGACGATGTCGGCGACGTCGACGACCCGCGGTTCGCTGGTGAACTCCCGCAAGGTGAGGTTCTCGGCCCCGGGGATGCCCGACACGTCCGGAACGGAGAGCGTTCTCAGTTCGGCGGGGAGTCCCCGTTCGGCGACCATGTGGGGCAGCGCGATGGTCTCGTCGTCGATCACGTCGATCAACACCACGGCATCGGCGCCGACGATCTCCCTCATCTGTTCGAGGGCACGGTCCACCTCCGCGTCGAGGGTCTCCGGCGACACCGACTGGAGCCGCGCCGCGAGCGTGACGGTCAGATCGTCGAGTCGGTGGCGTTCGGACAACCGACGCTCGGCGACGACTCGCCGGTTGAACTGACGCAAAAGGAGAACGAATCCCCGCACCAGCGCGAGATCGGATTCGTACCAGACGTGTCGGGCCGAACCGATCACCAAGACGGTTGTCTCGTCGGTGGTGCGGTGGATCACCGCGACGACCGCCATCCCGCCGGTCCATCCGCGCGCCTCGCACAATTCGGCGCCGACGACGAGCTCGAGCGGAACGATCCCGATCCCGTCACCGGCCGCGACGACGTCGGCCACCGCCGGGTCGGCGGCCACGACGTCCTCGGTGGCGAGCTCCGAGGACGCGTCGAGCGACCAGCGGTGCTCGTTCGTCGCCACCGCCGTGTGGTTGTCGACTCGCCAGACACTGGCCGCCGTACCGTCGACGAGTCGGGCCACCCGTTCCATGGAGGCTTCGATGACCGCCGATGCCGTGTCGGCGGTGGCGTCGACGAAGCGGGCGCCCAGCTCCCACAGGATGTCCTGTGGTGTCCACGAACGCGACGGGTCACTCATCGTCGGAAGGTCGGCTGAAACGGGCGAAAGGTGAGGCCGGGGTCAGCTCCGGGGAACGCCATGGTACGGGCTCCCCGCCGCCTGCCATTCACCGTACAGTTCGAAGAAGGCGTCGCCGAACGGATCCACGTCGCGTAGGGGCATCGCCGCCCGTCGAACGGTGAAGTCCATAGGGGCGAGCCGGGCAGCCCGATCGAACCAGGTGCCGGCGCGCTCCTCGTCGCCGATCCGCCGCAGATGGGCGGCGATGCGAAAGGCCAGTCGCGCCTGGACCTCGTCGGGTTCGAGATCGGCGACGGCGTAGTCGGCATCGGCGGGAACGACCCCGTCGCGGACCCACGCCCGGATCTGGTCCATGTGCTCGTCCGGTCGGACTCCGGTGAAATCGACGAACATGTCGGTGCCGACCTCCGCCGAGTTCGGTCGGGCGATGGTGCCATCGGCATCGATCCAGACGACCGTCGGGACGTTGCTGATCGCGTAGAGCTCCGCCAGGACGTGGTCCCGGTCGAGCAGCACCGGGAAGCTGATCCCCTCCGCGAACTCACGGACGTCGTCGGCAGATTCGTCGAGCGCGACCGCGATCACCATGAAACCATCGTCGGCGAGCTCGTCGTGCAGTGCCTGCCACCCGGGCAGGTCGTAACGGCAACCTCACCAACTGGCGAAGGCGACGAGCAGTCTCTTGCGATCCTTGAACTCTTCGAGTGAGTGTGTGGTGCCGTCGAGGTCGGGGAGGACGAAATCGGCCGCCATCCGGCCCGACAGCGTGCGACTGCGCGCGCCGGCGGGAACGCTGATCGCCGCGACGAGGGGTTCCTCGGAGACGAGCGTGGTCAGGCCGAGCAGCTCAGCCGCCGCGATCAGGTCGACCCGATCACCGTGGCGCAGCGCCGCGTGGTCCCGCACGGGCACACACACGTCGCCGCGACACAACCCCTCGGGCTTCAGCTCCCAGCCGAGCACCACCGACACGTCGGCCGGGTCGACGAGCAGCGACTCACCCTCCCGGGCCGCGTCGACCGTCGAGGAACCGCCGGGGGTGAGTACGGTCAACATCGTTCGGTACGGCTCGGCATGGGATCCTCCGATGTCAGTCTCGCATCTCTCGGCGACCGGAGCGAGAGCGGGGCCCGACAGGCGACACGGTAACGTGCCCGGCCATGGGTGAGTTCGTGATGTTCGACCGGGAAACCACGCCGGGAGTGGCCGTCATCCGGTTCGATCGACCGAAGGTGAACGCCATCAACACCGAGATGCTGCTCGACATCTTGCATGTCTGTCGGCAACTCGAGTCCGACACCGACGTCCGGTCCGTCGTGTTGACCGGCGGCGATCGCAACTTCGCCGCCGGGGCCGACATCACGGCGTTTCCCGGTTTCGACCATGCCGACGCCCTCGAGTTCTCGCATCGTTTCAACGCTGCCGCCCTCGCACTGGAGAACCTGCCGCAGATCACCGTCTCCGCGATCAACGGCTTCGCGCTGGGCGGGGGCCTGGAGCTGGCCCTGGCCACCGACTTCAGGATCGCCGCCGCCGACGCCCGGCTCGGCCTTCCCGAGATGCTGCTCGGCATCATCCCCGGCGGCGGGGGCACCCAACGGCTGGGTCGTCTCGTGGGGATCACCCTGGCCAAGGAGCTGGTCTACACCGGACGCAACCTCGACGCGGAGGAAGCATTGGCCGCAGGGCTGATCTCCGCGATCCACGAGCCCGACGCGGTCCAGGCGGCGGCCCTCGAGATGGCGTCGACCTACGCGGCCGGGCCGGCGTCGTTGCGGATCGCGAAGCGGGTCATGCTCGCCGGCTGTCACCTACCGATCGAGGACGCGGCGGAGATCGAGGCCGACGGCTTCGCCGAGGCGTTCACGACCGACGACAAGATCACCGGTGTGTCGAGCTTCATCGAACACGGCCCCGGTCGGGCGATCTTCACCGGGACCTGACCGCTCAGGCCACCTCGAGGCGATCGAGGCGGACGGCGGCGAGCACCAGCGCGCCCACCGCGATGAGGGCCGGGACCACGATCCCGACGGTCTGCGAGAGGTCGCCGAGCTCGAGCTGCACGCCGGTGCGGGCCGTGAGTATCGAGCTCGTGTAGCCGCGGATCGCGACCTTCGCGGCCGAACTGCCGAACGCGGCGACGACACCCTCCCAGATGATGACGTAGCCGAGGCCCCACACGATGGCGTTCTTCACCAACAACCCGAGAAGGACGAACAGGGCGCTGTACGCGAGGACGCCGAGCGCGGACGCGATGATCGTGGCCACGATCAGGTCGGAACCGACATCGAGCAACATCGCGGTGAGCACCGTCGGGATGACGGTGAGCGGGAGGCTGACGGTCACGGCGGCCAGCCATGCGCCGACGACGACCGTCCAACGGCGCATCGGCCGGAGCCACAGGTAGACGAGGGTGCCGTCCTCGCGGGTGTCGCCGAGCGACGCCGCGGCGAACACCAAGGAGACGACCGGGACGACGATGGTGAACGCGACGAGCGAGATCACCCCGACCGCGTTCTCGAGCCGAACGGACGCCGAGGATTCGATCGATTGTCCGACGGCCCATCCCACGACCGCGACGGCCACGCCGATGAGGCCGAGGCCGACCACCCGTCCGGTGGTGACGAGCTGACGCAGGATGACCCGATAGGTCACCGAGATCGCCTGGGGAGCGGCAACGGTTCCGGTCATCGACGCTCCACCAGGTATCGGAACACCGATTCCAGATCGTCGTCGATCGGGCGGACGCCGCGAAGGCGCACACCCAGCTCCCGGGCGACCGGCGCGATCTGACGGCCGAACCCGTCGACGTCGGAGGTGTTGAGCTCGACGGTGCCGTCGGCCACGTGCACCCCGTCGATGACCTCCCGTTGGAGCAGGGCTGCGGCCAGGCGACGCGGTTCGTCGGTGACGACCCGGATCCGGTGGGGTCGGTCGTCCATCTGATCACGCAACGCGTGGTAGTCGCCTGCCGCGGCCAGCCGACCCTGGGCGATCACGAGGACCCGGGAACCGAGACGGGCCACCTCGTCGAGCACGTGGCTGGACACCAGCACACACTTGCCGCCGTCCCCCAACCGGTTGAACAACTCGATCATCCGCCGTCGTTGAACCGGGTCGAGGCCGGTGAGCGGCTCGTCGAGGATCAGCACGGTCGGGTCGTTGACGAGCGCGGCGGCGAGCTTGACCCGCTGCCGCATTCCCTTCGAGTAGGCCCCGACGCTCTTCGGGTCGGTCGGGTCGAGCTCGACGATGTCGAGAACGCGGGCCGCCGCGGCGCTCGGGTCGGGCACCCCGTGGGTGGTCGCGGCGATCTCGACGAACTGGCGGGCGTCGAGCCGGTCGAACAGGGCGTCTTGTTGGGGGGCCAGGCCGATCATTCCCCTCACGTCGGTGTCGGTGCGGGCATCTCGACCGAGCACCCGGACGGTGCCTCTCGTCGGTGAGGCGAGGCCGCACAGCATTCGGAAGAGGGTCGATTTTCCCGCGCCGTTCGGGCCCAACAACGCGGTGATGCCGGGACCGACCGTGAACGATACGTCGGACACCGCGACGACATCGCCGAAGGCCTTGGTGACGTTGGTGACCGACACCATGGGCGGCGGCGGTGGCGCGGTCGCGGGGGCCGGCACCGGGGGAGGCGGTGGGGGTGGCGGGAGCCGGGAATCGGACATCAGGCACCGGCCTTGCGGTAGCGCAGCCACAACGCCGACGCCGCCACCACGAACCAGCCGAGGTTGGCGAGGTACACTGGTGCCGTCGCGATCTCGGGGTAGACCCCGTCGGCACCGAAGATCCGGGCGCTCATCTCGAGCGGGATGTTGATCGGGTCGAGCAGTCGCAGGTACTCCGACCCGTCGGCGGACCCGATCAGGATGTCGACGATGGTCAACAAGCCGAACATGATCATGATCACCGACACACTCGCGAAGGCCCGGCGATCCGTGACGCTCGAACAGGCCAGGCTGATGAGGGCGTAGAGCACGGAGACGGCGATCCCCGACACGAGGATTCGGACCAGTGCCAGCATCCAGTCGCGGAACCCGTCGGGCCCGGCGGATGCGAAGGTGAGCCCCAGCAGGTACATGATCGTCGGGGCGACCACGATGATCGACAAGACGCCGGTGACGGAGGCGATCTTGCTCAGGAGGTAGGTGAGCCGCGTCAGCGGTGTCGACAGGTACAGCGACAACATGCCGTCGCGCCGGTCACGCACGAGGGCCTCCGGGGCGACGAGACCGACGAACAGCACGGTCGCGGCGATCGAGTTGCGGGGCAGTTCCCAGAACTCGGGAACCAGCTCGCCGTCGAACAAGTCGTTGCCCAGGATCAGCGTGAGTCCGATGAAGATCACCGCCGGAAGGAACGCGATGACGACGACCACGACGGGAAACACCTTGTGGCGGGCCTTGCGGCCGAGGCCGAGCACGCTTCGCGTCGTGTGCCAGGCGACCGAGCGCATCGCACCGGCCACGCCGGAGCGACGTCCGTCGAACCGGCGGTAGCCGCGATCGAGGATCTCGGCGTGGTCGGTGGAGTCACCCGCACCGGTGGAGGTCACAGGGCGGCCGCCTCGAAGAGGTCCTCGAGCCGACGACGACGCGGCTCGATCCGGCGAACCCGGGCGGACGAGTCGGCGATCGCGTCGCGCACGGCATCGGCGATGTCGTCGGCCGACGCCCCGAGCACGTCCATCACGAACGCCTCCGGTTCGTGACGAACCTCGAGCCCGGCCGCGTGGAGACGCCCGATCACCGCGCCGACCGAGTCGGGCACGTCCGCGATGTCGGCCAGCTCGATCGTGACGCCTTCGACATCGCCGATGAGATCGACGAGTCGACCCTGGGCGATGAGCCGGCCGGCATCGAGGGCCACGACGTGATCACAGATCCTCTCGACCTCCTCGAGCAGGTGCGAGGAGAGCAACACGTCGATCCCGTATTCGCTGCTGATCTGTTTGATCAGGGCCAACATCTCGTCGCGCTGCACCGGATCGAGACCGTCGGTGGGTTCGTCGAGCAGGATGAGGCTGGGGTCGGCGGCGATGGCCTGGGCGAGCTTGACCCGTTGACGTTGACCGGTCGACATCGTTCCCAACGCCCGGAAGCGTTCCTCACCGAGCCCGACGAGCCAGAGGGCGTCGCTGGCCCGGCTGCGGGCTTCGCTGCGGGGCATGCCGCGCACCTCGGCCAGGTGCTTCACGAAATCGGAGGCGGGCATGTCCTCGGGGAAGATGTTTCGCTCGGGGCCGTAGCCGACATGGCTGCGGAGCTCCGCACCCTGCCGCATCGGGTCGAGACCCAGCACCTCGACCACGCCGACCGTCGGTGCCCGCAGCCCCAGCACGATCGACATGAATGTGGTCTTGCCCGCCCCGTTGGCCCCGACCAGCCCGGTCACCCCGGGCTGCACGGTGACATCGAGCGCGTCGAGGGCCCGCTGTTGCCCGAACACCATCGAGAGGCCCGTCGCCGTGATCACACCCACTGCGACATCATCGCCCATCGCGCCGTCGATGCACGTCCATCCCGAGAAGGAGTTCTCCGTCCTCTCTCAGGACGACACGACCGGACCATCGAGTCGCTTCTCGAGCATCGTCACCCGTTTCGCCCTACCGTCGGTGTCTCGCGCCCCGACCGACACGAAGCCGTGGCGCGCGTGGAACCGGAGCGAACGTTCGTTGCGGGGGCGGAGGTTGACCTCGGCGAGCATCACGCCGGCGCCGGCGGAGCGCCCCCGCTCGGCGAAGGTCGTGTAGAGGACCGAACCCACGCCGGCACCACGGCCCGACGCCGCGATGACGATCCGGTCCACATAGACGAACGAGTCGTACCGCTCGCAGAACCAGGCGTAGTTGGCCGACTCGTAGGCGACGCCCGGGCCGTGGAGGCCGATCAGGAAGCCGGCGATGCCGGTGCCCTTGCCCGTCGCACCGGTGCCGTCGACGACGAGGAAGCTCCGGGCCTGCTCGGCGAACCGGTCCAGATCGGCGCGGGCGAGCCGATTGACCGCGGGGACGGCGTCGTTGTTCAAAGTCAGGATCTCGTCGAGGTCGGCCTCGACGACCTCCCGAGGCGAGATGCGGTCGTTCTCTCCCGGCGTCGTCATACGAGGAGCGCGTCGGTGACGATGTCGACGAGCGCGGGTCCGTCGTGGGCCAGCGCGGCCGCGAGCGCGTCGTCGAGCTCGTCGAGCGAGGTGACACGGATCCCCCGGGCCCCGCAGAGCGTCGCGAACGCGGCGAAGTCGGGATTGTGCAACGAGGTCTGCCAGACGTCGAAGTCGGCGGCCCGTTGCTCCTTGGAGATCTTGGCGAGCTCGCGGTTGTTCAAGAGGACGTGGGTGATGTCCATCCGGTACTTGACGGCCGTGGTCATCTCCATCGCGTACTGTCCGAATCCGCCATCGCCGGAGATCGAGACCACCTTGCGGCCGGCGAGCTCGGGCCGACTCCGGGTCGCGGCCCAACATCCCATCGCGGCCGGAAGGGCGAAACCGATCGATCCCAGGTATCCCGACATGAGAACGGACTGCTGCGCCACCTCGAAGTAGCGACCGAACGAGTAGGTGTTGTTGCCCACGTCGACGGGCATGATCGCGTCGGCCGGCACGAGCCGACCGAGCGCGTCGAACAGGGCCGCGGCGTTGATGCCTTCGCCTCGATCGTCCGCCCGTCGGCTCGCTTTCTCGTCGCGCCAGATCGCCCAACGTGACGCGACCTCGGCTTCCATGTCCGCTCGCCGCGCCACGGATGTCGTAACCGATTCGGCCAGGTCGTGTGCGGCGACGCCCACATGGGCCTGCACGGGGATCGTCACCGCGTGGAACCGCCCGAGGGCCATCGGATCGAAGTCGACCTGGACGATCGGTTTGTACTCGGCGATGCCCGTGTGGTTGGAGAACGACACGCCGAAGGCGAGCAGCAGGTCGGCCTCGTTCATGAACCAGCTGGCGATGGGAGTGCCGCTACGGCCGAGCACCCCACCGGCCAGCGGGTGGTGATCCGAGATCAGCCCCTTCGCCTTGAACGTGGTGACGACCGGCGCGCCGATCCGCTCGGCGAGGGCGACGATCTCGCCGATGCCGTCGCGGGCACCGTTCCCCAACACGATGACCGGGCGTTCGGCTTCCGAGATCGCGGCGACCGCGGCAGCGGCGGCCTCGGCCGGCGGCGCGATCCGTCGATCTCCGGACCGCCCGTCGGGAGAACCGACCCGGGCGGACTCGGGGGCCGGCAACTCCTGGACCTCGTCGGGGAGGACCAGATGGGCGACATCGCGTTCGACCAGGGCGGTCTTGCAGGCCAGCGTCATGAGCTCGCCGTGGTCGGAGCCGGCCTGCACCGTCTGTGAGTAGCGGGCAACGTCGGCGAACGCGGCAGCGAGGTCGGTGTCCTGGAACGCGCCGCGGCCCCGGACCCGGGACGGAACCTGTCCGGACAGGGCGAGCACCGGGGCCCGATCGGTCTTGGCGTCGTAGAGGCCGGTCAACAGGTTGGTCGATCCGGGACCGGCGATCGCGAAGCAACCGGCCAACGAACCGGTGAGCTTGCCGTAGGCGGCCGCGGCGAACGAGGCCGCACCTTCGTGGCGAATCCCGATGTAGGTCAGGTCACCCCGTTCTTCGGCGACCCGCATCGCGTCGGCGAACCCGAGGTTGGAATGACCGACCATGCCGAACACGTGGGTCACTCCCCAGTTGATCATCGTCTCGACCAGGACATCGCTCACACTGCGGGGCCGGGGCGTCTCGACCGGGAGAGCCACGTACACGCCGTCGGCTCTCACCTCGGTACGAAACGCCGCCGGCGCGTCGGCGAACGCCCCCGGCGGCACACCGTTCTTGGGCGAGTAGTCGTAGCCGTGCCACGGGCAGCGCAGCCAACCACCTTCGATGGATCCCTCCCCGAGCGGTCCTCCCTGGTGGGGGCAGGCGTTGCCGAGACAACCGAACCCGGCCGAGGCCGTGTGGGTGACACACAGGTTCAGGTGCCCGATCGTGACCGCGCCGACCCGACCCTCGGGCAGCTCGTCGACCCCGATCAGTCGATGCCAGGCGAACTCTCCTTCCGGCAGGGCCGGCTCGGTCGTGGATGGGGTCTCCTCGGTGCTCATCTCACTCCTCGGTAGGCGACGCCGGACAACACTCACTCGACCGGGCAACACTGTGCCGCATCGGCGGCCACTGTGCAGTGGGAACTGTCCGGACGCTGCCGGGCCGGGTTCGTCCGCCTACGGTCGTTGGTGGACGGGCCGACAGGATGCGACGATGCTCGTGTCCCGCGACACCCCGGTGAGCCGCCGACGAGGAGAACACTGATGGCCGAGATGACCTATCGACGACTCGGGCGGTCCGGCCTCCAGGTCAGTGTCTTGTCGTTCGGATCGTGGGTGACGTTCGACCATCAACTCGACGACACGCTCGCGATCGACTGCATGCAGGCCGCCCGCGACGCGGGCGTGAACTTCTTCGACAACGCCGAGATCTACGCCAACGGGATGTCGGAGACGATCATGGGAAACGTGTTCGCCGCCCTCGAGTGGCCGCGCTGGTCCTATGTCGTCTCGACGAAGTTCTTCATGGGCCTCCACGACGACGTGAACATGCGCCAGACCCTCAATCGCAAGTACCTGATGGACGCGATCGACGGCTCGCTCGAGCGTTTGCAGATGGACCATGTCGATCTCGTCTTCTGCCACCGGGCCGATCCCGTCACTCCCATCGAGGAGACGGTGCGGGCCCTGTCCGACATCATCGACTCCGGCCGGGCCCTCTACTGGGGAACGTCGGAGTGGACCGCCGACGAGATCCGCGCCGCTTGGGAGATCGCCGAACGTCACCACCTCCACAAGCCGGTGATGGAACAGCCGCAGTACAACATCTTCGAGCGCCGCCGGGTCGAGCGGGAGTACGCCCGCCTCTACGACGACATCGGGCTGGGCCTCACCACCTGGAGCCCCCTCGCCTCCGGCCTGCTGACCGGAAAGTATCTCGACGGGATCCCCGACGGGTCAAGGGCGACCGTCGACGGCTACGAGTGGCTCGCACCGTTGATCACCGACGAGGCCCGCAACGCCAAGGTCCGAGCCCTCGTCCCGATCGCGGCCGACCTCGGTTGCAGCCTCGCCCAGCTCGCCATCGCGTGGTGCGTGAAGAACCCCCACGTCTCGACGGTCATCACGGGCGCATCCCGGGTCGACCAGGTCACCGACAACATGGGTGCCCTCGACGTGGTCGACGCGCTCGACGACGAGGTCATGGCCCGCATCGCCGACGCCGTGAAATGAGCGATCGGGTCGACATCGCGGTCATCGGGGCGGGCATCGTCGGACTCGCCACCGCCCGCGCCCTGCTTCTTCGGGACCCGACGCGGCGCATCACGGTCATCGACAAGGAAGCCACGCCCGCGCACCACCAAACCGGACGCAACTCCGGGGTGATCCACTCGGGGATCTACTACAAACCGGAGTCCGGGAAGGCGGCCATGGTCGCGGCCGGCCGCAACGACCTCCTCGCCTTCCTCGACCACCACGGCCTCACCTACGACATGTGCGGCAAGGTCGTCGTCGCCGTGTCCGCCGACGAGATCGGCCGGCTCGACGCGCTCGAGCAGCGGGCGACCGACAACGATGTACCCGTCGAGCGACTCGACCGCGCCGCGCTGAAGGCCCGCGAACCACACATCGAGGGGGTCGCCGCGTTGTTGGTGCCGAGCGCGGGCATCGTCGACTATCGCACGGTGTGTGCCGCCCTGGTCGAGGAGCTCACCGCGGCCGGTGTCGAGCTCCGTCTCGGGGTCACCGTGACCGGCGCCAAAGTCGGTGACGCGACCGTGACGCTCGCCACCGATCGAGGAAGGCTGCGCGTCGGCTCCATCGTGAACTGCGGCGGGCTGCACTGCGACCGGGTCGCCGCAGCGGCCGGGGCCGACACGGACGGGATCCGGATCATGCCGTTTCGAGGGGAGTACCACGAGCTCGCCCCCCATGCCCGACATCTCGTCAACCATCTCGTGTACCCGCTCCCCGATCCCGACTTCCCGTTCCTCGGAGTGCATCTCACCCGCATGATCGACGGCAGCATCCACGCCGGACCCAACGCGGTGCCGGCGCTGAAGCGCGAGGGCTACCGCTGGCGCGACATCTCCGCACGCGACACATCCGAGATCGCGTTCTCCCGCCGCACCTGGGTCCTGGCCCGAAAGTACTGGCGCAAGGAGATCGGTGAGATCCACCGGTCGCTGAGCAGCCGGGCGTTCCTGAAGGCGCTTCGCCGCCTCTGCCCCGAGCTGACCCGGGCTGATCTGGAACCGTCGGCGTCGGGGGTCCGGGCCCAGGCCATCGCCCCCGACGGCACCCTGCTCGACGACTTCGCGTTCGCCGACAGCCCCCGGGCCGTCCACGTGATCAACGCGCCGTCGCCGGCCGCCACCGCGTCGTTCGCGATCGCCGCCACCGTCGCCGAACGCCACGACCGAGCCCTCGGTCTCTGAGCGCGTCGCTCCCACCGACCCGGGATCAGGCGGGCTGGAGATCGCCGCACGCGGCGGCGAAGGCCGTCCGCCACCCGGTGGTGTCGAGACCGAGCGCCGCCGCCGCCTTGTCGGCGCGGATCTCGGCCCCCGCGGCGTCGTCGGTGTCGAGCACGGCGAGACAGCGCGCTTCGGCCAGGGAGACGATGGTCGGATGGATCCGATCGCCGCCGGCAGGTACCGCCTCGTAGGCGCGGGTGAGCGCGACCCGGGCGCCGGTCTCGTCGCCGCGGCGCGCCGCCGCGCAGGCCGCCGCGCAGCGGGCGAGAACCCGATCGCCGTAGGTCGCCCGGGCCGACGTGTCGACGATGGAGACACAATGGTCGGTGTCCTTGTCGACCGCGCCGGCGATCAGGGCCAGAACCGCCCACCCCCACAGCGATCCGTCGCCGGCGTCGGCGGCGGGCATGAGCTCGAACAGCTTGGCGGCCTCGTCGAGGTCGCCGAGCTGCAGGGCGAGCAGCGCCATCGCGACGGCCAGGTCGGACTCGCCGATCCGATCGAGGTCGTACTCGGCGACCTCCCGAACGACCCGACGGGCGATGGCCAGGTCGCCCACGGTGGCTGCGGCGGCGACGAGCGACGCTTCGAGCATCTGCTGGTGCGGCTGTTCGCGACCGGCATCGACTTCGCGGACGAGGAGCCGGAACCCTTCGGAGATGCGGCCCGACCGCACCAGCGCCCGGGCCTCGATGGCCAGCGCGAGCGTGGGCCCCATCGGATCCGATCCGGCAGGGAACACCGACTGGGCCTTCTTCGCTTTGGCGATCGCTTCATCGATGCGGCCGGTCCACAACGCACAGTTGGCCAGCGCCGCATGCATCATTCCCTGTGACCACCGGTCGCCGCTCTCTCGAGCCTCAGCCAGCGTGAGCAGAGCCAGTTCCTCGGCCTCCGCGAACCGGCCGGCATAGAGCCGGACATAGGCGAGTAGTCCGCGGGTCCACGCCATCCCGGACAGGTCGCCCATCGCCTCGAACGCGTCGATCGCCTGGCTGATCCGCCGCTCGGCCTCCGGCATCCGGCCCGAGACGAACGCGAGCCACGCGAGGTTCTGACGGGCCCAGGCCATCCCGGTGCGATCCTCGGCCTCCGCGTAGGCGTCGTACGCCGCGTTGATCGACGACTCCGCCTTGTCGTGCTCACCTCGGAACAGGCGCACCATCCCGGCCCGGCGCAGACCGTCGCCCTGCAGGACACGGTCGTCGAACTCGAGGGCGAGCTCGAGCGCCTTCTCCGCCAACGACAGCGCTTCGTCCTGATCCCCCGACCATTGACAGAGCTCGCTGCGCAGCAGCGCTTCTCGCACCTTCAGGACCGGGTCGTCGATCGCGTCGAGAAGCGGGACCGCAGCATCGAGGTCGCGGCGAACCATCTCGGTCTCGAGCCGACCCATGGCCGCCGCCGCCCGTTCGAGCAGCACGTCGACATAGCGAGGGTCGTCGTCTCCCATCAGGTCGAGCACCTCACCGAAGAGCCGTTCTGCCTGTTCGACGGCACTCGCGCCGGACGTGGCCCGCGCCGCGACGAGGGTCCACTCGATCGCCTTCTCGGTGACGTCGTCGGGAAGACCCTCGATGCCTCCCAGCTCCGCGGCGTGAGTCGCGGCCCGCCGGTAGTGGTAGGCGATGGTCTCGCTCTCGCCGCCGCGTTCGTTGTCCTCGATCCATGCCGCGATCCCGGCGTGGCGCCAGGCCCGATCGGTCTTCGTCAGGCGGCCGTAGACCACCTCGCGCACGAGATTCGAGCGGAACGACCACATCGGACCCACGATCTCGAGCAGATCGAGCCGCTCGAGGACCTGCATCGCCTCACCGATGTCGTCTTCGCCCCGCTGATAGGCGGCCATGACCTTCAGGGCCACCAGATCGCCCCGCAACCCGAGGACGGCGGCATCCTCGATGACGTGGAGGGCCCCGTCGACGAGCGCGTCGAGACGGGCGCCGATCACACTTCTCACGTTGGCGGGCAGCGGCCCGATGTCGTCGCCCTCGGCGCTCTCGACCATCCGGGCCATCTCCTCGAGGAACAGCGGATTGCCGCCGGCCCGTTCGACCAGCCGGGCGCGCAGCTCCGCACTGGCCCCCGGCAGCATCTCCCTCACCAGCAGCTCACCGGCGACGTCGTCGAGCGGTTCGATGGACAAGGTGACGGCGTTGAACCGGCCGGGCCGCGGACGCCAGCGTTCGAACATCTCGGCTCGGCCCGTGACGAGGACGACCACGGTGCGGCGGCCGAGACGATCGAGCAGATCGTCGAGCAATCGGAGGACCGCGTCGTCGGCCCAGTCGAGATCGCTCAACCACAACAGCACCGGGGAGCGCTCGGAGAGGGCGTGGATCAGCGCCCGCGCCGCCCGGGTGCCCTCGTCGGTCGCCCGCTCCGCGTCGAGACGGGCCAGGCCGGTCTCGAACCCGAGGAGGTGGCGGAGCCCTTCCGCGGTGCGGGAGAGATCGGACGGGTCGAGGTCGGGGCCGAAGGCATCGGCCACCGCGTCGGCGACGAGACCGGGAACCAGGCTCGGCTCGGTCGTCGAGTCGATCCCGATGACGCCGCGCAGCGCCTCGGCGATCGGCCACCACACGTTGGCCTCACCATAGGGAAGGCATCGACCGTGGAGAACGAGGGCGTCGTGGTCGTGTTTGGCGATCTCGGCCACCTCGGCGGCAAGGCGGGTCTTGCCGAGTCCGCTCTCACCGGCGATCGCGATCAGCTGCACCCGGCTGCGCCGGTAGGCCGCGTCGAGCGTCGTGCGCAGCACGGAGAGCTCGGGGTCGCGGCCGATGAGGGGAAGTTCGGGACCGGCTCGTCGCTCGCCGGGGCGACCGACCGGCTCGAGCGCCCGGTACGCGGTGACCGGTTCTTCGCGACCCCGGGCGTGGAGTTGGCCGACCGAGCGGTAGTGGATCACCTCGGTTGTGGCGACGTGGGTCTCCGCGCCGACGAGAACGGTGCCCGGCTCGGCCGCGGTCTGCAACCGGGACGCCGTGTTGACCACGTCGCCCATCGCGGTGTAGTCGTCGCCGGCGGAGATCGCCCCGACGAGCACCTCGCCGGTGTTGACTCCGATGCGCAGCCGGATGCCCATTCCCGTGTCGGAGTCGAAACGTTGCACCGTCTCCTGCATGCGCAGCGCGGCGCGCACGGCCCGTTCGGCGTCGTCGTCGTGAGCGATCGGGGCACCGAACAAGGCGACGATGGCGTCGCCGATCACCTTGTCGACCCGGCCCCCGAACGCGGTGATGTCGTCGGCCAGTTGGGCGAAACAGCGGTCGACGAGGTTCTTGACCTGTTCGGGGTCGCGCGACTCCGACAGGCCGGTGAACCCCACGATGTCGGCGAAGAGGACGGTCACGACACGGCGTTCGTCGTGGCGGGGCGTCATCTCGTGACCGCAGTTGCTGCAGAAACGGGCGTTGTCGGCGACGTCGTGGTGACAGTTCGGACACTCCACGCCATCAGCGTACGGGGGATCGTCCCCGCGGATGACCCCCATTCGTCAACGTGGATGATGATCTGCACCCGTCGCGGTCCCTACGGTGGAGCCATGACCGTGCCGCGTCACCCGATCGAGTGGCTCCGCCGCAACCCGGTCGCGGCCGACGCGCTGCTGTTCGTGCTGATCACCTCGATCATGATCGGGTTCGGTCTCGTCGCCGATGTCGAACCCGGCCAGCGTCGGATCGGCGGCCTCGGGTGGGGGTTGATCGTCGCCGCCCATGCCCCGATCGTCTGGCGTCGGGTCCGCCCCATCGGGGCGCTGTGGGTGTCGGTGCTGCTCACCATGCCCTATTGGGTCCTCGATTATCCCGACCAGCCGATCGGCTCGAACCTGCTGATCCTGCTCTACTCGTTGGCCGCCCACTCCGGTCGGCCCAAGTCGGTCGTCCACTTCTGGGGGACGTTCGCCGTTCTCATGTCCGTCCTCGTCGCCGGGGTGCTGTCCCACAACGACGACGTTCCCTGGCTGGCGGTTCCGGCCAACATCGTCGTCATCGCCACGGTGTGGATCCTCGGCGACAACCTGCGAACCCGACGCGAGTATCTCGAGGAGCTGGAGCAGAAGGCGGCGAGGGCCGAGGAAGGCCAGGCGGCGGAAGCGCAACGAGCCGTCAACGAGGAACGTACGCGCATCGCCCGCGAGCTCCACGATGTCGTCGCGCACTCGATGAGTGTGATGGTGGTCCAGGCCGCGGCGGCCCGTCGTGTCGTCGAGCGCAACCCGGGCGATGCGGCGGCCGCGCTCGAGGCGATCGAGACGACCGGCCGCGAGTCGCTCACCGAGATGCGCCGCGTCTTGGGGGTCCTCCGCGGCGACGACGACACGACCGACCTGGCGCCGGCACCGGGCCTCGACGACTTCGGCCGGCTGTTGCAACAGTGCGAAGACGCGGGCCTTCCGGTCGACCTGGAGGTGACGGGTGAACCTCGGCGCCTCACCCCGGGGCTCGAGCTGTCCGCCTATCGGATCGTGCAGGAATCACTGACGAACTCGCTGAAGCACGCAGGGCCGGCACGGGCAACGGTTCGCCTGCACTACCGTCCCGACATGCTCGAGCTCGAGGTCACCGACGACGGCCGTGGCGCGGCCACCGGCAGCGGAAGCGGCCAGGGCCTCATCGGGATGCGCGAGCGGGTCGACGCGTTCGGCGGCACCCTGGCCGTCGGGCCCCGGCCCGGGGGCGGGTTCCGGGTCAGCGCGAGCCTGCCGTCGGGAAGTTCCCGGTGACGGCGTCGATCCGGGTCGCGGTTGTCGACGATCAGGCGCTGATGCGAACCGGCTTTCGCATGATCCTCGATTCGGCCGACGGTGTCGAGGTCGTCGGCGAGGCCGGCGACGGCCGCGGCGCCACCGAACTGGTCGATCGGCTCGAACCCGATGTCGTGCTGATGGACATCCGCATGCCCGAGGTCGACGGCATCGAGGCGACCCGACGGATCACGGCCGCCGGCCGTGCCACCCGCGTTCTGATCCTGACCACCTTCGATCTCGACGAATACGTCTACGACGCGCTCCGCGCCGGCGCCGCCGGCTTTCTGCTCAAGGACACCCCGCCCGAACAGCTCATCGACGCGGTTCGGATCATCGCGTCGGGAGACGCGCTCCTGTCCCCGTCGGTGACCCGACGACTCGTGGAGGAGTTCGCCCGGTCCACCCCCACCCGCACCGAGACACCCGGGCTTCGCGATCTGACCGACCGCGAGACCGAGGTTCTTCACGCCATGGCCGCCGGGCTCTCGAACGCAGAGATCGCCGACAAGCTCTATGTCGGAGAGACGACGGTGAAAACCCATGTCGGCCGCGTCCTGATGAAGCTCGGGGTGCGCGATCGGGTCCAGGCCGTCGTCGCCGCGTACGAGTCCGGCCTCGTCGTCCCGGGGCAGACCTCACCCTGAGTCGACCCTGAGTCGACCCCGAGCCCGCAACGGACCGGATCATCCTCCGGGACGACACCGATATCCGCATCGCGCGGGACGACTCGTCGGCCGGGAGTTCGTACCGTCGGGAGCACCGATCCCCCTTCCGGCTCGAAAGGCCTTTCCGATGACGGTTCTCGATCCCCCGATCAACCCCCATCCTCCGACCCGCCCGGTCAACATCGCCGCGAGCGCGGTCGGTGTCTCGAAGATCTACGGCGCCGGCGACACGGCCGTGCGGGCCCTCGACGGTGTCGATGTCGACTTCGTCAGCGGCCACTTCACCGCGATCATGGGGCCGTCGGGTTCCGGCAAGTCCACCCTGATGCATTGTCTCGCCGGCCTCGACTCGGTGACGAGCGGCCAGGTCTTCGTCGGCGACACCGATGTGTCGCGGCTGCGCGAACGCGACCTCACCCTCTTGCGCCGGGACCACGTCGGTTTCGTGTTCCAGGCGTACAACCTCGTTCCGACGCTCTCCGCGATCGAGAACATCACCTTGCCGATGGACCTCGCCGGGGTGAAGCCCGACACGGAGTGGCTCGATCAGGTCATCGACACCGTGGGGCTCGCCGATCGCGTCGATCACCGCCCCAACGAGCTTTCGGGTGGTCAGCAGCAGCGGGTTGCGGTGAGTCGGGCCCTGGCCAGTCGGCCCCGGATCGTGTTCGCCGACGAACCGACCGGCAACCTCGACTCCACCACCGGTGCGGAGATCCTCGACTTCATGCGACGGGCCGTCCGCGAGATGGGCCAGACGATCGTCATGGTCACGCACGACCCGGTTGCCGCGTCCTACGCCGACCGCGTCGTGTTCCTCGCCGACGGCCGGATCGTCGACGAGATCCACGCCCCGACGCCGGCCACTGTGCTCGATGCCATGAAGACGCTGCGGAGCTGACCGATGCTTCGCCTGACGCTTCGCAACCTCGAGGCCAACAAGGCCCGCTTCGCGATGACCACGTTCGCCGTGATCCTCGGTGTCGGCTTCGTCGTCGCCAGCTTCGTCATGTCCGACGGTTTGCGTTCGACGTTCGACGACCTGTCCGAGGACATCACCTCCGGCACCGATCTTCTCGTCCGCCCGGTCAGCGAGTTCGGTGAGCCACCGCCGCTCGACGAATCGCTCGTCGAGCAGGTGGCGGCGGTCGACGGCGTCGCCAACGCGGTTGCCCTGGTCGAGTCCGGCGCCAACGCGATCCAACCGATCAAGGCCAACGGCACGACGATCACGACCAACGGGCCGCCTCAGCTGACGTTCGCGTGGACCGATGACACCGAGCTCGGTGCGTTCAGCATCGTGGTCGGCCGGGCCCCCGACGGACCGAACGAGTTCTCGATGGACTTCGACGCGGCCGCGAGGAACGACTTCGTCGTCGGGAACACGTACGACCTCGTCACCCCGGCCGGGATCTGGCCCGATGTCGAGCTCGTCGCGACCACCAGCTTCGGCGCGGACAACGAGACCGTCGGCGCCACGCTGATGCACGTCTCGCTCGATGAGGCCCAGCGATGGTTCGGTGCCGAGGGTCGGGTCGACCAGATCCCGATCCGGCTCGACCCGGGTGCCGACGCCGACGCGGTGGCCGCGGAGATCACGGCGCTGCTCGGCACCACCTCCGCGGAGATCGTCGACAACGCGACCGTCACCGCCGAGCAACAAGAGGAGTTCGACCAGGGCATCACCATCATCGGCAACGTGCTGTTGGGGTTCGCGATCGTGTCGCTGTTCGTGTCGATCTTCATCATCTACAACACGTTCGCGATCGTCCTCGGCCAGCGAATCCGTGAGATGGGCCTGCTCCGGGCGATCGGCGCCGACCCGACCCAACTGCGGCGTTCGGTGATCGCCGAGGCGGTGATCGTCGGGCTCGTCGCGAGCGTGATCGGCCTGGGCGCCGGGATCGGCATCGCCGCCGGGCTCACCGCACTGTTCGAGGCGATCGGCGCCGGTCTCCCCGACTACCCGACGATTCTCTCCCCACGGACCGTGATGCTCGCCTTGACCCTCGGGGTTGGGGTGACGGTCGTGTCCTCGATCGGCCCGGCCCGGTCGGCCTCGACCGTCACACCGATCGAGGCGCTGCGCGACGGGGCCACCATCAGCGACGAGAACGGCCGCCGTCGCCTCGTCGCCGGTGGCGTCACCCTCGTCGGCGGGCTCGGTCTCGGGGCGTTCGGCCTGTTCGGCCCCGGTCTGGCGACCCTCGCCCTCGTCTTGGTGCTCGGCGTCGCCGCCGTCGCGGTGTTCCTCGGGCTGACGCTCGCCGGTCCGGCCGTCGCCCGGCCGCTCACCTCCGGGTTGGGCTGGCCCTTGACCAAGGTGATGGGCACCGCAGGTGCTCTCGCCCGCGGCAACGCCAGCCGCAATCCCCGACGCACCGCCACCACCGCCGCCGCGCTGATGATCGGGCTCGCCCTCGTCACCACCGGCTACGTCGTCGGCGCGTCGGTGAAGGCGAGTCTCGGCAACCTGATCGAGCAGTCGGTCACCGCCGACTACGTGATCGGCGGCAACGACGAGACCGGCATCTCGGCCGCCGTGGCCGATGACCTCGAGGCGTCCGGTCGGTTCCGCGCCGTGACCGGCGTGCGCGACGACGCCGCCCGGCTGGGCCCCGACGTGCGGGAGGTGACCGCCCTCGATCTCGGCGTCGTCGGTGATCTGTTCGACATCGACGTGCGATCCGGGGCGCTTCCGTCGACCGACGCGACCGACGTGATCGTCGTCCACGAGGACCTCGCCGCCGATCTCGGAGTGGAAGTGGGCGACTCGGTTCCCATCGAGTTCGCCACCGGCTTCACCGCCGAGCTCGAGGTCGCGGCGATCTACGCCGACACGACGATCTTCGAAGACCCGCTGGTTCCCGACCAGCTCTTCGACGCGGCCGGCGCCACGACCGTCGACAGTTGGATCGCGGCGCGCCTTCCCGACGGTGTCGACACCACGGAGGTCGCGCCGTTCATCGAGGGGATCCAAGACCGCTACCCGCAGGTGTCGATCGACACGGCGTCGGAGTTCCAGGAACAGTTCGAGTCGACGATCGACAGTGCCCTGCTGATCATCAACGCCCTGCTGGCCCTGGCTGTGCTGATCGCGCTGATCGGGATCGCCAACACGTTGGCCCTGAGCGTGTATGAACGCACCCGCGAGCTCGGCCTGCTTCGCGCCGTCGGCATGACCCGACGTCAGACCCGCCGCATGGTCCGATGGGAAGCGGTGCTCGTCGCCTTGTTCGGCGCGGTCCTCGGCGTCGCCGCCGGCACCGTGTTCGGCTGGGGCGTCGTCAACGCCCTCCCCGACGACACCTTCGGCGGCACGCTCCGGATCCCGATCGGTCAGATCGTCCAGGTCGTCGTGCTCGCCGCGATCGCGACCCTCGTGGCGGCGTGGCTCCCGGCCCGCCGGGCCGGGAGGCTCGATGTCCTCGACGCGATCGGCCAGTGACCCCCGTCTCCGTCCCGTAGCCTTCACCCCAGCTCGCCCCCCATCGGAGTTCCCATGGCACAGACCACTGTCACGACCCAACCGGCTGCCCGGGCCGTGGGCGCAACGAAGATCTACGGCGTGGGCGACACCGAGGTCCGTGCGCTCGACGGGATCGATGTCGAGTTCGAACGGGGACGGTTCACCGCGATCATGGGCCCGTCGGGATCGGGCAAGTCGACGCTGATGCACTGCCAGGCCGGCCTCGACACCCTGACCGCGGGCAAGGTCTTCATCGGCGACACCGATCTGTCGTCGTTGGGCGAACGCGAGCTGACCCTCCTGCGCCGCGACAACGTTGGTTTCGTGTTCCAGGCGTTCAACCTCGTCCCGACCCTGTCCGCCCTCGAGAACATCACCCTGCCGATGGACCTCGCCGGGGTGAAACCCGACGAGGAGTGGCTCGACCTCGTGATCGACACCGTCGGCCTCCGCGACCGTCTGACCCACCGACCCAACGAGCTGTCGGGCGGCCAGCAACAGCGGGTCGCGGTCAGTCGGGCCCTCGCCGGCCGACCCGAGATCATCTTCGCCGACGAACCAACCGGCAACGTCGACTCCACCACCGGCGCCGAGATCCTCCAGTTCATGAAGCACGCGGTCGACACCCTCGGGCAGACGATCGTGATGGTCACTCACGATCCGGTCGCCGCGTCGTACGCCGACCGGGTGGTCTTCCTCGCCGACGGCAAGGTCGTCGGCGAATTGCACGACCCCGACGCCGAGCGGGTGATCGACCACATGAAGCAGCTGCGCGGATGATCTGGAAGCTCATCCGGCGCAATGTCACGAGCAAACCCTTTCGCTTTCTGCTGACCTGCTCGGCGGTGACCGCCGGGGTCATGTTCACCGTCGGCGTCTTCGTCTTCACCGACGGCGCCCGCCAGGTATTCGCCGACCTCGCCGAGAACATCGAGGGAGACGTCGATCTGGAGGTCCGCACCGCGATCGAGTTCGGGGAGGACCACAACCGCCCCCAGCTCGCTCCCGAGGTGGCCGAGACGATGCGTCGGGTCCCCGGGGTGACCGGGATCCAACCCCGGGTGCTCAAGTTGGGCGTCATCCCGATCGACGGCGACGGCGAGCTCCAAAATGCCGGCTTCGGTGTCAACATCGGTCTCAACTGGGAGGACGAGACGCCCAGCCCGCGCCTGTTCATCCAGGACGGCCGACCCCCGTCGGGCGACGAGTTCGCGCTCGACACCGACGCGTTCGCCGCCGGCGACTTCGAGATCGGCGGCACGTACACGATCCAGACACCGACCGGGCCGCACGACTTCACGCTCGTCGGGACCTTCTTCTTCGGATCCGAGAGCGACAACCTGCTGCTCGGCGGCAGCAAGCAGGTGGCGTTCGACACCCCGACGGCGCTGGAGGTCCTCAACGACGGGGCCGGCTACGACGGGATCAGCGCGAGCGTCGAGCCCGGCGCCGATCGCGAGACGGTCATCGCGAACCTGCAGGCGGTGCTCCCGTCCGGGCTCGAGGTCGTCGACGGCGAGTTGCTGGTCGCCGAGCAGAGCGACAACTTCGGCCAGTTCGTCAACGTGTTCCGCGGCATCCTTTTGGCGTTCGCGATCATCATCCTCGCCGTCTCGGCGTTCGTGATCTTCAACGTCTTCACCATCCTCATCGGCCAGCGGGTCCGGGAGCTCGGACTGCTCCGGGCCGTCGGGGCGACCGGCAATCAGGTGACCGCCACCCTGCTCGGAGAGGCGGCGATGGTCGGGATCGTCTCGACGGTGCTCGGCATCGCGCTCGGTGTGGCGCTCGGCGTCGGGCTGGGATGGCTGCTGGTGGTCCTCGAGCTCGGACCGGGCGAGACCGCGCTCGTGCTGAAGCCGGCGACCTTCATCGTCGGCACCGCGATCGGCATGCTGGTCACGGTGGCGAGCGCGGTCGTGCCCGCGGTCCGGGCCCGCCACCTCAGCCCCATGGCCGCGTTGCGCGACGATGCCCGCCTGGTGCGAGTCGTTCCCCTCCGGAGCTTCGTGCTCGGCGTCCCGATCCTGGTTGTCTCGTGGGCGGTGCTGGCGTTCGGTCTGGCGAACGGCGAGTGGTTGATGATCCCGGTGTTCGGTGCCATCGCCGCCTTCGGCAACGCGTTCGGCCTCCGCCGCATCCACCATCAGGCCGGACGATTCGCGACCCTCGCGTTCGGCACGATCACCATCGGCTTGTCGGTGGTGCTCGACCTGGGCACCCTCGAGCTCCTGATGCTGCTGGCCGTCGCCGCCGTCACCTTGTTTCTCGGTGTCAACTCGCTCAGCCCGGCGCTCGCCCGCCCGGTGAGCGACTTCATCGGCCGTTGGCCGCTGGCGATCATGCTGGGAATCGGCGGTGTCCTGATCGTCCTGCTCGGCGTCGGGATCATCGGCGGTTCGGTCTACTTCCTGGCGTTGGCCGTCTTCGATGTGGTCACCGACTTCGACGGCGCCGGCCTTCTGGCCGTCCCGGGATCACTTCTGTTGACCGCGATCGGCGCCCTGGTGCTCGTCATGGGCATCCGGTCGATCGACGCATCGTTCATCATGGGTTGGTCGTTTCGGCACGTCGTCACCGGCATCGGTGTCTTCGGGCTCGGCGCGGCCGGCGCGATCGCCGGGCTCAGCGGCATCGCCGCCATCCTGACCGCCGAGTGGTCCCGGGTCCCGCTCGTCGCGATCGGAGGGCTCGTGCTGGCCGGGGCCATCTGGCTGCGCCGGCGATTCCTGCCCGCGGCGCTGAAGGCCAACGCCCGAATGGCGCGTGAGAACGCGGGTCGCAGCCCCCGGCGAACCGCGTCGGCCGCCGCCGCGCTGATGATCGGCGTGGCCCTGGTGAGCACCGCGAGTGTCGTGACCGAGTCGTTCAAGGCGACGTTCGCCGACATCCTCGAGGAGCGGGTCATCTCCGACTGGTTCATCGCCCCGCAGAACAGCTTCGATCCCACCGGATCGTTCAGCTCCGATCTCGCGGCACGGCTCGACGAGCTTCCCGAGGTCGACTCCGTCATCAGCTTCCGGTTCAGCTTCGAGGCGTTCAAGACGGTGTTCGACGACGAGGTGCGCGACGCATCGGCCGTCGACCTCGCCGAGTCGCTCGACCATCTCGATCCCGGATTCGTGGCGTTCGACCCCACCATCCTCGGCCCGGAGACGATCTGGGTCCACGAGAACGTCGCCGCCGACGAGTGGCTCAACATCGGCGACGCCTTCGCCATCGAGTTCAACGACGGCACGATCGAACCGGTCCGCCTCGGGGGAATCTACGAGGACCTGTCGATCTACGGCCCTGTCGTCATCGACATCTCGTTGTGGGAACGACACTTCCCGACCGGTCAGGACCAGTTCGTCTCCGTGATCATGGACGACGGCATCAGCGAGGACGCGGCCCGTACCGCGATCACCGCGGTCACCGACGATTTCCCGGAGGTGAAGGCGCAGACGAAGACCGAGTTCCAAAAGGAGCAGGAAGGTCAGATCGACAACATCTTGCAGACGTTCACGGTGTTGCTGTTGATCGCCATCGCCGTCGCCCTGCTCGGCATCTCGATCACCCTCGCCCTGTCGGTGTTCGAACGCACTCGGGAGCTGGGTCTTGTCCGGGCGGTCGGCATGACCTCACGCCAGATGATGCGAATGGTGTTGTTCGAGGGCGCGATCATCGCCGCGTTCGGAGGGTTCCTCGGTGTGGCACTCGGGACCGTGTTCGGCGCCGCAGCGGTGCTCGTCATTCCCGACACCTTCATCAGCAGCCTCTCGATTCCCGTCGGCCGGCTGGTCCAGTACATGGCGTTGGCATCGGTGTTCGGCATCGGCGCGGCGATCATCCCGGCTCGTCGCGCCGCCCGGCTCGATGTGCTCGATGCCATCTCCCGAAGCTGATCTTCGCCCCTCGACACCCGCCGGCTGCTCAGTTTTTCGCAGAATCGGCCGACAGAACCTCGATGCAGCGGTTTCTCCCCACGGCCCGACCGATCATCGGCGCGCCCCTGTGACCCCAGATCGGGTGACCGTGCTGATCGCCGGCGATCCGGGCATCGGGGCGCCGCCGGCGATCCCTGCGGGAGCCGAGATCGACGTCGTCGGCCAGGTCGACACCGGAAACGAGGCCATCTCGATGGTCTTGACCGAGCTCCCCGACGTGCTCCTGCTCGACACCCGGATCCTGGAGACCGACGCCCGCGCCGTGTGTCGACGCATCCGCGAGTGGGCGCCGGCCACCCGGGTTCTCGCCGCGACCGAGCACGACGACGAGCAGGCCTACACGACGGTGGTCGCCGGTGCCGCCGGTGCGGTGCGCCGCGACGTCGACAACGCGACGATCGTCGCCGCGTTGAGCGAGGTCGCCCGCGGCGAATCGGTGCTTCTGCCGCGAATGGCATCGCGCCTGCTGCACGACCTCGACGCCTGGGCCGAACGCTCGGCCGATCCGCTCCATCCCCCACCGACGCTCACCGCAACCGAGCGCGAGGTGCTCACCCGCATCGGTCAAGGCGTGGATCCGGCCATGATCGCGGTCACCCACGCGGTCACGTCGCATCTCGTGAACCTCCACGCCGGTTTCGCCGTGGCGAAGCTCCACCGCTACGTGCTCGGCAGCGAACGCATCGCGGCCGACCGCCGACGCTGACGGGGCGAACGCCCGGGGTCAGTCGTCGACGCCGAGCACCGTGGCGACATCGTCGGCCAGCCGGTCGACCCCATCGCGGGCGGCCCTGCTGATCCCTCCGAACACGGTGAACGAGTGGGTGAGCGCTCGCTCGGTGCGATGGATCACGGCGACGCCGGCTGCGTCGAGTGCCGCCGCGTAGCGATCGCCTTCGTCGCGGAGCGGATCGAACCCGGCCGTGACCACCACCGCGGGGGCGAGTCCCCACAGTTCGGTGGCAAGGCCGGGACTGGCCCGAAGGTCCGACGCGGCACCGGGGTCGGGGAGCGACTGGTGAAGGAAGAACGCGAGGGTGGTGGCCGACAGCGGGAAGGTCTCCGCGCACGAGTCGCGGCTTCCTCCCGACGCGGTTTGGTCGATGCCGGGATAGACGAGGATCTGCGCGGCCGGTTGGGGCACCCCCCGGTGACGGGCCTCCTGGCAGACGACGGCCGAGAGCATCCCTCCCGCCGAGGTGCCGGCGACGGCGACCCGGGCCGGGTCGACGCCAAGTCCTTCGGCCTGGTCGACGACCCATTGGTGGGCTGCCACCCCGTCGTCGATCCATGCGGGGAACGGGTGCTCGGGGGCCAGCCGGTAGTCGACCGACACGACGACGGCGCCGCAACGATCGGCGAGGGTGGTGCACAGGGCGTGGTCGCTGTCGAGGTCGCCTATCACGAAGCCGCCCTGGTGGTACCAGACGATCGCGGGGGCGGCGCCGGTCGCGGTCGCGGGGTGGTAGATGCGGACTCCGAGCTCCCCGGCCGGACCGGGAATCGTCCGGTCGTGGGTCGCGACGGACGCGACCGGGTTGTGTTGGGTGGCGGCGACCATCTCGCGAAACGCGGCGCGGACGGTGTCGACGGTCGGCGGGCCGTCACCGGCTCGTTTCATGGCGAGCGTGGCGAAGGCCTGCATCTGGAGATCGAGGGTGTTGCCGTCGATGACCAGAGGCGCTCCGGCGATTCGCCGCAGCAGTCGTTTCGGAAGGCGGCTGGTCGTGCGGGCCGTGGTGCGGGCGATGTTGACCATGGTCTACTCGTCGCGCAGCACGGCGACGTCGTGGGGGTGGCTCTCGCGGAGCCCCGCGCCGGTGATGCGGACGAGTCGGGTGCGATGGCGCAGGTCGTCGAGGTCGGCCGCTCCTGCGTAGCCCATTCCCGACCGCAGCCCTCCCACCAGTTGGGCCATGAGCTCTGTCATCGGTCCGGCGTAGCGAACCCGGGCCTCCACCCCTTCGGCGACGTGCTTGCCGGTGGACTGGCCGGTTCCGTAGCGATCGGTGGCCCGGCCTCGCATGGCGCCGGCCGATCCCATGCCCCGATAGGTCTTCCACATCGCCCCGTCGACCAGCTCGAGCTCACCGGGGGCCTCGTCGACACCGGCGAGGAGGTTGCCGAGCATGACGCAGTCGGCGCCGGCGACGAACGCCTTCACGATGTCGCCGGAGGTGACCACGCCACCGTCGGCGATGAGCGGGACGCCGAGGTCGCGAGCGGCGACGGCACACTCGTGGATCGCGGTCATCTGTGGCATTCCCGCGCCGGCGACGATCCGCGTGGTGCAGATGCTGCCCGCGCCGACGCCGACCTTGACGACGTCGGCGCCGGCTTCGACGAGCGCATCGACGCCGGCGCGGGTGACGACGTTGCCGCCGACGACGGGAAGGTCGGGCCATCCCTTCTTGATGGTCCGCACCGCGTCGACCACCCCCTGGGTGTGACCGTGGGCGGTGTCGATCACCAACATGTCGACGCCCGCGGCTTCGAGGGCCTCGGTGCGTTCGGCGGTGTCGGTCACACCGATCGCCGCCGCGACACGGAGGCGGCCGTCGCGGTCGAGGGTCGAGTCGGGGTGCTCGATCCGCTTCATGATGTCTTTCACCGTGATGAGCCCGGCGAGACGGCCGTCGTCGTCGACCAGGGGGAGCTTCTCGATGCGGTGACGGTGAAGAATCGCGACCGCGGCGTCGAGCTCGGTCCCGACGGGCGCGGTGACGAGGGGGGCAGCCGTCATGAACTCGGTGACCGGCTTCGCGTATTCGTCGACGGTGCAGAAGCGGATGTCGCGATTGGTGAGGATGCCGACGAGCCGACCGTCGGGGTCGCAGATCGGGACGCCACTGATCTTGTGGCGGGCCATGAGGGCTTCGGCGTCGTCGAGGGTCGCGTCGGGGGGCAGGCTGATCGGCGCGGAGATCATCCCCGCCTGCGCCCGTTTGACCCGGTCGACCTCGTCGGCCTGCGCGCGGATCGACAGGTTGCGGTGGAGCACACCGATGCCACCGGCGCGGGCGATCGCGATCGCCAAAGGTGCCTCGGTGACGGTGTCCATCGCGGCCGACATCAACGGGACCCGCAGCTCGATCCCGGCCAACGAGGTCGCGGTGTCGACCTCGGAGGGCAGCACCTCGCTCCACCCGGGGACCACGAGCAGATCATCGAAGGTGAGCGCCTCGGCGCCCGCGAAGATCTCGTCGTTCATCGCGTCACGATACTCGCTGCGACCACTTCAAACGGGCCCGGTCCCGCCGATTGGTGACCATGAACAGGTGGCTCTGGCCGGTGTGCGCGCTCGTGGTCGCGTTGATCGCCGCATCGTGCGCCGCGCCCGAGCCGCCCGATGCCTGGGCCGTGCAGCGGCTCACCCCGACCGAGGAGGTCGTGGCCGACCCCGGGGTCTGCGACGACGTGCAAACGCTCGCCCTCGGGTCCCGGGCCGACGACACCGACATCGGTCCGACGCTCGACGAGCTGGCCCGAATCAGCGCGATCGTCGGCGCCACTGCCGCCCTTCCCGACCTCAACGCGTTTCGGGACCTCGACGATGAGACGGATCTCTCCGATCTCGAGTTGGGGGCCCGCCGTCACGACCTCCTGGCGGCCGCCGCTGAGATCATCGACGACGCGACCAGCCGTGTCTGTGAGATCCCCGCCTTCTCGGCCCTCTACGCCACCACGGGATTCGCCGACTGCTACTTCCCGATGGAGATCGCCGTCGGGGCGTACACCCTGGCCGACGATCCCGGCACCTGCTCCTCGGCGGGGCGGCCGACCTTCCTGCCGTGTTGGACCATCGACGGCAGTCACCTCCCCGTCGATTGTGTTTCCGGCGAGGTCGTGCAGGTCGTGAACGGCCGTTGGGAGGAGGCGGGCCCACCTCGGGCGGTCGTCATCGACCGTCCGGTCCCCGTGGCGCCCGACGAACCACCGCCGATCGTCCCGACCGGCACCGCGGCATGTGACGGCCTGACCGGTCTCTTCCTCGCGGGCGACGCCCCCAACGGATCGGCCCCGGAATTCGATCGACTCGCCGCGGCCGCGGCCGGGATGGGCCCCGCCATCGAGGCACTCGTGATCCGCTTCATCGAGGCCAACGACATCGGACCCGACGAGTCGGCGCCGAGCTTCGCCGAGTTCGAGGCGCTGGTGGCCGAACTGGATCGGGCAACCGCCGATCTGTGCGGGTTCCCGCTCGTGAGCGCGTGGGCGTCGTTGACCGGGCCGCTCGATCAGCTCCCGTGCTGGACACGGACGGGCGGCTCGTATCCGGCCTTCATCCCGGCCGAGTGCGTCTGACGTCTTCCTGCAGGGCCGAGAAGAAACGTTCGGCGTCGGCGACGACATCGCTCGGGTGTCGCAGACCGTCGCGTCGGCCGATCTGTCGGTTTCGTTCGATGAAGTCGACCAACGATCGCCCGCCGAACAGCGGTTCGGGAACCTCGGCGAAGTCCTCGACGGTGAGCGTCGAGCGGTCGATGACCCGTTGCAGCAGGGCCGCCAGCGTCTCGCCGAACCAGCGGCCGTCGCGCTCGTCGCCACCTCCCATGAAACCGGCCTCCCGGCGACCGACGCTTCCCGCCACCTTCTCCGCCCGCGTCGGCGTGCGGTGGTAGACGGCGGGTGTGCAGTTCAGCAACAACGATTCGGTCCCGCAGGTCTCGAGCAGCATGCCCACCTGCGGGTACATCGTGAGCCCCAGGTAGGGCTTTCCCTCCGCCGAGAGGTAGCGGATGCGGCGCACGAGGAGCGTGGAGACGAATCCGAGACCGCTCAACACGCCCGTTTCCGACGCGAAGTCGATGACGCTGCGGTAGGAGCGTCGCTCTCCGGCCACGACACCATCGGGAACGTGCCCCGGGATGCGGTCGAGCTCCCGGCCCTGGTTGTCGATGCGGACCTTCTCGTAGAGCAGCACTTCGTGGTCCCCGGCGGCAGCGTCGGCGAGGATCGCGGCGAGCCCGTCGGGATGGAGGAGGTCGTCGTTGCCGAGGATCCAGAGGTATTCGCCACGGCAGGGGCCGCAGCTCTCGATCAGGTTCCGTTCGAGCCCCAGATTCTCGGGATTGGCCCGGAACCCGATGAAGGAGTGGCGGCGCGCGAACGAGTGGGCGATCTCGGCGGCCCGATCGATGGTCGACCGGTCGTCGGTGATCCAGACCTCGACCCGGTCGGTTCCGATGTCCTCGATCCCACGCACGATCGAGTCGAGGCATCCCTCGAGCTCGTCGGGGCGGTTGAAGGCCGGGACGGCAATGCTCACGAGCGGGTCCGTCACGTTCGCGTCGACCGGTCCCCGACTGCTCGGCGGCATCCGCCGGGCGACATCGTCGAGCTCTTGGCGGATCAGGTGCAAGCCCTCGCGGGTCAGCTCGCCGAACTGTTCGACGCGGCGCCACGTCCCCGACTCCAACTGTCCGAGCCGGCGGGTCGTCTCGGCCACGTCATCAGTGACCTCGTCGAGTCGGTCGGGTAGCCCCTCGAGCCCGGTCACTCGACGTTCGAGCATCGTCAACGCGTGTCGAAGCCGCCGCGACTCGGCGCGTTGACAAGCGAGCTGCTCACGGATGCGGCGCTCGGCTGCCTGATGGTGAGCGAACTTCGCGAGCAGCACGGCACACGACGCGACGACCGCCGCCACCCCCGCCCACCGGGCCCCGGCGCGGCCCGTGACCGCCCACGCGGCGGCAGCCGCGGCGACGAGCAGTGTCGCGCCGGTACGGGTGAGCGCGGTGCGGACCAGCCGCTCGGGATCTGCTGCCATCGTGTCTCACCCCCTTCGGATGGGTCCGGGTGGACCATGATCGCCCACACGGTACTCGTCAGTTCGCCAACGACTCCTCGATCGTGTCGGCGGCGATCTCGGCCGGGGACGGACCGTCCTCGAGGCGAAGATGATGGTGCAAGAACTCGGCGGCCGCCGCCCGGATCCCCTCGGCCGACCGGGCCGGTTCCTGCAGTTGCCGGGTGAGCTCTTCGGTGGATGCGGTCCGGGCGAACGCCCCCATGGGATCGGAGAAGGTCGGCTCCTTCTCGCCGTGCGGGTTGTGGTAGACGAACTCGACGCCGCGGATGAGCGCCTCGTAGCCGACGGTGCTGAACCGACCGACGAGATGGGTCGAAGCGGCCAACAGCTCGCCGATCGAACGATCGCTCGCCCGGTAGGGGAGGACGAGGCCGCGCTCGGCCGCGTGGCGCGACAGCACCCGGGGCATCCCGGCCACGCGACACGCGGTCATCACCGACGCCACCCAGGATCGCCGGTGTTCGGTGAGGACGCCATAGGTGAAGTTGCTGTTGATCGTCGCCATCGGGGCCGCGGGTCGAGCGCATGGCCCGTTCCACAGCGCCCGGAGGCGGGCGCTGCCCACGACGGTTCGGGCGGTTCCCGGGAGCCGATCGGCGCCGTACCGACCGAGACAGAACACGTGGTCGACATGGGTGTAGGCACCCCGGGATTGCCCGGTGTCGACGTCGCCGAAGTCCTGCACACCTTCGATCCAGGCGAAGGTCGGCACCTCCCGAGCACGTGACGACTCGACCAGCGCCTTCGGTGTCCCCCAGTCGTTCATCACCACGAGGGCCGACAGGTCGGCGACGAGCCCGTCGGCGGTGACCGGCGGGCCAAGCCGAAGCGGTGTCGCGCCGAGCAGCTCGCGGAAGCGCCGCATCCCGGGCCGGAAATGGTTCAACGGTTTCCTGGGCGGAACGGGGACGAGGATGTCCGCGGCGATCCCGCGGGCCCGCAGCTCGTCACGGAGCGGCACGAGCTCGTCGAGGTGATACGCCGCCTGCACCACGAGACCGACGCGCCGACCGTCGCGTGGTGTCCGGTCGAGCCAGCCGTAGTCGACGCTCACCCGGCCCACGCTCCGAGCAGCTGCGGGGGGCACCCGTCGACACCGACGTCGGCGAGGTAGAGGTCGCCGGCACCGTCGGGTCGTGACGCGAACTCGATGGCTGCGGTGGTGATCGCCAGTCGATCCAACCGGTCGCCGACGAAGGCCGGGCAGGTCACGTACGGGGTCGGAACCTCGACGATGTCGACACAATCACCGTCGACATAGCGACGAACGGTGCCCCCGCCCCACATCGCGACCCAGAGGCCACCCTCGACATCGATGCACATCCCGTCGGGGGCACCCAGCGACGGATCGATCTCGATGTGGGGTCGGCGGTTCGCGACCGTTCCGGTCGCCACGTCGTAGTCGAAGACATCGATTCGTCCGGTGGGTGTGTCGATCCAGTAGAGCCGCGTTCCGTCGGCGCTCCAGGCCAACCCGTTCGGGATCGTCACCCGGTCCACCAGCCGCGCCGCCGCGCCGGCGACCAGGGACCACAGCGTGCCCGCCTCGGCCCGAGCGGCACCGGTCGTCATCGTGCCGCCGACGAACCGGCCGGCGGGGTCGGGCTTCCCGTCGTTCATTCGTAGGTCGTCGGCATCGCGGGGAAGCGCCGAGACGACCTCCCCGTCGGCCCGGCAGAGCCCTCGCGGTGTCGCCGCGAGCACATCACCCGACGCGGTCAACGCCACCGCACCGACCGGTTCGGGATGGGTTTGCAGCACCCGGTCGGTGCCCTCCAAGTCGCAGGCGTGCACTTCGCCGCGAAGAATGTCGACCCACAGGATCTCCCAGTGTCGGGCGTGCCAGGTCGGCCCTTCACCCAGCTCTGCGCCGACCTCGGCCAACCGTGACGCGACCCGCACCATCTACTCGGTCCCGAGCCGGGTCGTCGCGCCGCCGTCGACCACCAGCATCTGTCCGGTCGTGTACGGCGAGAGGTCTCCATCGGCCAGGAACCGCACCGACGGGGCGATCTGCTCGGGCGTCGCGACGAAGCCGAGCGGGGTCCGGGCGGCGAGGTCGGCGAGGTTTCCGTCGGGCCCGTCGGGGTGGGGACGACGGTCGAGACCATCGCGCAACATGGGGGTGTCGACGGCTCCCGGGAGCAGCGAGTTGCACCGGATCCCGTCGGCGGCCAACTCGATCGCGGCCGAGCGGGTCAACGCGGCGAGCGCGCCCTTGGAGATCGCGTAGACCGCCACGTTCATCGACGTCGCGATCGCGTGCACCGAGCTGATGTTGACGACCGATCCCCGGACCGCGGCCAGGAGGGGCTGGGCGTCACGGATGCACTGGAACGCGCTGCGCACGTTGGTGTTGATGACGACGTTCCAGTCGTCGTCGGTGGTCTCCGCGATCGGCTTGTTCACCTGAACGGCGGCGTTGTTGACGAGCGCATCGAGCGAACGAAGATCCGAGAGCCGTTCGAACAGGTCGGCAACCTCGCCGTCGCGCCCCACGTCGGCGAGCTCGAAGCGGTCGAGCTCCACATCGTCGTCGGGTTCCCGTCGGTCGACGCCGATCACCGTCCACCCGGCACGACGGAAGTTCGAGGCGACGGCTCGACCGATGCCACCGCAGGCCCCCGTGACGACAACCGAGCGGCTCACGGCAGGTCGATCTCGACACCGAGCGCACGGGCGAGGTTCTCGATCGCCCGCCGATGGACGCGCGCCGACGCCTCGAACGTGTTCGAGGCGTTGTGACTCCCGAAGATCACGGTGTCGATCCCGCGAATCGGGTTGTCCGGCGCCGGCGGTTCCTCCTCGAGCACATCGAGAGCGGCCCCGGCGAGGTGACCGGCGCGCAACGCCGCGGCGAGGGCGACCGTGTCGACCACGTCGCCCCGGCCGGTGTTGACCAGATAGCCACCGGGCCGCATCGCCGCGAGCCGGGCGTCGTCGACCAGATGGTGCGTCTCGGGAGTCAGCGGGCAGTTCACCGACACGACGTCGCTCGTCGCCATGAGCTCGTCGATGTCGACGATGGCCGCCCCGTCGGCCTCCGCCGCCGCTCGGCTCTCCGGTGAGGGGTCAGAGCCGACGACGTCCATGCCGGCCACGACCGCGCGACGAACGACGGCCCGGCCGATCCCGCCGAGCCCGATGATGCCCATCCGGAGCCCACCGAGGGAACGACCGGCCGGTTTGGGCCAACCCCCGTCGCGCACCCCTTCGTGGATCACGTGCAGTTGGCGCAGCAACATGATCGTGTACGCCATGGTGATGTCGGCGACCTCGTCGTCGAACGCCCCCGGCGTGTTCGTGACCACGGTGCCGCGGCTCGCCGCGTGGGGCCGATCGATCCCGTCGACCCCGATCCCCCACTTCGAGATGACGCGCAGATCCGCCAGGCGATCCTGGACCTCCGCGGTGAACTTGTCGTCGCCGGCCACCACACCGACACAACCGTCGAGGGCGGTGACGAGCGCATCGCCTTCGAGATGCTGTCCGGGAATGTCGGGAACAACGACGTCGAATCCGGCCTGCTCGAGGGCCGGTCGCCACTGCTCGATGTCACGGATCAGCTGGATGCAGGTGACGGCGATCTTCACAACAGTCCCTCTCGTTGAAGTCGATGCAGGGCTTCGGCCAGCACGAAGTCGGGTTCTTCGTCGATGTCGGTCGCTTCGAGCGGGTCGATCTCAAACAGCAACGGCCGATCACCGAACCGGCGTCCCGCCGCGATCTGCTCTCGGGAAAAGACGTACATGCCCGAGTTCTCCTCGTAGAGCGGAGGGAGATCCTGGGTGCGCAACAAGACCGCGGGGTCGTGGTTGACCGGCGCGAACTCGGCGTCGTACAGGCGGGTCTGGAGCCGGGTCACCGAGAAGAGTGAATCGTGGGCGTCGAGCGCCGCCTCCAGCGCGGCGAGCCCGGCCGAGATCGTCGACGATCTCAGCAGCGGGCTTGTCGAGTGGGTCTGCAGATACCAGTCGCTGTCGACGACGGAGGCGTCGTGGCGCAGGATCTCCGTCATCGGGACGTCCCCACCGAGCAGGTGCTCAGGGCGATCGATCACCTCCACGTCGGGAAAGTGCTCGGCACACTGGGCGGCAACCGTGGGGCTGTCGGTGTCGATCGCCACCCGGCGCACCTCGGGACATGCCGACAGGGTCCGCACCATGTGGTGGAACAGGGGCGCGCCATCGAGGTCCCGGTAGTTCTTCCCGGGTACTCGTTCGCTGGAATGGCGGATGGGCATGAACGCCACGACGTCGATCACTTCTGGTCCGTTCTCTCGGCGGTGAGGAGGTCAGTTCTGGTAGCGGTCGGCCTTCGGGGTGAAGCCCTTGGGATAGTAGAACCGCCGCTTCAGCGTGGTCGTCGGATCGCCATCCTGACGGAATCCCTTCCATGTCCCCCAGAACTGGGCCGCCCGGAAGCGGGGGATCGCGAGGAGGTTCGCCAACAGCTTCCGCCGGGGAACGGCGGCGAGATAGTCGCGCCCGCAGTTGGCGGCGAACAGGCCGATCGCCTCGAACGTTCCCATCTTCTGGTGACCGAAGATCCGCTTGTGGGCGATGGCCTCGCGGCGGTAGCGATTGACCGTCTGGGCGAAGTTCTCCTCGTGGACATGGGCGATCGATGCGTCGGCGACGTAGCAGATCCGGTGTCCTTCGTTGCGCGCGCGCCGCGCCCAATCCATGTCCTCGAGGCCGGTGAGGTATTCGTCGTAGGGAAGTGTCTTCCAGACCGATGCCCGCACGGCACAGTTCGCGTTGTTGCAGAACGGATGGTCCTGGTCGGGATCGGAGCGGTCGGGAAACCACCGCCGGAGGATCTCCATCTCGGAGAACGCGGTTCGGTCCTCGTCGCCGGTCTGTCGGCCGTAGACCAACGCGACGTCGTCGTGTTCCTCGAACGGGGCGATCAGCCGCTCCAGCCAGAACTCATCGATCGGGAACACGTGGGCGCTCACGAACACGAGGATGTCACCGCTCGCGGCCGCGCAGCCGACGTTGAGAGCCCGGCCGAACGAGAACTCCTCCGCCGCGATGTGCACGATCGACGCACCGGCGGCCCGGCTGATCGCGACGGTGTCGTCGGTCGAACCGGAATCGACGAGGATGACCTCGTCGGCGGGCCGCGTCTGGCGGGCCAACCCCTCGTAGAGGGCCGGCAGGTCCGCCGCTTCGTTGAGCGCACGGATGACGATCGAGACCCGGGACACCGCCGCGGAGCCTACCGGCCCCACGCCGCTCGGTAGCATGCTCGCCATGGTCGCCGTCTCCGTCGTCGTGTTGACGATGGGCGAACGGGCGGCCGAGCTCGCGTGCGCCGTCGACTCGGCCCGGCAACAAGTCGGCGTCGACACCGAGATCATCATGGTGGTCAACGGCGGCGACCCGGACCGTTCGCTCGCCGACACGGTCGTGGAACCGGGTGAGAACCTCGGAATCCCCGGCGGCCGCAACGCGGGCGCCGCGGTCGCGACCCACGACCTGGTGGCCTTTCTCGACGACGACGGCCGCTATGTCGGCGACGACCTTCTGGCCCGGGCCGGTGAGGCGTTCTCGGCCGACCAACGGCTCGGCGCCATCGGGCTTCGGATCGTCGATGAGCACGGGGAGACGGCCCGCCGTCATCTTCCGGGGCTACGGGCCCGAGCCGAGCGATCAGGACCGGCGACGTCGTTTCCCGGTGGGGGGGTCATCGTGCGCCGCGCCGCGTTCGACGAGGTCGGCGGTCTCTGTGCCCCGTTCTTCTACGGACTCGAGGAGACCGACCTGGCATGGCGGCTCATCGACCGCGACTGGTCGATCCGCTACGACGCCGAGCTCGTGATGCGCCACCCACGAACCGACCCGGTGCGCCACCCGTCGTTCTTCACACACACCGCACGGAACCGGGTCTGGCTCGCACACCGGGCCCTTCCCGCCCCGCTCGCCGCGGCCTATGTGGCGAACTGGACGCTTGTGACCTGCGTACGCAACTGGCGCGACCCCGCCGCGATCCGCGCCCACTTCGCCGGTCTTCGCGACGGCCGCCGCGACCGGGTCGGACCTCGCCGACCGATCGGCTGGCGCACGGTGTGCACACTCACCCGACTCGGGCGACCACCGATCATCTGAACACAGAGCTCAGAGCTCAGCGTTGAATCCCCGCTGGGCACCAAGCCAGTCTGCGGCCTCCCGCAGCTCTTCCGCGTCCGCTCTCGGAGCTGCGCGCTCTTCGACGAGACGTGAGAAGCCATCGGCTGACGCCCGTATCCGGGCAACGAGCCGTCTGCCTCCGGCCGTGCCGCGAGTCCGGCGGATCGCGAGCGCGGTTGCGGTCGCTGCCGCCGCCTCCGGCGGAGTCAGACGGACGACCACCGGATCAAGTTCCGCCAAGACCTCTCGAGCTTCGCCGACTCTGTTCTCGGCGAACGCGACCGCTGCAGCGAGACCGGCCCTGCTCACGGCCGCGGAGCTGAATCGATAGGTCGAGTCCGTCGCCGACAGGACCCCTCCTGGGGATCCCGGCATGGCACGATCAAAGGACGAGAACGCGTGTTGATTCGCTCGAAAGTGACCCGCCAGGTCCCGCCGCGTCATGGAGCCTGCCCGCCGGCGATACGCGACACACAATGTGGGTTGATACACGGTTCGGCCCCGAAGCCGCAGCCACCATCGCCAGAATTCTGCGTCCTCGGCCGTTTGGACGCTCTCGTCGAATCCTCCGATTCGGGCCACGAGATCACGACGGAGAACCGGTGCGCTCGCGATGAAGGGCACGGCGCGATCAGCCGACGCCATCCACACGTCCGGTCGCGTAGCCGCCCGCTTCGGCACGGGAAACCGTGGAAACCACTCCGGCACAGAAAGCCAATCGCCATAGCAGCCGATGACGTCGTCCTCGCCACGAGTCAACCGCTCGACCCGAGCTCGGAGCGCACCCGGGAACAAGAAGTCATCGCCGTCGAGAAAAGTGATCAGAGAAGCGCCGGCCTGCTGAAGTCCGGAGTTGCGAGCGCCCGCAAGGCCACGCGGCTCGTCGTGACGGATCAACCGGAACCGGTCATCGCGGCGGGTCAGACGCTCCGCGATCGCGGTCGTCGCGTCGACTGAGCCGTCGTCGACGATCACGCACTCGAAGTCGACTCCTCGCTGTGATCGGATGCTGCGAAGGCACGCAGGGAGATGTTTCGCCTCGTCACGGGCGGCAACCACGACAGCGACGACCGGTCGGGTCATGTCGATCGAACGTTCACCGCGTCGAGAAGATCCATCCTTCGGAAGACATCGAGGTTTCCGCCGATCGTGGAGTTCACGATCTCCCGTCCGGCGGCCTCGAACATCTCACCCGCGAGCCGGTAGTTGACCAGGACACGATCGAGCTTCGGGTCCTTCCAGCTCTTTCCCTTGCCGAAGTAGTCGGGGTGGAAGTGGTTGACATCGTCGCTTCGCGATGTGATGAGATCGCCCTTGCGCTCCACATCGTCCGGGATCGTGTAGCTGAAGTCCATGCCGACGAGCACGACCCGCGAGAACCCCATCCAGAACGCGAGCTGGAGGTTGATGATGGTGACCGACTGGCCACAAAAGAGACGTTGCCCGGCATCGACCGAGAACCGGGGATGGCAGACGGTCCCGGTGTCACGGCCATAGAAGCCGCCGTTCATTCGAAAGAACCCTATCCGGTCCGTGACCTCGTCATCGGAGAACGCACCGCGATAGTCGGTCGGGAAGAGCTTGAACTCGGTCTCGAAGTCTTTGATCGCCTGGGTGTTCTCGCGAAACACCGACGTGTCCTCGACGACGTAGTAGGTGATCGGATCCGGGAACCGCTCTGCCGCGTAGAAGATGCCGTTGACCGCGAACGTCGGCACACCACCGAGCTTCTCCAGTGGCGTCTCGTTCAAGGAAGGCCCGTTGCCCACGACGACAACCGTCTCCCCGAGATGCCGATTCTTCAAGGACGCGATCAATTCCCGGCTGGCCGGATCAATCGACCCCTCTTCTTTCGGCAGGAGGCGGCCGTAGTTGGTCTGGAGGCTCTTCACCGGATACGAGATTCCCGCCGAGTCCGGCACGTCTCCCGGTCCGACCACACGATCGGTCGCGAACTGCGATCGCTCGTTGCATTCGAGTTCGAGCGCACGACCACTCGCTTCGAGTTCGATGACCGGACAGGCCAGCTGCTCGACGAGCTCCCTCGTCACCGGCCCGATCGGCCGGCGGACGACCACCGACCCGACACCGATGCGACCGAACGCGACATGGTTGAAGGGGTGAACCGCGACGCCGCGACGCTGCCACTCATCCGCGGCGCCCTCGTCGCCCTTCACGACATCGAGGTCCACGGCCGCGATTCTCCGTCCTCGCGCCCTTCCCTCCTCGACCAGTTGCTCGTAGGCGGCCACGTCGGCTGCCGTCTCGGCAACGAACAAGAGGTCGACTTCGTCTTCGTGCACCGACACGTCGACACCCATCGCGTCGCCACCAGGTTGCGCCGCCATGTCGACGGCGAGGGCAACGAGCCTCCGTTCGATGCCTCGCCCGATGGCGGCAATCCTCTCCCGATCGGTCTCGTCCACGCGTGACGAGGAGATGCCGAGACCCAATCCCCGGTGCAGACCGGCTCGGGCTGCCTTGGCGAAGTCGACGCGCTCTCCCTGGGCTCGGGTGATCGGCTCGAGGAACTCGGCGAAGGAAGGATGGTCGAACGCGTGGGAGTCTCCCGATGACGCGAGATGTATCCCTGCGTAGGTCGCCGCTCGGGCGACGGCCCGCTCACCTCGGGCGAGCACGGCCAGGGGTGCCGCTGCGTTCGGGTCGACGACGAAGTCCGGTGACGTTCTCGCCCAGCGATCGGCACGGTCCAGGAGGCGGCGCGCCTCGGCGAGATGGCCGCTCGGATCGGCGCGCACCATGCTGGCGCGACGCTGGCGGTAGACGCCGGCGACCCCGCCTGCGGGAACGAAGATGTAGCCGTGTCGAAGAATCCGTTGCCACAGATCCCAGTCTTCTGCGCCACGTCGCATTCGTTCGTCGAACCCGCCCATGGACCGGACGACTTCGGTTCGCAGGACCGGCCCGTGGGCATTGAACGGACACTCCCCTTGCGATGACGCGAAGTCGACCACCAGGCTGGACCCCACCAACCGCAGCCGCTCCGCCGCCTCGGGGGTCGTCTCCTCGGGAACCTGCGGAGTGATGGCCCATGACCCCACAACGTGGCGTTCGCCCCACCGGTTCTCGAGCGCACGAACCCGGCGCTCCAGAGACTGGGGAACGAGCATGTCATCGGCGTCCAGAAACGTCACGATCGGTTCGATCGCCTCTCGAAGCCCAGTGTTGCGTGCCGCTGACAGGCCCCCGTTCTTTCCGTGCCGGAGGAGTCTGAAACGAGAATCGAGACGTTCGAAGGAGGCGACGATGGCCGAGGTGTCGTCACAAGAAGCGTCGTCGACGACATAGCAACGCCAGTTGGCGTATGTCTGGCGTCGCACAGAATCCAGGCAGGCTCCGAGCCAGTCGGCGGCATCGAACGCAGGCACCACGATGGCGATCGCCATCGTGGCGGACTGCTCATCCACCTTCGGCGTCTTGTCGACACTCAGCGATTCGAGTCCGTCGAGAGCCATGCTCACTCGCTGCAATGTCTCCCGGCCGAGGTTGGCACGAGCCCGGCGGCCCCGCACCGTCCGTCGGATTCGCGAGAACCGACGTCGAATCGAGGCCAACGCCGGCACTCGAGCCGATGTCGTCCACCACAGTCGTCGCGAGCGATAGGCGAGCCCGTGGCGGACCCGGTGCGCCGTCACGACGAGCCCGTCACGGCGCACCATGACCCATACGCGTCTCGGCCATGACCTCACACCAGATGCCACACTGATCCCCGTTCCGGTCTGTTCTCGTTCCGCCGAGCGCTCATCGGATCAACACCGTCATCGCATCTGAGGAACGACAAAGGCGAACAAGGCGGCAGCATATTCGAGATCCGACTCTCGTACGGACTCCGGAGCCCGTGGCGGTCGCTCCAGATACGCGGCGGCGGCCGCGTCCATCCGCTCGGCAATCCTGCGGTTCGCGTCGGCGAAGTGGCGCATCAAGCTCGATGCCTCCGCCTCCGTCATCGGAAGTTCGTCCGATGACCGCCGGGCGAGTACGGTCAGCGCGACCCGCACTGCTCGGAGATCGAGTGCCCCGCTTCGGCGCATCTCGCGCCCGAGACGCCGCACGTAGTCGAAGGTGTGAAGATCCACCCCGGGAAGCTGGTCGAGAAGCAGAGAGCGTTCCGTCAACGGGATCTTGACGTCGAGGAGATCGAAAACATGATCGGCAGCGGTCGGGGCATCGAGGGAGTCGGGGAACTGCCGAAGCTCGACCTCGTCGACCATCTCGGCTCCGGCCCACACGTCGTGGACGACCGAGAGGTCATAGCCCGGCTCGTCGAAGAACCTCTCGATCGGAAGGTCGGTCAGATCACCGGAACGAAGTCGCTCGATCAGCCGCTGGGCCGCGCGCTCGTCCTGACGCCGCACGATCAGAACCGGGGTCAACGCCTCGAACCCCGCGCGCTCGAGAAGTTGGCACAGCTCACCGACACCTTCTTCGTCGAGATACGACGCCGCGTGCTGGGTCGAGGCCACCGCGTTTCCCTGCGTCGGGGCCGCCGCGACGAACCGGTCGGCGAATGTGGCCCGCCAATCTTCCCAATCCTCCGGCTCGATGCCGACGAGACCGCACGCCTGTCGTGAGGCGTACGCCACGAGCGGGTACTGGTTCACCTTCCCGGCAACGGTCGGATACCAGTAGCCGGCATCTCGAAGGTCTGCCCGGGCGTCGGCGAGAGTCTGTTGAACACCCTGCGTGCCCGCCATCGACACACCGATGTGCAGGATGAACCGACGAGGGCCGCGAACCTTTGCGACCGACTCCCGGTCAGGGAGGACCTCAGCCGGCGCGGCCGTGGCAGTCAGGTTCGCCGAACGCCCCCTTTCGGTCTCCCTCCGAGTCTCATCCTCGACGACGTTTTGCTGGTACGCGGCGATGACATCTTCGGTCGGGCCGTCGGCACGGATGAGACCCGAGTCGATCCAGATCACGCGATCACAACTCGCGGCGACCTCTTCCATGTTGTGCGAGACGAGGGCAACTGTCCCGGCGTTGCGTCGGATCTCATCGATCCGCTGGGCCGACCGCCGGCTGAATGCGGCATCTCCCACCGCCAATGCCTCGTCGACCAACAAGATGTCGGGAATCGATGCCGTCGCGATGGAGAACGCGAGCCGTGCCCTCATCCCCGAGGAGTACGACGAGAGCGGGAGATCGATGAAATCGCGGAGCTCGGCAAACTCGATGATGGACTCCGTCTGCGCTCGCACCTCATCGACGGTCAGGCCCAGGGCCAGGCCTCCCAGTTCGATGTTGCGCCTCCCCGAAAGTGTGCCCTGGAGGGCGGCACCGACACCGAGAAGCGTCGGCCGCTTCTGTACCCGGATCAGACCCGACCGGAGCGGTTGCAGCCCGGTGAGCGCGTTGAGCAGGGTCGACTTCCCCGAGCCGTTCCGGCCCACGATGCCGACAGACTCCCCTTCGTGAAGAGTGAAGCTGACCCCGCGCAACGCGTGAATCTCGCGGCGTCGACGCAGCATCCGAGGGCGATCCCGGCGGCGTATGTCCTCGAAAACGCGATAGACGACGTGGGCATCTTCGACGACGACCGATCGTGGACCGAGGTCGCTCACGAACCGAACCTCGGCTCGGCGCGGCGGAACGTGACGAAGCCGAGCACCATGATGCCCACCGCCCACGCGAACATGCCGATCAGTTCGGGCCAGCCGGCATCCTCGCCCATCATCGACCAACGAGCGAGTGTCACCAGGTCGTACATCGGGTTGGCCGCGAAGAGCAGCCGAGTTCGCTCGCCGGTGATCCAACGGTCGACGCTGAAGATGACACCAGAGCCGTAGAGCAGGACTCGAAAGAGATGAGGGAGCACCTGCGATGTGTCGCGGAGCCGATCACCGAGCTGGGAGGTGATCAACGCTGCCCCCGTGTTGAAGGTCGTCTGGACCATGAAGATCGGCACGATCGCGAGCCAGCGAGCGTCTGGGGTCTCTCCGGTCAACAACAAGGTGACCACCAAGACGACCGTGGCCTGACCGAACGCGATCGTCTCCTTCACGACGACAGCAACGGGAAGCAGGATCCTGGGGAACTGAAGCGATCGCACCAGACCGAGGTTGCGCGAGACGGCCGATGCCGCGTCCGTCGCGATCCTCTGCGTCAGTTGGTAGAAGAGAATGCCGATGACGAGGAATCCGAGGAAGTTGTCGACACCGCGGTTGACCTGGAGCAAACGTTCGAAGACCAGGTAGTAGATGGCGACGAGAAGAGCCGGATTGAGGAGCAGCCACAGCTGACCGAGCGCGGCGTCGGAGGACTGGCGGTGCAGGTCACCCCGAGCCAGCGACAACGCGAAGGCCCGACGCTGCCAGATGTCACGTAGATATTCGCCAACGGGCGGAGCCTGCCCGAGCACCCGCAGGCCATCGTCGGATTCCGGCCAGCGTGCTCTGCTCACGGCGGCAACGCTAGCGTCAGACGATCCCTGTGTAACTCACGGGCCGAGGCCGATGGCGCGTCGGTCTCCAGGGAAGACCGCGCCCAGTGCACAACCACGTCGCTCGTCCCCGACGTCGTTTCGCCACTCGGCGAACCATCCTCTCCGAGGCGTCCCAACCGGCGTCGCCAAGCGTGTTTCGACCGCCGGCCGGTCGAGTCCATCCTCGTAGCGAACCCCTATAGTTGCGACCGCCGTGCTGTTCAACTCCTTCGCGTTCGCCGTGTTCGGCACGGTCGTGGTCGCAGCAAACCATCTCATCCGGCCGCTTCGGGCCCAAAACATCCTGCTGCTCGTCGCGTCGCTCGGCTTCTACGCCTACGGCGACTGGAAACTCCTCTCGCTGATCGTTCTCTGCGCGCTCGACGGCTACGTCATCGGTCGACTTCTCCCCCGTAGGGACCGACATTCCCGCTGGCTGTTGTTCGTCGGGGTCGTCGTCCCGCTGATCGTTCTCGGGATCTTCAAGTACTTCGACTTCTTCGTCGACGAAGTGGGGCGGATCACCCAGGCGATCGGTCTGGGCTCTCCCGACATCGCCTTGTCGCTCGCGTTGCCGATCGGAATCTCCTTCTACACCTTCCAGACCATCGGCTATGTCGTCGATGTTCATCGGGGAACGATCGAACCCGAGCGCGACCCGATCGACTTCTTCCTCTTCGTCACCTTCTTTCCGCAACTCGTGGCGGGTCCGATCGAACGAGCCACGAACCTTCTCCCGCAGATCAAGAAGCGACGGGAGGTGAGCGGCGAAGACCTTCTTCAGGGCAGCTACCTCATGGCACAGGGCTACGCGAAGAAGGTGTTGATCGCCGACAACGTGAAACCGGTCGTCGACAGCATCTTCGCGCTGGAGAACCCCTCGGGTCCTCTCATCGTCGTCGCCACCATCGGCTTCGCGATCCAGATCTACGGCGACTTCAGTGGCTACACCGACATCGCGCGGGGCGTTGCCCGCATCCTCGGGTTCAAGATCCTCCTCAACTTCCGCCGTCCGTACTGGTCACGCAACCCGGCGGAGTTCTGGAATCGCTGGCACATCACGTTGAGCAACTGGTTTCGGGACTACGTCTACATCCCGCTCGGAGGGAATCGACGGGGAGCCGGCCGAACCCGGGCGAACCTCCTCGCGACGATGACACTGTCGGGGCTGTGGCACGGGGCGTCGGCGAACTTCGTGCTCTGGGGGGCCTTTCACGGCGCCGCGCTTCTCATCCACCGGGTGTGGTCGGAGCGACGACCCGCCCCGGCACCGAAGCTCATCGGATGGGCGGCGACGATGACCGTCGTGCTGTTCGGATGGTTGTTGTTCCGGGTCACCGACGGTGAGCAGCTGATGACCAACATCGGCTCACTGGTCAACGACACCCGATTCGGCGGACTCGCGATCGTGACGCTGGCGACCATCCTTCCCTACTTGGTTCTGATGGTCGTGATCGACCTCGCCGAGGCGCTGTTCATCGATTCACGAACCGACGTCATGCGCCCCAACTGGCTCATCGCCCCGGCCCTGACCGCCCTGATCACGTTGACGATCGTCTTCGGGTCAGAATCGGGTGGCGAGTTCATCTACTTCCAATTCTGATGTCGACCTTCTCTTCTCCCACCAGCAAGAAATCCCTCGCCATCCTCGCGATGGGCCTGCTCGCCGTGATCCCGATCAGCGTGATCGCGGCCCGAGTCGAGGACGACACCACGAACTCGGTCGCCGACCAACTTCTCGAGCCGCCGCAGGACGGAGAGATCTGGCTCCTCGGGAACTCGATCTTCAAGACCGGTGTTGACCCTGAGGTGCTCGAACGCACCCTCGGCGGACCGTCGGTGAGCTTCGAGTACCACGGCGGCCACTACACCAGCCTCTGGTACCTGATCGCCAACAACGCGCTCCCCGAGCTCGAGGAAACTCCCGCGATGGTCGTCTGGGGGTTCCGCCCTGCGTACGGAGCGTTGCCGGCCTTTCGCCAAAATGTGGTCAACGACACCGAGAAGTTTCTGGTCCCCGACGATCCGGTGTACGAACGGCTGGCCCAGGGAATCGCCCCGCCGGACCTGAACCCGCTCGACAGCCTCGCCGAGGACGTCGACGACGCGTTGCGTCGCACCGGCATCTTCTCGATCCGATCGACGGCCGCCGACGAACTGTCCGCCCGAAGCCTGCGCTTCGGCGTGCAGGTCGCCGACGCGCTCGGCGCGTCCGGCGCCGGGCTCGTCGAACGCGAGGTCATCAACGGCGACGCCACCCTCCTCGATCTGCTCAACGAGGCGACGACGGGAGGGGAGATCCAGCTCGCAGAGGAACGTATCGTCGACGGCGTCGGTGACTTCGTCAGTGGCGAACCGGCGGCCTTCGTCGACTCTTTCGTTCCCGTCATCGCCGACCGCCTGGACGCGCTCGGCCTCCGGCAGCTCATCATCATCTGGCCTCCTCGTTCGGTTGCCGAAGGCACACCACCTCCCGAAGAACAGAGATTCGTCGCCGACGCGGTCCAAGGCCTGGCCGACGCCGGATACCCCGTCCTCAACCTGTACGACGACCGTGACATCGGCCTCGACTTGTACGCCAGTGGGGACCACTTCAACCCTGATGGACGAGCCGTGATAACCCAGCGAGTCGCCGATGCCATCCTCGAGCTCGGTTTCGACTGACCGTGATCCTCGACAACGGTTCGGTGAGACCCGATCGGGAAACGGGCGCGATCAGGACTCCGGAGATCTGTCCGCGTCTTGACGCTCGAGCACGACATAGGAGTCATTCTCCAGTCGCGGGCAGTACCGCTCACCGCCCAGCTCCTCCAGCGCTCGTCGACACCAGCCATCATCCACGAGCAAGGGCATCACGAAAGAAGGAAATGGCGTTTGCGAGCGGCGCCACACCAGCCAGTCGTCGTACCGACGATCGCTGAAGTAAACGATGTGACGCGGTCTCTCGTCGCGAAGGAACGCAGCTGCCGCGACAAGGCGATCCTGTGCCTCGCTGTCCAGTCCATCGGTATCGAGGACACCACGAAGCCCCGGATCGGAGGCCGTCGGGCATTCGCTGTAGTTGCAGTAACCACCGGGGAGTCCCGGCTCGCTGGCGTAGACCGCGACTCGCCACTCCTGCCACCACATCCAATCCAACAACACGGCATCGTCCCTGTCCGACCGATCGTTCAGCAGCGCCGCAACCTCTCTCGCGTCCTCCGGTACCCGTGACTCCCATCGCGGATACATCGTGGCCCACACCGTCCAGCCGTTGAACAACACGACACCGGCCACGAAGGCCGAGAGAAGCCGGACCCGTTGATGGCCGGACCAGTCCACATGCTCGAGGAGAGCTCCGGCAGCAACGACCCCCAAGAGAGCAGGAAAGACATAGGCGCGCTCTTGCCGGTGAACCGCTCCGACAGAGATCTGCTGGGTGAAGAGCGCCGCGAAGACAACCCACGCGGCAGCGAGGAGAACTCCCACGGTCACCCGCCCACGAACCAGTTGAACGATCGCGCCGACGATGACCACCAACCCGAGGTACGGAAACACGCCGAGTCCCCAGATGATCTCACGCATGCGAGCATCGGTCACCACGTCGACGATGCCGACGGTCGGGAAGCGACGTATCGACGCATACGACTCTTCGTTCGATGTCAACTCGATCAGCCCGGTCGCGAGAACGACCGGGCTGACACTGACCGCGAGCAAGGCCGCCGAGGCCCTCCAGTGCCGCTCGACCAGCGGGACGATGGCCAGGGCGGAAAAGACAACGGCTGCCTCTGGGCGCACTATTCCCGCCGCGGCGAACGGCAAGGCGACGAGCGCCGCGGCTCCGACGGTCCACTGCCTCCGGGTCAACACGAGGAACGAACCGACACCGACCAGCAGCACAGCGAAGGCTTCGCCGACCGCGTGATGAGCAACGTAGGCGATCGGCGATCCCGCGATCGCCAGGCCGGCAACGAGGACGCCTGGCTGAGGACCCCATCGTCGACAGGCACCGGCCGCAAGGAAAGAGACCCCACCGACCGTGCTGGCCCACGCCCCGATCTGATGCAGTAGGACGAAGCTGCTGGGACGGTCGAGAAGCGGCTGCGCAAGCAGGTTCAGCACGCCCTTGAACACGGTGTCGCCCGGCGGGTGTATCGAGGTCCAAGACTCGCGAGACGTCAGCACGCCGAAGAGATCGCGAGGGTTCGATGCCTCGTACGAGAAGAGCAGTCGCGCGGCCTCGTCTCCGAGATAGTCGAGCGGGACTCTCCCCAGGAACAGGCCGACACTCCACGAGACGACGACGCCGACGATCACGAGGGCGGACGCACCGACTGGCCGAAGACGCACGCTGGGACCCTAGTTCCGCATGCCGTTCATGCTCTCTGTCAGCCCCGAAAGGTCATGCCGCGATAGCCGGGGGAGAAACCGGCCGACTCAAGCCGGGCCGCCCACGGTGTCTCGCGGATGGGTCGCCCGTCGACCTTGCTGATCTCGAGCTTGCGCATCCGACCGTTCTTCACGAGCTCCATCAGCGCCGTCGTCCAGACCGTCGACTCGTCGGCCCCGGGGAACGTGATCAGGGATCGGCCGCCCCGCTCCAGCTCGACGAGTGGCACGCCGTCGTGCAACACGACGTGGGCCCCGGCGGCCCGGACGGGTCGCCCGGCCGTCTCGGGCCAGGGCAGCGCCGCGCCGTAGGGCTGGGCCGGGTCGGTCGCGGCGAGCACGACCGGCTCGGCATCGGGGTCACCCTCGCGGACGCCCCGGAGCCGGTCGACCGCGCCGGGCAGGGCGAACTGGGCGGCGCCGAGGCCGGCCACGAAGTATCCCCGCCGCACCTCGCCGCGCTCCTCGAGCGCCTTGAGCAGCGGGTACACGCCGGCGAAGCCTCCCTCGTGGCGTTCGCCGAGCGCCGCCTCACGGGTCAGCACGCCGTAGCGGTCGAGAAGTTGGTGGGCCCGGGCGTGGGCCGTCTCGGTGGCGTTGGCGGGGGGGAGACGAAGCGGGGCGACGAGCGACCAGCGGCCGGCCGCGCTCGGGGGGCCGAGGCGATCGAGTCGACCGGGTCGGGGGCGCCGACGGCCGCCGGATGAGCCCGACGGGCCCGCGCCACCGGAGACGAGCGCTCGAAGCGGCGCGAGGGTGTCGTTGGTGACCTCTCCGGCCCACACCAGGTCCCACAGGGCGGTGAGCACCGTCGTTTCGTCGTAGGGCAGGTCGGCCTCGGCGACCGCGCCGATCAGGTCCGGCCAGAACGACGCCCCCCGAGCGGACAAGTGGGTGCGCAGGGTCTCGTGGATCGGTTCGTCGGGCGGTTCGTCGGCCGGCGGCGCCAACACCCCCACCTGGTCGCGGAACAACAACCGGATCCGCCCGTCGGACGATCCGATCGCACCGGCGCCGACCCAGACGACCTCGCCGGTCGTGCACAGCGTGTCGAGATCACCCCGCTGGTAGCCGTTGACCCGGGCCGCCAACACGTCGACTTCGAGGACCGATGCCGCGACGGGCGCACCCTGGAGTTGACCGAGCACCTCGGCCACGCCGTCGATGCCCCGACGACGACTTCCGACCCCCTGCCACGCGGGGAGGAACCGGGCCAGGGCGGGCCCGTCGACCGGTTCGATCTCGTGACGCAACTCCGCGAGCGAGCGACGGCGGAGCCGGCGAAGCACGTCGTCGTCGCAGAACTCCCGTTCGATGCCGTCGGGCCGGAACTCGCCCCGCACGAGGCGGCCCGAGTCGAGCATCCGATCGAGGGCGGCCGTGACCCGATCGCCGGTGATGCCGAGCCAGCGGGCGATGGCACGGGCCAGGAACGGGCCGTGGGTGCGGGCGTAGCGCCCGCACAGATCACCGAGCGGATCGTCGACCGGATCGGTGAAGACCGCCGGAAGCCCGACCGGCAGCGCCACCCCCAGGGCGTCGCGGAGGCGGGCGGCGTCGTCGGACGCGGCGATGCGCTCGTCGTCGGCGATCCGGACCTCGATGGCACGGCGTTCGTCGAGCAGGCGCCGAACCCAGGCGACGACATCGGCCCCGTCGACGGCCCTCGCCTCGAGATCGACGATCGACAACGGGCCGAGACGGCGCAGGAGATCGTGGAGCTCGTCGGCGTCACGAGCCCGGCGTCCATCGACGAGACACTGGAGTTCCAACTCGAGATCGGCGAGCACCCCCGGCGACAGGAGCTCCCGCAACTCCTCCGCTCCGAGGAGATCGCGGAGCAGGTCGCGGTCGAGGGCCAGCGCGGCCGCGCGTCGTTCCGCGATCGGTGCGTCGCCTTCGTACATGTAGACCGCGATCCACGAGAACAACAACGACTGGGCGAACGGCGACGCCTTCGTGGTCTCCACCGGCACGACCCGGATCCGACGACTGCGCAGATCGGTCATCACCTGGCGCAGGGCGGGAAGGTCGAACACGTCGTTGACGCACTCCCGGGTCGCCTCGAGCAGCATCGGGAACGACGGGTACTTCGCGGCGACCGACAAGAGGTCGGCCGCCCGTTGACGCTGCTGCCACAACGGCGTGCGCTGATCGGGGCGGCGGCGCGGCAGGAGCAGGGCCCGAGCCGAGCACTCACGGAACCGGGCCGCGAACATCGACGTGTCGGGAAGACGGCTGACGATGATGTCGTCGATCTCGTCGGGATCGAACAACAACTCCTCGACGGGAAGCCGATCGAGCGCCTCGGGCAGCCGCATCACGATGCCGTCGTCGCTCCACATGAGCTCGACGTCGGACCCCCACTCCTCGCCGAGTCGGGCCTGCATCGCCATGCCCCACGGGGCATGCACCTGGGATCCGAACGGGGTGAGGATGCAGACCCGCCAGTCGCCGATCTCGTCACGGAACCGCTCGACCACGATCGTGCGGTCGTCGGGCACGACCCCGCTCACCTCGAACTGCTCGTCGAGATAGCCGATGAGGTTCCGCGCCGCGAGCTCGTCGAGCCCGTGGCGCGCCCGCAGCCGCGGCAACGGGTCGGGGTCGTCTCGGATCTCCCGTACGAACGCCCCGATGGCCCGCCCGAGCTCCAGTGGGCGGCCGGGCCCGTCGCCGTGCCAGAACGGCATCTTCCCGGGTTGTCCGGGGGCGGGGGTGACGACGACCCGTTCGAAGGTGATGTCCTCGATGTGCCACGTCGACGCCCCCAGCAGGAAGTTCTCCCCCACCCGGCTCTCGTAGACCATCTCCTCGTCGAGCTCGCCGACCCGGGTGCCGTCGGGAAGGAAGACCCCGAAGAGGCCACGGTCGGGAATCGTGCCGGCGTTGGTGACCGCGAGCCGTTGCGAACCGGCCCGACCCCGGACGACCCCGGCCACCCGGTCGTAGACGATGCGGGACCGCAGCTCGGAGAACTCCTCGGAGGGATACGTGCCCGAGAGGAGATCGAGGACGTTGCCGAGCACCTCTTCGGACAGCGCCGCGAAGTTGGCGCAGCGCCGGACCACCGCGGCGAGCTCGGCCACGTCCCAGTCGTCCATCGCGCACATCGCCACGATCTGCTGGGCGAGCACGTCGAGGGGGTTGCGGGGGTACCGGGTCTCCTCGATGAGCCCCTGATGCATCCGGTCGACGACCACGGCGGCCTCGAGCAGATCAGCACGGTGTTTCGGGAAGATCTTGCCGCGGCTCGGCTCGCCGACCTGATGACCGGCCCGCCCGATGCGCTGCATCCCCGACGCGACCGAACCCGGCGACGCGACCTGGATGACGAGATCGACCGCCCCCATGTCGATCCCCAGCTCGAGTGAGGAGGTGGCCACGAGCCCTTTGAGGTCGCCCCGCTTGAGCTCGTCCTCGATCTGGAGACGACGTTCGCGCGACAACGACCCGTGGTGAGCCTTGACCAGTTCCTCCCCCTCACCGGCGCCCCGACCGGTCTGTTCGTCGCCGGCGCCGACAACGGTCGGTGGCGGCGGGAGAGATCCGTCGTCGGTGCGGGCCCTCGCCTCGATCGCCAGCTCGTTGAGCCGTGTCGCGAGCCGTTCGCTCAGCCGTCGCGCGTTGGAGAAGATCAGCGTGGAGTGGTGGGACTCGACGAGCTCGAGAAGGCGGGGATGCATCGACGGCCAGATGCTTCGCCGTCCCGGCGTGGCGGTGGCCGGCGCGTCGATCGGCGGCTCGACCCGTTCGCCGAGCGCGCCCATGTCGTCGATCGGGACGATCACCTCGATGTCGAGCGCCTTCTTCGCCCCGGCATCGACCACGGTGACGGGTCGGGGCACGAGGGTGCCGTCGGCATCGACCGTCGACCCGCCGAGAAAGCGGGCGATCTCGTCGAGCGGCCGTTGGGTGGCCGACAAGGCGATGCGTTGGGGGGACACGGCCGTCAGCTCCTCGAGCCGTTCCAGCGAGAGCATCAGGTGAGCGCCGCGCTTTGTCCCCGCCATCGCGTGGATCTCGTCGATGATCACGTGCTGCACGTTGGCCAGGGTCTCCCGGGCCTTCGAGGTCAGCATCAAATAGAGCGACTCGGGCGTCGTGATCAAGATGTCGGGCGGGTGCCGGATGAGTTGGCGCCGTTCGTTGGTCGGCGTATCGCCGCTGCGGATTCCGACCGTCGGCGTGTGGACGGCGTCGCCGGACCGGGCCGCGGCGAACCCGATCCCCTGCAGCGGAGCCCGCAGGTTCTTCTCGACGTCCACGGCCAGCGCCCGCAACGGCGACAGGTAGACGACCCGGGTCCGGGCCTGTTCGTCCTCGGGCACCGGCTCGACGGCCAACCGATCGAGCGCCCACAGGAAAGCCGACAGCGTCTTGCCGGTTCCGGTCGGTGCCAGGATCAGGGTGTGGTCACCGTCGGCGATCGCCGGCCACCCCTGCACCTGGGGCGGCGTGGGAGCCCGGAAGGTCGACGTGAACCACTCCCGCACCGGCGCCGAGAACCGCGCCAACGCCGCAGCCGCTGCCGCGTCGTCTCCGGCATCGCCTCCCGCGTCGTCTCCCATTCCGGCCACGCTACCCACCCGCTTGTCCCCCCGTCGTCGCCCCCGCCGCCCCATCCCGGGAGTTGTAGGATGGGGAGATGCCGGAGTACGAGACGCCCGAATGGCATCCCGCGTTCGAGGAATACTGCGAGACGATCTACGGGCTCGACGAAGACGAGCTCGAGGTCATCCAGGCCCGCATCGCGGACCGGCTCGACGTCTCACGCCCGTCGGTGTCGGAGATGGTCAAGCGCATGCAGGCCGAGGGGCTGATCGAACCGGGCCGCCGGATCAAGCTCACCGCCGAAGGCCAGGAGCTCGCCGAGACCGTCGTGCGTCGCCACCGCCTGGCCGAGTGCTTCCTCACCGACCTGCTCGGCTTGTCATGGGCCGATGCCCATCAGGAGGCGGGCAAGTGGGAACACGTGATCTCCCCCACCGTCGAGCGAGCGATGATGGCCCGGCTCGACGACCCGACGACCTGCCCCCACGGCAACCCGATTCCGGGTTCGGCCTACGAGGCTCCCGACGTGATCACCCTCGACACCGTCGCGGTCGGCGCCGACTTCACCGTCGAACGCATCACCGAGGAGCTCGAGTTCATCGACGGCATGCTCGACTTCCTCGAGCAGTCCTCGATCGTCCCCGGTTCCCGCGGTGAGATCCGCGCCAAGTCCGCCGATGGCACCTCGACCGTCGCGATCGCCGACAACGAGGTCGACGTCGACTCCTTTGCCGCGACCCGCATCCTGGTGAGCACCCCCTGAGCGGGAGCGCACGGTCCCGACGGGAAACTAGGTCGCCGAGGGCGCCTCGGTCACGAAGCGCAGACTCCCGGCCGCGGATTCGACGCGACCCAACGGCGCGATCGGGAAGTGGGTGCCGGCCAGCAACGTGCCCGCCCGGGCGTGCTCGGCGAAGAAGTCTCGGCGAGTCCGCTCGGCGGTCGCCGGGTCGGTGTCGCCGATCTCCGCCAGATGAGGATGGGCGAACTGAAACGGGTGATGGAGCAGGTCGCCGGTGATGACCAGCGGCTCGGCGGTCGTCGCCACCAGCAGCGACGCATGGCCGGGCGTGTGCCCGGGCGTCGACACGAGCCGCAGGCCGTCGCCGAGATCGGCATCGGCCGAGACATCGGTGCCGAGACCGGCGTCGAGCACCGGCTCGATCGAGTCGGCGAACGCGTCCTGGTCGGCCCGGCGGTCCTCGGACGCGGCCCAGTCGAGCTCGTCGCCGACGTAGACGTGGCGGGCGTTGACGAACGTCGGCACCCACACCCCGTCGACGAGCTGGGTGTCCCAGCCGAGGTGGTCCTCGTGGAGGTGGGTGTGGACGACGAGATCGACGTCGCCGGGCGCGAAGCCAGCTGCCGAGAAGCGATCCATCCACGGCGCCCGGAGGTCGTTCCAGAACGGCAGCGTGCGGCGCTTGCAGTTGCCGACGCACGGGTCGACCACGACGACCCGGCCCCGGTGTTCGAGCACGAACGACTGCACCCGGAACGCGATGGTGCCGTCGGTGCCGGCCGCGCCGGCGGGGAGCGGACCCGCCGAGCGCACATCGGCCGGGGTGGCGTCGGGAAAGAACAGCCCGACGGGAATGCCGGGGGTCTCGGCCTCCACCACCGCCGTCAACGTCGTGTCACCGATCCCCCAGCGCGACGACCGGTTCTCCTCACCGTCCATCGCCCACTTTGCCACAGGGTCAGTAGTGGTCCAGCCGCCGGATCACGAGCAGCCAGGTGAGCACGGCGCTCAACGCCACGAGCACCAGCGAGGCCAACGCGCTCTGGGCCAGGGCGCCACGGTCGTCGGCGCCCCAGATCTCGGTGGCGAGCGTGTCGAACCCGATCGGGGCGAGCAGCAAGGTCGCCGGCAGCTCCTTCATCGTCGACAGCATCACCAGACCGGCTCCGGCGAATAGGCCCGGGGCCATGAGCGGGAGCTCGACGCTGAAGAGCCGCCGAACGCGCCGGGCGCCGAGGGTCGCGGCGGCATCACCGAGCCGCTCGGGGACGGCCGCGACGGCGACCTGGGCCGCCCGCGTCGCCTGGGCCCCCAGGTGCAGCACGTAGGCGAGGATCAACAGCGGCAGCGTCTGGTACCACCGTTGCAGGACCGGGGCGTCGATCGCCCAGAACACCAGTGACAGCGCAGTCACGACACCGGGTAGCGCGAAGCCGGCGACGACCATCGAGTTGGCCGCACCCCCGACACGACTTCGATACCGGGCGGTCAACCAGGCGACGGGCAACACCACCGCGATGGCAACCGCCGCGGTCAACAGTCCGGCCTGGGCCGAGTTGATCGTCGGCCAGAGAAGGCCACCGAAGTCGGTGCCGAGCCCGACCGAGTCGACGTCGGCGGTCAGCCCCCGCCACGCCCAGAAGCCGAGAACCGCGACCGGACCGATCAAGGCGTTGCCGAGGAACCCTCCCACGAACACGAGCGCCGGCCACTTCCACCGCCCGAGCGGCACCGTGAGCGGGTCGCGGATCCGCACGACCTCGATCCGCTGGCGGCGCCGGTCGGCGGCCCGTTCGGCGACGACGACCAGGAGCGCCACCCCGCCGAGGATGAGCGCCAACCCCATCGCCCGGGGCTGATCGAACAGCTTGTCGGCGTAGATCTGTTCGGTGAGAGTGTCGTAGCCCAGCAGGGTGACCGCACCGAAATCGCTGATCGTGTAGAGGAAGACGAGCAGGGTGCCGGCCCAGATCGAACCGGAGATCTGGGGCATCACGACGGTGCGAAAGACGGTCCAGGGCGAACGGCCGAGAAGCCGAGCCGACTCCTCGAGCGACGGCGACAACGAGCCCATCCGGGCCGCGACCGGGAGATAGACGTAGGGGAACGTGAACAGCGTCAGCACGAACCAGGCCCCGCGAAACCCGCGCATGTCGGGCAGCGAATCGATCCCGATCGGCGCGACGATCTCCTCGATCAGTCCACCGGGCGCCAGCGCGGCGATCAGCGCGGTCGCGCCGACGAAGCTCGGGAACACGAGGGGAAGCGGCGACAGCACCCGCCAGATCCGCCGCCCGGGGAGATCGGTGCGGATCGTCAGCCACGCGAGGCCGGTGCCGACCAGTGCCGTCGAGGCCGACACGGTCACCGCGAGACGAAGGGAACGACTCAGCGGCTCCCACGTGGAGCGGGACCAGATCAACGAGCCGACGTCGGTGCCGAGGTCGATGTTGCGCCAGGCGACATAGGCGAACGGGCCGAGGAACACCACCCCGACCACGAGGGCGACGATCACCAGCCCGGTCGGCGGACGATGTCGGGACGCGGCGGCGCCGGGGGACGGGCCCCCGGCGTTCACCTCGAGCGGCGCGGCCGCGCTACTGCTCGATGCCACTCTCGCGAATCAGTTCGATCGTGCCGGTGAGGCCGTCGCCGAGCAGGTCGTAGTCGATCGTGTCGGCCGCGTATCCCTCCAGCGGCGGCAGACCCGGGGGCGGGGCCACACCGGGACGGAGCGGATACTCCTGCGTCTGGGCCGCGAACGTCTCCTGGGCCCGTTCGCTCAGCAGGAACTCGAGAAGCTGCTCGCCCTCGCGAGGCGCGTCGGAGGAGGCCAGCACCGCGCCGCCGGTCACGATCACGAGGGAGCCGAGATCATCGGCCGGAAGGAAGTAGTTGGCGCTCGGCACCGACGGGTCGGCTTCGAGAGCCCGGAGGTTGTAGTAGTGGTTCACGAGCCCCATCGGGATCTCACCTCGGCCGACCGCCTCCACGATCGGCGAGTTCTTCTGATAGTTGGGCGAGTCGTTGGCTGCCATGCCCTCGAGCCACTCGAGGGTGGCCTCGTCGCCGATCTCGGCTCGCATGGCGGTGACGAAGTCCTGGAACGATCCGTTGGTCGGCGCCACGCCGACCTTGCCGGCGTACTTCGGATCGGTCAGGTCCAGCACGGAGTCGGGCAGATCGGCCTCGTCGACCATCTCCGAGTTGTAGACGATGACGCGGACTCGTCCGGTGAGTCCCACCCAGGTGCCGTCGCTGGCGGCGAACGCCGGATCGACGAGCGAGACGAGGTCGGGGTCGAGGGGCCGCAGTCGGTCTTCGCCGGCGAGCAGGCCCAGGGCGCCGGGGCTTTGCGAGATGAAGACGTCGGCCGGTGAGCTCTCGCCCTCGGTCTGGACGAGAAGGGCGAGCTCGGCCGAGTCGCCGAAGCGGACCTGTACGGCGATGCCCGTCTGCGCGGTGAAGGCGTCGAGCAGGGGTTTGATGAGCTCCTCGCTGCGGCCGGAGTAGACCGTGATCGAGGCGGTGCCCGTGTCGGACCCCGATGCGTCGGCGTCGTTGCCACAGGCCGCGGCGATCACGGAGACGGCCAGGAGGACGGGAAGAAGCTTCTTGGTCAGCATCATGTTCGCAGGATAGGCAGGTCCCTCGCCGTGTTAGGTAATCCTAACACGTGACATGGGTCACGCCACATCCGATGTCGTCGGCGCCATCGGAACCGAGCCATCGACCGGATACGCCCGCGCCGGGCTGCCGCTGTGGCCCACCCGCACCTCGTCGCCGACGCCGAAGCGCGGCGCGCCGGTCGAACGGCTCCGGAGCACGACACCATCCGCGAGCGCCACCCAGGTCAACGTGTCGTGACCGTGATACTCGACTTCGACCACCGACGCGCCCGAACCGGACGCCAAGACGATCTCCTCGGGACGAACGAGCACCCGAACCGCACCATGGGTCGTGTCGGCCAAGGGCACCCGCCCGATCGAAGTGGCCGCGACGTCGCCCGAGGCGTCGCCAGGGATCAACTCGGCGTCGCCGACGAACTCGGCCAACCAGGAGTCGACCGGCCGGGAGTAGAGATCGGCCGGCGATGCCTGTTGCACGATCACCCCCTCCCGCATGACCGCCACCTCGTCGCCGAGCACGAACGCTTCGTCTTGATCGTGGGTCACGAAGATCGACGTGATCTTCAGCTCCCGCAACAGCAACGCCACCTCGGTGCGGACCCCGGCCCGCAGATGGGTGTCGAGGCTCGAGAACGGTTCGTCGAACAGCAACACCGACGGGCGCGGGGCCAACGCCCGAGCCAGCGCGACCCGCTGCTGTTGGCCACCCGACAGCGAACCCGGCAGGCGATCGGCCAACTCGGCAACCCCCACCATCTCGAGCAGGCCGGCCACGGCCTCGCGGGCCCGGGTGTTGCCGCGCCCGAACCGGCGCCATCGTTGCGCCCGGGGCAGGCCGTAGGCGACATTGGCCGCGACCGTCAGGTGGGGGAACAGCGCCCAATCCTGAAAGACGAGCCCGACCCGCCGCTCCTCGGGGGCGACATGGAGGCCCGGACCGGCGACCGGATCGTCGCCCAATCGGATCTCGCCCGAATCGATCACCTGAAGACCGGCGATCGCCCGCAGGAGCGTCGTCTTGCCGCACCCGCTCGGGCCGAGGATCGCGAGATGCGATCCGGGTTCGGCTCGGAGATCGACACCTCGCAGCACCGGAACCGAAAGGGTCACCCGCAGATCCCGCACGGTCACGCCACGCGCGACCGGCGCGGCGCTGGGTGGTTCGTCAGGCATGCCTTACACGGTACCGGGGCATAACAATCCGACGAAACCCGGCACCAGCGGCGGAACCGGGAGAGACTCCGGCGGGTCAGCCGACGACTCAGCCGGCGGCCGACGGGATCGTCGCCACGGCACTCGCCCCGCCCCACGACGACTCCCCGATCGTCGTCGTTCCCCCGTGATCCGACACCAGCTCGCCCACGATCGCCAGACCGAGACCCGAACCGCCCGTGTGACGGGAACGAGAACCGTCGAGACGGGCGAACCGTTCGAACACGCGCGCACGCTCGGCGACCGGAATGCCCGGGCCGTCGTCGTCGACCTGCAACCGGGCGACGCCGCCGACCGCCGAGACGCGGACCCCGACCCGGCGGTCACCGTGGAAGCACGCGTTGTCGAGGAGGTTCGCCACGACCCGCCGCAGCCCATCGGGGTCTCCACCCAGACGAACCGGCACGATCGACGAGGTGATCTCCACCTCGGGGAACCGCGTGGCGGCCGTCGCGACCTGCTCCCGCACGACGTCGTCGAGGTCCACGTCGATGATCCGCCGACCACGCCCCTGGCGACGGGCCAACACGAGAAGATCGTCGATCAGGCAGGAGGCCCGTTCCAGCTCACGGGCGCCGTCCTCGAGGAGACCGCCGGGAGAACGACCGGCTTCGAGGTCGAGCACGGCCCGCACCCCGGTGATCGGGCTACGCAGCTCATGCGCCGCATCGGCGACGAACCGCTCGTTGGCCGCGACCGCGGCACCGAGCCGGTCGAGGGTGTCGTTGAACGTCGTTCCGAGCCGCTCCAGCTCGTCGCCGGTCGACGGCACCGGCACCCGCCGTTCGAGGTCCGACGCGGTGATCGAGGCGAGATCCCGACGCATCGCGTCGACGGGCCGCAGTGATCGCCCGACCAGCCAGACCGCGGCCGCCGCCGCGCCGAGACCGGCCGGCAACGCCGGACCGGTCAACCACATCCACCGGGCCACCAGATAGGACGACAGCTTCCCCGCGCTCGCGACGACGATCACCGAGTCGCACACCGACGAGTCGATGCACGGCACCGCGGCCGCGGTCGCCGACCGCCCGTCGGAACCGCCGAACTCGTAGGTGACGACGGTGTCCTGGTCGACGGCGTCGCTCCAGGGCCCGTCGATCAGCTCGTCGAGGCCGACGAACGAGCTTCCGCTCGAATCGATGACCTCGGCGCGGTCGTCGAGGAGGAGCACGAGCACATCGGTGCCGCCCCGCACCGCGATGTCGCCGATCCGCGGCGTGCGGGTCTCGGAGAGGTCGAACGCCGCGAGCTCGAGGGTGTCGACCAGCGACGCCGTCTCCTCCTGCCACCGTTCGATCGCGATCACGACCGCCGACGCCGAAACGATCACCAACACACCGACCCCGACCAGCGTGCCCATCCGGCGCCGCAACGATGCCATGTCAACCGCCGTCGGCCGCGAGCCGGTAGCCGTGACCCCGCACCGTCTCGATCGCCGCCCGGCCGAAGGGCTCGTCGATCTTGCGGCGCAGATAGCCGACATAGACCTGCACCACGTTGGCCTCCATCTCCTGGTCGGCCCACACGTGGTCGATCAGGTCCCGCTTCGACACCGGCTCACCGAGCCGATGCATCAGGTAGCGCAGCAGACTGAACTCACGAGGCGTCAACTCGACAACGGTGTCGCCCCGACGACAGGTGCGCTCGGCCGGATCGAGGACGAGATCACCGGCCACGAGAGTCGCCGGGCGTTCGGTCGGACCGCGGCGGATGAGGGCACGCAGACGGGCGAGGACGACGACCAGCGAGAACGGCTTCGTCACATAGTCGTCGGCCCCGGTGTCGAGCCCCTCGGCCTCGTCGAACTCACCGTCCTTCGCCGTCAGCATCATCACCGGAGTCGTGATCCCCCGGGACCGCATCTCGCGACACACGACGAAGCCGTTCATCCCCGGCAACATCAGGTCCAAGATGATCGCGTCGTAGGCGACCTCGGTCGCCCGCCACAGTCCGTCGTCGCCCCGATCGCTGGTGTCGACCGCGTACCCCTCGGCCTCGAGGCCCTCCCGCAGGGCCTGCGCGATCAGCGGTTCATCCTCGACGACCAGAACTCTCATCGCCCAATGGTCGCACCCGGGGCCACGAATCGCACCGGATGGTTCTCAGCGTTCTCTTGGGATCGCTCAGCACTCTCTCAAACCCTCTCCCGCAGTGTCGCCATCACCAACCCGACGAGAGGACCACGATGACCCACCCATCCGAACCCCACCCGAATCCCCGTCGAAAGAGGATCGCCGCCGCCGTCGCGATGGTCGCGACGGTCGCGATCGGCACCCCACTCGCCGCGGCGGCGCGCAGCGACGCGCCGACGATCGTGCGGGGCAGCGGCGCCGACCTGTCGCCGAGGCTGGGGACCGTGACCCTCGGCGACCTGGCCGACCAGCTCGCCGAGCTCGACCTCGAGCTGACGATCGGCCCGGCCGGCGACAACGACGACGATCCCTCCCCCGACGAATCCGACCCGGGCACCGGCGACCATGACCCCGCCACGTCCGATGGTACGAGCGGTGACCCGTTCGCCGGGATGACCGACGACGAGATCGATGCCCTCAGCGACGAGGAGTTCTTCGCGCTGCTCGACGAGGCCGAGTCGTACTGGGACGACGAGCTCGGTGAGTTCGACGATGCGTTCGACGGCGAGCTCGGCGACGTCGGCGACGAGACGCCGACGGCGTCGTTCGCGGTCAGCGGCAACACCATCGAGCCCGGGGCCGCGGCCGCGCGGGACGTCGCGGCGGCCCGCACGATCTGGGACCGGTTCACCACGTTGATCCCGGCCGATCAGCGCCGGATGGTCGTGGGCTTCGAGCTGATGCCGGCGGCCTACGACGGTGCGCACGTCTATCCGAGCGACGACGACCCGACCACCTGGGTGCTCGGTGTCAGCGAGGGCCTCGGCGCCGACCTCGATTTCGTGCTGATCCACGAGTTCGGCCATCTCCTCACCCTCCAGGCCCGGGAGGTCCCACCCGGCGACGACGAGGCGCGGTGCCCGACCTACTTCACCGGCGAGGGATGTGCCCTGCGCGGCAGCACCTTCGCCACGTTCGTCGCCCGCTTCTGGCCGACCAGCCTGCAAGCCGAGCTCCAGGACTGGCAGGCGGCCGAGGCGATCTACGATCGTGAACCCAACTCGTTCGTCAACGACTACGCCGCGACCAACCCGGGCGAAGATCTCGCCGAGACATTCGCCGTCTTCGTCACGACCGAACGTCCGACCGGTTCGACCATCGCCGACCAGAAGATCCGCTTCCTGTGGGACGACGCCGACATGGTCGAGCTACGGGCCCGGATCAGGTCGGCGCAGCCGGCCGGGGTGAGCTGAGCCCGTCGCCGCGGCGAACCGTGCCGACAACCCACTCCGTGGCCGGCTTGGCCGGGAGCCCGCCCGCTTCCCCGCAGGCGATCGTCGGCACGGTTCGCCGGGGCGACACATCGACACGCCACCTCGCCTCGGCAGACGTCACCTCGACCACGGTGACATCGCCGTGCTCGATCACCGAGGTGGTGCGGGGGCCGCCATCGAAGGCCCAGTCGTCGAGCGCGGCGAACACCGCCCGCTCCGCCATCTGCTCGACACCGGCGGCGGCGCCCAGCCAGCCCCGCGACCGATGAGCGACCGCCGACGGCGCCACCGAACGTTCGAGGATGCCGATCATCTCGCCGGCATCGACCCGCCCCCACATCCGGCCGTCGGGAAAGGTGACGCCGGTGGGGGCCATCCGGTGACCGCCGGTGTGGCTGACCCGCCGGAGCGTCACATCGAGGTCGCGCACCACCGGCGACTCCTCGAGCTCGATGACCAGCGACGCCCCACGCGAACCACAGCACAGGTCATGGCTCCCTTGTGTGCACACCAGCAGCTCCCGGCGCGGTTCGCGAGACACGACCGTGGCCGAGTCGGCGTCGAGCCCCTCGCGCAACAATCGGACGACCAGTTCCGCGGCCGAGTCGCGCCCCGGATGGTGTTCGGTGCGCCGGAACCGGGCCCGGTCCCGCAACTCGTGGGTGACAACCCGGGTGATGCCGTCGTCGAGCGGCACCGCGGCGAGCACCCGCACCCGTCGGCCCCGCTCCCCGGCGTCCATCACGAGCTCCGGGACGGCGGTGAACCCGTCCTTCGCCCACACCGGCTTCGGCCACGGCAGCGCCATGTCGACCACGATCAGCTCATCGACCCACAAGGCGGTACCTCCCGGATCGACGTCGAGGCGCTCGGTGTGCGCGGCGCAGCGTTCGGTCGCGTCGACCGCCGGAAGCAGCGTCGCGTCGTAGGGCGGCGCGGTCATGTCGCGGCGAACATCTCGGGGAGCGGTTCACGATGGGCAACCGTGACCCTCTTCGTCGCGCGGGTGAGCGCGACATAGAGCGAGCGAACGCCCTGACGTTCCTCCGCCACGATGCGGGCCGGCTCGACGACGACGACCGCGTCGACCTCGAGCCCCTTGACCAGCCGCACCGGCACCACCGTCACCTGCTGATCCAGTCCGTGGCGGGTCGGTCCGCCGACCGCCATCTCGTGGGCCGCGAACGCGGCGTGGACCTCGTCGACCAACGAGTCGGGGACGACGACGGCCACGTTGCCCTCGGCGACCGCGTCGAGCTCGGTCCGCACGATGTCGACGAGCTCGTCCTGGAATCGGTTCCCGATGGCGACGACGCGAGGGGACTCGCCGTCCTCCCGGACCGGTTGGGGTGGACGCAGACCGGGCGCCGCGAACGGCAGGACCTTGTTCGCGAGCGTCATCGCCGGCCCGGGGATGCGATAGCCGATGGTCAGTTGTCGCATCCGGGGCTCCTGCTTGTGGGGCAGGGCAGAGATGATGTCGTCCCAGTCGTCGGTGGCCCATGCACCGGTCGCCTGGGCGATGTCACCGACGATCGTCATCGACCCGTTGAGCGATCGACGGGCGATCATGCGCAGCTCCATCGGCGAGAGGTCCTGGGCCTCGTCGATGCAGATGTGTCCGTAGGTGCGCACCGCGTCCTGGTCCCGCTTGCCGGGCCGGTACCCGAGGACCGCCCGGGCTTCGTCGAGCAGGGGCACGTCCTGGAAGCGCCAGACGACATCGTCGGCGTGATCGGTCCGGGGCCGATGAAGCCGAAGGATCTCGTCGTCGGTGAACGCGCCCCGATTGGCCGAGCGCAACAGGGCACGCGACCCGTAGAGGTCGTGCAGCAGATGGGCCGGGGTCAGCACCGGCCACATCCAGTCGAGCGCCTCGCGCACCGCGAGATCGTGACGGAGCCGTTCCCGCACCGTCTTCGGGTCGACGTGGTTGCGGGCACTGGCCGCGAGGACCGAGAAGAAGAGCTCCTCCACGATCTTGCGGCCCGAGTTGTGACCACGCGACCGGCGCCGCGCCTCCGCGATGATCTGCGTCGACTCGGCCACCGAGATCCGGAGCCGTTGAAGACCGAACCCGATGACGAGCTCCTCGCGCAGCGCCCGCTCACGATCCCGGGCGGCCCGGGCGATCACGCCGATCATGCGACGGTCGCCCTTGATCCGCGCCGCCGACTCGTCGTCGAGCTTGTCGACACGGACCTTCGGGCGGAGAAGGTCGGCCAACACGGCGATCGTGACCCCGGCTTCACCGAGCGACGGCAGCACCTGCTCGATGTAGGCGACGAAGAGGCGATTGGGGCCGACCACCAACACGCCCTGCCCCTCCAGCGGAAACCGGTGGGTGTAGAGCAGATACGCGGCCCGGTGGAGGGCAACGACCGTCTTTCCGGTGCCGGGCCCGCCCTGGACGACCAACATCCCGCCCATGTCGGCCCGGATGATCTCGTCCTGTTCTTCCTGGATGGTCGCCACGATGTCGCCGAGACGGCCGGTGCGCGACGCCTCCAGGGCGGCGATCAGCGCCCCCTGGCCGCGGGTGCCGAGCGCATCGGGGTCGACGTCGCCCAGGTCGCCGAACAGCTCGTCGTCGATGCCGAGCAACACCCGTCCCCGGGTCGCGAAGTGGCGGCGACGCTCGATGCCCATCGGCTCACGACCCGTCGCCCGGTAGAACGGCTCGGCGATCGGCGCCCTCCAGTCGACGACGACGGGATCCTGTTCCCGATCCCACACCCCCAACCGGCCGATGTAGAAACGCTCGCCGGTGTCCTCCAGATCGATCCGTCCGAACACCAGCGACCGGTCGCCGAGATTGAGCCGGCCGAGCCGGACCACCGCGACCTCGATCATCGACTCCCGCTCGTGGCGATGCTGCGTGGTTCCGCCCTTCTGCGGCGCGTGCCCACCGGTGATGCGGTGGGCCCGCTCGCGGGCTTCGTCGAGACACGCGTAGGCGTGGTCGAGGTACGCCTGTTCGGCATCGAGTTCAGGATGACGGTCCGACACGTCGAGTGTGCACTCCCGGGGGATGGGAAACGGACCAGTGTACCGGTGCCCGAACACCCCCCGACAGTCGTACCCTTTGTCGAGATGTTCTCCATCGGACTCGTCCTCAGCGCCGGCGGCCCCCTGGGCGACCCCTGGCATTCCGGCGTCCTCGGTCGTCTCCAGGAGACGACCGGATGGGACCCCCGTCGAGCCGATCTGGTGATCGGCACGTCGGCCGGGTCGATCACCGCGTCGATCCTGCGGGCCGGGGTCTCCTCGGTCGACCGGGCCCTGCACTTCAAGGGCGGCCCGATCAGCCCCGAGGCGGAGGCGATCTACGCGCGGATCACCACCCCCTACGACGAACCGGAGATCGAACGCGACCGCGGCCCGCTCTCCCCGAAGATGGCGCTAAGGGCCGCCTGGCCGCCCTGGCGGGCCGATCCGGTGCGGCTCGCCACCGCGAACCTCCCGCGCGGCAAGAAGTCGGGCGAATCGCTCGCCGCCCGCATGAACGAGCTGCACGACGGTCGCTGGCCCGACGACCCGATCTGGATCGTGGCGGTCCGCGCCAACGACGGCCGGCGGATCGTGTTCGGCCGCGACGACGTGCGCGGCACCATCGGTCAGGCCATCCAGTCGTCGGCCGCCGTGCCCGCCGTCTATGTTCCGTCTCGCATCGGTGAACGGGAGTACGTCGACGGAGGGGTGCACTCGTCGACCAACGCCGATCTCGCCGGCCCCCCCGGCTTCGATCTGGTCATCGTGTCCTCGGTGATGACCGCGACCTCCGACCAACGCAGCTGGCTCGGCGATCCCAGCCGGGCCTGGTTCAGCGCGAAGCTCGACGACGAGGTGGCGTCCGTGCGCCGAACCGGCACCCCGGTCCTCGTCGTCGAGCCCGACGGCGAGGCGCTCGCGAAGCTCGACAAGGACCGTGACGGCTTCCGGGCCGATGCCGTCGCCGCCGGCGCCGACTCGCTCGACCGAGCGTTGGCCGGCCCCGATGCCGACGGTCTCCGCGAGCTCCTCTCCCGGGCCGTCGACTGACGGGTCCGCCGTCGCGTCGGTTCAGACCCGATCTCGGCCTTTGTCAGCAGCCACCGCCGGTCCGGGTGTCGGGTATCGACGGATCGACCACTTCGACATGGACATGCGGGTTCGCGGGCTCGGCCAGGAACTCGTTGACCTGCGACTCGAACGGAAGGGGTGTGGCGTGCAGACCCACGACCGTGACGCCGGCCTCGACCCGATCCCCGACCCCGACCTGCAGACCGGAGAAGTGGAACATCTTCACCTCCCAGCCCGGCGCCGCATCGGGCTCGATCACCACGAAGTCGTCGGAGTACTGGCAGTAGAGGACGTAGGTGCCACCGCGGATCACCGTGCCCGTCGCCGGCGACCGGATCTCCGCTTCGGCGGCCACCGCGATGTCGGCCGCCGTTCGTGACCCGGTGCCCCGGTCGCGTGAGTCCATCGTCGTCCACGGCGCGATGTCGTCCAACGGGTCCTGTTGGCGGGCACCGTCGTGGCCGGCCTCGTGGAAACCGATGAACTCGACCCGCGCGGCCGGATGGAACAAGGCGACCGGTCCGACGGTCGCGTACTGCGAGTACGACTGCGCGAAGTAGGCCGCCCCGCGGGGCACCGTCGTGGTGGTGCTCGTCGTGGTCGTGGTGGTGGTGCTCGTCGTGGTCGTGGTGGTCGTCGTGGGCGAGACGGTCGTGGACGACGGGAGCGTCTCGGGCGTGGCGACCGCGGGTTCGGGCGCGATCGTCAGGTCCCCACCGGAGGTCACCCCGCAGGCCGTGGCCACGACCGCGAGCACGATCATCACGACGACGCGTCCCTTCGCCATGACCGCACAGTACCGGAGCCCGCTGGGGCCGAGCGTTGCCGGGATCGGTAGCCTCCGATGATGACCGATCCTGGCCGCTTCCACGATCATGCGTTCATCCGGGCGTGCCGCGGCCTGCCCCACGATCGGGTCCCGGTCTGGTTCATGCGCCAGGCCGGTCGATCACTTCCGGAGTACCGGGCGATCCGGGGTGAGGGCACCATCCTCGAGGCGATCGCCGACCCCGACCTCTCCACCGAGATCTCGCTCCAACCGGTCCGCCGCTACGGCGTCGACGCCGCGATCCTCTATTCCGACATCGTCGTCCCGGCCCACGCCGTCGGTTTCGGGGTCACCGTCACTCCCGGCATCGGACCGGAGGTCGAACATCCCTTTCGCACGGCCGCCGACCTCGACCGGCTCCGCCCGCTCGACCCCGACGCCGACACGCCCTATGTGCTCGACACGGTTCGGCAATTGGTGGCCGAGCTCGACGTGCCCCTGATCGGGTTCGCGGGTGGGCCGTTCACCGTCGCGTCGTATCTCATCGAGGGCCGGCCGTCTCGTGACTACGTCCACACCAAGCGCCTGATGTTCAACGACGAGGCCCTGTGGCACTCGCTCATGGACCGGCTGGCCGACATGGCCATCGCGTCGCTGCGGTCGCAGATCGACGCGGGTGCGTCGGCCATCCAGCTCTTCGACTCGTGGGCCGGGGCGCTGTCACCCCCTCAATACGAGCGCTACGTGCTCCCCCACTCGCAGAAGGTCCTGTCGGGGGTGGCCGACACCGGGGTTCCGAAGATCCATTTCGGGGTGACCACCGGTGAGCTGCTCGAACTGATCCGCGATGCCGGCGCCGACGTGGTGGGCGTCGACTGGCGGGTGCCGCTCGACCGGGCCCGCGCCCGGCTCGGCGACGTCAGCCTCCAGGGCAACCTCGATCCGACCATGGTGATGGCCGGGGTCGACGCCGCGATCGCCGGCACCCGCGACGTGTTGGCCCGCAACGCCGGTCATCCGGGCCACGTGTTCAACCTGGGCCACGGCGTCATGCCCGCCTCCGATCCCGACGTGCTGGCCGAGGTCGTCCGGGTCGTCCACGCCGAGGGCCGGGTCGAGGTCCGGCCGTGACCGACCGGGTCGTGATCATCGGCGGCGGCATCACGGGCCTCGCCGCGGCCCATGAGCTGCGACGCCTCGGTCGCGACTTCGTCGTGCTCGAGGAGTCGGCCCGGGTCGGCGGCAAGATCGCCGGCGGCCCGATCGCCGGATCCGGGCTCCCGTTCGACGTCGACATGGCCGCCGACGGCTTCTTGTTGCGCGAGCCCGAGATGGTCGAGCTCTGTCGCGAGCTCGGGCTGCACGACGATCTCGTCGCCCCGGCGGGCAGCGGCGCCTACCTCTGGGTCGACGGCGCACTGCGGCGAATCCCGCCGAGCGTGCTCGGCGCGCCGATCGACCCCGATGCGGTCGCCGGCAGCGGCATCGTCTCGCCGGCCGGTGTCGCCGAGTTCGCCGAACGTTCGACCACCGGGCTCCCCGCCCTCGAGGGCGACGACGCGGTGGGGGCCGTCCTGCGTCCCCGAGTGGGCGACGAGGTCTTCGAACGCCTCGTCGATCCGCTGCTCGGTGGGATCAACGCGGGCAACGCCGATGACATGAGCATCCGGGCCGGCGCCGCCGCCCTGGCCACCGCGGCGTCGAGGGGTGGCCCGTTCGTCGAGGCGCTCCGATCCCACGTGGCCGCGGCCACCCCCGGCGTTCCGGTGTTCAACGGCGTGCGCGGCGGCAGTCAGCGGATCATCGACGCGCTCGTCGACGAGCTGGGCGACCACATCCGCACCGGTGCCGCCGCCTTCGATCTCGAACGGGACGGCACCGGATGGGTCGTGCGAACCGACGACGAGGCGATCACCGCGAGCGAGGTCATCCTCACCACGCCGGCGTGGGTGTCGGCGGGTCTTCTCGCCTCCCATGCGCCCGAGGCCGCGGCCGTGCTCGCCGGGATCACCTACGCCGATGCCGTGCTCGTCACCTTCGTGGCCGAATCGGATGCCGTCGATCACCCACTCGACGGCGCCGGCTTCCTCGTCCCACGCGACCAGGGCCTGTTGATGACCGCCTGCTCCTGGTCGTCGTCGAAATGGGCCCACTACGACGACGGCCGCCACGTCGTCTTGCGAGTGTCCGCCGGACGCACCGACGACCGGCGTTGGCTCGATCTCGAACCCGACGCCCTCGTCGATCGGCTCCGACGCGAGCTGACCACCACGATCGGACTCCACGGCGACGCCGCCACTCGCATCAGCCCGTGGCGTCGGAGCCTCCCCCAGTACCGTCCCGGCCACCTCGATCGGTGCGACCGGATCGACGAGTGGCTCGAACGCGACACGCCCGGGCTCCGTCTGGCCGGCGCATCGATGCGGGGGCTCGGCCTTCCCGCCTGCGTGCGCCAGGGTCGCGCCGCGGCTGCGGTCGCCGCTCGCTGACGCCGGGAACGGCGGCCGGCCGACGCGGCGCTCGCAAGGCTGACATGCGAGTACCACACGATGTCACCGTTGTGCTCTAGGATGGCCCCATGGGGGAACTCACCGACACGACACCGAAGATGCGACGCTCACGAGCCGAGCTCGAAGAACTGATGATCGAGGGCGGCGTCGCCGTGCTCGACGCCCACGGGCTCGAGGTCCAGATCTCGTCGCTGACCTATGCCCGGGTGTTCGAGCACCTCGAACGCACCGCCGGCATCAAGGTCACCTACGGTTCCGTCCACGAACGCATCTGGGACAGCATCCAGGCGTTCCAACTCGCGGTGATCGAACGATCCGCGCTGTGGGAGTCGTCACCCGACGACACCGACGACTGGACATCCTGGTTGCGCACCGCGGTCGCGCTCACCTCGCAGCCCGACGGGCCCGTTGTCGATGCCGCCGTCACCGGCGCCCGGGAACGCTACGCCCGAATCGATGCCCTGGCCGAGGAGAGCACGGCCGACTCACTGCCCGCCGAGAGCCGCGCCGCTCTGGCCCACCTGTCGACCGCGGTGCGAGACGGCGTCAACCTCCGCGAGGCCGTCACCGGCGAGGCGGAGGCACCGATTCTCCTGCCCACGGGTCCCGGCGGCGAGCTCGAGGAGTGGACCACCCACGCCCTGGCCATGTGGGGCGTGGCCGCCGCCCTGTCCGGCCTCGACGGCGACTGACGACCGAACGCCGGCCGATCCGCCGCGGTCAAAGGCTCGGGAAGCGGGGGCCGGCGAACGGGGCGCCCGGCGCCAGCTCGTCGTCCAGACCGTCGAAGGGCGGCGAGGTTCGCCACGGACGGGGCGTGAACCGCATGTCGTCGCCGATGTAGCGAATCGACAGGACGCGGCGGCGCTCGGTCGATCCCGCCGCGCCGTGCACCGCGGCGAAGTGGAAGAACACCGCATCGCCGGGTTCGAGCGCCCAGCCCAGCACCCGCGCCGGTGGCTGACGGTCGTAGTCCGGCAACTCCTCGAGCGTGCCCTCGGGGAACCATCGGGCATCGTGGTCGAGAAAGCTCCGCGGGACATACCAGGGTCCGAGGTGCGAACCCGGCACGATCTCGAGCGACGACTCGCGGGGAACGGGATCGACCGGAAGCCACATGCTGATGCCCTGGCGGCCGTCGACGTTGTAGTAGGGCTGATCCTGGTGCCACGGCGTTCGCTGGTTGGTGGCCGCTTCCTTCACGAGGATGTGGTCGTGGTAGAGCCGGAGGTCACGAGCGGCCAGCAGATCGGCGGCCACCTCGGAACCGGCACAACGACGGATGAACCTCTCGAGCGCCGGGACGCGGTCCCAGTTGCAGAAGTCCTCGAAGAAGACGCCGTCGTCGTCCGCACTCGCCCGCAGCGCGAGGGGCGAGGGGTCCGCGACCACCGCGTCGATCGCCGTTTCGGCCAGCGACAGCAGTTCCGGATCGACCAGCTCGCGCACGCACACCGCGCCGTCGCGTTCGAAGTCGCCGTCGATCCACATCCGACGATGATCGCACCCCTGTCCGTCGGGGTGGGGTGGGACACCGTTGTGACATCCGTCGCAATGTTGCGGTTGTGTGACGAACACCCTCTACCTTGTCCGGTGCTGAGGCGTCGTGACCGCCCCGCACCCCTGCCCACGACCAGCGAGTCGTGTGACCGGTCACCGACAACACGCCATGACACGGGCGCCACGCCCGAGGAGGCAGCACCCAACATGCGCCGTCGAATCCGGATGATCGCGCTCGCGCTCGCCGCACTGATCTTCACCGCCGCCTGCACCCCCGAGGAACTGGTCCGCTATCTCGACTCGACCCAGGAGATCCGGGACGTCCTGACCCCCGCCGAGCTGTCGCGGCTCCGCCAGTGCGAATCGACCGACAACTACCAGGCCGTCAGCGCCAGCGGCCTCTACCGCGGCGCCTATCAGTTCGACCAGACCACCTGGGACGATGTTGCCGGCCGCTTCTTCCCATGGCTCGTCGGCGTCGACCCGATCGATGCCGAACCGTGGTGGCAGGACGCGATGACGCGAGCGCTCTGGTCGGAACGAGGTCGTCAACCCTGGCCGATATGCGGGTATCGGGTCTGAGGACCTGCGAGAGTGTGACGACGTGACGTCGCCACCACCGCCACATCCGAGCCAACGTCGCTTCGCCGAGAGCGCGTTCACCATCAGCACCGACCCGACGGGTGAGCTCCTGGTGCCCCTTCTCGCCGCCGACACCGGCCCGGCCCGGGACTGGGCCGAGGCGGCCGAGGCGAACCAGGTCGCCCGGCCCGACGAGCTGGCCGAGGGCGACACCCACCTGAACGTCACCCGTACCTTCTGCTTCGCCGATCTCAGCGGCTTCACCGCGTTCACTCGCGAGCACGGGCCCCACGCCGCGGTCCGTCATCTCGGCGAGTTCCGTCGGGTGACCCGCAACGTCGCGGCCAAACGCGGCGTCCGGGTCGCGAAGTGGTTGGGCGACGGGGTGATGCTGGTCGGGACCGACCCGACCCCCACGATCGCGCTCGGCGCCCATCTCGTGCACCACTTCTCGGACAGCGGCATCCGGGTCCGCGTCGGATTGGCGACCGGCATCGCGTTGTTGTTCGAGGGCGACGACTACATCGGTGAACCGGTCAACCTCGCAGCCAAGCTGTGCGCCGCTGCCGCTCCCGGTGAGGTCCTGGCGGTCGCCGACGAGTCCGATCTCCCCGCATGGGTGTCGACCGACGGGGAGATCTCGGTTCGCATCAAGGGCGTGGGGGCGGTCGGCGGAGTGCACCGATTGCGTGTAGACCTTCTCGAACTGTGAACCGCCATCGAGCCCTACCCGCCGCCGCGGGCCTCCTGATCGCCGCCGGGCTGCCCCCGTGGGGATGGTGGCCGTCGACCATCGTCGGGTTGGCGGTCTGGTACCGCGTGATCGATGTCGACTCGGGCCGGACCCGCTTCCTCCGGTCGTTGGCCGTCGGAGCCGTCTGGGCATTCCCGAGCACCCTGTGGATGTACGACCTCACCGCGATCGGATGGCCGCTCTACGCGCTGATCTTCTCGGTCTTAGTCGCCGTCGCCGGCTGGCTCACCCCGGCCGAGCGACCGTCGCGCCGCGTCGTGTTCCCGGCGGCTGTCGCCCTCGTGGAGCTGATCCGTTGGAGCGTGCCGTTCGGCGGCGTCCCCATCGCCACCCTCGCCATGACCGCCGTCGCGACACCATGGGCGATCACCGCCCGACTGTTCGGATCGCCGTTCCTCGTCCTCGTCACCGTCACGATCGCCGTCGCGGCGGCCGAGGCCGTCCGCCGCGAACGGGCGGCCGCGTTGCTCGCCGCCGCAGTGATCGTCGCGATCCTCGGCGGAATGGTCGCCGGCGTCGGCGTCGGCACCGTCGACGAGATCCGGGTGGCCGTCGTGCAAGGCGGTGGCCCGCAGAACACGAGGGCCGATCGTTGCGAGAACCGCGCCGTCTTCGAACGGCACATGGCAGCCAGCCAACTCATCGACACGGCCGAACCCGTCGACCTGATCCTGTGGCCGGAGAACGTCGTGAATCCGTCCCCCGACGGGTCCCGCACCCCCGCCCGCTGCGACGAACCGCTGTTGCTGCGCACCGAAGCGGTCGAGCGCCTGCAGGCCCTGGCCGTCGAGAAGGACGCGGTCGTCATCGTCGGCTGGTTCGAACGCGCGGCCGACAACCTCTCCAACGAGAACTACTCGGTCGTCTTCGGCCGCGACGGCACCCTGGGCGACCGCTACGACAAGGTCCGACTCGTCCCGTTCGGCGAGTTCGTGCCCCTGCGCTCGTTCATCGAGATGTTCAGTAGCGAAGTTCCCGGTGTCGACGTGCGGGCCGGCACCGACGACGCCGTGATCGACACCGAGCTGGGACCGCTGGGGGTCTCGATCTCGTGGGAGATCTTCTTCGATGTCCGGGCCCGCGACGCGATCGGCAACGGCGGCCAGGTCCTGCTCAACCCGACCAACGGGTCGTCGTACTGGCTCAACATCCTCCAGAGCCAGCAAGTGGCGTCGAGTCGTCTCCGCGCCCTCGAAACCGACCGGTGGGTGCTGCAGGCGGCCCCCACCGGCTTCTCCGCGGTGGTCGATCCCGACGGGACCGTGCACCAGCGCACCGGCATCAGCGAGCAAGGTGTGCTTCGCCAGACCATCGAGCTGCGGGAGGGCCGCACTCCGGCGGTGGCGCTCGGTGCCTGGCCGGTGCTGATCTTTTCGATCGTGACCATCGGCTGGTCGTTGCGGTCGCGCATCTCGCCGAAAGACCGGGTCACGTCTCGATCATCAACGTGACCGGGCCGTCGTTGACGAGTTCGACCGCCATGTCGGCTCGAAACCGACCTGTCGCGACATCGGCACCCAACGCCCGGAGCTCCTCGACGACGGCGTCGACGAGGGGTTCGGCCACTTCGGGCCGGGCGGCGTCGGAGTAGCCCGGCCGCCGGCCCTTCCGGGTGTCGCCGTAGAGGGTGAACTGGCTGATCGCCAGCACCGCCCGCGAGGTGTCGGCGACCGAGCGGTTCATGACCCCCTCCTCGTCGTCGAAGATCCGCAGGTGCCAGATCTTGTCGGCGAGCTTCGCGGCCCGGGCGATCGAGTCGTCGTGGGTGACACCGATCAGCGCGACGAGGCCCGGCCCGATCTCGCCGACGACCTCGTCGCCGCCACCATCGACATCCACGGTGACCTTGGCCCGGCTCACCCGCTGCACGATCGCTCGCATCGACGCCCTCTCTCGCTTCGCTCACCTCGTTCCGACGGAACCCAGTGTCCTCCCCGGCGACCCGGTCCCGCCAATGGAAGGCGCTCGGGCGTGTCCGACGTCACCTCGAGTGTGCAAAACCACCGATCCAGGGCATCATTTGACGTCCCCTTCGCCCCGCGGAAGCCTGAGCCCCCATGTCTGATGCGCACATCGCCCAGGAACCCACACTGCGCGTCGCCCTACTCACCTACCGCGGCAAGCGTCACGTCGGGGGGCAAGGCGTCTACATCCGCCATCTCAGCAAGGCCCTCGTCGACCTCGGCCACCATGTCGAGGTGCTGGGCGGTCCCCCCTACCCCGATCTCGACGAGCGGGTACCCCTGATCGAACTGCCGAGCCTCGACATCTGGAGTGACCCGCACCCGATGCGCAAACCCCGCCTGTGGGAATGGAACGACTGGACCGACGCGGCCGAGCACCTCTCGTTCAGCACCGGCAACTTCTCCGAGCCGATGGCGTTCAGCCTGCGGGCCTGGCGTCACCTCCGTCATCGTCGCGCCGACTTCGATCTGATCCACGACAACCAGACGCTCGGGTGGGGCCTGCTCAAGTTGCAACAGGAGGGCTGGCCGATCCTGGAGACGATCCACCATCCGATCACCGTCGATCGAAAGCTCGAGCTCGAACACGCCCGCACCCCATGGGAGCGATTCGGCAAGCGGCGCTGGTACTCGTTCACGAAGATGCAGAGCCAGGTCGCCCAGCGCATGCCGCGCATCATGACCGTGTCGGAATCGTCAAAGGGCGACATCAGCGCCGACCACGGGGTCGACCTCGAGAAGCTCCATGTCGTGCCCGTCGGTGTCGACCCGGAGCTGTTCCAACCGGTTCCGGCCATCGTTCGCCGACCCGGCCACCTCGTCACGACCGCGTCCGCCGACGTGGCCATGAAGGGCCTGAAGTTCCTGCTGGAAGCGGTCGCCAAGCTGCGAACCGAACGCCACATCGAGCTCACGATCATCGGCACCCGGCGCCCCGACAGCCACGCCAGCACGGTCATGACCCGCCTCGGGCTCGACGACTGTGTGGAGTTCGTGTCCGGGGTCCCCGACCAGCGCATCGTCGAGCTCTACAGCGAAGCCGAGCTGGCGATCGTCCCGTCGCTCTACGAGGGGTTCTCACTCCCGGCCATCGAGGCGATGTCGTGCGGCGTTCCGCTCGTCGCCACCACCGGCGGCGCCCTCCCCGAGGTGGCCGGCACCCACGGCGAGACCTGTTTCCTCACCGAACCAGGCGATTCCGAAGCGCTCGCCGCGACGATCCGGACCGCGCTCGACAACCCCGAGCTGTGCGCCCGGGTCGGCGCCCAGGGCCGGCAGCGGGTGATCGACCAATGGTCGTGGCGCCACACCGCGTTGCGTACCGTCGAGCAGTACCGAGCCGTCCTCGAAGAGCACGCGGCGGGCACGGCCTGAACGATGCTGACCGTCGACTACGACACGTTCGATCTTCGCGCCGGCGATCTCCTGTTGGACCTCGGTTGCGGGTTCGGACGCCACACCTACGAGGCGCTGGTCCGCGGAGCCCGGGTCGTCAGCTGCGACATGGCCCTGCCCGAGCTGGATGCGATCCGCAACACCGCGCCGATGCTCGTCGACGACGGCCTCTTCGACGGCTCACTGATGAGAGCCCAGGTCCAAGGCGACGGCACCCGGCTCCCGTATCCGGATGAGACGTTCGACAAGATCATCGCGTCGGAGGTGCTCGAGCACGTCCCCGACGACCAGGCCGCCTACGACGAGTTCATGCGCATCCTCAAGCCGGGCGGCACCATCGCCGTGACGGTGCCGGCCACGTTTCCCGAGAAGATCTGCTGGAAGATCAGCAGCGACTACCACGCACCAGCGGCCGAAGGCGGCCACGTGAGGATCTACACCGAGACCGAGGTGCGAGAGAAGCTGCAGGGCGCCGGGCTCGACCCGGTCGCGTCACACCGGGCCCATGCCCTCCACGCCCCGTACTGGTGGCTGCGTTGCGCGGTCGGGGTCAACAACGAGATCGACGACAACTGGTCGGTGAAGACCTACCACCGGCTGCTCGAATGGGACATCGTGAAGCAGCCGTGGTTGACTCGCACGGCCGAGAAACTGCTCAACCCGGTCCTCGGCAAGAGTCTCGTCGTCTACGCCACCAAATCACCCCTTCGCTCGAACCGCACGCTGGAGGATGCGAATGCCGCTTGAGATCCCCGGCGTCATCTCCGATCGCCAGATCCGTGAAACCGCCGACCACATCGCGTCGTGGCAACTTCCGTCGGGGATGATCCCCTGGTTCCCGGGTGGCCACGCCGATCCGTGGAACCACATCGAAGCCGCGATGGCGTTGGTCATCGGCGACCGCCGGGCCGAAGCCGAGGCCGCGTATCAGTGGCTGGTCGACATCCAACGCGACGACGGCTCGTGGCACCAGTACTACCTCGAACACGAGGTCGAGCAGGACAAGCTCGACGCGAACGTCATCGCCTACATCGCCGCGGGAACCTGGCATCACTA
>JAJRXC010000060.1 GCA_024276495.1 Actinomycetes bacterium
AAGTCGAAGATCTTGTCCTGGGCGCACGAGAAGTGCTCGTGCCAGAACAACGCCATCTTCTCGTGGATCGGCAGCGGGGCCGAGGTTGCCGGGGCGGGGCTCGGTGTGGTCGACGGGTTGTCGAGGTCGGCCATGCGCTGGATCCACCAGGCCACCGCGTCGCTGTGGGCCTCCCATTGCGAGGAGTTGAGCACCCAGCCGGGCACCCCGACGTCGGGGCCGAGGGGGGCGGCTTCCGCGGCGGTGAACCCCATCGCGGCGTCGACGGCGGCGGTTCGGGTCATCCCCGTCAGGGCGGTCAGCTCATCGGCGCGGCCTCCGAAGCCCGTGCGCCGAAGCAGGTGCGCGGCATCTGATCGCGACAGTGTGTCCGACGCTGGCATGACAACCTTCCTCGACCCGCAAGATCTCTTGGCAGTTCGTCGTACGGGTTCTTTCGACCCGATCGCTCCGGTCCTTGAGAAGCTGTTCGACCCGGGTCGAGGGTGTCGACCGGTGGTTCAGGTGACAGAGACCCCGAGCAGCGAACCGATGAGGTAGGTCGAACCGGCCGCGCCGGCGGCCACGGCCATCTGGCGAAGAGCGGTCCAGATCCTCGACCGTTCGGTGAACACGGCGATCGCCACGCCGACGATCGCGGCGGCGACCATGCCGACGATCACCGACGCGATGACCGCGCCGGTCCCCTCCGAGACGAGCCAGGGGGCGAGAGGGAGGAACGCGCCGAGGGTGAAGGCGAAGAACGACGTCACCGCGACCCCGAATGGGCTTCCGGCTCCCTCGGGATCGACACCGAGCTCTTCGCGTGCGTGCACGTCGAGCGCGATCTCGAGATCAGCCATGATCTCCGAGGCGAGCGACTCGGCCACGTCGGGCTTCAGCCCCCGCCTCTCGTAGATCGCGGCCAGCTCCCGGGTCTCGGCAACCGGGTTGTCCGCCAGTGAACGGCGCTCTATCTCCAGCTCCCGCTCGACCAACTCGTTGTGGGCCCGAACCGACACCCACTCTCCTGCCGCCATCGAGACGGCGCCGGCCAGCAGGCCGCTGATGCCGGCCAGTCTCACGAGCGACCCGTCGGTGCTGGCGCCGGCGATGCCCAGGATCAGTGCGACGTTGGAGACGAGGCCATCGCTCACTCCGAACACCGCGGCCCGAGCCTCGCCACCTTGCACGTCGCGGTGCCGGTGGACCATGTGTTGATGGTCGTGTATGTCGCTCATCACCTGCAGTGTTCCAAAACTGAGGGTTGTTCGCGCTGCCGGGTGAGAACAACGACCGGCGGCTGGTAGACCGTCGGCGTGACCGTACGACTGATTGCATCCGATCTCGACGGGACCATGTTCAGTTCCGCGCATCTTGCGACGCCGCGCACGGTCGCCGCAGTGAACGCGGCGAGAGACGCCGGAATCCATGTCGTTGCCGTCACCGGCCGTAGCTGGTTTCGGGGAGCCGCGCTCGCGACATCGACCGGCGCCCGCCTGCATCACTTCATCGGTTCGAACGGCGGGCACCGCATCGACCTCACGACCGGCACCCTCGACGAACGACTGTGCTTCGCGCCGGAGGTCGTCGAATCCGTCGTCGGCTCGATCTCGGCCCGCCTCGGCCCGGTCGGATTCGGCTTCGAGCTCGGCGAGGGCCTGGTCTGGGACGAGCTCTTCGTCGAGCTCTCGCCGATGAGCATCGAAGGGACCCGCCGAAAGCCGACCGCGTCGACGCGAGGGCGACTCACCGAGGTCGGGAAGATCTTCGTCATCCATCCGGATGTCGAACGGGTCGACCTCGTCGATCTGGTCGAACCGTTGGTCCCGGCGGACATCAACGTGACCACGTCGGGTGCCGTCTTCGTCGAGCTCACGCCGGCTGGGGCGGACAAGGGCGCCGCCCTGGCCCGACTTGCGGAGACGATGGGAATCGACCGGATGGAGATCGTGGCGTTCGGTGACAACCAGAACGACTTGTCGATGCTTTCCTGGGCCGGTCGCGGCATCGCGATGGCCAACGCGTTGGAGACGGTGAAGGCGGCCGCCGACGAGACGACGACGTCGAACGACGACCATGGTGTCGCGAAGGTGATCGAGGCGATCCTGCGGAGCTGAGCGCCGAGGTGGCACGATTCGACGATGGCCATCGGTCGCTACGCCCCGAGCCCGACGGGCACCCTGCATCTGGGAAACCTCCGGACCGCGGTTGTCGCGTGGCTCTTCGCCCGGTCCGAGGGTTCCGAGCTCCGGCTGCGTTGGGAGGACCTCGACACCACTGCCCGGCCGGAGCACGAGACGGGGCAACGTCGCGATCTCACCCGTTTGGGCATCGGTTTCGCCGGTGACGAGATGCGGCAGTCGGATCGTCTCCGGATCTATCAGGACGTGATCGACGACCTGTCCCGTGCCGGTCTGACCTACCCGTGCTGGTGCTCACGCCGCGAGATCCGCGAGGCGACGGCGGCGCCCCATGGTCTGCGCGGGGCGTATCCCGGAACCTGCCGTTCCCTCGCCACGACCGCGGTTCGGGCCCTCCGCGAGTCGGGCCGCCCTCCGGCGCTGCGGCTGCGGGCCGATCAACGGGAGCTGACGATCGTCGACCGTCTCCACGGTCCGTCGACCGGGGTGGTCGACGACTTCGTTCTCGCCCGGGGTGACGGCACACCGGCCTACAACCTGGTCGTCGTGGTCGATGACGCGGCGCAGGGCATCGAAGAGGTCGTCCGCGGCGACGATCTTCTCGGCTCCACGGCGCGTCACGCCTACCTGCAGCGGGTGCTCGGCGTTCCCGAACCCCGGTGGACGCATGTCCCGCTGGTCGTCGATTCGACGGGTGCCCGCCTGGCGAAGCGCGATGGCTCGAACGGGCTCGATCATTGGCTCGCGGCCGGCGGCTCCGTCGCGTCGTTGCTTGCCGCGTTCGGACGAACGCTCGGGATCGCGGTCGGCCCCACCGCGACGATCGACGACCTTCTCGCCGGATTCGACCCGGACCGGATCCCCCGGCAACCTGCCGCGCTGGGTCCGACCGGGGCCGAGTTGGCGCTTCTCCCCTGAGCAGCCAGGCTCCATCGATGTCCGCTCGCCTTCTCACGCCGCGATTCCTCGCGTTGTGCGGCGCCGCGTCGCTCTACTTTCTCGGGTTGAACATGACCCTTCCGGTCCTGCCGCTCTTCGTGCAAGAGGAGCTCGGTGGCCGCAATCTCGAAGTCGGCATCGCCGTGAGCTCGTTCGGGCTCGCGGCGGCGTTCATTCGCCCCTTCATCGGCCCGTTGGGCGACCGGCTGGGTCGCCGTACGCTGGTCGTCGCCGGAACGATTCTGGCCGGTGCTGCCACGGCGAGCACGGCGTTGGCGTCGTCCATTCCCGCGGTGATCGCGATTCGGGGAGTCACCGGGGTCGGCGAGGCTGCGGTCTTCGTGGGCATCGCCAGCTCGATCCAGGATCTCTCGCCGGACCATCGCCGAGCCGAATCGGCGTCCTACTTCTCGTTGACGATCTACGGCACGCTGCTGGTCGGCCCGCTGCTCGGCGGTTGGCTCCGCGACGAGTACTCGACGGATCTGGTCTGGATCGTCGCCGGTCTGCTGGCGATCTCCGCCGCCGTCGTCGGGATGACCGCACCGGGCCCGCCCGACGTGCGCCCGCCGTTTCCGCCGTTTCGACGTCTCATCCACCCGGCGGCGATCCGCCCCGGTTTCATGCTCTTCGCCGGGCTGCTCGGCTACACCGGCTTCCTCGCGTTCGCGGTTCTCCATGGTGAACGGATCGGCATGGAGAACCCCGAACAGATCTTTGTGGTGTTCGGCGCGATCGTGATCTTCCTCCGGGTCTTCGCGGCGCGGCTTCCCGACCGGCTCGGTCCCCTCCTCACCACTCGAATCTCGCTGTCGTCCGGCGTCGTCGGGCTCGTCACCCTCTTTCTCTGGCAACAGCCCGCGGGGGCGTTCGCCGCGGCGGCGATCCTCGCCGTCGCGCAGACCTTTTTGTTTCCCGCGCTTTTCGCGCTGGTCGTGGACCGAGCGCCGGATCCCGAACGCAGCCAGGCGATCGGGAGCTTCTCGATGTTCTTCGATCTCGCGTTCGGGCTCGGCGGGCCGATCATCGGGGCCATCAGCGACCAGTCGAGCCTCGGCGTCGGATTCCTCGCATCGGCCGGCGTGGCCGCGGTGGCGCTCGTCTCGGCCCGGTGGGTTCTCGGAGATGCGCTGATCAGCACCACCCAGGACGACATCGGTCCGCGCAGCCGCCGCTAGGTTCGACGCCATGACCGAAGTTCCGTCCTGGTTCTCCGCCGCGATCGCGGTCGAGCCCACCGCCCGCCGGATCGAAGTCGACGGAGCCCACATCAACTACCTGTCGTGGGGCGATGCGCATCGTCCCGGGATCGTCTTCGTTCACGGCGGGGCAGCCCATGCCCACTGGTGGAGTCACATCGCGCCCGCGTTTCTCACCGAGCACTCGGTCGCGGCGATCGACCTGTCCGGCCACGGAGACAGTGACCGGCGCGACACCTACTCACTCGACACCTGGTGCGACGAGGTCGCCGCGGTGATCGCCGACGCCGAGTTCGATGCTCCCCCTGTTCTCGTCGGCCATTCGATGGGGGGATTCGTCACGATCGCCACCGCGGCTCGCCATCCCGAGCTCCTCGCCGGGGCGGTGATCATCGATTCGCCGGTGGTCGAGATGGATCCGGAGGTCACCGTCGGACGGGCAACCGACATGTTCAGCAAGGAACGCGAGTACGACGATCCCACCGGGCCCATCGAGCGGTTTCGCACGATCCCACCCCAAGACGTCTACCTCCCGTATGTGAAGCGCCACGTCGCCGAACGGTCCCTGCGCCACGACCCCGACGGAAAGTGGCGGTGGAAGTTCGACTCCCGCATCTTCGTTCCCCGCCGCCGCGACGCAGCCGAGCTGCTTCCCCAGGTCACCTGCCGAGTCGCCCTTTTGCGCTGTGAGAACGGCCTGGTGACGGCCGACATCGGCGACTACATGTACAACCAGCTGGGCCGGGTGGCGCCGGTGATCGAGCTGCCGACCGCCGGTCATCATCCGATGCTCGACGTCCCTCTCATCTTGATCACCGCGATCCGCAGCCTCATCGCCGACTGGGACCACTCACGCCCGTTGCGCCGGGGCTGAGGGGGCGGGCCGATTCAGGAGTGCCGGGCGATGACCTCGGCGATGCCGGCCATCTTCTCGGCCGGGTTCCCCAGATACATGAACGCGGGGATCATCAACCGGTCCATCCCCCACTCGGCCGCTTCTTCGATGGCCGCGGTCGGGTCGTCGGCGAAGATGCCGGGGTGAGAGCCGGTCATCTCGAGCGCGGCCGGATCCCGTCCGTTGTCTGCCGCGGTCTGCCGGGCGATCTCGAACAGCTCGGCGGTGTCTCCCTTGGCCGGGAAGAAGCCGTCGCCCATCCGGCCGGCTCGTTCTGCGGCGGCCCGGCTGTGACCGCCGATGTGGATCGGCACGGAGCCTCCGGCGGGCTTCGGGTTCGACGAGATGTTGTCGAAATCGATGAACTCGCCGTGGTACGACACGTCGTCAGATGCCCACAGCACCCGCATCACGTCGGCGTACTCCTCGGTGCGCCGTGCCCGGTTCTCCCACGGCACGTCGAGCGCCTCGAACTCCTCTTTGAGCCATCCGATGCCGATCCCGAGGATGACCCGGCCCGCGGACATCATGTCGAGCGTCGCGACCTCTTTCGCGTAGGTCACGGGGTGACGTTCCGGCAGCAGCGAGATCCCGGTGGCGAGCTTCAGGGTGGTGGTGTTGGCGGCGAGATAGGACAGCCAGATCAGCGGATCGGGAATAGGGCGGTCGCCCGATCCCGGCATCTTGCCGTCGGGTGCGTACGGATAGGTCGACTCGTAGCCCTCGGGGTAGACGATGTGCTCGACTGTCCACAACGAATCGAAGCCGGCGCCCTCCGCGGCGCGCCCCAGTTCCGCTGCTCCTTCGCCGGTGACGAACGAGACGGTGTTGGCGAATGCGAGGCCGAACTTCATTGCAGGCTCCTGAGATGGCGAGCGTCCATCCTGCCTCATGGGCCGAGGTGCGACGCAACCTGGTCGGTTCAGCGCGCCGGGTCGTCCATCGCCCAGACGACGGTCTCGCCGTGGGCGAGGCCGGTGACCGGAAGCGAGCCCGCCCTCGTCAGGCGGGCCGCATCGCCTGCCTCGAGCACCGACTCGCCCAGGGCGACCTGTCCGGTGGCGACGAAGAGGTGCACGAGCTCGGCCTCGGGGACGACGATCTCGTCACCGGGTCCGAGTCGGGCAACCGACATGACCGCACCCCTTTGGTGGAGTCGAACCGTCTCGTCGTGGCCCTTGCCGGAGGCAACCGGGACCAGTGCTCCCGCGACCAGCCGTTCGCTGACATCGAGCTCCTCGTAGCCAGGTGCGATCCCTCGCCGGTCGGGAGCGATCCACATCTGCAGGAAACGCACGGGCGCGTCGGTTCGGGGGTTCGTCTCCGAGTGGGTGATCCCGTGGCCCGCCGACATCCGCTGGACCAGGCCGGGGCGGATCACGCCGTGGTTCCCGGCCTAGTCCCGGTGCTCGAGCTCCCCGTCGAGCACCCAGCTGACGATCTCCATGTCGCGATGGGAGTGGGCGCCGAATCCTCGGCCCGGCGCCACCACGTCGTCGTTGAGGACGAGGAGGAGACCGTGGTGGGTGTTCGTCGGGTCGTGGTGCGCCCCGAAGCTGAAGCTGTGGTGGCTGTCGAGCCAGTCGAGCTCGGTGTCGAATCGGGTGGCGGCGGGTCGGATGTCGACGGGCGCGAGGAGATTCATCGCGTTGTCCTGTTCATTCGCCGGTGGGCACGAGTTGGATCTCGAGCTCGAGGGCGACCTTGCCGGACACGAGCATGCCGTCGACGCCGAGCGGCGCGTTGAAGTCGATCCCCCAGTCCGACCGGGAGATCGTGCCGGTGGCGCTGAACCCGGCCCGGGTGGTCTCGTAGCCATCGGTCGCGACACCGTGGAACTCGACGTCGAGGGTGACCGGCTTGGTGACGGCACCGATGGTGAGGTCACCCCGGAGCGAGTCCTCGGTCGCCGATGTCGACACGAAGACCATCTCGGGTCGGGTCTCCGCATCGAAGAAGTCGCCGGTGCGAAGGTGGGCATCGCGGTCGGCGTTGTTGGTGTCGACGGAGCTCAGGTCGATGCGAGCGGTCACCCGAGCGTTGGTGAGGTCGTCGGCGATGACCACTTCACCCTCGAAGCGGTTGAACCGACCGCGAACCTTGGAGAGGCCGAGGTGGCGGACGGTGAACCCGACTTCGGAGTGGGCCGGCTCGATGGCCCAGATGCCGGGGGTCAGAACGGGGCTGTCGGTGATGGTCATGGAATCTCCGTTGTTCGTGAGCGCAGGGCTCGTGTTGCCTTCTACAACCGAGGCCGTCCCTATTTATTTCAATATTGAATTATTTGCGATCGGCGGTCCCACGCCGGAACTACCGTTGGCGCCATGACGGCCTGTCCGACGATCGAGACCGAACGACTCCGGCTCCGACCACTCACCGAAGCCGACCTCGATCGCTACTTCGCGATCCACTCCTCCCCCGAGGTTCGCGCGTCGCTTCACCTTCCCGACACCTTCGACCGCGAGGACGCCTGGGCCCAGATGGCATCCCATCGCGGTCAGTGGGCGCTGCGGGGCTCGGGCCAATGGGGAGTGGAACTGAAGTCCGATGGCACGCTGATCGGCCGGGCCGGAACCCACCGACCCGAGCGGGCCGATTGGCCGGGGCTCGAATGCGGGTGGACTTTCGATCCGGCCCATTGGGGCCACGGCTACGCCACCGAGGCCGGCCGGGCCACCGTCGACTGGGCGTTTGCCACCCACGACGAGGATCGCCTCTTCAGCGTGATCCTCCCGGACAACGCGGCGTCGCAGGCGGTGGCCGGTCGTCTCGGATTCACGCTGCTGGAGGAGAGAACGCTCGCGTTCTTTCCATCGTCTCCGCACGGCATCTGGACCCTCGCCCGGCCCGGGTGAGAAGCCGACTCAATAGGATGCGGCCCATGCCGGCCCCGACCTCTCCCTCGGTCACCCCGTCCACCGCGACCAGCCCCGCACTCCGCGACCGCTACATCGACCTCCTGATGGGATGCCTGACCCGCGAACTGTTTCTCGACGAAGAAACCCACGATGTCGATCTCGCGAAGTGGCCCGGTGCCGTCGACGAGCTCCGCGCCACCCTCCGGACGAACGGATGGCGTCTCACTCGTCGCGGCGGCGACGCCGACAAGCGCGGCACCGGCAACGACTGGCCACCCGCCGCGGAGACGATGGTCGGCCGGCGGCGGCTTGACGACGTTCGTCGCTGCGTCGACTCCGTGTTGGCCGACGACATACCCGGCGACCTCATCGAGACGGGAGTGTGGCGGGGCGGCGTCACGATTCTCATGCGGGGAATGCTCGAGGCCTGGGGCGACGTCGACCGGAAAGTCTGGGTCGCCGACAGTTTCCAGGGCCTCCCGGCGCCCGACGCGACCGCGTTCCCCCAAGATGTCGGCCACGACCTGTCAACCGTTTCCGCTCTCGCGGTCTCGGCCGACCAGGTGCGGGCCAACTTCGAACGTTACGGACTCCTCGACGATCGAGTCGAGTTCCTCGAGGGCTGGTTTCGCGACACCCTCGCCACCGCCCCGATCGAACGGCTTGCCGTGTTGCGTCTCGACGGCGACATGTACGAGTCGACGATCGACGCACTCGAGGCCCTCTATCCACTGCTGAGCGTGGGCGGCTACGTCATCGTCGACGACTACGGCGCGTGGGAACCGTGTCGCCGAGCCTGTGCCGACTATCGCGAGCGGCACGGCATCACCGACGAGATCGTCTCCATCGACTGGACTGGCGTGCACTGGCGCCGAACCGCCTGAGGACCGATGAACGACATCACCACCTACTACGGCCTCTTGCGCCGGGCCCACGAGATCCTGAGACCCGAGCGCTATCTCGAGATCGGCGTGCACGAAGGCCACTCCCTCGCGTTCGTCGAACCCGGCACCCGCGCCGTCGGCGTCGATCCCGAACCCAAGGTCGAGACCCCACCCGACAACACGGTGATCGTGCCCACCACCAGCGACGCGTTCTTCGCCGATCCCGAGCTGGTCGACCTGCTCGGCGGCCCGATCGACCTCGCCTTCGTCGACGGCCTTCACCTCCACGAGCAGACGCTGCGCGACGTCGCCAACGTCGAGAAGCACTCGGATCCCGACGGTGTGATCATGATCCACGACTGCCTTCCGATTGACGCGAGGACCGCGGCCCGCGATCGCACCACCGTCGTCTGGTCCGGCGACGTCTGGAAAGTCGTCGTCGCGTTGCGCCGCCACCGGCCCGACCTGACCGTCACGACGGTCGACGTGGCACCGACCGGTCTCGCGATCGTGTCGGGTCTCGACCCGTCCAACACGATCCTGCACGACGACTACGACGCCATCGTCGATGAGCTCGCCGGCTTGGAGTTCGACGACCTCGAAGCCGTCGGCCGCGACGAGATGCTCGGCGTCGTCGCCGGCCGCTGGGATCTCGTCGAACCCCTCCTGGCCGGCTGAGCCCACCCGTCGAACCGCGGCGGAGCCGATCGACGCCCGCGGCCCTCCGCCACTAGGGTGCCGGACGATTCACGGCAGCGCGAAGGGGAAGACGCAATGGCACAGACGGTCAAGGGTGTGGTGGCGAAGGCGCAGGGGCAGCCCGTCACCATGGAGAACGTCATCGTTCCCGATCCCGGCCCGGGTGAGGCCGTCGTGGCGATCCAGGCGTGCGGGGTCTGCCACACCGACCTTCACTATCGCGAAGGTGGCATCAACGACGAGTTCCCGTTCCTGCTCGGTCACGAGGCGAGCGGGATCGTCGAATCCGTCGGTCCCGATGTGCGCGAGGTCGCACCGGGCGACTTCGTCATCCTCAACTGGCGGGCCGTGTGCGGCGAGTGCCGGGCGTGCAGCAAGGGCAAACCCCACCTGTGCTTCGACACTCACAACGCCACACAGAAGATGACCCTCGAGGACGGCACCGAGCTGTCACCCGCGCTCGGCATCGGTGCGTTCGCGGAGAAGACGCTGGTCGCGTCGGGACAATGCACCAAGGTCGACCCGTCGGCGTCACCGGCCGCGGCGGGGCTCCTCGGCTGCGGGGTGATGGCCGGGATCGGCGCGGCGATCAACACCGGCGGGGTCGGGCGTGGCGACACCGTCGCCGTGTTCGGATGTGGCGGTGTGGGAGATGCGGCGATCGCCGGGGCCAAGCTCGCCGGCGCATCGAAGATCATCGCCGTCGACATCGACGACCAGAAGCTCGAATGGGCGAAAGGCTTCGGCGCCACCCACACGATCAACTCACGAAAGGAGAACGCGGTCGACAAGATCAAGGAGTTGACCGACTCGTTCGGCGTCGACGTCGCGATCGACGCGATCGGTCTCCCCGACGTCTACAAGCAGGCGTTCGAGGCCCGGGATCTCGCCGGCACCGTGGTGCTCGTCGGCGTGCCCACCCCGGAGATGACGATCGAGTTGCCGTTTCAGGAGATCTTCGGGCGGGGTGGTGCCTTGAAGTCGAGTTGGTACGGCGACTGCCTGCCCTCCCGAGATTTCCCGATGCTGATCGATCTCTACCAGCAGGGGCGCCTCGACCTCGACGGCTTCGTCTCCGAGACGATCACCCTCGACGATGTCGAAGAGGCCTTTCACAAGATGGAACGAGGCGAAGTGCTCCGCTCCGTCGTCGTGATCTGACCGGCAATGACGATCGAGCTCGTCACCACCGACGGACTGTTCGCACTCGACGGCGGTGAGTGGGAGGTCACCAACAACATCTGGCTGGTCGGCGACGATCGCGAGGTCGTCATCTTCGACGCGGCGCACGATCACCGACCGATCGTCGAGGCGGTCGACGGGCGTCATGTGACCGCGATCGTCTGCACCCACGGACACAACGACCACATCAACGCGGCAGTGGCCCTGCGCGACGCGGTGGACGCGCCCATCCTCTTGCACCCCGACGATCGCATGCTCTGGGACGTCGTCCATCCCGGCACCCCTCCCGACGGCGATGTCGTTCCCGGCACGACGCTCGCAGCCGGCGGCCACGAGCTCGGGGTGATCCACACCCCCGGCCACTCCCCCGGCTGTTGCTGCTTTCACGACGCCGAGGCGGGCCGGGTGGTGTCGGGCGACACGCTGTTTTGCGGCGGCCCCGGTGCGACCGGGCGGACCTTCAGCGACGAGCCCACGATCCTGCGTTCGATCCGCGACCGTCTCCTGACCCTGCCGGGTGAGACACTCGTGCACACCGGCCACGGCGAGACGACGGTGATCGACGACGAACGCGAGCGTGTCCTCGACCGCATGGCCGAGCTCGGGATCGACTGAACCCGGTCGCGACGTCGCCGGGGTTCCCGCGATCGGCGAATCCGGCCGGGAGAAGAAAGGGGAGTCCCGCGATGGCGAACGTTCCCCGGATGTTGGCGACCGGCGTGCGGATCACCAGCACATCCTCGTCGAACACTTCGGTTCGGGGCCGACCGAAGGCACCACGGAGGTCGAACTCGTGCTGGAGCAGGTCGACGGGGAACGCCCGGTCCGCGCCTCCTCAGGTCTCGAGCGCTCGTCCGTGGACCTTCACCCTGTTGCCGATGAGATCGGTCGTCGTCGCATCGCGGGCGAGATCGGGATCGTCCACCGCCGCGACGGCCCGCGCGCCCGAGTCGAGGTCGACGATGGCGCACACCCTCGCCGGTTCGGTCCCGGCGTGCACGACCGTGTAGGTGGCGACCACCCCTTCACCGTCGGGATCCTCGTCGAGGGGAACCTCTCGCGTGGCCCGACGGGCGTCGTCGACGAGGTCGGCGAGCAGCAACCCGCCGGCGGGCGGCTCGGTGGACCACACCGCGAGGGCCGGCTTGGTGAGCAGGCCGGTCACCGCGGTGACCGCGCCGTAGGAGCCGGGATCGGCCCGAACCCGTTCGATCATGTCCACCGTCGCCTGGTAGACGAAGTTGTTGAACGGACCCCCGGCAAAGGCCATGCCACCGGTCAACGTCGGGGTCCCCTGCGGGTCGAGCCCGAGCTCGACCTGTTGCACCCGCACGGCCACGGGGAAGCAGCTGTACAGCTCGACATGGTCGATCGCGGCCATCGGCCTCCCCACGTGGGCTTCGGCCGCGACCCCGAGCACCTGCATCGCCGGCCAACGGTGGAGCTCGGCGCGCCGCGAGAGCGACAACGACAACGACGACTCGAGCCCGACGTGTGGGAACACCCATCGCTCGCGGGGAACGGCGAGCTCCTCGGCGACGGCGACCGAGCAGAAGACCAGCGCCGCGGCCTGGTCGACGCCCCACTGGCTGTTGTGCCACTTGTTGTAGGGCCACGCGATCGGCCGATTGGCGGGGCCCGGATCGCGAATCTCCTCCGCGGTCATCGGCGTCGCGAAATCGGCCCGGGGGTTGTGGCGGGCCACCTCGTTGAACCGATGCCAGATCGACGCGATGTCGTCGCGGTGCTCGTCGATCGACCAGCCGTGCGCGGCCCGACGGGCGTTGTCGATCATGGCGTACTGCTGCACCGGGGCGACCGCGCCGACCTCGATCTCGGGCCGAGCCACGATCTCTCCCGCCGGCGACATCTCGTGATCGGGGACGAGCCCGCCCTGGTCGTGACCCGGAAGCTCGATCCCGGCCCGGCGAGCCACGTCGTCGCGGTGCTTCGTCTCCCCACCGCACACGATCGCCACGTCGACCGCACCGGATCGGATCGCCTCCAGGGCGTGGTTGACGAGCGTCTGCTGAGGGATGCCGACGTCCGCGGCGACGGTGTGGGCGTGGACCCCGAGCGCCTCGGCGATCCGTCGGGCCGCATCGGGCAGCGCCGAGAGCCCTCGTGTCGCACCGATCCAGCCCACCCGGGCGCCGACCGCCGGGCGCTGCGCGTCCGTCACCGCCGACACCGCGGCGTCGATCATGAGGTGGGTCGTGTCGAGTCCCCCACCGGGTTCGGCGATTCGCTGGTGGGCGGCGGCGACGCCGATCAGGACCGGTTGTGAGGGGTCGGGATTCATCGGCCCCGGAACCTAACGCCACCGACCCGTCGGGACGAAACGACGAATCGGGACGACACGAACTCGCCCCGTTCTCGGAACGCGTTCTAGTCTCCCCGTCACGTTCCCAGGAGGGCCCGATGTCCGCACTGCTCGATGCCGCCCGCGACCTTCGCACCGCCCTCGATGCCGAAGGGGCCACGGCCGAAGCCGATGGCACCGCGATGACCGACGAGGCCGTACGACTCTGCCGCGACGCAGGCCTCTACGGGACGATCGTCGCCCGCGACGTCGGAGGGGCCGAGCTCGGGGCCGGCGACGCGCTCGACGTCTTCGCCGAGCTCGCCCGGGCCGACGGTTCGATCGGCTGGGTCGTGATGGCCGGCAGCACCGCCGCGGCGTTCTTCTCCTCGTACTGCCCCGACTCGTTCACCGACGTGATGTTCGGCGACGGCGTGCCGATCGTGGCCGGCCAGTTCGCCCCGAACGGCGTCGCCGTGCCCCACGACGGCGGATTCCGCATCACCGGCGACTACTCGTTCGGTTCCGGCCTGCACCATGCCGACTGGGCCGGATGCGGTGCCTTCACCGCACCGGACGAAGGCGATGCCGACTACATCTTCGCCGTCGTTCCGAAGGCCGAGGCCGACATCCGCGGCAACTGGAACGTCATGGGGTTGCGATCGACCGCGTCCTACGACTACCGGATCGACAGCGACGTTCCCGCGGATCGCACCTTCTCGATGGCGAACTTCAACCGCCATCGGGGCGGGCCACCGTTCGAGCTCGGCATCTTCTTCCTCACCGAGATCGGCCATGCCGGCTGGGGGCTCGGGGTGCTGCGCCGCGCGATCGACGAGGCCACCGTGATCGCGAAGACGAAGCAGCGCATGACGGGCAAGTCCGCGCTGGCCGACGACCCCCGCTTCCAGTACGACCTGGCCGAGGCGCAGAGCCTGTTGTGCGCCGGCAACCTCTGGATTCGCGACTCGTTCGCCCGAGCCGAACGGTCGGCGATCGACGGGCGCCCCGACCACGACGCGGTCGGCGACGCGCTCCAGGCGACAACCTGGTTCACCCAGCAGGCGACGGTGGCGATCCAGATCCTCTATCGCCACATCGGCACCACCGCGCTGCGCGACGGCGCGTTCCAACGCTGTTTCCGAGACATCCACGCGGGCAGCCAGCACGCCATGACCAGCCCGGCTCACACGTTCGCCCTCGCCGAACGGATGCTCGGCTCCGCACCGCGTTCGGCCCTCGACGACGACTGACGCTGATCAGATCGTCACCTTCGTGAGGTCGTCGCCCATGATGATCTCACCATCGAAACGAGCGGCGGCGATCGCCTTCCATTCGTCGTACTGGTCGGCTCGGGGGGCAGGCACATAGTGGGTGAGCAGGAGCGTCCCGACACCGGCGCGGGCCGCGGTCTCGGCCGCCTGGGTGACACTCGAGTGGTAGTCGAGGATGTCGTGCATCCGGGGGACGGGCAGGAGCTTCACGATGTCGTCGCGGATGACGGTCTGGACGTAGACGTCGGCGTTCTCGACGAGCCGGTCGAGTCCCGGACACGGGATCGTGTCGCCGGCGATCGCCGCGACTCGCCCGTCGTGTTCGATTCGGTAGCCGACCGTCGGTTCGACGGGTGCGTGCACGGTCTCGTACACGGCCACGCGCATCGAACCGACCGCGAACGAGTCGCCGGGATCGACCTCGACGACATCGACCACCGGTTCCCACGTGAGGTCGTCGTGGTGGGCGATCCGGTAGCCGATGTCCGGACCGAGCGCGGCGAGGATGTGCTCGACGAAGCGGCCGATGCCGGGCGGACCCCAGATCCGCAGCGGGGTCGGCTCGTTGGTCATCACCCAGTGGGTGGTGATGAGGTCGTTGAGATCGGTCAGATGATCGCTGTGGAGATGGGTGACGAGCACACCCTGGAGCTGCACCGGGAACGAGCCGACGGCCGCCAGCCGCATGACACACCCGCGGCCGGCATCGATCAGGACCTTCTCGGCTCCGTCGTCGCCGGAGGTGACGAGGGTCGACGGGCCGGCCCGGTCGGCATCGGGAATCGGGGTTCCGGTCCCGAGGAGGGTGATGTCCATCAGGTCGTCGCCGTCTCTGGTGCGGCCGCCTTCGCCCGCACCCGCTGCATCATCTCCCGAGCCACCATCAACCCGGCGTTCTGGTTCTGACCGGTGATCAGGTCGCCGTCGACGACGACATGGTTGGCGAAGATGTCGCGGAACTTGTGGGCGAGCTCGAACTCGGCCCCGAGCTTGCGCAGTTCGGTCTCGGGATGTTGTGGCGTGGCGCCGATCCCGAGCTCGGCGACCTGTTTGTCGGTGACCGCGGTGATGCGCCGTCCCTTGACGAGCGGCTCGCCGTCGGGCGTCGTCGCCTTGAGCAGGCCGAGAGGGCCGTGACAGATCCCACCGAGCACGGCCCCATTGGCCGCCGCGGCGGTGACTTGTTCGCCGACGACGTCGGACGTGCCGAGGTCCCACGCCGCCCCCCAGCCGCCGGCGAAGTAGACGATGTCGTAGTCCGCCATGTCGAGATCACCGATGGCCAGGGAGCGCTTGACCTTGTCGCGACCCGCCTCGTCGACCATGAAACGATCATCGTGATGGGATCGGATCACCGGTTTGAACGACAACGGGTCGAACGGGATGTCACCGCCTCGCGGTGAGGCGATGTCGACCGCCATCCCGGCGTCGAGAAACTCGTAGTAGGGGACGGTCAGCTCCGATCCGAACACGCCGGTGGGTTTCCCCACGTCGAGCGATCCGTGGTTGGTCGCGACGATCAACGCCCGATGGCCCCGTAGGTCGAGGGCGACCGCTC
>JAJRXC010000061.1 GCA_024276495.1 Actinomycetes bacterium
CTCGAGATGGTCGAGCAGGCCGTCACGAAGGAGCTTCCGGGCCCGCCACTCGGCCCGTAGCCCCCGCATGTGGGCCCGATACTCGGTGCCGACCCGGAGGTCCTGGGGTGTCCCGGGGCGATCACCGGTCGTGTCGAGATCGACGACCGTGTCGGCATAGAGCCGGGCACCGGCCACCACGGTCCGGCCGAAGATCGCGTGGATCCCGTCGCCGGGGTGCAGTCGGGCCCTGACCGTGCCGAAGACGGCACCGCCGTCGACCACGGCACAGATCTCGTGCACGGTCGCACCGCACATCGCCGGTTCGCCATCGTGGATCGGCCAGAACGCACACGAGTTGCCGCGGTACCGCGGCGAGATCCCCGTGTGCAGGTTGAGCGGCGTCAGCCGACTTCGGGCCAGCATCGAATCACCGACGATCCCGGTGCCGTACACGAGGATCCGGTCGGGATCGAGCCGTTCGACGAGCTCGTGGGCAGGTTGCCGGTTCACCGTCTCGACCTCCGTGACGAGCTCGGAACGACGAAAGACCCGCCCGTCGGCGCCGAACACGGCGTCGAGCTGGGCGGCTTTGGCCTGTCGATCACGAATGGCCCGGCGGTAGAGGGCGAGCGCGGCGCGCGAGGCCAGCTGGGTGGCGTCGTAGCGCCGGCGAAGCTGGGCGAGACGCTGCCGGCGGGTGCGGCGGAGCCCGGTCTCGACAACGACGGCCGAGATGTCGAGGCGGTCACAGAGGACGTTGGCGACATAGCGATGCTCGGGACCGTTGCCGGTCAACAACACGATGGTCACGACGACGGGTCCTTCGCCGGCGGCGGTCCCCACGGCTCGTCGAGCACCGTGAGATCGACCAGGGCGCGCAGGTGGAATCGGGCGACGCCGGCCCGCAGCCGACGCCCCGACGAGGCCCGCCCGCGGAGCCGGTCGAGCACGTCGAGCGCCGTCCAGGCCCACCATCGTGGGACCAGCCCCACGAGGAGGATCAGGTTCGCCGACCACGCGACCGGCGCGGCGCGCCACCGGCGCAGAAACCGGAGCTGCCCGCGGCGCTTGGATTCCTCGGCCCAGGCCAACTGGCCGGGAGTCTTCGACGAGCCGCCGTGGACATGGGTGATCGCGAAGCCGGGGTGGAACTCGACCCGCTCACCCTGGTCGACGATCCGGCGACAGAGATCGGTCTCCTCGCCGTACATGAAGTAGCCGTCGTCGAGCAGGGGTTCGTCGACGGGAACGACCGCGCGACGCACGAGCAGGAAGCTCCCCATCACCACATCCACCGTCCGGATCTCCGACCAGTCGCCGAAGCCGTACCGATCCCAGTTCAACGTCGGATGGGTTCGGAAGACCTGGCTGAGATAGAGCGCGTTGAACAAGAGCCCTCGCAGGCTCGGGAACCGGAAGACGCTGCTTTGATGCGATCCGTCGACGTTGAGCAGTCGACACCCCACCGCGGCCACACCCGGCGTAGCCACCAGATGGTCACGACAACCGGAGATGACGCCGGCCGGCACCACCGTGTCGCTGTTCAGCAGCAGCCGAAACGGCGCCGACGCGGCCGCGTCGGCCTGGTTCACCGCGGCCGCGAAGCCGGCGTTCTCCGAGTTGACCACCAGCACCACCGACGGGAAACGGGTGCGAACCATCTCGGCGGAACCGTCACCCGAGCCGTTGTCGACCACGACGATCTCCAACACCCCCTCCGGTTCGGCCGTCTGCAGACTCGCGAGACACTCGGCGAGGAGATCCCGGGTGTTCCAGTTGACGATGAGGACCGAAACCGACGGAGAGGTCACGAGCCGATCTCCCGCACGAGGTCGCGGGCGCGCCGCAGCCGCGGCAGAACCTCGATCTGCAGCAGAGACCAGGTGGGTGATCCGGTCGCCTGGCTGACCCGCACGATCCGACGGGGAGCGAGCGCGCCGTGATTGAGACGCCCCTCCACCAGGAAGGAGAGGTCGTGGCCCGCCGCCTCGACCGCGGTCTCCACCCGTCGCGGGAAGTCCGCCGCGGAGCCGTACGGCACGCTGAACGCGTCGACGGGCCCGTCGACCAGGTCGGCGAGGAGGCGCCGGTTCCCGTCGATCTGCGTCACGAGCTCGTCGGCGTCGAGCACCCGGCAGCGAACGTGCGAACGGGTGTGGCTGCCGATGGCCATCGACGCAGGCAGCGATCGGAGCATCGCCGCGGTCAGGTAGAGGCCCTCGTCACGGGCCCGCGCGTTCGGATCGTGGTCGAGCTGCCCGGTCAAGGCGTCTCGCAGGGCATCGACCTCGGCCAACGGCAGCGTCGGGAGGAGCTCTCCGAGCACGCGGGGCAGGGTCGCCCCGTCCATGTCGGGGCGGACCCGGGCGACCGCCCGCGGCAACGCGGCTTCGCCCGCGACGGCGACGGTGTGCGCCACCAGATTGTCGATGTTCAGCTCCCGGTGGTCGATCAGGCCGCCGTTGACGAAGAAGACCGACGGCACCCGGAACTCCTCGAGGATCGACGCGGCGTGCTCCGAGACGGACGCGTAGGCATCGTCGAACGTCACGAGCATCGCCCGGCGGGGAAGGTCCTCCCCCTCGACGGCCGCTCGCACATCGGCGAGCGACACCGGCTGGTAGCGGCGAGCCAGCCGAGCGATCCGGGATCGGAACTCGTCGACGCCGATCCGGACGCCGAGGCCGGTGGTGAACGTCGAGTCCCGGTCCGCGATGTGGTGGAACAGCACGCAACGCAACGTGACGCGCGACGGTGCTCTCACGAGACGACCCGCGAGGTCGTATCGGCCCCCCAGGACCCGCCTCCCGCCCGGGCGTCGCGCCACGCGGCCACGCGCACGAGGAGCGTCACGGCCAAGAACGCGGGAAGGTCGAGGATTCGCCATGGGTCGGCGCGAACGACATCGATCCAGCGAACCCGCGATGTCGCCCCGGAGATGCCGGCGCCGGCCAGCTCCAGATTGCCGCGATGGCTCCGCCGCTTTCGGGCGACCAGGGCGGCGACCGAGGTCGGCAGCGTCACCGTCGACGTCACCTCCTCCACGATCGCGATCTCGTGGGGCGCGAAGAGCTGGTTCACGAACTGATCGTCGGCGACCACCGAAGGAAACTCGCCCCAGCGCCGCCGGCCCGCCTCGGAGAGACCGAAACAGCCCCGCCCGGCCAGGCTGTGCCGAACGGTCGGAAGCGACACCCAGTACCGGTGGTAGGAGCGCACGAGCCATCCGCTTCGGCGGCCGTCGAGGTCCAACGTCGGCGCCACGGCTTCGACGCCGTCGACGAGCCGGGCCGCCAACCGCTCCAGATCGTCGGCGGTGACCAGCACATCGGCGTCGACATAGAACCGGGGGAAGCCCCGCGACCCGGCGTCGCCGGCGTTGAGGGCGCCGATCTTGTCGCCCGCCGCGAGCTCGATGACCGTCACGCCGGCATCGGCCGCGACCCTCGCCGTGTCGTCGTCACACCCGTTGGCGACGACAACGACGCCGAGGCGGCCGTCGTCGATTCCGGGCCGGAGCGCCGCGAGGAGCCGGGGAACGACCGATGCTTCGTTGTGGGCGGGGACGACGACCGAGATCATCACGGAGGTGGGGTCGGGCCCGAGAAACGGGCCGCGGCATTCCCCGCGACATCGCGGCGTCGGTCAGGATCGAATCTGTACACGTGAACCCATCGGCCGCATCGGCTCCGATCGTACCGAATCGCACCGTTCGGGTGCGCGGGTCCTGCCGATCGGACCTACTCGGCGCCGGCCACCCGAAGACGCAGCTCGGCCCGCTGCAGCGCCGCCGCCGCGTCGGCGTCGTCGCTGTCCGCGGTCAACGCGGCCAGCGCGGCTTCACGAGCGGCTCTGGCCCGGGGGACGTCGATCTCGTCGACCGCTTCGGAGACGTCGGACAAGATCGTGACCTGATCGCCGCTCACCTGGACGAAACCGCGGTGGACGGCGAAGACGTCGCGCTCGCCGCCCTCCTTCACGACATCGACCGACCACACGGCGAGGGTTCCGATGAACGGCACATGGCCGGTCTGGAACGCGATGTCGCCATCGTCGACGGTGCGGGCAATGACCATCTCGGCGGTGCCGGTGTACGACACCGCCTCCGGCGACACGACCTCGACAGTGAACATCGAACCAGACTCCCGCTCAGGCCCCGGCCTGGAGCTCGGCGGCCTTGCGCTCGGCATCCTCGGCCCCACCGACCATGTAGAACGCCTGCTCGGGCAGATGATCGAGGTCGCCGCGAAGGAGGGCCTCGAAGGAATCGATGGTCTCCTCGACCGATGTGAAGATGCCGTCCTGGCCGGTGAACGCCTTGGCGACGAACATCGGCTGCGACAAGAACCGCTCGACCTTGCGGGCTCGGTCGACGGTGACGCGGTCTTCCTCGGACAGCTCGTCGAGCCCGAGAATGGCGATGATGTCCTGGAGCTCCTTGTAGCGCTGCAGCACCTCCTGCACACGACGGGCGACCTGGTAGTGGCGATCACCGACGACCATCGGATCGAGGATCGTGGAGCTCGACGCCAGGGGATCGACCGCCGGGTAGATGCCCAGGGCGGCGATGTCGCGGGAGAGCTCCGTCGTGCCGTCGAAGTGGGTGAACGAGGTGAACGGGGCCGGGTCGGTGTAGTCGTCGGCCGGCACGTAGACGGCCTGCAGCGAGGTGATCGACTTGCCCCGCGTGGACGTGATGCGCTCCTGGAGCTCGCCCATCTCATCGGCGAGGGTCGGCTGGTAGCCCACGGCCGACGGCATCCGCCCGAGGAGGGTGGACACCTCGGAACCGGCCTGGACGAACCGGAAGATGTTGTCGATGAACAACAAGACGTCTTGATTCTGCACGTCGCGGAAGTACTCGGCCATGGTCACACCCGACAGGGCGACACGAAGTCGCACGCCCGGCGGCTCGTCCATCTGGCCGAACACGAGGGCCGCCTTGTCGAGCACGGTGGTGACACCGTCGCCCATCACCGTCTCGCCCATCTCGATGAAGAGGTCCGTGCCCTCGCGGGTGCGCTCACCGACCCCGGCGAAGACCGACACACCACCGTGGTTCGACGCGACCCGCGTGATCATCTCGGTGATGAGCACGGTCTTGCCGACTCCGGCACCGCCGAACAGGCCGATCTTGCCACCCTCCTTGTAGGGGGTCAGCAAGTCGATGACCTTGACGCCGGTCTCGAACATCTTCGCCGACGGCTCCAGCGCATCGAACGCCGGGGCGGGGCGGTGGATGTCCCAGCGCACCTCGGTGGTCCGACCGGGCTCGTCGAGGCAATCCCCCATCACGTTCCAGATGTGGCCGAGGGTGTCGTCGCCGACCGGCGCCTGCACGCCGTGGCCGGTGTTGTCGACCGGGGCGCCGCGGGTCAGGCCGTCGGTCGGCTTCATCGCGATGGCCCGCACCCGGTTCTCGCCGATCTGTTGCGCGACCTCCGCCGGGACCCGGGTGGTCTCGCCCTCGACGGTGACGTCGAACTCGATCTGCGAGTTGATCTCGGGCAGGTGGCCGGGGGGGAACTCGACGTCGACGACAGGGCCAGCGATGCTGACGATCTGCCCGCTCTTGAGCTCGTTCTCGGTGACAGTCATGTGGGTGCTTTCCTACGAATCCGAGTTGGGATGGGTGTTGGCGAGGCGGAAGCCGGCGGCTTCGGCCCGTTCGGGGGTGTCGAACCAGACTTCGGCCCGGGTGACGGAGTAGCTCCGACTGTCGGGCCGGTGGTAGAGCATCGAATCGGCGTTGCCCTTGATCGGGAAACCGGCCGGCGCGGCGTCGTCGGGGAGCGGGGCATGGGAGCCTTCGCCGTAGGGACCGGGTTCGAGCACCGCGGTGGCCGCAGCCGGTGGGGTCGGCGCCGTGGCGGTCGCGGCGCGGTCGAACTCGGCGATGAGCGCGGCGAGGTCTTCGGTGTGGTCGCCGGACCCGAGCGCCTCGGCCCCGCTGACGATCTCCATGATCTCGGTGGTGATCGACGCCTGACGGGCGGCGTTCATCTCTCGCGAGAGGCTGGTGATCAAGTCGTCGGCGTTGTCGGTGGCGGACTTCATGGCCCGCTGACGATTCGCGTGTTCGGACGCCGCGCATTCGAGGAGCGCGCCGAAGAGACGAGCTTCGACATAGCGGGGCAGCAACGCCTCGAGCACCGCTTCGGGCGAGGGTTCGAACTCGAACGCGGCGACGGCCTCGGCCGAGCCGCCGCCGACCTCGGCCATCGTGGCAGTGTCCTCGAGCGGAAGGAAGCGACGGATCGAGACGTTCTGGGTGCCCATCGAGACGAACTCGGTGTAGATCAACTCCACCTCGTCGATCTCGCCGCTCATGAACGCACCGGCCACGTCGTCGGCGATCTGGCGGGCGTCGTCGTACGACGGATTGTCGGTGAAACCGACATAGGAGTGGTCGATCCGGTAGTGGCGGAACCGGAAGTAGCCAGTGGCCTTCTTGCCCACGCAGAACAGGGAGTAGTCTCGTCCCTCGGCCTGATGGGCCATCACCTCGCGTTCGGCGGCCCGAATGGGGTTGGAGTTGTAGGCCCCGGCCAGACCTCGGTCGCCGGCCATGACGATGAATCCGACCTTCTTGACCGATTCGACCTCACGCAGCAGCGGGTGATCGACCTGGGCGCCGCCGGCCGCGAGATTCTCGATCACCGACGTGATCTGGCGGGCATAGGGGCGGGCCGCGTCAGCCCGCTGCATCGCCTTGACCACCCGGGTCGCGGCGATCAGCTCCATTGCTCGCGTGATCTTCTTGGTCGATTGGACGCTCGAGATACGACGTTTGAGCTCTCGCTCCTTGCCACCGGGCACGCTGTGCTACCTCAGCCCTCGTCTCGGGTGATGTCTTCTTCGGGCAGCGTCACATCGGAGTCGACCGTGGTCAGATGTGCTTCGCCCTGCGCCTCGGCCTCCGGTTCGGCGTCGTCTTCGACCGTCGGCTCGAACTGATCGGCGAACGCCTTGATGTTCGCCTCGAAGGTGTCCTCGTCACCGATCGTGCCCTCGTTGGCGATCTCGTCCATGACGTCGGTGTGACGACTCCGGAACCAGTCGAGCAGCTCGGACTCGAAGCGTTGCACGTCCTCGACGGGCAACGAGTCGAGGTAGCCGCGGGTTCCCGCGAAAATCGACACGGCCTGCTCGGCGACCGGGTACGGGGTGTTGACACCCTGCTTCAGCAGTTCGGTCAGGCGGTACCCGCGCTCGAGTTGTGCCTTCGACACGGCGTCGAGATCGGATCCGAACGCGGCGAACGCCTCGAGCTCCCGGAACTGCTGGAGGTCGCCCTTCAACGTGCCGGTCGCGGTCTTCATCGCCTTGACCTGCGCCGCCGACCCGACGCGCGACACCGAGATGCCGACATCGACCGCGGGGCGGATGCCCGACTTGAAGAGGTCGTCCTGCAGGAAGATCTGACCGTCGGTGATCGAGATCACGTTGGTCGGGATGAACGCCGAGACGTCGCCGGCCTTCGTCTCGATGATGGGAAGCGCGGTGAGCGAGCCCGCGCCGAGCTCGTCGGACAGCTTGGCGGCGCGCTCGAGGAGGCGGCTGTGGAGATAGAAGACGTCGCCGGGGAACGCCTCGCGACCCGGCGGGCGACGCAGGAGCAACGACACCTGTCGGTAGGCCTCGGCCTGCTTGGAGAGGTCGTCGTAGACGATGAGGGCGTGCTCACCGTTTTCCATCCAGTGCTGGCCCATGGCGCAACCGCCGTAGGGGGCGAGGAACTTGAACGGCGCCGGATCCGAGGCGGGCGCGACCACGACGGTGGTGTACTCCATCGCGCCGAGCTGTTGGAGCGTGGCGACGTTTTGGGCCACGGTCGACGCCTTCTGACCGATCGCGACATAGATGCACTTCACCCCCAGACCCTTCTGGTTGAGGATCGTGTCGAGCGCGATCGTGGTCTTGCCGGTCTTGCGGTCGCCGATGATGAGCTCTCGCTGCCCTCGACCCACCGGGATGAGCGAGTCGATCGACTTGATGCCGGTCTGCATCGGCTCATGGACGGGCTTGCGACCGGTGATGCCGGGAGCCTGGATCTCCATGCGGCGGGACTGCACGTTGGTGAGCGCCCCCTTGCCGTCGATCGGCTCGCCCAGCGGGTTCACCACCCGGCCGAGAAGGCCGTCGCCGACCGGGACCGAGAGGATGTCGCCCGTGGCGACCACGGTCTGGCCTTCTTCGATGTGCTCGACGTCGCCGAGAACCACGGCGCCGATCGAGTCCTCGTCCAGGTTCAGGGCGAGGCCGATCAGGCCGTTCTCGAAGCGCAACATCTCGTTGACCGCCGCGTCGGGGAGACCCGACACCCGGGCGATTCCATCGCCGACCTCGAGCACACGACCGACTGTGGTCTGCTCGAGGCTCGGCGCGAAGTCGTCGAGGTTGCGCCTGATCGCTGCGGCGATGTCTTCGGTGTTGATCGTGAGATCCGACATTTCGTTCGTCTCTTCTCTGACTTACGGGGAAATCGATTGAAGCTGGTTCGGCGGATGCCGACTAGCTGAAGGTCTCTTTGAGCTGGGCCATGCGTCGTCGCACGCTTCCGTCGATGACATCGTCACCGATCTCGGTGACCAGTCCTCCGAGGAGGCTCTCGTCGATGACCACACGGATCTCGACGTCGGTTCCGGTGGACGCCTTGATCGCCGCCGCGAGGCGGGCCTTCTGGTCGTCGCTCAGCTCGACCGCCGAACGTACCCGAGCGAGAGCCCGGTTCCGGCCGGCGGCGCTCTTCGCCACCGCCCGATCGACGATCGCGGGAAGGTCGCCGCCCCGGCCGGTTCCGACGACCATCGACACCAGCGCGGTGGTGATCGGCGACGCCTGGGGTCCGAGAAGGTCCTCGACCACCCGTTGCCGTCGGTCGACCGGGAGCTTGCGGTCGGTCAGCGTCGCGAGGAGCTCGTCGTTGGAACGCACGGCCTCGGCGACCCGGAACAACTCGTCTTCGACGAGGTCCGAGGCGCCTTCGGCGGCGGCCACCGAGAGGAGGGCGTCGGCGTAGCCGCCGATGCGATCGTCAGCCACGTCCGGCTACCTCGTCGATGTAGGCATCGACCAGCGCCCGCTGGGTGTCGTGGTCGAGGTTGGTGCGAATGACCCGTTCGGCGGCGCCGATGGCGATCTCGGAGACATCGCCCCGGAGATCGGCGAGCGCCTGGTTCCGAGCTGCTTCCGCGTCGGCCGCGGCTCGGGCCCGCATCTCGGCGACCTCCTCGTTGGCTCGGGCCACGAGGTCGGCCTTCACCTGCTCGGCCTGACCTCGCGCCTCGTCGATGAGGCGGGCGGCCTCGGCCTTCGCACCGGCCAACTCCGCCTCGTGGTCGGACTTGATCCGGGCGGCCTCGGTCTTGGCCTGATCGGCGGCGTCGAGGTCGGCGGCGATCTTCTCGGCCCGGGCGTTCATCGCCCCCTGCACGGCAGGGAAGCCCTTCCAGACCATGAACGCGAAGAGCACCAGGAAGGCGCTGCCGCCCCAGATGATCTCGTCGATCTCCGGGATGATCAGGCTCGGTGCCTCCACGCACTTCTCGAGATCGTCGGAGAAGGCGACGACGGCCTCCTCGCCCTCCTCCTCGAGCGCCTCGAGACTGCTCCCACTCTCCTCGAGCTCGACGAGCTTCTCGAAAACGCACGAGCCGATGGTCTCGGGCACCGCGGCGGCGGGGCTGGCGGTGAAGAGGCCGGCGGCGACGCCGAGGCCGAGCGCCCAGCCGATGTACCGGGTCCTACGTGTCATGTTTCAGCCTTCGTTGTGAGAGATGTGGATCAGGGCAGCAGCAGGATGAAGACGACGAAGCCGATGAGGGCCAGCGCTTCGGTGAAGGCGATGCCGAGGAACATGGTGGTGCGCACCATGCCGGCCGACTCGGGCTGGCGGGCCATAGACGAGATGGCGTTGCCGACCACGGTGCCGATGCCGATGCCCGGACCGATGGCCGCGAGGCCATAGCCGAGACCGGCGCCGATCGCCTTGAGTCCCTCGAGGAACTCGCCGGCTTCCGTGGCCGACGCGGCCTCCTGAGCGAGAATGTTGAGCACGTGAGCTTCTCCTGTTTTCCGATTCTTAGTGTTCGGGGTGCATGGACCCGCCGATGTACACGGCGGTGAGAATGGTGAAGATGAAGGCCTGCAGGAACGAGACGAGGATCTCGAAGCCGATCATCAAGATGAGCATCGGCCACGACAGGAACAACGCCCCCGCGTAGCCGAGACCTCCGGCCGCCCACATCGTGGCGGACAGAATCGCGAAGGTGACGAGCAGAAGGTGACCGGCCACCATGTTGGCCCAGAGCCGGATGGCGAGCGAGAAGGGCCGCACCAGGAAGGTCGACACGAGCTCGATCGGGGTGACGATGATGTACAACGCCTTCGGTGGGCCCGGCGGGAACAGGGAGTTCTTCATGTACCCGAAGAAGCCCTGGGACCTGATGCCGACGACGTTGTAGATGAGCCACACCAGCGCGGCCAGCGTCGCCGGGACCGCCATCCGGCTGTTGGCGGGCAGCTGGATGACCGGGATGACCTCGGTGATGTTCGAAAAGAAGATGAAGAAGAACATCGTGGTGAGGAAGGGCATGAACTTCTTGCCCTCGGGCCCGATGGTCTGCATGACCACCGACTCCTCGATGAAGGTGACGCCGGATTCGGCGACGTGCTGGATTCCCGACGGGACCAGCGTCTCTCGACGTCGCCCCGCCAGCAAGAAGATGACCATCGTGATGATGACCGACCCGATGTAGATGAGGACGGTCTTGTTGATCGCGAAAAAGGTTCCCTCGAACCAGATGCTCGGCCAATCGAACAGGGAGCCAACCGGAGGGAAATTCATTGTGAGCGCTCCGCGGAGGGGTCGGTGGTGGAAAGGACAGATGTGCCGGGTTTCAGGCCGGGAAACGCCAGCGACGCCGAGACGTGCCGTGCCTCCCAGACGAGAAGCCCGAGGTGGGTGACCAGAAGACTGATCGCAAAGGGAGCGATCTCGAACCAGTCGGAGTTGCGAATTGGTAGCACGGCGGCCGTGATGATGCCGAGGCGGGCCACGAATCCGAACATCACGGCACCGAACATGACCGCCGGCGAGATCTTGGCGGACCAGGTCATGATCGCCGCGGCGAGCAGGAAGTTCACGGCGACGATGACGAGGGCGTAGCCGGACGAGAAGAAGCCGTGCCGGCCCCAGAACACCGCACCGATCGCCAACATGACCGGGGCGACGAGCGCGGTTCGCACCGCGAGGTCGCGGGCGATCTCCTGTTCGGGCGCGACGGCGTTGACCTCGGCGGTGAAGAGATCGATCGTGTCGTCGCTCGGGCTCACGATGCGCCCCCACCCGTCGTGGTCGGCGGTCGTCCGTAGGTCGCCCGTCGTTGTTCGAGCGCCGCGTCCATGTCGGCGCTGTACTGGGTGTAGAGCTTCCAGACCTCGTAGCCGAGAACGATCCCGGTGAGGGCGAGGGTGAAGACGGGAAAGAGGCCGAGGCGGGAATCGATGAACCAGCCGAGAAGACCGAAGATCGCCGGTGTGAGCACCATCTCGAACGCCGCCGCGAACGCGTCGCCGGCGCCGTCGTGTAGCTCTCGACTCTGTCGCTCTTGCACGACCGCTGCCTCTCGATCGAGTAGGCCCCATTGCCCGCTCGTGAAACCACGCACAAGCTAGCTGACTCACATCGGGGTCACAACCCGTCAGGGGACGGAGATCAACCAGTCCGACGCGTCCGGAACCTCGTTGTAGAGGGTGAAGCGGTCGGAGCCGTTCGTGATCTTCACCAGCGCGGTCGGTGCCAGTTTGTCCGGCTGGTTCACATTCGAACGCTGCGCTCCCACCACCTGCACCTCGTCGACGTCGTGGGGACCTCGCCCCGAGAGGCGAATCGTCTGCCACGTCCCACCCGGATTCATCACCACGACGTCGCGGGCGGTGAGCGCGGCATCGTCTTGGGTGAAGATCGCGCCGGTCGTGTTGGCGGTCGTGCCGGCGTCGTTCCAGTCGATCACGATCCGTTCCAGCTCGGCGACACCGGACCCGAACACCTGGATCCCGTCGTAGTGCTTGTCGTCGGCTCCCCCGGGTGGCACGTCCATCTCGATGTAGGCGTCTCGATGCACGGCCCGACCCGTGCCGATCTTGACGGCATCGCCGACGACGCCGAGGGCCACGTAGTTGTGGGCGAGCTCGATCCGGCGGATGTAGGAGTTGACCGGGTACCGCTCGGGGTTGGTGATCTCGAAATAGCCGATCTCTCCCCCACCGTCGATGACATGGCCCGACGGAATCGTCTCCGGTGGCGGCACCTCGATCCGGAACCCGAGGACCCGTCGTCCGTTCACGTCGAGCGCCGCGGCGCCGAAGTCGAGGTACCCGCCGTCGGTCACCTCGTCCCAGTCGCGCTCCATCTTCCACGCGGAGCCGGTCCACGACACGCCGTCGACCTGCCGCGGATCCACGGCGACGCCGGTTCGGGGACCGAGCACTCCCTCGGGGAGGGCGACTCTCGCCTGGAGCGTGGCCCCCCACATCGGCGCAGGCGGATCGACCCGCGTGCCAGCCGGCACGACCGGTTCGTCGACGCTCGGCGACGGCGGTGCCGATGTCGTCGGCGAGGCGCAGGCGGTCATCACCGCGAGGAACACAGGTGCGATGTGGCGAATCCGGATCGATCGGGCGGGAAACGACACGGAAACGACGCTACCGCACCCCGGAATCCTTCAGCCGGCGGCCGAGCCGTACCCGTGACGGGCGAGCACGGTTTCGTGGGCGCGCGCCAGATCCGTCAGCTCCGGATCCCGGGTGAACGCGAACGCCCGGCTGGGATCGATCGAGTCCAGCCAGGGCGTGCCCGTTGCCGGCGCGGTGAGGCCGCAGAAGTCGAGCAGACGCTGCGCGACCTCGCGGGGCGACGACAGGAAGTCCTCGTATCGGAACTCCATCCCGCGGGCACCGACGGCTCGAATGTGTTCGCTCGAACGGGTGACATAGGAGTCCCACAGGGAGAGACCGTTGTCGAGCTCCAGAACCGACAGGCTCTTGGAGTAGAGGGCGCGGGCCGCGATGACCCGGTGGCGTCGACGCCGGGCCGCGTAGGTCTCGAGGCGGCGGCGAAGGAACTCCTGTTCGCGAACCCGCAGGCTCTGGGCGACGTCGACGCCGTGGCGGGTCACGTGCAGCACTCGCGCCTCGGGGAACACCTCGAGCCACAGCGGCAGGGTGAACGTCGACCGCGGGTCCTTGAATCCCCACGGGCCGTCGAGGCCGACAAGACCCCGACTTCGCACGTACCGGGCCGGGCCGAGGTACTCGATGGCCCGAGGGGACTGCACCGAGAGTCGGAGGTAGTCGACGGCCGCGTGGCGCACCGACGGGTTGTCGAGCAGGTCGTCGAACCGCTCGGGAACGTCCCAGTCCGCGCTCGCGTGGGACAGCGCCCAGATGTTCAGGCCCTGGAAGAAGCGCGCCTCGTCGTGGTCGGGTTGGGTTCTCCAGCCCAGGAACATACCGGCCTCCCGCAACAGCCGGGCGAGCATGCTCGTGCCCGAGCGATGCATTCCGATGATGATGAGGGGGTAGCGGGCCATCAAAGATTCTCGTCGGCACTCCGGCGATCGATCTTATGCGATGGCGGCGGCGCTACTCGAAGAGCCAGTCGTCGGTTCCCGGGACGTCGTTGATGAGGTTGAACGTTCCCGATCCGTTGGTGATCTTCACCAGCGCGGTCGGTGCCAGCTTCCCGCTGGTGTTGTTGGGCTCCCGAGTTCCGATCACCTGGATTCGGGCGACGTCGTGGGGGCCGGAGCCCGAGAGTCGAACCGGTTGCCACGTGCCGCCGGGATCCACGATGAGGATGTCTCGCGCCGTCAACGAGGCGCCATCTTGCGTGAAGATCGCACCGGTCGTGTTCGCGACCGTGCCCGCGTCGTTCCAGTCGATCACGATGCGTTCGAGGCGGGCCGAGCCGGAGCCGAAGATCTGGGCACCGTCGTAGTGCTTGTCGTTGGCTCCTCCGGGGACGACGTCCATCACGATGAGCGCGTCGCGGTGGTAGGAGAACCCCTCCGGCACCTTTATGGCGTCGCCGACCACGCCGGTCGCGATGTAGTTGTACGCCTCGTCGATGACGCGAATGTAGGAGTTGTGGCTCCGTCGAGCCGGGTTCGAGATCTCGAAGTAGCCGACGATGCCGCCCCCGTCGATCACGTGCTTTCCTTCGAGCCCCGGCCCGACCTCGATCGTGAACCCCTCCACCTTCCGACCGTTGACGTCGAGCGCACCGGGACCGAAGTCGAGGTACCCGCCCTCTTTGATCTCGTCCCAGTCGCGGTTCATCTGCCAAAGACCGTTGGTCCGGGTCATGCCCGGCACCGTCGCCGGGTCGATCGCCACCGTCGTTCGGGGTCCGAGCGTGCCGCGAGGGGCTTCGACGGCGCCGCTGGTCGGGAGCGTCGGCTCATCGGAACCGCCACACGGCGAGGTGTCGAGCGACACGCGGGGCGAGCCTTCGAGGCGGTACAGGAACGTCGCGGCCTGGCCGCGCGTCAACGGGGCGTCCGGTGAGAAGGTCGAGGGGGAGGTGCCGGTCGTGATGCCGCGTTTCGCCATCCACTTGACCGCGTCGATCTGCCAGGCCGCGGTGACGTCGTCGAATGGCATCGACGCCTTGACCGATGGTTCGCCCGCGACCCTCCAGAGCAGCACCGCGAACTGGGCGCGGGTCATCAGCGCGTCGGGTGCGAACCGGGTGGGGGTGATGCCGGTGATGTAGCCCTTCGACGCGAGCCACGAGATGGGCTCTTGTTGCCAGGCCGCGGTGACGTCGCCGAATCCGTGATCGGCCTTGGCCTTTCGGGCGCCTTCCAGCCGCCAGACGAAGGTGGCACCCTGGCCTCGGGTGAGCCCGGCCGAGGGAGAGAACGTGCACGCCGCGGTGCCGGTGGTGATGCGCTCGTTGGCCATCCACTGCACGGGCTTCGCGAAGTAGTCGCCGGAGTGGACGTCGTCGAAGCCGCCCACGGAGCCGCCCGCGGAGGCGGCGGCACCACCAACGCCGACGAGGAGGAGCGAGATCGTCGTGACGACCACAAGTAGGCGACGCATCGAGGGGGTCCTTCCGCAACTACCAGACGGGGAGGCGGTCCCCTGGCCAAGCGGTCACTATATTTCGAGTTGACGTCAATTCGTCGCAGAACCGTAACACAGCTCACCCCGCGTCGTCAAGGTCGCCGCCGCCCGTGTGCGAGCCGGCGGCCGATCTCCACGGTGGCACGATGTCCACGAAGACGACCGGCCGCGCCAGGAGGGACACGAGCGCCTCCACGGAGGGGAGCCGGTCACGGCGCGGCATCACGACACGGACCTCGTCGGGCCGGTGCCGGTCGATCAGATCCGCGGTCTCGGGCACCAGGCCGAGATCGACGCCGGTGCTGCACACAACGAGCACGACCCGATCACCGTCGACACCGATCGCCGCCCCCGGGGCCTCGTCGGACAGCGTGTGTCTCGCCGGCACGGGGTCGACCGGCACGGCGCGGGAGACACCGGCGATCGCCGGATCGTCGAGAACCAACGAACGGAGCCAGCGGCCCCGCGCCAGTCGGTTCAGCGGATGGGGCGGGGCGCCCGCCCGGCGGTGCGGCTCCACCTGCGCCACGACGTCGGCGATCGCCGCCGTCGGCGCCCGGTCGGGATGAAGCAGCGCGCCGGCCTCCCGGTCGAAGCGCCCGACCCCGGCCTCGAGCACCGGACCGTCGGCACCGTGCACCACCCGGCCCACCTCGAGCCCGCGCACCTCGGCCCGCACGATCCCCGCCTCGTGAACGACCGTCGCACCCGCCGAGACGATCGATGCCTCGATGTCTTCGACCCCGACGATCGCGGGATCCGCGGTCGGGAGCGGCTCGACATCGACTCGCTCGAGCTCCGAACCGTCGACCCGCCAGACCGTCCAGGCCGGGACGAGCGTTCGTGCTCGACGAGCGTGCATCCCGGCGTGGTGCTCGACGATGAGGTCGACCTCGTCGGTGCCGTTTCGCATCGCCCAGACGAGCACGCCCCCGAGCACCGACGGCGCCTCGGACGACGATGCGATCCAGGTCCGCGGGCCGTGACGGGCAACCACACCGAACGCGGCGGAACTCAGCTCGGCTTCGTCGGGGTCGATCCCGAAACGGGCTCGGAGAATCGCCTGGAGGCGAGCGATCTCGAGACCGGCCCTCCGACTCGACTCGATCGCCACCGGGAGGCTCAGTCGGAGCTCGGGTCGGTCTCCGCGGCGAGGGTCTCGGCCTCCGCTTCGACGTCGCTCGCTTCCGCGGCGGTCGGCGTCTCGCTCGCCGCGGCGGCCGCCTGCTTGCGTCGGCCGTAGCGCTTCTCGAAGCGCTCGACGCGCCCAGCGGTGTCGACGATCTTCATCTGACCGGTGAAGAACGGATGGCTCTCACTGGAGATCTCCACCTTCGCCAACGGATACTCGTTGCCGTCGTCCCACGTGGTCGTCTCGCTGGTGGAGATCGTCGAGCGGGTGAGGAACGAAGTACCGGCCGACACGTCCTTGAAGACGACGTAGCGGTACTCGGGGTGGATGTCGGACTTCATAACTGCTCCAGTCTGGAGGCGGGGGTCGGCGGAACCAACCTACGACGCGGCGATCTTCGCGAGCAGCGTCTGCAGGTCCGCAGACGCCTCCTGGCCCGGGTCGTCAGCGACGCTCGCCAGCTCCCGACGCAGGGCCTGGACCTCGGCCACCTCCGCCTCGTCGCGCAGGCTCTCCTCGTGCACGGTGGCCGAGGCGCCGATGTCGATCGCGGGAAACACCCGACGCACGGCGGCGGCCCGATCGAGCCGCAGCTCGAGGTTGGCGGTCCCGGCCAGTTCCTCGTAGATCGCCCGGTCGATCGCCGAGTCGGTGCCGAGGGTGATGGTGGCGAGCATCGTGAGCGAGCCGCCTCCTTCGAGCTTGCGGGCCGCGCCGAGGAAACGTTTCGCGGGGTGGATGGTGGTCGCGTCGACGCTGACGCCGGCGCGACCCCCGGAGGCCTCCTGGGCATAGGCCCGGGCGAGGCGGGTGATGCCGTCGACGATGACGACGACGTCCTTCCCGGACTCGACGAGCCGTTTGGCCCGTTCGATCACCATCTCCGCCACCGTCACCTGCTCGTCGGCGGGACGATCGAAGGCGCAGGCGACCACGTCGCCGCGTTCCACCCAACGAACCATCTCGGTGATGTCCTCGGGTCGTTCGTCGAGCAACAGCACCAGCAGCTCGAGATCGGGATGGTTGACCTCGATGGAGCGGATCACGTGCTGGAGGATCGTGGTCTTGCCGGTGCGGGGTGCCGCCGCCAGAAGGGCCCGCTGGCCCTTGCCCAGCGGGGTGAGCAGGTCGATGACCCGCGCGGTCGGATCCGCCGGTTCCTGGGCGCCGGCGAGCCGGATCGGTTCGCTCGGATAGACGGCCGGGAGGGAGTGGAAGTCGACGCGGTCCGCGACCGAGTCGGGTGCGCCGCCGTTGACCGACTGGATCTCGGTCATCGCCGGGTTCTTCTCGTTGCGGTTGGCCGGCCGGGAGGTTCCCGTGAGGTGGTCGCCCTTGCGCAGGCCGAGCGTGCGAACCATCTTCACCGGGACGTAGGCGTCGTCCTTCGACGGCAACGCCCCGTTGACCCGCAGGAACCCGTAGCCCTCCGGGCGAAGTTCCAGATAGCCGGCGACCGGGATCGGCTCCCCGTCCCAGCTCTCGTTCGAGTCCTTGTTGTTCTCCCGGTCGCGACCCCGGCGGCGCCGTTTCCGATTCCCCGGTTCGGTGCTGTCGTTGCCCGACCTCGGCGTCTCGTCGCCGGCGTTGTCGTCGCGACCGTCGGCGCCGCGTTGTTCGGTCGACTCGGAACGACCGTTGTCGTCGTCGGCCCGCTCCGTCTTCTTGTCGGGCGTTCGCTTCTCCCCGTCGGCCCGGTCGTTCTTCGTGTCGGCGCCCGTGTCGCCGGAATCGGCGGAGGTGTCGCCCGGTTCCGGCGCGGTGGTCACCGCGGTCCCGTCGCCGCCCGCCGCCAAATCGAGGATCAGGTCGATGATCTCCCCCTTGCGGGCCCGCGACGAGGGCTTCTTCCCCAGCGTCGTGGCGATCAGTGTGAGTTCTTCGCGGTCCTTGCGTTGCAGGGTGGACCGGCGCATTTCCGCGGTTTCCACGGAGAGGTCTCCTCGTGTCGGGGGTCGCGGCACGGACGGGAGCCAGGGGCGAATACGAGCCGGCGACGCCCCCATCCGGCGACGGTCCTCAGGGTACGGCGCGCCTCGCCCGGCGACAACCGGGCCGCTATCGACGCACCGACTCCACGAAGTCCTCGACGACCGCCAGGTCGTTCGGCACGACGGCGAAATGCTCGTCGCGGCCGAAGATTCCCGCGATCCGGGCCGGTTGCCCGGGTCGAGCGCCCGTCGCCGCTTCGACCGCATCGGGGAACTTCGCGGCGTGAGCGGTCGACAACGTCACGATCGTCTCCCCCGGTCGCCGCAGTCGCCGGGCCGCGCCGATCGCGACCGCCGTGTGCGGGTCGACGAACATGTCGTGGTGTCGGTGGACATCGGCGATGACCGCCAACGTCTCGTCGTCGTCGAGCCGGTCCCCCGCGAACTCGGCGCGGAGCCGGGCGTGACGGTCCGGGTCGAGGCCGGCTCGGCCGGTGGTGCGGAACTGCTGCAACAGCTCGGCGGTGGCCGGCCCGTTGCCGTCGAGGAGCTCGACCAGCAGTCGTTCCAGGTTCGAGGAGATCTGGATGTCCATGCTCGGCGACAACGTGGGAACGACGTCGTCGGCGACCATCTCTCCCGTCTCGATCAGCCGGGTGAGGATGTCGTTGCTGTTGCTGGCGACGAGGAACCGCTCGACGGGGAGCCCCATCGACCGGGCGACGTGACCAGCGAAGACGTTGCCGAAGTTCCCGGTGGGGACACAGAACGTGGTGGGTGTCGTCCGTCGATCGAGACGCTGCAACGCCCACACGTAATAGACGATCTGGGCCATGACCCGGGCCCAGTTGATCGAGTTGACCGCCGACAGCCGGTTTCGGGCCCGGAAGGGTTCGTCGGCGAACATCGCCTTCACCAGGTCCTGGCAGTCGTCGAACGTCCCCTCCACGGCGACGGCATGGACGTTGGCGGCCGTGAGCGTCGTCATCTGTCGACGCTGCACCTCGCTGGTGCGGCCGTCGGGGAACAACATCACGATGTCGACCCGATCGCTTCCGAGCACGGCCTCCATCGCCGCGGACCCGGTGTCGCCCGAGGTCGCCCCGACGATCATCACCCGTTCGTCGCGTCGGGAGAGCTCGTGGTCGAAGAGCCGACCGACGAGCTGAAGGGCGATGTCCTTGAAGGCCAGGGTGGGGCCGTGGAAGAGCTCGAGGAGATGATGCCCCTCGTCGAGCTCTCGCAACGGGCAAACGTCGGGGTGGTCGAACGTGGCGTACGCGGCCGACACCATCTCGGCGAATTCGCCGGCGTCGATCGTGCCCTCGACGAACGGGCCCATGACCGCGGTCGCCAGCGCCGCGTAGTCGTCGGCCTCGACGTCGCCGAGCGTCGGCCACGCCTCGGGGATGTAGAGGCCGCCGTCGGAGGCGAGCCCGGTCAGCAGCACATCGGGGAAGGTGAGCGCCGGGGCCCGGCCCCGCGAGCTGACGTAGCGAAGCATCGCTCAGATCTCGTCGCCGACGACCCGCACGACGGCATGGACGTCGCTGACGATGTCGAGCTCGCGGAGCGCGGCGAGGGTGTCCTGAACGGCGGACTCCCTGGAAGTGTGGGTGATGAAGATGAGGCGGGCGCCGTCGCCGAGTCCCTGCTGCTCCATCGAACGGATGGAGACACCGAACCGACCGAACTGCTCGGCGACCCGGGCGAGCACTCCGGGCTGATCGACGACCGCGAGGCTCAGGTAGTAGGCCGAGAGCAGATCGGCGACGGGGCGGACCACCGCCCGGGCGAACGAGCCGATCCGGGCGCTCGACGCGTTGACCCGATTGACCGCGGCGTCGACGAGATCACCGAGGATCGCGCTCGCGGTCGGCTCACCACCGGCACCGCGGCCGTAGAACATCAGGTCGCCGACGGCGTCGCCTTCGAGAAAGATCGCGTTGAAGCTGTCGCGAACCGACGCCAACGGATGGGTGAGCGGCACCAGGGCCGGGTGCACGCGAACCGCCACCTCGGGGCCCCCGTCGGCGCCTTCGCCCGCCTTCTCGATCACCGCGATCGCCTTGATCGCGTAGCCGAGGCGGGCGGCCACGGCGATGTCGTCGGCGGTGATGCCGGCGATTCCCTCGCGATGGACCTCGTCGGCCTGCACGATCGCGCCGTACACGATCGTCGCGATGATCGCCGCCTTGGCGGCGGCGTCGTGGCCCTCCACATCCGCGGTCGGGTCTTCCTCGGCGTACCCGAGCTCCTGCGCCTCGGCGAGCGCCTCGTCGTAGGACGCGCCCTCCTCGGACATGCGGGTCAGGATGTAGTTGGTGGTTCCGTTGATGATCCCCATCACGCGGGTGACGGGCTCGCCGACGAGCGATTCCCGCAGCGGGCGCATCAGTGGGATGCCGCCGGCGACCGCGGCCTCGAAGAGGAGGTCGACGCCGGCCGCGTCCGCGGCGGCGTAGAGCCCTGCGCCGTGAACCGCCAGCAGCGCCTTGTTCCCGGTGATCACCGGCTTCCCGAGCTCGAGCGCACGAGCGACGAGGTCCCGGGCCGGGTCGACGCCGCCGATGAGCTCGACGACGATGTCGATCTCCGGGTCCTCGACGACGCTCATCGTGTCGGTGGTGAACAGCTCGGCCCCGAGGCCGACGTCTCGGGATTTGGCGATGTCGCGCACGGCCACCCGGCCGATGGAGATCTCGACGCCGGTGCGAGCCTCGATGGTCGAGCGCCGCTCCTCGAGCAGACGGGCGAGCGCGCCACCGACGGTGCCGCAGCCGAGCAGGCCGATCCTCACCCGGGCGGCGGGCGCCGGTGATCCGGGATCAGCCGGGATCGGGGTGGAGTCGGGCGCGGCGGTGGTCACGATCGACGAGCGTATCCCGGTCCGATGTCGGGACGCGGCGGGTTCTCCGGTTGCCTGTGGATGTGTTTCATGCTATCTCGATGCATATGAGTCGTTCACCGTTGCCGGGAGCATCGGCCCGGCCGAACCACCCCACCCCGAGGCTGCGCCTCATCCCCCGACCGAGCACCGACCGCGCCCCCGACGACGACCCGGCGGTTCCCGTCGACGACCTCGTCACGATCGCGTCGATGATGATCGAATGTCTGACCGGCGCCCGTGTCGACCTCGCGGTCGACTGGCCGCCGGCGGCGCTGGTCGAGCTCGGCTGCCGACCCGACGTCGCGGCCGAGCTCGCCACGATCCTCGCGGCCGGTCACGACCACGACCCCGGAGCAGCCGACTCCCCCACCGTCGCGTTCGCGACCACCGCGATCGCCGGGCTCAGCCCGATCGGCGACCGGGTGGTGGCCCGTTCCCACGGCTCCGAGCCGAGCGGTTGGCGGCGCGGGGCGCGAGCAGGGCCACGCCGAACGCCAGCCGGTCCCGCCAGCCCAACACCCGCCAGGAGGCCAGGGCCTGGCGGCGGAAGCGGCCGGCGCGCTCGGCGTAGGCGGTGAGCCGTCGCCGGTCCACCGCATCGATCCGAAACGAGTGCGACCACTGCTCGATCGGCGAGAGGTCGTGGCCGAGCGCACGCGTCGTGCGAAGACCCACCGCGAGCGGAGCCGCGCATCCCCACCCGGCGGCCGTCTCGATCACCGCGTCGAGATGTGATCCGATCCTCAGGGCCAGCTGGGCGAGATCCCGGACGTTGCCGAGCCGGGGTTCGACGTCTCCGAGCGCGACATGGATCGCCGCGTGGACAAGATGCAGGTCCGACGGCAGAGTCCGCACCGCCCGGCCGGCCAGCAGCACCTCGACCGGATCACGAAACAGCTCGGCCCGGTCGATCAGGAACCCGTAGGGACCGGCGGCCAACGTCCGATGCAGATCGAGCTCGGTCGCGCCCCGCCATCGCAGCGTCACCGACTTCGCGAAGCGACGATCGAACGATGCCGACAGCGGCGGCGCGGGCCGGTGCGCGCCGGCGTCGACCAGGGCCACCACCGACGAGTCGATGTCGGCCGCCCGGACGAGCAGGTCGTTGTCGCCGAACACGCGCTCGGACGGATTCTCCGGGACCATGTGGGCGATCGCCGCTCCCTTGAGCACCCGATGATCGATGCCGGCCGCGCCGAGCACGTCGACCGCGTCGAGCAGGACGTCCTCGAGCAGGAGCACCTCCCGCATGGAGGTCTCGTGGGCGACCGCGATCTCGTCCCGGCTCATCGGGTCCGGCTCGAGGGCGCCGTCGGCGATCGCCGCGGCGACGACGCCGATCAACCGGTGGGCCGACACGGCCGGCAGCAGCTCGCCGACCGGGGCGGGAAGCTCTCCGATCGGTGGCGCGCCGGGAAGGCCGTGGCCGGCGAGCGACGCGAGCCAACCGTCAGTCGTCATGATGGGGCGACGTGTCGTGGCCGGCGAGCACACCGCGTGCGATCAGGTCGGAAACGACCGGGGCGAGATCCGCCGCGATCACCGACACCTCCGCGTCGTGGGTCGCGCCGAGGTCGGCGCAGAGGTCGGTGAACCGCTGCGGCTCTTCCAACGCGGCCCACAGGGCCCGCCCGGTCCCCGCGAGCTTCACGACCTCGACACCGCCGGGGGGACGCACCAGGACGGCGTCGAGCGTGTCGCGCCACAAGACGTCGGCCCGTCGGATCGGGGACGACGAGATCACAGATCGAGACGGGTGAGATCGGCCAGGGTCTCTCGTCGGACCACGAGCCGGGCGTCGCCGTCGGCGACGAAGACCACCGGAGGGCGGGTCACCTTGTTGTAGTTGGAACCCATGGAATGACCGTAGGCGCCGGTCACCGCCGTTCCCAGGATGTCGCCGACGACCAGCCCGGCCGGCACGGTGGCGTCGCGTACGAGCACGTCGCCGGATTCGCAGTGCTTCCCCACCACCGTGACGGTGTCGGGTCGATCCGCGGCGATCGCCCGTGGGAGGAAGGTCTCGTAGCCGGACCCGTAGAGAACGGGTCTCGGGTTGTCGCTCATCCCACCGTCGACCGAGACGTAGGTGCGGATTCCCGGCAGTCGCTTGATCGTGCCGACCTCGTAGAGCGTGACCGCGGCCGCGGCCACGATCGATCTCCCCGGTTCGGCCGACACGCGCGCCGTCACCCCGGCGTTCGCGCACGCGTCGAGCACCGCGGTTCCCCACTCGGTGATGGACGGTGCCCGTTCGTCGGCGACATAGGGAACTCCGAGCCCGCCACCGATCGACATCTCCGGCAGGTCGTAGGGGCCGGCCACCTCGGCGATCACGGCGGCGGCCTTCGCGAACGACGACACGACGAACACCTGGCTGCCGATGTGGGCGTGGACTCCCACCAGCTCGACCGACGCCGAGTTGCGGGCCCGTTCGACGGCCGCAGCCGCGGCGCCGGTGGAGACGGTGAACCCGAACTTGGAATCGTCGTGCCCCGTCGCGATGTAGTCGTGGGTCTCCGCTTTGATGCCGGGCGTGAGCCGCAGGAGAACCTTCGGCACCCGCCCCGTCTGTTCGTGGAGGGCGTCGAGCCGGTCCAGCTCGTCGAACGAGTCGACGACGATCCGTCCGACGTCGTGCGCGATCGCCGTGCGCAACTCGGTCATCGACTTGTTGTTGCCGTGCAGCACGAGCCGGTCGGGTGGCACGTCGGCGGCGAGCGCGACGTGAAGCTCGCCGCCGGTGGCGACATCGAGATGCATGCCTTCCTCGTGGGCCAGCCGGGCCATCGCCTTGCAGAGAAAGGCCTTGGCCGCATAGGCGACCCCGTCGCCGAACACCGCGACGGCTTCCCGGCAACGGTCGCGCAGCTGCGTCTCGTCGTAGACGAACAGCGGCGTGCCGAACTCCGCGGCGAGATCGAGGAGATCACACCCGCCGACCCACAGGCGCCCGTCGATGGTCTCGGAGGAGTCGGGAAGGAGGCGGAACGGGAACGGCGGCACGACTACATCGATTCCGGGGCGCTCACCCCGAGAAGACCGAGTCCGACGCCGAGGCCGATGCGGGTGGCCTCGACGAGCCACATCCGGGCCTGGCGGAGCGGCTCGTCGATGTCGTCGCGCAGGATCGGGCAGTCGTGCCAGAATCCGTGGAGCGCGGCGGCACACTCGCGGGCCCACATCGTGACCTGGTGGGGCGCCCGGTGCTCCATCGCCCGCTCCACCACATCGGGGAGCTCGGACAGGGACCGCGCCAGCGCGACCTCACGGGGATGGGTCAACAGCGAGAGGTCGACGTCGACCAGCGGCCGCCGGGCCCGGCCCTGTTCGCCGGCCCGACGGGCCAGCGAATGGACCCGGGCGTTGGCGTACTGCACGTAGTAGACGGGGTTCTCGCTCGACTCGGCGACCAGCACATCGAGGTCGATGGTCTGGGTGGTGTCGATCGACTGGAGAAGGAAGGTCAATCGGGCCACGTCACCGCCGGCCAGCTCGACGAGGTCGCGGGCCAAGACGATGTTGCCGGCCCGCCGCGACAGCCGGACCTCCTGCCCGTCTCGCACGAGCGTCACGTTCTGGCCGATCAACACCTCGTAGCTGCCGGCGGGATGACCCAACGCCTGCATCGCGGCACTCATGCGCGTGACGTAGCCGTGGTGGTCGGCGCCGAGGATGTCGACGACCAGGTCGCCCCGCTCGTACTTCTCGTGGTGGTAGGCGATGTCGGGGAGGAAGTAGGTGGGTTCTCCGTCCGACTTGACGAGAACCCGATCCTTGTCGTCGCCGAACTCCGTGGTCCGCAGCCAGGTGGCGCCGTCGGCGTCGAAGGCGTGGCCCGTCCGGCGCAACGCCGCGAGCACCGACTCCATCGCCCCGGAGGCCACGAGCCGCTTCTCCGATGCCCAGTGATCGAACTCGACGTTCATCGAGCGCATCACCTCGACCTGATCGGCGTGGGCCCGTTCGAGACCCCACGCGACGGGATCCGCCTCGGCCGGCATCTCCTTTGCCCACTCCGAGACGTACTCGCCGTGGTATCCGTCTTCGGGCGGCTCCTCCCCCGCGGCCCGAGCCGCCAACGAGGCCCCGAACAGTTGGGTCTGGACACCACGATCGTTGACGTAGAACTCGCGCTGGACCGCGTAGCCGCAGCGGGTGAAGAGCCGGGCCAGGGAATCGCCGTAGGCGGCCCAGCGGGCATGGCCGGCGTGGAGCGGACCGGTGGGGTTCGCCGAGACGTACTCGAGGTTGACCGAGCTGCCCGCGCCCCGCGACGACACCGCGAACCCCGCCGTCCCCTGATCGACGATGTCGCGCAGGACCTCGTGGAGCCACGAATCGTGGAGATGGAAGTTCACGAAGCCGGGGCCGGCGAGGTCGACCGACGAGACGTGCGGCGGGGGGTCGGCTCGCAGGTGCTCGACCAGCTGTTGTCCGAGCTCTCGCGGGTTGCGGCCGGCCGCCTTGGCCGTCGCCAGCGCGACGTTCGACGACCAGTCGCCGTGTTCGGGGTTGGCGGGTCGCTCCAACCCGAGCTCGGCCGGCACCGGGTCGACTCCCGCAGCCACCAGGGCCCCGCGCAGACCGGACCGAAGCTGATCGCGAACATCCATTTGAGAGGCCTCGGAGGGTCGGAAAGCGTCGATCCTACCGTCTTCGCGGAGTCCTCAGAGTGAGATTCGTCCGGCCGATGAGGGGGTATGCGTCTGCGCAGTCCGATCGTCCTCATCTTCGTGCTCGCCATCGTCGCCGCGGCCTGCGGATCCGCCGTTCCCGACCAACCCGCGGCCGATCGATCCGTCGACGAGCGCAGCCCCGAGTGGGATGCCGACCAGGCGATCCAACGGACCCTCATCATCGAGGACGCGTTGGAGGACGGCCTGGACCGGTCCCAGGCCGCCTGTGTGATCGACACGACGCTCGACGCGGGCGAGCTCACTCTCGATGATCTCGCCGGCATCGACCTCAGCGCGAGGACGTCATCCGACGCCAGCCCAGCGGTGGCCTCGGCGCTCGCCGATTCGCTCGTCGAGTGCGGCCCGAGCCTTCGATCCGCGCTCGACACCGACATTCCCGGCTCGTCGTCGATCCCCGCCGAGTTCGCGGCCGAGAACGACTGCCTGACCAACCGCTACGTCGATGCGTGGCGGACGGCCTACGCGGATCGGTTCCGCGGCGCCACGGTCGTCACCGAGCCGACCGAGGGCAGCTTCCCCGAGATCATCGCCGCCACCACCGGAATGATCGCCGCCTGCGACGCGGGCGGCGCGGTGATCCTCGGCGCGTCGAACGAGGGAAATCTCGACACCCACGCGCTGAACACCCTCGAGTGGACCTGCCTCGTCTCACGCCTCGACGTCGACTCGTTCATGCCCGCCTTCCCGTTCCCCGACGAACCGGGTGACACCCTGGCTCGTCTCGGCGCATCGGTCCGGCCCGACGTCGCGTTCTGCGAGACCTGGGCGGCCACCGGCACCGGCCTACCCGAAACCGCGGTCGGCGACGAAGCCAACGGTTGACCGGCCCGCTAGTCTGAGCCAACGCCCTTCGGGGCGAGCCCTCGTAGCTCAGCGGATAGAGCATCGCCCTCCGGAGGCGTGAGCGCAGGTTCGAGTCCTGCCGAGGGCGCCACGGCAGATGGGTCGTTCGACCTACAGTCCCGCGACCCGCGGCCGATGGGACACCATGCCGACCCATCGCCGCATCCGCCTCGAATGGCCCGCCGACACGCGGGCGGCGTGGCAGCCGCTGAAGCCGGAGTTCTCCGCCGCGGTCAATGCCCTCTCGCTCGGCATGCCGTCGGGCGAGCCCTATGTCATGCACGCCGTTCGCGACGCCGGCCGCGAGGTCGCCGATCCCGAGCTCCGGGACCGGGTGAGGGAGTTCCTCGCCCAGGAAGCCGAGCACTCACGGCAGCACCGGCGCTTCAACGAGATCCTCACCGCTCAGCACCCGGCGTTGCGACGGGTCGAGGGATGGCTCGCCGCGTCGTACCGGTTTCTCGAACGCCGAGCGGGTGCGAAGTTCGCGATCGCCTACGCGGCGGGTTTCGAGGCGACCGCGTTCGCGGCGGCCCGGTGGATGGACACCCATCGTCACGAGCTCTTCCGCGGCGCCGATCCGGAGCCCTCGACCCTGATCCTGTGGCATCTCGCCGAAGAGGTCGAGCACAAGACGGTCGCCCACGACGTGTGGGCCGCGACCGACGGCAACCGGTTCCGCTACCTCGTGGCCATGGCGACGTGTTTCACGATGCTCGTCTGGTTCATCTTCCTCGGCACGGTGGTGCAGCTCACCGCGTGGCGCCGGATCCTCAATCCGGTCGCGTGGTTCCGACTCTTCAAGTGGGGCATCGGCTTCGCCTTCGCGGTGCTGCCGACCATGGCGACGACGGTCATGCCCAGCCATCACCCGAGCAACCAGGCCGATCCGACGTGGATGACCTCGTGGCTGGCCCTGTACGACCAACAGACCGAGACGATCCCGGTGTGGGACGCCCCGCTCGAGGTCTACGAGGCGAAGCTCTCCCTGACCGGATAGTCGCACACGGCCGGATCCCGGCCGGCGCCATCGAGGGAGGAGCAGCAGATTCCCGCAGCACCGCTCAGCTCGAGGTTCGCAGCGACGTCTCGAACGGCCTTCCGCTCCTATCGCAACTGGCGGTCCCAGCCCGCACGTCGGGTCGGTGATAGCGCATCACGTGCACGAGGGTGTGGCCCGGCGGAGCCAGGCGGGCCACCGGCGCGTGGACCGACAGGTACAGCGGATCATCGAGGGTGAGGGCAAAGGTCGCGGCGTCGCCCCACTCGACGTCGAGCCCCACGTCGAGGGACTCCACCGTGGCCGGTCGGGCCGCCTCGGCCCAGCGAGCCACCTCGACACACCCGTCACCTAGGAGCCGGCTCACGTTTCGGGCCCGCCGACCGCGGGATATGAGGGTCTGCCATCCGCCGTGGAGGTACCGCACGCCACCGGCCCCGGCCATCTGGAGTTGGCGAATCCCGGCGTCGCCGCTCGCGTACGCCACATCGTTGCCGTAGGTGGAGAGTCGCAGCAGGGCGAACCCGAGCGCGTCACCGCGACCGCGGCCCGGGAGGCGCTCCATCGTCTCGCGCAACTCCCGAAGGAACGCGTTCGCCGGGCCCGCGACATAGAGCGCGTGGGCGCCTTCGTTGAGTCGGAATCCCTCGACGGTTCGGGTTCGGGACCTCCCGCGGGCTCGTCCCGCCCGTCGAACACGACGACCCTCCGCCCGCTTCGCGCCGCCTCGATCGCCGCGCTGAACCCGGCGATCCCCGCTCCGATCACTACAACCGACATGCTCGCCTCCTGTGGCCGTTCACCGACAAGACGAGACAGCCCGCCCGGTTGTGACAGGACGCGCCCGCGAAACCCATTAGGTTCGCACCATGGCCGTCACCGAAAGCGCCGCCCCGGCGAAGAAGGAACGCTGGTCCCACCAGTGGAAGGAACTGTTCGACGAAGTCATCACCAGCGGCCTGTGCACCGGCTGCGCCGGATGCGTCATCTCCTGCCCCCACGACGTGATCGGCTACGAACACGAGCCCGGCGCCTACACGCCGTTTCATCTCGAGGAGGAGCTCGGCCCGTCCGACTGCGTCCACGGCCAGAAGGGTTGCACATCGTGCACCCGGGCATGTCCCCGCTTTCGCATGTGGGAACCGGAAGCCGACCGACACCTGTTCGGACGCGAGCGCGAGCCCGACGAGGTCTCGGGCATCTACTCCGACATCGTGTTGACGAGAGCGAGCGACGACCACGTGTACGAGACCGGACAAGACGGTGGCCTGGTCTCCGCGATCCTCATCTGGTGCCTCGAGAACGACATCATCAACGGCGCCCTCACCTCCGGCGTGGAAAACCTGCCGAACGGGGATCCGGGATGGAAGGCGTTCCCGATGGTGGCCACCAACCGCGACGAAGTCCTGCGCGGCGCGGGCAGTCGCTACACCTACTCGGCCAACACGATGGCCTTCCCCGAAGCCAAGGAGCGCGGCCTCGATCGCCTCGCCCTCGTCGGGATGAGCTGTCAGACGTCGGTCGCCCCCGTGATGTGGCATCGCAAGATCGGCAAGGTCTCCAAACCGTTCAAGCTCAACATCGGGCTGTTGTGCTCCAAGTCGTTCGACGACTCGCTGTTCGACGAGCTCTTCGAGGTCAAGTACGGCCTCAAGAAGGAAGACATCGCCAAGATGAACATCAAGGGCGTCTTCCAGATCTGGACCAAGGACGGCGGGTATCACGAGATCAACCTGAAGGAGTGCCACGCCTGGACCCGCGAAGGATGCCACCACTGTCCCGACTTCGCGGCCGAGCACGCCGACATCTCCACCGGCGGAATCGGCAACACCACCGACTGGACCCTCACCATCATCCGCACCGAGCTCGGCCGGGCGATCATCGACGCCATGGTGCGGGACGGCGTCATCGAGACCCGCCCCGGCGACGACGACCCCGGCGCGATCGCCTTGATGCACAAGCTCGCGGCGAAGAGTCGCGCCCGATGGCCGGAGTGGGCGCAGCCCGCGGCCCGGGTGGGAATACCGGAGAAGAAGTCGGGTTGACAGACCCGTGCACATCGATTTCTGGGTGGATCCGATTTGACCCTGGTGTTGGGTGACGGCCCGTTGGGTCGTCGACGAGATCAAACCGGCCCGTGACCTCGACATCACGTGGCAACCGATCAGCCTGCTGTTCAAGAACGAGCCCGATCCCGGCTCCGACTACTTCAAGGCGAGCGAGTTCACCCACAAACTGCTGCGGGTGATGGAGTCGGTGCGCGCCGCCGAGGGCGACGACGCCGTTTTCGACCTCTACTGGGAGTACGGCCGGCGCATCCACCACGACCAGACCCGTGACTTCACCGCGTTCGACGCCCTCGACGCGATCGGCCACGACACCGCCCACGCGGCGGCGTTCGACGACGAGTCGTGGGATGCCGAGATCCGCACCCGCATGGATGTCGGCCTCGCGCTTGCCGGCGACGACATCGGCACGCCGATCATCGCGTTCGACGACCGGGCCGGCGTGCAGCAGGCCTATTTCGGTCCGGTGATCACCCGGGTGCCGCCCACCGACGACTCTCTCGCCATGTGGGACGCCTTGATGACCATGATGAACATCGACGGCTTCTGGGAGCTCAAGCGGACCCGAACCGAACGGCCCTTCTTCGGCGAACGACCTTGACCCGACGGCCCGAACGAGATCGACCCGGACGAGACGGGGAGGACATCCTCGACCTTCTCGAACCGGAGGTCCTGGAGCAATCGGACGGACACGTGGTGTTTCGATTCCGGTCCCAGCCTCGCCTGACGATCCCCGGGGGCATCGTACAGGGCGGCATCGTCGCGTCGATGCTCGACATGGGCATGGCGTTCGCGGCCGATCGGATCTCGACCGTGACACTTCACGTCGACTATCTGCGACCCGCGGTCGGACCCGTCTTGACGGTCACCGCCGACGTGACCCGGCGAGGCAGCCGGATCGTCTTCATCGAGGCGGTCATGGTCGACCAGGACGGTCGAGTCATCGCGAAGGGTCGTCAGACCGCCGTGCCGATCGACGACTGATCGGCCGGCGCGCTCGCCGACCCCGCGGGCGACGAGCAGATCCTCGAGCTCCTCGACCCAACGCCGCTGGGGCATGGCCGACCTGATGACGGTCGCGATGGACGAGCTGATGCAGGCATCGGGGCTCGGCCCGGCCACCACGACGATCGATCCGTTCGGCGCCTGAACCGCACGGGGCCCCGACGGCTCACAGCACCTCGTCGAGAACGGTGAGGACGCGGGCGACGTCGTCGGCCCGGTTGTAGTGGACCATCGACACGCGCACGACGCCGTCGTCGGGATCGAGCCCGAGCGCGGTGATCAACCGGTGGGCGTAGAAGTGCCCGTGACCACACGCGACCCGCGCCGCGATCAGCGCGCCGTAGATCTCCGCCGACGACCGACGGCTCGAGTGAAACGACACGGTCGGCGCCCGCACAGCCGGGTCGGCGACGGGCGCACCGACCACCGTCACGTCGTCACGGTCGGCGAGAAAGGCGAGCAGCGGGGCGACGAGCTCCCGTTCGTGTCCGGCGAACAGGGCACCGACGGCTCGGATCCGTTCGACCGGGTCCGCCACCGGGTCGAGATGGTGGGCGTGGAGGAGGTCGTAGTAGTCGACGATGCCGGCGGTCGCGCCGATCACGGCGTGGTCGGGACCGGCAGGGGTCAGCCGCGTGTCGGGCCTGCCCTCGTTGAAGAAGTGACCCTGATGGGCCACCGCCTCGAGCAGAGAACCGCGGGTGTACATCATGCCGACGTGGGGACCGTAGGTCTTGTAGGCGCTGTAGAGATAGACGTCGCAGTCGAGCGCGTCGACGTCGACCGCGCCGTGGGGGGCGAACGACACACCATCGACGACGATGTGGCCACCGACGGCGTGGACGCGGGCCGCGACATCGGCCACCGGATTGATCGTCGCGGCGACGTTCGAGGCATGGGTCATGGCAACGAGCCGGGTTCGTTCTCCGATCAGCTCGTCGAGGGCGTCGATGTCGAGGAGGCCGGTCGACGGGTCGACCCTCCACTCCTTGACCACGATCCCGGTCTCGGCCAGTCGCCGCCACACACCCGAGTTCGCCTCGTGATCCTGTTCGGTGACGACGATCTCGTCACCGGCGAGCCACATCGGCCGCATCGCCCGAGCCAACACGTAGGTGTTCTGGCTCGTCGACGGCCCGAAGTGGATCTCGTCGGGCCCGGCGTTGAACGTGGCCGCCATGACCTGACGGGACCGCTCCATCGCCGCAGCAGCGACCTGAGACGGCGCCGACCCCCACCCGGGCTGCACCTTGGCCCGCGAGAACAACTCGGTGAGCAACTCGACCACCGGCCCGGCCGCGTAGCTCCCGCCGGCGTTCTCCAGATGGGCCCACCGGGCCGTTTCCGGGTCGGCGAAGGCGGGAAACCGGGCGCGGACGAAGTCGAGGTCGAGCGTCATGCCCGACCGGCGTGCCTCACGTCAGGTTCTCCGTCGCACACTCCTCGAGGGCGAGCCGCAACGCCGCGGGGATCACCGTGCTGTCGTTGATCGCCGCGGGATCGGAGCGCAGGGCCGACTCGGCGTCTTTGAACGCCTCGAAGTCGTCGGCGTAGAAGTCGCGGATGACGCCGTAGGAGCACTCGCAGTACGCGGGCACGTCGCCGACACCATCCGAGTCGGCGTTGGCCTCCTCACACGACTCCTCGAAGTTCAGCCGGATCTTGTCGCCGTTCGCCTCGGCATCAGCCCAGGTCTCCGGGTCGGTGCTGGAGCTACACGCCGCGGCGACGAGGGCCAAACCCACGAGACCGGCGACCAGGGAAGAGCGAAAACTTTTTCGAGTCGACATACGGGGCCGAGGCTACCGGCCCGGGATCGACCAGAGGTGGTCGCGTCAGGCCGCGGTGCCGAACAGCGTCGCGAGCCGCCGATCCCCGGTCGCCCGGAAGACCGCCAGGTCGAAGACCGCCCCGGCGTCGGGCCCGTCGGAGACCTTCCTCGGCGAACCACCGACCGGCTTCAGCTGCAACGCCGAGAGAAGCTGCCGCACCCCTCGCGGGTCGTACTCGACCCGATCCTGCGCGAGGAGCCCGGGCTCATCGGTGAGGTCGAGGAGATCGTGCGATGCCATGGGGACAATGTCGTCGCGCCGCGGACCGCGGCCAAGAGTCGATCGGCCCATCGGGTCGGAATGGGTGCGCGCGGCCCACTTCTCCCGGCCAAAACCAGGCCGCGAGTCCTGCTTTCGACCGGCCCGTATGGTTCAGGCGGCCCCCAGCTCACGGGCCCGGGCGAACACGGCGTCGAGCATCGGCTCGGTCAGTCGTCCGGTGAACGTGTTCTGTTGGCTCACGTGGAAGCTGCACAGGAGGGTCCGGCCGTCGTCCAACGCCACCTCGACCCCGTGGCCGAACCGTGGTCGGGGACGGACGCCGAGCTCCCGACACGCGACCTGGTATCCGAACGCGCCCAACACGACGATGACCCGTACCCCGCGGAGGGCCTCGAGCTCCCGGGCGAAGTACGGGCGGCAGGTGTCGCGCTCCTCGGTCGTCGGCTTGTTGGCGGGTGGCGCGCATTTGACCGGCGAGGTGATCCACGCCCCGGACAACGTCAGGCCGTCGTCGATCGTGGTCGACTCGGGCTGTGAGGCGTAGCCGGCCCGCCACAGGGCCCGGTACAACCAGTCGCCCGATCGGTCGCCGGTGAACATCCGACCGGTGCGGTTCGCCCCGTGGGCGGCCGGAGCCAGGCCGATGACGAGCAGGTGGGCCTCGGGATCACCGAAGCCGGGCACGGCCCGGGCCCAGTAGTCGTCGTCGCGAAACGCGGCGCGCTTCTCGCGGCCGACCTGCTCACGCCACGCGACCAGTCGCGGGCAGGCGCGACAGGAGACGACATCGCGCTCGAGCGCGGCGAGTTGCTCGGCGGGCTGATCGGGGAAAGCCATCACCCGCAGGGTACGTTGACGACAGCCATGGCACGACGACACGAACCGCCGAAACCCACCCTCGTTCTGCTGGTGCGGCACGGCCAGACGCCGACCACGGGTGCCTCGTTGCCCGGACGAGCCCCGAACCTCCACCTCGCCGACGAGGGCGTCGCCCAGGCCGAGGCCGCGGCGGCACGCGTGGCATCGCTGTCGCCGATCGCCGCCGTCTACGCCTCGCCGATGGAGCGCACCCGCGAGACCGCGGCCCCGATCGCCCGGTCCTGCGGACGCCGCGTGCGCCGCTCGAAGGGCCTCATCGAGTGCGATTTCGGCGACTGGACCGGCAAGAAGCTGTCGAAGCTGCGAACGCTCCCGGAGTGGCGCACCGTCCAGCGGTACCCGAGCGGCTTCCGTTTCCCCGGAGGGGAGTCGTTCGGCGAGATGCAGAGCCGTGCCGTCGACGCCGTCCACGAGCTCGTCGGGGCCCACCCGGGTGAGACCATCGTCGCCGTCTCCCATGCCGACGTCATCAAGGCGATCGTCGCCGCGGCCCTGGGCACCCACCTCGATCTCTTCCAACGGATCGTCATCTCGCCGTGTTCGATCACCGCGATCCTCTACTCGACCGAAGGTCCGGTGGTGTTGGCCGTGAACTCCACCGGTGACGACCTGACCGCGCTGGCTCCGTCATGAGCGAGTCCTACGAGTTCGCCGAGCTCGACTTCCTCACGGTCGGCACCCTCGGGCCCAAGGGCCAGCGGGAGTTCTACCTCCAGGCCCGTGGCGACGGCCGACTGGTGTCGCTGAAGATCGAGAAGCAACAGGTTGCCGCGTTGGCCGACTATCTCGATCGAATCCTCGGCCAGCTTCCCGACGCGGAGACCGGCGCCATCCCCGACGACCTGGGTCTGCGCGAACCGGTCATCGCCTCGTGGGCGGTCGGATCGATCGGCCTCGCCTACGCGCAGGAGAGCGACCAGTTGATCGTCATGGCCGAGGAGCTCTCCGAGGCGGACGACGAGCGCGACACCGCCCACGCCCGGTTCGCGCTGAGCCGCGAGCAGGTCGCCGGACTCGTCGAGCGGGCCCGCCACCTCGTCGCCGCCGGCCGGGCGCCGTGCCCGTTTTGCGGGCAACCACTCGAACCCCGCAACCACGACTGGTGTCCGTGTCGGAACTGAGTCCGTTTCGGGAACGTGAGCCGATCGAGACGGCGCGGGCCCTCGAGCTGTTGCGCGAGGGAGCGCTCCACACGCTCGGTCGGATGCCCTACTCGTCGAACGCCACGTTCCTCGTGGACGTCGAGCATCGGGGGCTTCGCGCCCAGGCGATCTACAAACCCCACCGGGGAGAGCGGCCCCTGTGGGACTTTCCGGATGGCCTCTACCAACGTGAGGTCGCCGCGTTTCTCGTCGCCGAGGATCTCGGGTGGCGCGTCGTACCCCCCACCGTCGTCCGTCACGACGCGCCGCTCGACGTCGGCTCACTCCAACTGTTCGTGCCGGCCGTCTTCGAGGAGCACTACTTCACGCTGCACGAAGCGGATTCCACCCACGACGACGTCTTCCGCAAGATCTGTGCCCTCGACATCGTCATCAACAACACCGACCGGAAGTCGGGCCATTGTCTGCTCGGCAACGACGGCCGGATCTGGGCGATCGACCACGGCGTCGCCTTCCACCACGAGTACAAGCTGCGCACCGTGTTGTGGGACTTCGCCGGTGAGCCGTTGCCCGACGACATCGCCGAGGCCCTCTGGCGATTCCTCGAGCGGGGCATCTCCGACGACGTGGCGGCCCTCCTCGATCCATTCGAGCGAGACGCGATCCTGGCCCGGACCCGGGCGTTGGCGACGGTCGGGCGGTTCCCCCACGACGACACCGGGGGCCGGCGCTACCCCTGGCCGCTTGTCTGACGACCAGCCGCCACGGTGGGTGACATTCGCCCACGTCCGTTCACCCTCGGTGTTCAACAGGGGTGGACAAGGTTGTGGACAAGTCCGCCACGGCGCGGAATCACTGTGGAAACGCCGCCCCAGGACCGCGACAGAGCGTGAGAATCGGAAAATGGGCCGGATTGCCCATGCCGAAACCCGGCACGGAAAAAACATCTGTGCTATGGTTCGTTCACTTGATCGCCCCACCGGACACTCCGGTCGGGCGATTCGTGCGTTTCGGGCCGACACGCGGCCACGGGCCCCTCAGCGGTCGAGCGCCTCGATCAGCTTCGGCAACACCTTGTGCACATCACCGATGATGCCGAGATCGGCGACCGCGAAGATCGGCGCCTCGGGATCCTTGTTGATCGCGATGATGTGCTTCGACCCCTTCATGCCGACCAGGTGCTGGGTCGCCCCCGAGATCCCGGCGGCGATGTAGACGGTCGGCTTCACGACCTTGCCGGTCTGACCGACCTGCTGCGAATAGGGCACCCAGCCGGCATCGACGATGGCACGACTCGCGCCGGCCGCGCCACCGAGCGACTTCGCGAGATCGACGATCATCGCGTAGGCATCCTTCTCGCCGAGGCCACGACCGCCGGACACGACGATGTCGGCCTCGTCGAGCTTCGGACCGTCGGACTCCTCGGCGAACGTCGCGGTGACCTTCGCCCCACCGGCGTCGCCCAGATCCGGCACGTCGAGATCCTCGACATCGGCCTCGGCCCCACCGACCGACTCGGCCGTGAACGACTTCGGTCGGATCAAGAAGATGCCCGGCTTGCCGGAGGTGTTCTTGGTCTTGACGTCGACCGTCCCACCGAAGATCGGTTCGTTGCCGATCACGGCGTCGCCGTCGACTTCGACATCGACCACGTTGGTGATGACGGGGGCATCGAGCTTCACCGAGAGACGGGCCGCCACGTCGCGCCCGTCCTGGGTGGTGCCGAGGAAGAACACGTCGGGGGATTCGACCTCGCCCCCGTCGATGGCGGACGCGACCGCGGACGCGACCGCGACACCCTGCATGGCCCCGTCGAGGTCGCCGGTCGCGTGGACTGCGGCCGCCCCATGGTCACCGAGCTCCTCGGCGTAGTCGTCGCCATCGCCCGCCATGAACACCTCGACGGTGTCGGCGAGCTCGCGAGCCTTGGCCAACATCTCGAGAGTGATGGAGGCGACCGATTCGCCGTTGCCCTCTCCGAACACCCAGATCTTTTCGAGTCCCATATCAGCCCCTCACAGAACCTTGAGCTCTTCGAGGAAGGCCACGATGGCCTCGTGGGCCTCGCCTTCGTCCTCGATCACTTCGCCGGCTTCGCGAGCCGGCGCGTCTTCGACGGAGACGATCTCCTGCCCGGCACCGGCCCAACCCACGGAACCGGCATCGATGCCGAGATCACCGCAGGTGACCTCGTCGACCGGCTTCGACTTCGCCGCCATGATCCCCTTGAACGACGGGTAGCGGGGCTCGACCACCCCGGCCGTCACCGAGACGAGCGCGGGCAGCGGGCAGTCGACATCGTCGTAGCCCGCCTCGGTCTGGCGTTGCACCTTGGCGGTGCCGTCATCGATCGCGACCGACTTGGCGAAGGTCACCGACGGAAGTCCGAGCAGCTCCGCGACCATCTCGGGCACGGTGCCGGTGTAGCCATCGGACGACTCGGTCGCGGCGAGCACGAGATCGGGTTCGGTACGAGCGATCGCCGCGGCGAGAATCTTGGCGGTGCCCAACGCGTCGCTCCCCGAGAGCGCATCGTCGCTGATGAGCGTGGCGCTCTCGGCGCCCATCGCCAGCGCGGTCCGCAAGCCGCCGACCTCGTTGTTCGGAGCCATCGAGACGAGGTGAACGGATCCCTCACCTGCGGTATCGACGAGCTGGAGGGCCATTTCGACCCCGTAGGAGTCCGACTCGTCGAGGATGAGCTTCTGATCCCGGACGAGAGTCTTGCTCTCGGGATCGAGCGCACCGGGATCAGCCGGATCCGGGATCTGTTTCACGCAGACGACAACCTTCATAGGGGCACGAGTCTGCCAGCGGTGCCGGGGAATGCCTATTCGGGCGAACCAGATTGTCGCGATAGCTTGGCGTTCTTGCGGATCCTGTTCATCGTGAACTCAGTGGCGTCGTCGGTCACGGCGCGGCGTCGCGTCGTCATTCACAAGGCCCTGTCGGCCGACCACGACGTCACCCTGGCCGAAACCAGTCGCCGTGGCCACGCGACCCGCCTGGCCCAGAGCGCGGCCCGCGACCTCTACGACATGGTGGTGGTCCTCGGGGGCGACGGCACCCTCAACGAGGCCGCCAACGGGCTCGCCGGGTCCACGACCGCGCTGGCGACGCTTCCGGGCGGCTCCACCAACGTCTTCGCCCGCATCCTCGGTCTACCCGACGACTCCGTCGACGCCGCCGGTGTGCTGCTCGACGCCATCGATGCCGACTCGATCCGGCGCATCGGGCTCGGTTCCGTCGAAGGTCGGTACTTCTTGTTCCACTGCGGCGTCGGGTTCGACGCGGCCGTCGTCGAACAGGTGGAGCGGCGGGGCCCATGGAAGCGGTGGGCCGGTCATCCGCTGTTCATCTACGCGGCCGTCGACACCTGGCTGCGGCGAACCGACCGACGTCATCCGCCGTTGCGCGTCATCGGTGCGAACGGGGAGGAGCTCGCCACCGGCTACTTCACGATCCTGATGAACGCGAACCCCTACACGTTCCTCGGCAACCGTCCCTTCGACATCGTGCCCGAGCTCACCCTCGACGATCCGCTCGCCGTGGTCACCCTCGAGCAGATCCGTCTCCGCAGTCTCGTCCCCGTCGCCGTCTCGGCCATCGGCCCGGGCGACGTTCGCGACCGTCGCGACATCGACATCCGCACCGGCATCCGGTCGGTGGTGGTCGAGTCGGATCCACCGGCGCCGTATCAGGTCGACGGTGATCACCTCGGTGCCAGCAAACGGCTCCGCATCACCTGGACCCCCGAGCATCTGTCGCTGGTGGTGCCGACCGGGTCGTGACCCCGAGCCCTCAGGCGGCGTCGACAACCGCCCGGGCGACGTCGGGGAGGTTCGTGCAGATGCCGTCGACCCCCATCTCGACGAGGGCCGCCATCCGGTCGGGGTCGTCGACGGTCCACACGTTGACCAGGAGGCCCGCCTCGTGGGCCCGTCGGACGAGGGCGGCGTCGACGAGGGCGTCGTATGGGTGGATCGCCGCCATCTCGTGGGCGACGGCCCGGGCGACGAAGCTCGCGGGATCGGTCATCTCGAAGAAGAGCCACGCACAGGGAATCGACGGGTCGACCCGATGCAGCCGGTCGACACTGTCCATGTTGAACGACGACACCAGCGCCCGCTCGGGTCCGAGATACGCCTGCACGAGCCCGGCGACCGCATCGACCACGGCATGGTCGGCGTCGTAGTCGGGATCGTCGGGAAGGTTCTTGATCTCGATGTTGACCCCCATGCCCTCGCACTCCTCGAGGGCTTCGGCGAGCGACGGGACCGACTCGGGAAGCTCGTCGCACGACAGTTCGGCGACCATGCGGCCATCGCCGAGATGGGCGTCGTGGTGGACGACCACGACGCCATCGAGCGAGAGCCGGGCGTCGAGCTCGACCCAGTCGGCGCCAAGCTCACGGGCGAGCCGAAAGGCGGGCAACGTGTTCTCCGTCGCGGCGGCGCTGGCGCCCCGATGGGCCATCACATGGGTCATGGCCCGAGTCTCGCAGGCCGGAGGCGACAGTGGGTGGCACCGCGACCACAGTGCGAATGCCGCACACTACAGCCGGCCGCGGGAAGGACGCGGGGAGAAAACGAGAACCAGTTTCAAGTTTTGCTTGCGGGGAAGGAGAACCGGTTCCTATTATCACTCTCGGCTCCAGGGACCGGAGCCATCGCACATGGCCGGGAACCGATCACCGGACCGACTCACAGGGGGAATCGTGGCGCTCACCGCCGAGGCATTCGAAACAGCAGCAGAGTGGCAGGACAAGGCGGCCTGCCGCGACACCGATCCGTCGCTCTTCTTCCCGGTCGGCACAACCGGACCGGCGATCGACCAGATCGAATCGGCCAAACAGGTGTGTCTGGCCTGCCTGAGTCGCGATGCCTGCCTCGAGTTCGCCCTCACCACCAACCAGGACACCGGCGTGTGGGGCGGCACCTCCGAAGAAGAGCGGCGCGTCATCCGCCGCCGGCTCCGCGCCGTCGCCACCGTCTGATCCCGCCGCGGCCGGCCGGGCCCGTGATCCTCAGCCGATCGAACGGCTCGTGACGGTGCGCGGCACCCGAACCACCACCGCGGTGCCGTAGGGCGGCTCCGAGCGGACCCGACGAAAACTGATCGAACCGCCGAGATCGGCGACGACGAACGTCCGAACGATCGTGAGGCCCAGGCGGGCATCACGATCGAGGGCGAACCCCTCGGGCACACCCCGACCGGTGTCCTCGACTCGCATCTCGAGCTCTCTGGCCCCGGCCCGAAGCTGCACGGTGATCGTGCCGTCACCGCCCACGGCGTGATCGATCGCGTTCTGGAGGAGCTCGGTCAGGACCACGGCGAGCGGCATCGCGACATCGCCGCCGAGATCACCGAGACACCCCTCGACCGACACCGAGACGGGCCGCTCGACCGAACCGAGACCTTCCTCGACCATTCGCACGACGCCGCCGACGACCCCGTCGAAATCGACCACGTCGGCGGTCTCGACGGACAACGTCTCGTGAACGATCGCGATCGCCCCGATCCGACGGGCGGACTGCTCGACCGCCGCGACCGCCTCGTCGGACTCGAGCCGTCGCGCCTGCAGGCGCAGCAACGCCTGCACCGTCTGCAGATTGTTCTTCACCCGATGGTGGATCTCCCGGATCGTCGCGTCCTTCGAGACGAGCAACCGATCCCGGCTCCGAAGCTCGGAGATGTCGCGCAACAACAGCACCGCCCCGCTCACGCGGGAATCGTCGAGCAACGGGTGGCAGCGGACGATCACCGACACGGCGTCGGCCCGTTCGAGCTCTTCCACCGTGCTGTGGCGAGAGGCGAACGCCCGCCGAACCGCGGTCTCGTCCACTCCCAGCTCCCCGAGCGTGCGCCCACCGACGTTGGCGAGAACGCCGAGTCGATGCAGCGCCGACATCGCGTTCGGCGAGGCGAACTCGATCCGCTGCTCACGATCGACGATGAGCACGCCGTCGCCGACCCGCGGCTCACGGAACTCCCCGACCCGTTCGGAGCGGGCCGGCGGGAACTCCCCGGCCGACACCATCGTCGCGAACCGCTCCCACACCGCCCGGTACCGACGCTCGACCGGGCTCGGATGGCGAAGCGAGGTCGGATCCGACTCCCGGGCCAGGACCGCGATGGTCTCACCCGCGCACACGACCGGCAGGTAGTCGACCGTCAAGCGGCCCCTCGGCCCCGGAAGCCGGACGTTCTCCTCGACCAGGGGATCATCACCGGAGCGAACGGTGATCGCGTCGCCTCGAGGCGTCACACCCTCGACCCGCCGCCCCTCGACGAGGGAGCGGGCCAACAGCGGACGACGCGCGGCCGAGATCTCGTTGCCGACCGGATCGGTGTCGTACACCGTCGACCCGGTCACCGATCGGGTGTGGCCGAGCACCACGAACCGGGACGCCGACGAATCGGTCGGCGCGTAGAGCAGCAGGTCCGAGAACGACAGGTCGCTCAGCAGCGACCAGGCGGAGACCAGGCGCTGAAGGTGGGCGATGGCCGCCTCGTCGAGCGATGTGGCCCGACGAGCGAGATCTGCCAGTCCGGCCACGGCCCGTCCCGGCCGAGTCAGCCGAATCCGATGGGGCTACCGCCCTCGGGACCGATCTCGACGAAGGCGATCTTGGCGGCCGGGATACCGACCTCCCCACCCTTGTCGTCGGTCAGCCACAAGGTGATCGAGCCGTCGGCGAGGGCCGCGTCGACCTCCGCCTTCACGGCGGCACGGTCGGTGCCCTCGGGCATCGTGACGCCGATCTCACGGGGGTGGTCGGTCACACCGATACGGATGTCCACGGGGTGGTCTCCTCAGTCGGGCCCGAAGGCCGGTCAGTTGATCTTGAGCTCGGGATGGGTGCGCTTCGACGGCTTGTGAGCGTCGATCCACTCTGCCATCTCCGCGAACACCACGGACGCGGCATCGTCGGGATCCTCGGCCACCACGGGCCGGCCCTGATCGGACCCTTCCCGAAGTGCCATCGTCATCGGAATCTGGCCGATGAGATCGACGTCGAGCTTCTCGGCCAGATCGGCGCCGCCCCCCGCCCCGAACAGGTGATAGCGGGTGCCGTCGTCGCCGGTGAACCACGACATGTTCTCGATCACGCCGGTCACCTTGATGTTGACCTGGTCGAACATGAACGCCGACCGCTGGGCCACCGTCTGCGCCGCCGGGTTGGGAGTGGTGACGACGAACGCCTCCGAGGTCGGAAGGAACTGGGCCAACGAGAGCGAGATGTCGCCGGTGCCGGGCGGCAGGTCGATGAGCAGGAAGTCGGGCTCGTCCCAGTACACATCGGTGAGGAACTGCTCGAGCGCCTTGTGCAGCATCGGACCCCGCCAGATGACGGGCTGGTCCTCCTTCGCGAAGAACCCCATCGAGATGCATCGCACCCCGTGGGTCTCCGGAGGAACGATCATGTCGTCGATCAGGGTGGGCGGCTGATCCACACCGAGCATCCGCGGAATCGAGAACCCCCACACGTCGGCGTCGACGACGGCGACCTTGTGGCCCCGCTGGGCGAGGGCGATGCCGAGGTTCGCGGTCACGGAGGACTTGCCGACGCCGCCCTTCCCTGAAGCGATCAACATCACCCGGGTGCGGTTCCCGGCCTGGGCGAACGGGATCGCCCGACCCTCGGCGTGCCCGTGACTCGGCTGCGAACCCGCCGACGCGGCCGGGTCGCCGTGCAGCATCTCTCTCACCGCGGCCCGCTGCTCGTCGGTCATCACGCCGAACTCGATGGTGACGAGGTTGACCCCGTCGAGGTGACCGACCGCGTCGGTCACACTCCGTTGGATCTCGGCCCGAAGGGGGCAGCCCGCGATCGTGAGGTCGATGCCGACCTCCACGTGGCCGCCGTCGATCGCGGTGGAGCGAACCATGCCGAGGTCGACGATGCTGCGGTGGAGCTCGGGGTCCTGCACGGGACGCAGCGCATCGATCACTTCGGCCTCGGTGACGGTCATGCGGGTAGAATACCGGCGTGAAAGGTGCTTCCTCGCAACCCGAGCCGGGTGAGTTGAGCCCGACGGAGTTCGCGTCGGCGGTCACCGCGATCACGTCCGCGTTCGGTGATCCGACCCGGCGCGAGATATATCTCTACGCTCACGAGAGCGAATCCGGGGTGACCGCGGGCGGAACCGCCGAACATTTCGACCTCCACGCCAACGTCGCCCGCCACCATCTCGACAAGCTCGTCGCCGGCGGCTACCTCGAGATCGACGCGGCGAAACCGGCCGGCGGCGTCGGTCGTCCGTCGAAGCGCTACCGAGCGACGAGTCCCCACGTCCGACTCGAGGTGTCGATCCGCCACGACGACATCCTCGTCTCCCTGCTCGGTCGGGCACTGGCCCTGCTGCCCCCGGAGACCGCGGAGAAGATGGCCGAGGACGTGGGGGTCGAGTACGGCAAGGCGATGGCGGCGGCCATCGACCCGTCCGAGACCCACCGCTCCTACCAGGGCGCCCTGCACGCGGTCGCCGACGCGTTGTCGGCCCACGGATTCGCGGCGAAAGCCGAGACCACCGACGACGACGAGTACCAGATCGTCGCCCAGAACTGCCCGTTCGGCGACGCCGTTGTCGAGCACCCGGTGATCTGCGCGGTCGATCGCGGCATCGTCTCGGGCATGCTCGGGCTGCTCTACGGTCCGGCCGGCACCGACACCGCGTCGTCGAAGCCCCAGGGCGACGACATCTGCGTCACCCACGTCACGTTGTAGCGGCCCGGCCCGCGAGGCGACCGATTCAGGCGGCGAGGGCCCGGCGTTCGCCGGCCCGACGCTCCCAACCGACCTTCGTCCAGTCCTGATGCCGTCGCCGGTCACGGCCGGTCCGACGGTCGTGGTCCGCCGCCGTCTCGGCCTGATCGGCGATCCACGCGTCGACGCCACCGAGCTCGGTCACCAGCTCGCCGAGCCGGCTCCTCGTCACGACGGCGAACGCGCCGATCGACCCCAGGTCGCGGGGAGTCCAATCCTCGGTGACGACCAGGAGAACCGGCGTCGAGGGGCTCGCGGCACGCAACGCGGGGATCGACTCCCACCCGCTGTGCCCCACGAGGTCGTTCTCGACGACAACCACGTCCGGTTCGAGAAGGCGGAGCAGGCGTTATCCGTTCACCGCGGTCTGCGCGATGCCGGCCACCTCGAATCCCGCGGCTTCGACCAGCGGCTCGAACATCTCACCGCGAGATGCCACGATCACCGCCCGACGATCCCGAACCTCGGTTCCCACGCCCATCACACTCCTCATCCAACAACCTCATTCCTAGTGGCCGGAGCCCCGCCGCACATGGGCCGAACGGCCCAATCCGGCTCGTCTCGACGATGAGGTTCACGACGAGCCCGGCCTACACTTCACGCCAGTGGCCCTGTTTCTCGTTCGACACGCCTGCGCACTCACGCGAAGCAGTTGGTCCCTCGACGACCTCGAGCGGCCACTCGACGATCAGGGCCGACGGCAGGCCGAGTCGATCACCGCCTATTTCGACGGTCGCCCGGTGCGCGCGGTGTGGTCGTCTCGGGCCACCCGCTGTGTCGACACCATGACCGGTGTTGCCCGGGCCCACGAACTCGAGATCGGTGTCCGGGCGGAGCTCACGGAGGGCGCCCGCCCCGGCGACCTGCTCGAATCGATGCGGGCCGAGGCCGCGGTCGACGGCGACCTGGTGATGTGCAGCCACGGCGACCTGATCCCGGAGGTGCTCAACCGCCTGCTGCGAGAGGGCATGCGCATCGTGGGCCCCCGCGGCTGTGAGAAGGGCAGCGTCTGGGAGCTCGAGACCCGCGGCCGCGACATCACCCGGGGAACCTATGTCGCCGCCCCCGGATCGGCCGGCTGACCTCAGCGACTCGACAACATGTCGACGAGCCCGCTCGGGTCGACGACGGTGATCCGGCGATAGCCGGTCTCGATGTAGCCGTCGGATTCGAGCCGACGAAGGGCCTGGTTCACGCTGGTGCGGCGGGCGCCGAGCAGCCGGGCCAGGGTGAGCTGGCTCACCGCGACCCCGTCGCCCCTGCCTTCCCGCAACAACCACGAGGCCACCTGTCGATCGAGTCCCCCCGCCAACAGGTCGCTGACCCGGTCTTGCATCTCGGCCATGCGCCCGGCAACGCTCACGAGCCACCGCCGGGCCAGCATCGGGCGGCGACCGAGCAGCGAGAACAACGTCAGCGAGTCGATCGACAAGACGACACAATCGTCGACCGCGCGGGCTTCGGTCGGCTCGCCCGTTCGCAAGAACAGCGGCACGTCGCCGAACACCGCACCGGAGCGCAGCAGCTGCACGACGGCGTTGCGGCCGCCCAGGTCGCGGGTCAACTCCACCATGCCGGACCGCAGGATGTAGACCCGTTCCGGAAGGGCGTCACGCGCGTAGATCGCCGTGCCGCCGGCGTAGCGGTCCTCGGACAGGTGGGCGGCAAGCTCCTCGAGATCGTCGCAGGACAGCGGGGCGAGATCTCCTCGCCCGAGACAGCCGGCCAGCCACGTCACGAGCTCTGATGAATTCGTGGTTGCGATCGCCATGTCCTGGCAACCCGCCGGGGTCGTCCAGGCTTCCCGGAGAATCCCCGGCGGCCCCCGGGGCGCGGTCAGTCGGGCAGGACCGTCACCGACGAGAAGCACATCTCGTCGACCGTTCCCTCGTTCCAGGTGACGTAGCGGGGCTCGGGCAGGTCGACGCGGGTGCGGTCCCACCAGCACTCGAACCGGAGCACATCGGAGCGGTCGATGCGCACGTCCTCGACGAGGTCGTAGTTCAGCTGCCATTCGAAGTCCCAGTTCGGGATGTCGAGCAGGACCTTCTCCTCGGGGGTGTCGGGGTTCAGGGTCATGCGATAGGCGCTCCCGAACTCGTGCATGTGACCGAGCACCGAGAAGATCGTGCCGACGTTTCGGGCGCGAAGGTCACACGAGCTGTACGCGATCGGACCGTCGAGATCGTCGTAGTCGTCGACGGTGCCACCGCAACGCCGGATCAACGCGTCGGGGATGAACGTGGCGAACAGGTCGTACTTCTCGCCGATCTCCTCGATCACCTCGGCGCGGTCACACAAGTTGCGATAGCCCTCGATCGTCGCTTCGCGCTCATCGGCGATCGCCTGCTCCTCGGGTGTGCACGGGATCTCGGCCGGGGTCAGATAGGCGGATCCGGTGATGCTCCTGATAGTCGACCGCTGCGCCGGCGTCGCCTCCTGGAGGATGATCTCGGAATCGTCGGGCGGGGTCTCACCTGCGCCGAAGTTGAAGTGGATCTGGTTGATGACGACATAGCCCGGGGGAAGGAAGATCCCGTAGCCGTCGGGGTACCGGGTGGGTGACTGGCCCGGTGCCCAGCCCTGGATCGTGACCGCGTCGGCACTGCGCAGGTTGACGGTGCCGAAACAGGTCCAGCCCGGGCGGCCGTCGGCACCGGCGAGCTCGTTGATCTCGTCGAGCGCGGCCGCCGGCGCGATCGACACGATCGAGTGGTGCACGATCGTGGTCTCGTCGGGGCGGAACTCGAAGCCGGTCACCCAGGTGCCGTCGCCCTCGGGATCGTCGATCTCGTGGACCTGGCAGCGGTACTCGTCGACGAGCACGGGCCCGTTCTCGTCGCGCAGGCCGACGTACTCGCCGTCGCGTGGGGGGAGGACCTGATCCTCGACGATCGGGATGATCGACTGCGCCCGTGCCACCAGCGGCGTGTCCGGGTCGACGTCGAGGCCGCCGCCGGCGGCCGCCCACTCACCGAGCGCCGCGATCTCCTCGTCGCTGAGCGACCAATCGTGCTCGAACGCGGGGCTGTCACCGCCGGGCAGCCAGGGGGGCATGTAGCCGATGTCGGCGACGAGGGCGATGTCGGCCGCGATCGCGGCGGCCTGGCCGGCGTTGTCGAACGCGACCGTGTCCCACCCGGGGCCACCCGAGGTGTGGCAGGAAACGCATTTCTGCTCGATGATCGGCTGGACGACACCGGCGAAGGCACCGTCGGCGAACTCGTCGGCGGGGAACCTCGTCGAGAGATCGGTGTCGGCGACGCTGTCGAGATCGACCCGATCGGCGACCAGCGCGAACGACAAGGTGACCTCGTCGTCGGTGTACGCGAGACGGGCGATCTTGATCGGTCCGACGCCGTAGTCGGAACCGAGGATCTCGGCGAAGACGTCGGCCACGAGCCGGTCACGTTCGATGGTCACCGTGCCCGAGAAGGTCTCCTCACGCGTGACGTCCTTGACGGTCAACATGCCGGTGAGCGAGATGTCGAAGCTCGTGCCCTCGGCGAACTCGACGTCGAGCCCCTCGATGGAGGTGGTCTCGAAACGGGCGAAGGGCCATCGGGTCGACTCGAGAAAGTCGCGCCGCAGCCGCTTGTCGCGCAGGTTCGAGTCGGAGTCGAACATCTCGACGTTGACCACGATCTCGCCGAGTCGGCTCTCGGTCGGATCGATCGTGTTGATCACGATGTCACCGGCGACGACCGTGGTGACACCGACCGTCAGCTGCTCGTTGCCGGCGAGCCGTTCGACCACCGCGTAGCCGACCTCCGAGCCGTTGCCCGGTGAGATCCGGTAGAGCCGCTCGGTCGCGTCGTCGACATCGGCGATGACCTCGGCGGACACGCCCTGGGTCCGTGCCTCGTCACTGTCGAACACCCAGTCCCATTGGTCGCGGGTGAGCACGGCAACCGCGCCGATCAGCACAACCGCGAGGACCGAGAGGCGGCCGAAGTCCAAGGCGCGCAGACGAGACATCGAACCAGTATTGCCGCCGGTGTGACCCCACGCAGGTCAGGAGAACGGGTGCGCCCCGCTCGAGTCGGTCACGGTGCCGCGGCGAGGTCGTCCCGCAGACCCGTCTCGTCGATGAGGAACTCGAGATCGTCACGGCCGGCGTCGAGCGCGTCGAAGGCGTCGAGATCGGCCTGGCCCCCGGCGAAGTCCCCCTGCCACAGGCGCACGAACGCCCGATAGACGAGGGCGGGTGGATACGCCGGATCGATGTCCAACGCCTCGGTGAGGAGATCCTCCGCGGTCGCCATCGACTCCTCGAGCTCCGGCGGTCCGCTGAACGCGATCCGGCCCAGGAACCAACCCGCCTCCGTGGCGACCTCGATGTCGTCTCGTGCCTCGGTGAGCAACACGTCGTAGAGGGCGAGCGCCCGTCGGATCTCGGAATCGGTGAGGAGCGTGTCGGCGGCGCGGGCCACCTCGCCGACCGTGAGACCGGACGCGGCGAACGCATCGGGTTCGCCGGTCAGCAATCGTGCCTCCACCAACCGGACCCGGAGCCCCTGACCCTGGACGAGTTGTTCGATGAACGGTGGCGCGTCGAGGTCGTCGAGGGCCGCGAGGTGGGCGGTCGCCGCGTCGATGTCGCCCGCGTCGAGCGCGACGACCGCGGCGAACACCCGGGCGTCGGGATAGGTCGGATCGGCGAGCACCGAACGTTCGAGGAAGTCGCCCGCGGTCTCGACATCGCCTTCGAGCTTGGAGAGCCAGCCCCGATACGCGAGCGCCTCGGCATTCGACGGTGCCTCTTGCAGGACCGCGTCGTAGAGCTCCATCGCCCGATCCGGTTCGGTTCCGAGGAGCTGGCCCGCCTCGAAGAGCTGCTGGCGAACCGATTGGCGGGCACTCCCGGTGATCGTTCCACCGACGGCGCGGCTCCCGGAGAACTCCGCCACCAAGAGGCCGGCCAGCCCGGAGACCACGACGATCAGGAGGGTCCACAGGGCGACCCTCGACCACGACCGCCGCGGCGGCGCCGAGGGCGGTGTCGCCCGCTCGAGCGCCCGGATCGCGGCCGCCGCCCTCGACACGTAGTCGGAACGCAACGCCAGATAGTCGGCCTCGTCGAGATCGCCGGCCTCGAACTCCGCATCGAGATCATCGAGCGACGCGAGCAGGAAATCGCGTTCCTCCCGTCGGGTCGTCTCCAGATCAGCCATCTCGACCGACCGCCGCCCGAGCAGCCTCCACGGCCGCCCGATCTTCCACCGACGCCTCCAGGTCGTCTTCGTCGCTCCAGCGGCGGAACACCAGGAACAAGCCGGCGATGGCCCCGGCACCGCCGACCACCGGAAGGATCCAGACGAGCGCGGTGACGCCCGAAGCCGACGGCGTGTAGTCGACCGCCTCACCGAATCGGTCGACGAGCGCGCTGCGGATGAACGCGTCGCTGCGCCCTTCGTCGATCCAGATCGCGATCGACGCCCGAATGCTCTTGGCGACGGTGGCGTCGGACTCGGCCACCGACTGACCCCGACAGACCGGACAGCCGATCGTCTTGGCCATCTCGTAGGCCCGATCCGCGTCGGTTCGCGGCGCGCCCTCGTCGATCGCGCCGTAGAGCAGGGCGGCCACGCCGATGGTGGCGACCGCGACCCACGACAACAGGCGGCGGGTCACGGGCTCGACTCCGATTGTGTCCCGACCGGCTGCTCCTGCTCCGCCAACCAACTCGCCATCACCGCTTCGATGTCGGACTTGCGCACGCCACCGATCAGCTTGCGGATCACGATTCCGTTGGGCGCCACGATCGCGCTCTCGGGCACCAACGGGACGCCGTAGTCGACCGCGATGGGCAGGGAGTCCTCGGCGATGATCGGCCAGTCGCCGCCGAACTCGTCGAAGAAGGCCCGGATGTTGGCCTCGGTGTCATCGAACACGATCGAGACGACGCTCCCGACCCCGGTCGGCGCGTACTGCTCCTGGAAGGCCACCAGCTCGGGGTGCTCCTGGCGGCAGGGAATGCACGAGGTCTGGAAGAAGTTGACCACCACGAAGCTGCCGCGCAGCTCATCGAGATCGAAGGGCTCGCCGTCGATGGTCGTGCGAACGATCGGGGGGGCCAGTTGGCCGTCGATGTCGCCGCTGATGAAGCCCGTCCCGCCACCATCGCGGGTCGCGAGCAGCACGAGGAACAACACCATGACGATCGCGACCGGCGCCACGATCCAGAGCGTCCGGTGTGAGGTCGACTCCGACGTCACGTCAGCACCTCCTCTTGGGCATCGGGAAGCGACGCGTCGGGAACCGGCGCCGACACCGGCATGGTCGGGCGGCGCCGGGCACCGGGAACGACGGCGAGCACGGTACCGAGCGCCATGATGAGCCCACCGGCCCAGAGCCACAGGATCAGCGGCTGGATGGTGACCCGGAGCAACACGTCGTCGGTGTCCTCTGGGAACTGCTGGACCGAGAGCGCGATGTCCTCGAACGGCGTCGAACGCACCGACGGAATCCCGATGTTGCGACCGGCGAAGGGATACACGGCGATGCCCGGCTCGTAGATCTGACCACCGTTGATCATGATCGAGGCGCGGGTCTCCGATCGGTTCTCGAACTCACGGGCGTCGCTGCCCACATAGGTCAGCTCGTGCCCGGCGAAGCTCGCGGTCTGGCCCGGGCTGAGCAGGAACTCCTCCTGGCGGACATAGGCGCTGCTGGCCGCGAACGCCACTGCGATCATCACCACGCCGAGGTGGACGATCATGCCGCCGTTGGTCCGGCCGATGAAGCCCCGCACCCCTTGACGGCGGGTGGCGAGCACGACCTGGCGCACGGCGGCCCCTCCCGCGAAGCCGCCGAGCCCGAAGGCCAGGAGCGGGGCCCAGCCGCGGGCCCCGACGATCACGCTGAAGACGATCGCACCGACGCCCATCCACGCGGGCCAGATCAACCGGTCGCTGAGCACACCGGACGACGCCTTGCGCCACGGCAGCACCGGCGCCACGGCCATCAGGAACAACAATGTGAACCCGATCGGCATCGTCATCCGCTCGAAATACGGGTTCCCGACCGAGATCTGGCGCCCGTCGATGGCCTCCACGATGAGAGGGAAGATGGTGCCGAGGAGCACGACGAACGCGAACGCCGCGAACAACACGTTGTTCGCGAGGAACGCACCCTCACGGGAGATCGGTGAGTCGATCCGGCCCGGGGAGCGCAACTGCTCGCCCCTCCAGGCGATCAAGACGAGCGACACGACGACGATTACGCCGAAGAAGCCGAGCAAGGCCGGACCGATCGGCGAGTTGGAGAACGCGTGGACCGAGGCGAGCACACCGGAGCGGGTGATGAAGGTGCCGAGGATGGTCAGGGCGAATGTCGCGATGACCAGGGAGAGATTCCACACCCGCAACATCCCGCGGCGCTCCTGGACCATCACCGAATGGATGAACGCCGTCCCGGTGAGCCATGGGAGGAACGAGGCGTTCTCGACCGGGTCCCAGGCCCAGTAGCCGCCCCACCCGAGGGTCTCGTAGCTCCACCAGGCGCCGAGCACGATGCCGAGGGTCAGGAATCCCCATGCCATCACGGTCCAGCGGCGAGTGGCCAACAGCCACCCCTCCCCCACCCGGCCGGTGGCCAGGGCGCCCATCGCGAACGCGAACGGAACCGTGAACCCCACATAGCCGAGATACAGCACCGGGGGATGCACGGCCATGAGGATGTGGCTCTGCAGCAGCGGGTTCGGTCCCGGGCCGTCGAAGCCGGCCGGCGGATCGAAGGACCGGAACGGGTTCGCCGGACCGACCATCAACAAGAAGAAGAACGCGCTGACGACGAAGAGCGTCAACATCGCCCAGGCCAGCATCGGGTCGTCACGCCGATCCCTGAACTTCACGAGCACGGCCGCGACATATCCCGACAAGATCACCGACCACAAGAGGATCGAGCCCTCCAGCGCCGACCAGAGCGTGGCCACGTTGAAGATCGACGACGTGCGCGTCGACCCGTTCTGGGCCACGAACAAGACGGTGAAGTCCCGGGTGATCAGCGCCCGTTCCATGATGATGAACGCCAGCACCGACGCCGCGAGCATCGCCCACACCAGGAACCGAGCCTCTCGCCACCAGCCCGGTCTGCGACCGGCGAGCCCGAGCGCGACGACACCGATTCCGGTGAGGGCGGCGGCGCTGCCGAGCGCCACCACGATGGCCCCCATCGCGACGTTGCTCATGTTCCGCACACCTCACTGGCGATCTGCGATTGGGACCGGCTCTCGGCGAGACGGCTGTCGTACTCGTCTTCGTTGATGTAGTCCTCGTCGTGCTTCACCCGCATGCGGTCCGACGAGTAGTACCACCCGTCGTTCGCAAGCCCGTCGAACCCGGCCACACCCGGGTCGCCCTCGACCCAGGCGCCGTCGAGCACCACCGAGACGCCACCCTTGAAGAGCTCGGCGGGATCGCCGCGATGCACGACATCGACGATCGCGCCGCCGAACGAGACACTGAACGCGGTGACGACCTCGTCGCCGATCGTTCCCTTGGTGATCGAGCACTCGATCGGGATCCCCTGCAGGGTGAAACGGTCGTCGCCGAGATCGCTTCGCTGCTCGATCGCCTCGTCGACGTTGTAGAAGAACAACGCGCCGGTGAAGAGGTTCAGGACCAAGACGACCACCGCGGCCAGCACCCCGACGGCGATGATCGCGGGCAGCCACCGTCGCGATCCCCGGCGACCGGTCCGGGGGGCCCGGGGGGAGAGGGTGTCGGTCATTCGTCCTCCGTCGTCATCCATCGGCGACGCGCCGCCGGCACCCGGGCCGCCAGACGGCGGCCTCGTCGAATCAAGCTCGCGGCGTAGATCGCGCCGACCCCGAGGGTCACGCCCCAACCCACGAGGAGGTAGCCCAGATGTGTCATACGCGGTGTCCTTCGGCTCGGCGATCACGCAAGGCCTGATCGAGATCGGTCGTACGCAGCTCGCGCTCCAGCCAGGAGATCCGGAATCGGTGGATCAACGACCAGGCGAAGAAGAGCCCCCAGACGACGATGCCCACGAACAACGTGAACAAGGTCATGCCCTCGAGCTTGCCGTCGGTCAACGACGACTTCTGATGCAACGTGTTGTTCTCCCACCACTCGACGGAGCGGTTGATGATCGGCAGCAGCGCCGCGCCGAGCACGCCGACGACGGCCGCCCGGGTCGCGGTCGCCTCGACACTGCCCCCGAGAGATCGCACCGACAGGTAGCCGATCATCATCAGGAAGAGGATGAGGGTCGTGACGAGCCGGACGTCGCCCCAGTCCCAGTAGGTGTTCCAGGTCGGCCGGCCCCAGACCGAACCGGTGAAGAGGGTGAGTCCGCAGAACAGGACACCGATCTCGGCGGCCGCGCCGGCAACGGTGTCCCACCAGATCGACCGGCGCAGCAACCACATGACCGAACCGATCGCGGTGGTGACGAAGGCGACATAGGTGAAGATGGCCGACGGCACGTGGATGAAGATCATGCGGACGGCGTCGAGCTGATCGTCGTCGGGCGGCGCGACGAAGAAACCGAGAAGGACCAACGCGACGAGCCCGACGAACACGGACGCGCCCAGGAGTCGCGTGGTTCGACTCCCGGTGTGTTCGACGATGTCGGATTCCATCAGGTCTCCTCGAGAAGAACGCCGTAGGCCAATGCTCCCAGCACGACGTTGATCATGCCGAACCCGGCGAGCAGGCCGAGCCAGGCCCATCCGTCGACGGCAGCGGTGCCGAGAGCGTCGTCAAACGCCCGGGTGGCACCGATCAACACCGGGGCAAGGACCGGGAGCAGGAGAATCGGCAGCACCGTCTCCCGCGCCCGAACACCGGCAACCAGCGCGCCGAGAAGAGTACCGGTCGCGGCGATGCCAATGGTCGCGGCCAGCAGCGTGGCCACCAACAGCGGAAACGACTCCACTGCCGCGTTGTAGAGGATGATCACCCCACCAACGAGAACGACCTCGACGAAGAGGAGCTGAACGGCGACGGCCAGGGCCTTCCCGAGGAACACCGCAGCGGGTTCGACACCGGCGAGCAGGAGGGCACGACGGGCACCGTCGGTCGTCTCCAGAGAGGTCGAGCGCTGCACGGCCGTCAACGCGACGAACAACACGGTGATCCAGAAGAGTCCCGATGTCGCGGCGTCGAGCACGGGGCGGTTGGCGTCGAGCGCGAACCCGAACAACACCAACACGAGCAGCGCGAAGGGGAGCACCTGGGAGAAGGTCACCCGCGACCGCCACTCGATCCGCAGGTCCTTGCCGGCGACCAGCCACACGTCATTCCACATCGGCCACGTCCTTCACGATGGTGCCCCCGGCGACGACGACCCGACGGGTCGCGAGATCGAGGGTCCGGTCGACCTCGTGTGAGGCGACGAGCACGGTCGCCCCGGCCCGGGCGGCATCGCCCACCAGCTCGTCGACGAGGTCCCTGCCGTCCGGGTCGAGACCGGCGTGGGGTTCGTCGAGCAACCAGACCTGCGGGCGACGGACGACGACCGCGGCGAGCGCCACCCGTCGACGCTGTCCGGCCGACAGGAGCCCGACGCTCACGTCGTGAAGCCGGTCTGCCACGCCGATCCGGTCCATCGCCGGGGTGACCGATGCGACATCGGCGCGCGACGCCGCGGCCCAGAACTCGAGGTTCTCCCGCACGGTCAGATCGTCGTAGAGCGCCGTGTCGTGGCCGAGCAGGCCGACCGACCGGCGAATCGCCGGCCGCGACGTCCGCAGGTCGTGGCCGAGCACCTCACCCTCGCCGGACTCGAGACGAACGAGGCCCGCGCACAGGCGCAACAACGTCGACTTGCCGGCGCCGTTGGGCCCCTGGAGCAGCACGACCTCGCCCTCACCGACCTCGAGATCGATTCCCGCGAGCGCCGGGAATCGACCGATCAGCGCGACCGCGGCGCGTAGCCGGATGATGGACACGATCGTGACGCTATCGGCGGGGGCGCTCACGATGCCTCGGGGACGACCGATAAGGTTCGTGAATGATCGACCCGACGGGAGTCCCGACGAGTTCCAGGTCCGAGATCCCACGGAGCGCGCGCGTGCTCGGGCGCATCGGACGGTCGCTCATCACGACCGGTGTGGTCGTCTTGCTCTTCGTCGTCTTCCAACTCTGGGGCACCAACGTCTTGGAGTCGCGAGCCCAAGACGACCTTCGCGACGAGTTCGACAACACCCTTTTCGAGGCCCAGACCCGGCTGGCGGAGATCGACCGGGGCGAACCCGCGCCGATCGACGCGGGAGACGCCACCCCCGTGTCGGTCGACGAGACCGACGTCGAGACGACCGCACCGCCGACGACCTCGACCCTCCCCGGCGGCTTCGATCCCGAGGTGCTGGCCTTCTTCTTCCCGGAGGACGGCGACGCCGTCGCCCGCATCGAGATCCCCGCGATCGGTCTCGACAAGATCGTCGTCAGCGGCGTCCAGGTCGTCGATCTCCGAAAGGGTCCCGGGCAGTACCCGGGGACCGCCCAGGTCGGGACCGAGGGCAACACCGCCATCGCCGGACACCGAACGACCTACGGTGCGCCGTTCAACCGGATCGACGAGTTGCAGCCCGGCGACGAGATTCGCATCACGAGCATTCTCGGCAGCTTCACGTACGAGGTCATGACCCCCGAGGCTGCGTTTCCCGATCGGCTCTCCGACATCGTCTCGCAGGGAAACGGGCACATCATCGTGCGGCCCGATGCCACCTGGGTGCTCGACAACTTCGGCGAGAACCGGGTCACGTTGACCGCCTGCCATCCGAAGTTCTCGGCCCGACGGCGCATCATCGTCGCCGCCGAGTTGGTCCAGGCGCCGACACCTCTCCCGGACTTCGACCCGGCGATGGTCGCGGCCGCCGCCGGCGGGGGCCCCGAGACGCCGCAGCTCCCCGGTGAGCAGATCGCGGATCCGGGCGAAGACGTCGAGGCCCGCGAGGCCGAGACCGACCCGGCCTCCGTGATCCCGAGCTCGACCGCGGAGATGGCCGGGACCAGCGTCACCCTCGACGAGGGGCTACGGGGCGAACGAAGCGCCATCCCCGGCGCGATCGCCTGGATGGTCGCCGCCGCCGCGATCTGGGGTGCCTCAGGGGTGATCGGCACTCGGCGCTTCGACCGGAGAAGCCATCGCATCGCCGTCCGACTCGTCGGGCTGGTACCCGCCGCCACCTTCATGTGGTTCTCGTTCGAGATGATCGACCGGGCCCTCCCCGCCGCCTGATCCATCTAACCTCCTCGGCGTGTCACTCCCGTTCGCGGTTCGCTTTCTCCTCAGCACGACGATCGGTGCCCTGATCGCCGCCGGGTGCAGCACCGACACCGCCGACCCGGCCCCTGCCACCGACCCCGCCGAGTTCGCGTCGGAATCGCTCGACGCGGCCGCAGAGACACCGCGCGTCCACGACGACTCGACCCCGACCACCGAGGTCCACGACGTCGCCCCGGTCCTGACCGACGTGCCCGGCGAGCCGATCAACAAGTTCACACTCGAGACAGGTGACTGCTTCGACCTCGTCGAGGCGCTGCAGGACGGCCGGCCGGCGACGATCACCACCCGGCTGCCCTGTGAGGACCCTCACGACTTCGAGGTGTTCGCCACCCTCTTGTACCCGGCCGAGCACCCGTCGATCTATCCGGGCGAGGACGTCGTGCGCGACTACGCCCTCCAGAGCTGCTACCGGAGGTTCGAACCCTGGGTCGGCCGGGAATACGAGCTCTCGGCCCTGGAGATCGACGTCATCATCCCGCCCCGCGAGAACTTCGAGGACGATGTCGCCCGCTATCGGGGCATCCACTGTCTGGTCGAACGAGCCGACGGCGACCCGATGGTCGGCTCCTCGGCCCGTTCCGGCTGGTAGCGACCCTCCACCGGCCCGTCACGGCCTGTCACTAGCCTCGCGTCGTGGCTGTGCTGCCGATTCTCCTCGCGTTGGTGGCCGGGCTCGGCGTGGGCGGACTGCGCCGAGGCCGGCTCCGTGCGATCGCCCGCACCCGGGTCCGCCACCCCGAGTTCCTGGTGGTGGCCGTCGTCGGCAGCCTCGTCGTCGACGCGACCGACACCGGCCCGTCGGGAACGATCGCCCTCGTCGCGCTGATCGGCGCGCTCGCCTTCGCGGCCGTCAACCTTCATCTCGCCGGGATGGCGGTGGTCGCCGTGGGGATCACCGCGAACCTTCTTCCCGTCGCGCTCAACGGCGCGATGCCGGTGCGACCCGAGGCCCTCGTCGAGGCCGAGATGATCACCGTCGACCAACTCGACCGGGTCTCGCTCAGCGGCGCCCGCGAGCTCGCGACCGACGACACGATCCTCGCGGCGCTCGGCGACACCTACCCGGTGCGCTGGACCGGTCAGGTCGTCTCGCTCGGGGATCTGATCATGATGGTCGGACTGGCTGACGTGGTCGCCAACCTGATGCTGCAACGGCGACGCCGACGACTGCCCCCGAGCGCGTTGCCGTCGCTGGCAGCGCTGGGCTGGGTCGAGCGGGCACCGGCCGGCGCCGGAGACCGCGTCGAGATCGATCTTCGAGACCACCACACCATCGATCTGGTCGCCGACGACCCGACCGAACCGACCGCGGCGCCTCAACCGGCTCGGTCGAGCACCAGCGCCAGCCCGGTCCAGGACTGAGGAGTCGCACCCAGGCCCCGTCCGGTCCCGCTCTCCCAGTACTCGGCCAGGCCCGATTCGATCGCGCCGGCGATCGTCGAGCGGCGAACGGTCTCGGCCGCCGCCGACTCCTCGCCGCCGGCTCGCGACAGCGCAACCCACAGCAGGTATGCGAGCTGGGGCCAGACCGGACCCCGCCAATACGACGAGACGGCGTGGGTCGGTTCGTCGAGGTGCACTCCCCTCGGCCCGAACGCCGACGCGAACGCCCCTTCGTCGACCAGCTCGGAGATGGCCGCCCGGCGCACACCCACGTCTCGGCACGTGAGGAGCGCCGTCAACGCGCCGGCGGTGCGCACGCGACCCGAACCCTGCTCGGAGGATCCGGCGTCGACCCACGTGCGCAGGCCCGGATCGAACCGGTCGTCGAGACGGGCCGCCAACTCGTCGGCTTCCCCGGCGAGAGACGAGTCGTGGGTCACCGACGCCAGCTCGGAGGCGTTCCACGCGACCAGGGCGTTGAACCCCACCGGCGCGACGGCGAACCCGGGATTGTGCAGCGGTTCGCCGTCCGGTCCCCGTTCGATCGTCGTCAACAGCGCCATCTTGTGGGACCGCCACCGGTCGAGCGCGAAGCCGTCGGGACAGAAATCGTCCCAGCGGGGAGAATCGTCACAGCCGGTCTCCCACGGGTGCACGACCTCGATGAGCCCGTCGATGCGGGGACGCCGATCGAGCAGGAATCGCAGGCCCCGGGCCGCCCGTTCGATCAGCCGGTCCGGCACATCGACACCGGCCCGGACGAGCTCGGCGAGCGCATGGCCGTACATCGGGGGTTGGGTGATCGACGACGACCCCCGACGTCCCCACAGCTCGACGGCTCGTTCGGGCTCGCGGCCGTAGCCCATGTGGGGGACGAAGCCGGTCTCGTCGATCGTCGAGAGCGCCGTCTCCATCTCACGCAGTCCCCGGGCCGCGTCGTCGAGCGCCAACCAGACGATCGAGTGGAAGCAGCTGTCCCACAGCCACAGCCACGGATAGACCGTGGTGTTCGGCGCGGTGTACCCGTCGGGTACCCACGCGGCGCGCAGCGCGGCCTCCACGTCGCGGCGAAGCGGTGAGGTGGGGTCGGCCGGATCTGCGGGCATCGTGTCGGGCATGGCCAGCTGTGCGATCGTCTCGTTCCGACTCGGGATGGCCGACGGCGTGTCGGTCGTGGCCCGGAACTGGCAACGGGCCCTCGAACAACTCGGTTTCGAGGTGTGCACCGTCGCCGGCGAAGGGCCGGTGGACCGGACCGTACCCGGACTCGCGATCGGCGCCACATCTCCCGCCGCCACGGCCGCGGCCGGATTGACCGGCGAGGTGCACGAGGCGCTGGCCGACGCCGACCTCGTCGTGGTCGAGAACCTGTGCACCATTCCGCTCAACCTTCCCGCGGCCCGGGCCGTCGCCGAGGTCCTCGCCGGCCGCCCGGCGGTTCTCCACCACCACGACCCGCCGTGGCAACGCGCCCAGTGGGCCCACATCACCGAGCTCCCGCCGCACGATCCGGCCTGGCGGCACGTCACCATCAACCGTCTCACCCGAGCAGAGATGCACGACCGCGGATTCGATGCCACGTGCATCTACAACGGGTTTCCGGTCGACACCGGCCATGCGGACCGAGCCGGCGTCCGGCAGCGGCTCGGGATCGGCGACGACGACCTCGTGTTGGCCCACCCGGTCCGCGCCATTCCCCGCAAGGACGTCCCGACCGCGGTCCGGATGGCCGAGGAGCTCGGCGGCACCTACTGGCTGTGGGGCCCGGCCGAGGACGGCTACGACGCCGAGCTGCGCCGGATCCTGGCCAACGCACGCTGCCCGGTCATCGAAGGCACCAACGGCGAGGGCGCGGCCGATCTGTACGGCGCAGCCGATGCCGTGCTGTACCCCAGCACCTGGGAGGGCTTCGGCAATCCGCCGGTCGAAGCCGCGATCCATCGCCGACCGGCTGCCGTCGGGCCCTACCCGGTCGCGCGGGAGCTGGCCGGGCTCGGTCTGCGTTGGTATCCGACCACCGAGGTCGAGTCGATCCGGGCGGCGATCGCCCGACCCGACGCGGAACGCCTCGAGCACAATCGCCGGGTCGCGGTGGAGCATCTGTCACTCGACACGATGCGACGACGGATCGCCGCGCTGCTCGACGATGCCGGTTGGCTAGCGTGACGACCGTGCCGAAGGACCCGGACCCCGTCGTCGTCGATCCCATCTTGGTGACGCGGGCCCGGGCCTCGCGGCTCGCCGGCCTCGGCCGCCGCGTCGGCTACGGGCTCTACGCGGCGTCGATCGTGGCGTTCGCGATCGGTCTGTCCACCGGTTTCAGTGGCGCCGTGTCCACCATCGCGACGATCGGCATCATCTCGGGCTCGGTCGTGCTCGCCCCGGCGATCATCGCGGGCTACGCGGTGAAAGCCGCGGTGCGCGACGATCTCGAGCACGGTCGCGACATCGGTTGAGTCCCTCGATCCCTGGGTAAGGTGCCGCGATGACCGTTCGTCTTCCCGCCGCCGAACGTCGGGTGCAGCTCCTCGACGCCGCGCTCGGGGTGTTTGCCGCCGAGGGGTTCCAGACGGCGACGATGGAGGCGGTGGCCACCGTCGCCGGAGTGACCAAACCGGTGCTGTACCAGCACTTTCCGTCGAAGCGCGACCTGTTCCTCGAACTGTTGCGCGACGTCGGCACCCGGCTGGTGGAAACGGTCGGGGCCGCCACCACGGCCGCGACGTCGGCCGAGGCCCAGGTGGTCGACGGGTTCGCCGCCTACTTCCATTTCGTCGCCGCCCACCCCGACCAGTTCCGTCTGCTGTTCGGTGAGGGGGTCCGCACCGACACCGAGTTCGCCGATGCCGTCGCCGTCGTCGAGGACGAGCTGGCCCGCTTCATCGCCGCGCTGATCGAGATCGAGGGGCTCGACGACAACGAGCGCCTCCTCCTCGCCTACGGGATCCTGGGTCTGGCCGAGGGCACCGGTCGACATTGGATCGCCGCGGGCGCGACCGGCGATGTCGATGCCCTCGCGGCCCGGGTCGCCGATCTCGCCTGGCTCGGCCTGCGCGGCCGACGGGGCCCGATCAGCTGATCCGGCCGCCGTGTTCGGGCGGCGGGGTGATGTCGATCGGCACTTCGGGGATGTCGCCGGCGACGAGGGCGGGGAGGAACTCCCGCAGCCGGAACGGGATGGTCGGTTCGTCGTTGGCGAGCAGCGCGTCGAGTTCCCACCATCGGGCGCCCCGAAACGCCGCCGCTTCGAGCGCTTCGAGCCCGCGGGGGTCGTAGACGCCCCCGTCGCACCACGCGACGTGGATGTGGTCGTCGGACTCGAAGTGGTAGCCGGCGAAGGTGTACTCGGTTTGTTGGCGCCACACGCACGGACCCATCTCGACGTCGGGAATGCCGGTCTCCTCGTGGAGCTCACGAAGCGCCGCGTGGGCCGATTCCTCGCCTCTCGCCATGCCGCCTCCCGGGATCTCCCACCACTCCGGCTTGTAGGGATCGACGGGATCCTCCGCTCGGATCAAGAAGATGCGGCCCTCCCGGTCGAGCAGCACCGTACGAGCGGCTGGACGGCGAAAGCTGAAGGACATCGGGGCGAACCTAATCGGCGGGGCGGGCTTCGCGCAGCAACACTTCCTGGGCGATCGACGCGACATGGATCCCGTCGGCCGACCAGATCTCCCCGAACGCCAACCCGCGGGAGCTGGAGACGCCCGACGAACGCAGGTCGTGCAGACACCACTCGTCGGCGCGGGCCTGGCGGTGGAACCACACGGTGTGGTCGAGGCTGGCCCCCATGTACGGGTGCTCGTGCTCCTCGAAACCGCTGTGCGGGGGTCGACCCCGCGGATGGACCAGTTCGACCGCCTCGGTCGGCATGTCGTCGCTCGCGTACACGTGGGCGAGGACGTGGACCAGCGGATCATCAGCCAGCGGGCCCGGAACCCGCACCCACGCCCGGGCTCGTTCCTCCTCCCGGGCAACCGGTCGCCGTTCGAGGAACGGGCCCCAGTTCAACGGCTCGAGCGCCGCCGGCGGGGTGACGTTCGCCGGTCGCTCGATCGCGGTCACGTCGGGCGCGTCCTCGCGGATGTGAAACGACGCCGACAGGTTGAGGATGGCGCCGCTCGATTGACGGGCCACCACCCGGCGGGTGACGAACGAGCGACCGTCTCGGATGCGGTCGACCTCGAACCGGATCGGCTCGTCGGAATCGCCGCCACGGATGAAGTACGCGTGCAATGAGTGGGGCGCGTGGTCTGCCGGAACGGTCTGGGCCGCAGCCCACAGGCCCTGGGCGGCCACCTGGCCGCCGTAGACGCGGCCCCACGGGTAGCGGGCGCTCCCGGCCACCCACACGTCGGGCCCGTGGGTCGCCATGTCGAAGAGGTCGGAGAACCGGCTGATGTCGCTGTGCACAGGTCGGGACCCTAGTGGGGTGCCCGGCGGTCGCGGCCGGCCCGTGTCACCATCAACCGGTGACCTCTCGGCCGTTCCGACTTCAGGCGATCACCATCGGCGACGAACCGTCGGCGTGGGCTGCGGCGGGATTCGCGGTCGACGGGAACCGCGTCACCATCGGCGACACGGTGATCGAGCTCGCCGGTGCCGACCCCACCCGCGGGATCCTTCGCGCCACCGTCGACGGTCTCGGCACCGACGTCGACGGATTGCCCCTCGGCGGCACGTCGACACCGCGACCTCGGCCCGTCGTGCATCCCAACCGTGTGGTTCGTCTCGACCATCTCGTCGCCACGAGCCCGGACATCGAGCGCACCGCCACCGCCCTCGTCGCGGCCGGCCTCGACGATCGCCGGACCCGCAGGTTCGCCGCGTCGGGCCGGACCCGGCGACAGGACTTCTTCTGGCTGGGCGACGTGATCCTGGAGCTCGTCGGCGACGACGACCAACGCGGCACCGGACCCGCCATGCTGTGGGGTCTGGCCCTGACCTGCGCCGATCTCGACGCCGCCGCCCGTCGTCTCGGCGACGGCCTCGGACCGGCGAAGCCCGCCGTGCAGCCCGGCCGGCGCATCGCCACGCTCCGTACCCGGACCCTCGACATCTCGATTCCGATCGCGCTCATGTCGCCCCACCGGGGCGCGGCGCACTGATGGGGACGACCTCTCGCCGCGGTTCGAGACGCCGTCTCGGCGGCCGCGTCGCCGTCGCGGTGACATTGACAACGGCCGTGATCACCGGGTGCGGCGCCGGGGTGGACCGGCCGGAGCCGGCCCCGCCGACGACCGCCGGGCCGACACCATCCATCGCGTCGACCACGACCGGTCCCGGCGGCGAACCCGCCCCGGTGCCGTCGACCGTCACCTCGTCCACGACGACCGTGGCCCCACCGCTCGACCCGACCAGCCCGAGCTATCCGACGACGCCACCCCGTCCGGTGCCCACCTATCCGACGACGGTCTCCGACTGAGCTACGACGGCGCCGGCCGGTGGCGCACCGCACCGATCGCACGGACCCGCATATCGCCGCCGTCCGGGTCGACCGGGTCGACGACCTCACCATCGACGATGAGGCTCATCGATTGATCGCTCGTGGCCGGCCACAGCACACACACCTCGGGGTTGGCGGCGAGAGCGGCCGCGGCCCGTCGTCCGATCGACACGACGAAGTCCACACCGTCGAATCGCACGGACGAGTGGGTGACCCGCGGAGGCCCCTGTGCTGCCCCCACCAACACGTAGGCGGCAGCGCCGTAGTCGGCGGCACATGACTCGAGATCGGCGATCGGCACCTGGATGCTCATCTCAGAAAGCTAGCAAGACTGCTTTTGCCGTCGCCCCGACGTGCCGATGGGAACCATCGTGCACGCCATCAAGATTCCCTCGGTCTCGTACCGGGCGATGACCGTTCTCCTCGGCTTGTTCCTCGTCGTCTCCACGGCGGTCGTGGGTGCCCAGGCCGAACCCGCACCGACGTACCCGGAGGTGGCGGTGCTCGCCACGAACGGTGAGGCGATCGAGGCCGTCCTCGCCGAGGTCGGTCTCGACGCGGCCTGGCGATCGGTCATCGACTTGCATCCCGCGGCGCGGCTGATGACCGTGGAGTACCGAAGCGACGAGGGTGGGGCGGTCGCCGCTCTCCTCCAGGCGGGTCTCGACCTCTCGGCCATCACCGTGCGACGCGAGCAGGTGGTGGCGGATCTGCGAACCGCCGCGGTCGACCTGGACGAGGCGCGCCGGGTCGAACGCGAACGGGAGATCGACCGCAACCGGGCCGACGCCTACTTCCGCGGCATCCACGCCCTGACCCAGGCCGTCGCGATCGATGTGTTCGCCGGCCAGGACCCGTCGCTCGATGCCCTCCTGGGGCTCGACGGCGAAGCCCTGGTCGTCGCCCAACGTGAGTTCAAGCTGACCAACGCGACCCTCGACGAGATGATGGAGCTGCGCAACCGGGCCGAGACGGATCTCGCCGACGCGATCGACGACCTCGACGCCTCGACGCGGAGACGAATCGAGCTCGAGGACCGGCACGAGCGACTCGACCGGGAGGCCGCCGAGCTCGCCGGAGAACGCCGGGCCCTCGACGCGTCGGCCCGGGCGATCCTCCCCGCCGCGGCCGAGGCCTTCACCCTCGCCGAAGTTCCGGGCCAGACGGGCCTGACCCCCCGGGCGCTCAACGCCTACGTACGAGCCGAGCTGACGATGACGGAGCTGGCTCCCCGCTGTGCGGTGTCGTGGCGCACGCTCGCCGCGATCGGGTCGGTCGAGGGTCTTCACGGTGAGTACGGCAACCGCCGACTCGGTCTCGACGGCCGACCCGACACCCCGATCATCGGCATCTCCCTCAACGGCGTGACCGTCGACAACTTCGGACAGGTCACCGCCAACCTCTCCGACACCGACGGCGGCCGCTACGACCGCGACCCCGTGTACGACCGGGCCGTCGGCCCGATGCAGTTCATCCCCGAGACGTGGACCCGATGGCGCCTCGACGGCGATGGCGACGGCGAACGGGATCCACAAGACATCGACGACGCCGCGCTCACCACCGCCGCCTACCTCTGCAACTACGGATCGCTGCGCAACTGGACGGGCTGGTCGACCGCGGTGTTCGGCTACAACCAGTCGGGCGCGTACGTGAACTCGGTCAAGGCCTCGCTCGACCGGATCCTTCGGCTCGTTCTGCCCGAGTTCGAAGGTGACGACGAGCTCCGTCAGCGTCGCCCGTGGGGCACCTGGGTTCCGCTGCCCGATCCCCCTCCCGAACCCGACGAGGTCAGCGAAGGCGGCGAATGAGATCTCCCTTGTCGCCGTCGACGGCCCAGCCGTCGACGCCGACGAAACGGGCGAGATCATCGAGCGCACACCGAAGCCCACCGGCCACCTCCGCCGCGTCGGTTCCCTCCTCGGAGAACGCCGCCCGGACCAATAGCACCCCGGCGCCCCGGTCGGTCTTGAGGTCGACGCGGCCGACCAGCCGGTCGCCGAGCAGGAACGGCAGCACGTAGTAGCCGTACACCCGCTTCTCGGCCGGGGTGTAGATCTCGATCCGGTACTCGAAGCCGAACACGCGAGACGCCCGTTCCCGAAACCAGACGACCGGATCGAACGGCGACACGAGGGTGCACGTGTCGACCGCTCGAGGGGTCACCGCGTCGGGGTGCAAGAGGGCGGGGCGATTCCAGCCCTCGACCTCCGCGTCGAGCAGCTGCCCGTCCTCGACCAGCTCCGCGACCCGGGCCCTGGCCGGCACCTTGGGGAGCCGGTGGTAGTCCACGAGGTCGGCCACGGTCGCCACGCCGTGGCTCGCCGCGGCCCGCAGCAGCAAGCAGCGGTGGGCGTCCTCCTCGCTCGGGGTGGCCCGTTCGAGGATCTCGGCGGGCACGATCCGATCGAAGACGTCGAACTCCTTCACGAAGCCCGGCTTTCGTCGGATGCCCACCTCACCGACCCGGAACAACCAGTCGAGCGCGACCGCGCCGAGGGACCGGTCGCCCCACCACTCCCCGTTCCGGGGCCGCGGCTCGCGCAGCTCGCCCGGGGCCAGCGGGCGCTCGCGCACCTGGGCCAACACATCGCTCACATAGGCCGCGTCGTTCGCCGCGAACTCGGCGAGGTGCTTCCACGTCTCTCCCCGTCGGGCTCTCGCCTTCGACCAGCGCAGGAGTGGCTCGTCGTCGATCGCCAGCAGCGACGCCTCGTGGCACCAGGCCTCGAACCACTCGTCGTCGCGGTAGGCGATCCGGTCGAGAAGCTCGGGCTCGTAGGGGCCGAGCCGCGAGAACGCAGGCATGTACTGGGTCCGCATCACAACGGGTACCGAGTCGAGCTGCAACAGCTGAAGCCGCGCCATGACCCGACGGAGATGTCGACGATCGACCGCGCCGGTCGGGCGCGGATCGCGAAACCCCTGCGCGGCGAGCGCGATCCGACGGGCGGCCGGGGCCGAGATCCGGACGGGTCGGGTCATCCGAGGTGATCGGCCAGCGCGACCACATCGGGAAGTCGCCAGTGGGCGTGGCCGACGTGGTGGTCGAACGGGTCGAGTTGGACCACCGGCATTCCCGCAGCTCCCGCCCCCCGAACATCGGCGTGGACCGTGTCGCCGACATAGAGGGTGCGGGAGGCGTCGGTCCCGAGCGCCTCGAGGGCGGGGGCGAATATCCGCGGGTCGGGTTTGGCGACGCCGACGATGCCGGAGTCGACGATGGCCGCTACCTCCAGAAGCGGTCCGGGTCCCACCTGACAGAGCTCCAGATCGCGACATTGCTCCACCGCGGTGCCGTTGTTGTTGGTCACGACCGCCACGGGTCGGGTGGAGGCGATCCGGCCGAACGCCGCCGTGTTCTCCGGCAGCGTGTGAGACCAGATCGCGGCGGAGTCACCCGTCGCCCGCGCGTCGCGACGGGCGTCGATCGCGGTCCGCAACCCGGCGCCGGAAAGGCCGGCCGCGCCGAAGAACGCGGCGTCGTAGGCGGCCCACACCTCAGGATCCGACTCGTCGATGTCACCGACCGCGAGCCGTTCGGTGATCGCGGCGATCCCGGCGTAGTGGGCGCGGCGGGCCGCGGCGTCGTCGAGCTCGAGCGGCACACCGGCGCGAACCACGAGGGCGGAGATCGGCTCCGGTGCGGGGATCACGAAGACGCCACCCATGTCGAAGACGACCGCGTCGATCAAGTCGGCGGAGATCATCGCCGGACCGTACACCGCGTCGACCGACGAGCCGATCAGACGACCAGGTTCACCATCCGCGCCGGGACCACGATCGACTTCCGCAGTGTCTTCCCGTCGATGTGGGCCTGCACGTTCGGCTCGGCGAGCGCGGCAGCGATGACCGTGTCGTCGTCCGCATCGACCGCGACGAGGATCCGGGCCCGAACCTTTCCGTTGACCTGCACCGGCAACTCGACCGTGTCGTCCACCAGACAGTCGGGATCGGCGACCGGGAACTCGGCGCGAACGACGGAACCGGCGCCGCCCATCCGGCTCCAGAGCTCCTCGGCGACATGGGGGACCAGCGGCGACAGCATGCGCACCAGCGCGTCGGCCACCTCACGAGGCGTCGCCGCGTCCCGCTTGGTGAGCTCGTTGTTGAGCTCGGTGATCTTCGCGATGGCCGTGTTGAACCGCAGCGCGTCCATGTCGGCTCGCACCCCGTCGATCGTGCGGTGCAGCACGCGGCGGAGCTCGTCGTCGGCGGGTTCGTCGACGACCGACGACTCGCCGGATTCCTCGTCGACGAGGTTGCGCCACACCCGTTGCAGCAGCCGGTGGGAGCCGACGACCGAACGGGTCTCCCACGGCCGGTCCTGGTCGATCGGCCCCATCGACATCTCGTAGAGCCGAAGTGTGTCGGCGCCGTAGGCGGCGTACATGTCGTCGGGAGTGACCGAGTTCTTCAGCGACTTCCCCATCTTCCCGTAGGTCCGGGTCACGGGCTTTCCGTCGTGGGTGAACCCGCGGGCGGCATCACCCTCCACCTCCTCGGCGCTCACGTAGAACCCGCGATCGTCCTGGAACGCGGCGGCCTGGATGTAGCCCTGGTTGATGAGCCGTTTGAACGGCTCGGGGCCCGACACGTGCCCGAGGTCGTAGAGGACCTTGTGCCAGAACCGGGCGTAGAGCAGGTGCAGCACGGCGTGTTCCACCCCACCGACATAGAGGTCGACGCCACCGACCCGGCCCGGGTCGGGGTCGGTCATCCAGTACTTCTCGACGGCCGGATCGACCATCGCGGTCTCGTTGGTCGGGTCGAGATAGCGCAGGTAGTACCAACAAGATCCGGCCCATTGCGGCATCGTGTTGAGCTCGCGGCGATACGTGCGGGTGCCGTCACCGAGGTCGAGCTCGACCTCCCGCCACTGCGCGACCCGCCCGAGCGGTGGCTCCGGCTCGGAGTCCTCCCCGAGAGTTCGCGGCGCCCAGTCGATCAGGTCGGGGAGCACCACCGGCAGCTCGGATTCGGGAACCGCCCGCGGGAGGTCGTCGTCGCCGTAGACGATCGGGAACGGCTCACCCCAGTAGCGCTGCCGGCTGAAGAGCCAGTCCCGTAACTTGTAGGTGACCGTGCCCTCGCCCGTCCCCTGCGCCTCGAGCCACTCGATGATCGTCCGCTTGGCCTCGTCGACCTCGAGCCCGTCGAGGAAACCGGAGTTGATCGCCCGCCCGGCGCCGACATAGGCCCCGTCGCCGGGAATGGCGTCGTCGAACCCGTCGGGCGGCTGCACCGTACGGATGATCTCCAGACCGAACTCGACGGCGAACTCCCAATCGCGCTCGTCCTGGCCGGGCACGGCCATGATCGCGCCGGTGCCGTAGCCCATGAGGACGTAGTCGGAGATGAACACCGGGATCTCGCGACCGTCGACCGGGTTCACCACGTGGGCCCCGATGAACACACCGGTCTTGTCCTTGTCCTCCTGACGTTCCCGCTCCGTCCGGCCGGCGACGACCGCTCGATAGGCGGCGACCGCCTCGGCCGGCGTCGCGTGACCGCCCGTCCAGCGGGCGTCGGTGCCGTCGGGCCACTCGGCCATGGTGAGCTCGTCGACCAGTTGGTGTTCGGGGGCGAGCACCATGTAGGTCGCCCCGAACAAGGTGTCGGGCCGGGTGGTGAACACCCGGATCGGTCCGCAGTCGTGTCCGGTGTCGAAGTCGACGAGCGCGCCCTCGCTGCGACCGATCCAGTTCCGCTGCATCGTCTTGATCGAGTCGGTCCAGTCGAGCAGGTCGAGATCGTCGAGCAGACGATCGGCGTAGGCGGTGATGCGCATCATCCACTGACGGAGCGGACGCCGGAACACCGGATGGTTCCCCCGCTCGGACCGGCCGTCGGCGGTGATCTCCTCGTTGGCGAGCACGGTGCCGAGCCCCGGGCACCAGTTGACGGGCGCGTCGTCGACATAGGCGAGGCGGTACTGCGACAGGATCGCCCGCCGCGCCGACTCGTCGGCGCTCTTCCAGTCCTCCCCGCCCCGGGGGACGCGGGTGCCGGCCTCGAGCTCGGCGACCAACTCGGCGATGGGCCGGCCGACGCCGCGGTCCTCGTCGAACCACGCATCGAAGAGCTGCAGGAAGATCCACTGGGTCCAGCGGTAGAACCCGACATCGGTGGTGGCGACGCTTCGTCGTTCGTCGTGCCCGAGACCGAGGCGATCGAGCTGACGGGTCATGTTGGCGATGTTCTTCTCGGTGTTGACCCGCGGGTGCTCGCCGGTCTGACGGGCGTGCTCCTCTGCCGGAAGCCCGAACGCGTCGAACCCCATCGCGTGGAGCACGTTGTAGCCGGTCATGCGTTTGAAACGGGCATAGACGTCGGTCGCGATGAAGCCGAGCGGATGTCCGACGTGCAGCCCCGTACCCGAGGGGTACGGGAACATGTCCATGACGAACAGCTTCGGCCGCTCGACCAGACCGAACGGGTCCTCCGACAGCAGACCGACCGGGTTCGGCGCGTGATAGGTGCCGTCGGCCCGCCAACTCGCCTGCCATCGGGTCTCGATCTCGTCGGCGAGACCGGCGTTGTAGCGATGACGGGGGAGCTCATCGCCACCGGCGGACGAGGGCAGGGATTCGGCAGGCATGGCGGCCAGACTAGGGACTCCGATGCGCCACGGCGCACATGATCGGGCCCATGATCGGGCCACACGATCGACGGCCGGTCGGGCACGCCCACGCCACGACGGCGAGTCGATGCCGTCGCGTTTCGAGATACCGTACGGCACCACGATGCGGGACGCCGCACGCAGCGAGGGAACCATGTCCGAACAACCAGCGCCGGAAGAGTCGGTGTCGGAGCAACCAGTGCCCGAGGGCGACGACGACCTCGACCTCGACGCGCTGAACGACGAGGATCTCACCGCCCAGATGCACGACGACCTCTACGACGGTCTCGCCGACGAGATCGCCGAGGGCACCAACATCTTGCTCGGCCGGGGATGGAGTGCCGACAAGGTCCTCAACGACGCACTGGTCGAGGGCATGCGCATCGTCGGCATCGACTTTCGCGACGGCATCCTGTTCGTGCCCGAGGTGCTGCTCGCCGCCAACGCGATGAAGGCGGGCATGGCCATCCTCCGGCCCCTGCTCGCCGAGACCGGCGCCCAGCCGATCGGGACGGTGATCATCGGCACGGTGAAGGGCGACATCCACGACATCGGGAAGAACCTCGTCGCGATGATGCTCGAAGGGGCCGGCTTCGAGGTCTTCAATCTGGGCATCAACACCGACGTCGACGAGTTTCTCGCCGCGATCGACGCCCACCAGCCCGACATCATCGGCATGTCGGCCCTTCTCACCACGACGATGCCCTACATGAAGGTGGTCATCGACACGCTGGTCGAGAAGGGGATGCGAGACGACTACATCGTCATGGTCGGCGGCGCGCCGCTCAACGAGGAGTTCGCCGAAGCCATCGGCGCCGACGCCTACTGCCGCGACGCGGCCGTCGCCGCGGAGACGGCCTCGGCGCTCGTCGCGGCGCGACGGGTGGCATGAACGGCGCGGCAGCCCGGGCCGCCACGCCGCCCCGCGTCCTGATCCTCGCCTGTGGCGCGCTGGCCCGGGAGATCCGCGACATCGCCCGGCTGCACGAGCTCGGCAACGTCACCCTCGAATGTCTCCCCGCCTCGTTGCACATGACCCCGGACCGAATCCCCGATGCCGTCCGCGCGCGACTGCGCCGGGCCCGCGGCCGCTACGACCGCATCCTCGTGGGCTACGCGGACTGTGGCACCGCCGGCCGGCTCGTCGACGTCTGCGAGGAGATGAGCGCCGACACCCCGACCGAGATGATGCCGGGCGCCCACTGCTACCAGTTCTTCGCGGGCGCCGAGGCCTTCACCGAGATGCACGACGACGACCCGACCGCCTTCTACCTGACCGACTATCTCGTGACCCACTTCGACCGGCTCGTCATCGGCGGGCTCGGCATCGCCGATCATCCGGAGCTGCGGGCCGTCTACTTCGCGAACTACACGAAGATCGTGCATCTCGCCCAGACCGACGACGCGACGCTCGACCGGAGGGCTCGCGCCGCGGCCGATCGACTCGGACTCGACTACGTGCGCCGTCGCACCGGCTACGGCGAGCTGGAGTCCGAGGTCGTGCGGGTCGCGCGTCGCCAGGAGATCGACGTATGACCCGCGCGGGTCGGCGACGGGCCCGAGGAGGCCCCGGCCTCGTCGTCATCCACTGGCGCGACATCCCCGCCCAGGTCAGCGGCACCAGTCCCGGCGGGCACACCGAGAAGGTGCTGCTCGAACCGCGCTTCCAACACGCCATCGACCGCGCCGCCCATGTCGCCGGCCTCACCGACACCGACGACTATGTCGCCCAGTGGCGCCGGGTCGACCACACCGACGGCGTCGACGACGACATCGCGGCCGCGGCGAGGGCCGCGGCCGACCGCATCCATCGCGAGTACCCCCGCGAACGACTCGAAGCGCTCGTCGCCTCGGGCGGGCTCGCCCCGATCGACCAGACCGCGACCGACCGGACCGTCGGCGACCAACAGTGAGTGAGAACCAGTGACCGAGACCGTGATCAGCTCCGCGACCAAAGAGGTCGTGATCGGCTTCGACCGGCCGTTCGTCATGATCGGCGAACGCATCAACCCGACCGGGCGAAAGTTGCTCGCCGAAGAGATGAAGAACGGCGACTTCAGTCGGGTCCAAGCCGACGCGATCGCCCAGGTCGAAGCCGGCGCCCAGATGCTCGACGTCAACGCCGGCATTCCCCTCGCCGACGAACCGGCGTTGCTGGCCGAGGCCATCAAGCTCGTGCAGTCGGTGACCGACGTGCCCCTCTCGATCGACTCCTCGATCATCGAGGCCCTCGAGGCCGGCATCGCCGTGTACCAGGGCAAGCCGCTGATCAACTCGGTGACCGGCGAGAACGAGGTGATGGAACGGGTGCTCCCGCTGGTGGCCAAGCACGGCGCCGCGGTCGTCGCGATCTCGAATGACGAGACCGGGATCAGTGAGGACCCCGACGTGCGATTCGAGGTCGCGAAGAAGATCGTGCACGCCGCCGCCGACCACGGCATCGCCCGAAGTGATGTCGTCGTCGATCCGCTCGTGATGCCGATCGGGGCGATGGGCACGGCCGGTCGTCAGGTCTTCGCCCTCGTGCGCCGTCTCCGCGAGGAGTTGGGCGTCAACACCACCTGCGGGGCCTCCAATGTCAGCTTCGGGCTCCCCAACCGACACGCGATCACCGGGACGTTCCTCTCGATGGCGATCGCGTCCGGCATGCCCTCTGCGATCATCAGCCCCATGCACGCGGAGGTGCAGACCGCGATCATGGCGGCCGATGTCCTCGCCGGTCACGACCAGGACTGCCGATCATGGATCCAGGAGTACCGAGATCCCAACGCCGGTGGCGGCGAGGGTGGGGCCCGACGGCGAGGCGGTCGGCGTCGCGGCAACGCGAGCTGACCCGAGGCGACATGACGGCCGACGCTGCGACGGTGATCTTCACCCCTTCGGGGGCGCAGGCCCACGTGCCGATCGGAACCACGCTGCTCGACGCGGCCCGCCTGGTCGCCGTCGACATCGACTCGACGTGTGGCGGACGCGGCCTGTGCGGCCGTTGCCAGGTCGCGCCCTCGTTCGGGGAGTTCAGCAAATGGGAGGTCACCTCCACCGAGACCGCCGTCAGCGTCGCCACCTCGACGGAGACCGGGTACCGCGGCCGGCGACCGCTGACGAGCGGCAACCGGCTCGGCTGCCAGGCCCGCGTCCACGGTGACCTGGTCGTCGATGTCCCACCCGAGAGCCAGGTCCATCGGCCGGTGGTTCGCAAGTCCGTCGACCTCACCGGCTTGACCCTCGATCCGCTGATCACCGCCCGCTACGTCGAGCTGGCGGTGCTCGAGTTGGGCGATGAACAAACCGATGCCGAGGTGCTGGCCGATGCCCTCCTCGCCGACTGGGGAATCGAGGCGCGCCGGGTCGATGCCCGCGCCCTCCCCGACCTCCAGCGGGCGATTCGGGAGGGGAAGCGAGCGGTCACCGCGATCGTCCACGCCGACGGCACGGTGCTCGCCGTCCGCCCCGGCTTCGACGAGACGATCTACGGCATCGCGATCGACGTGGGGTCGACGACGATCGCCGGCTACCTCGTCGACCTCGCGACCGGCGAGGTCGTCGTCGACACCGGCGCGATGAACCCGCAGATCCGATTCGGCGAGGATCTCATGAGTCGGGTCTCGTACGTGATGATGAACCCGGGCGGGGAACACGACCTCACCGCCGCGGTCCGCGGCGCGCTCGACGCGATCGTCGACGATTTCGCGGCCGAGCTCGATGCCGGCACCGACGAGCTCCGCCGTCGCATCCACGACGTCGTCCTCGTCGGCAACCCTGTGATGCATCACCTCCTGCTCGGCATCGACCCCACACCGCTCGGCGCCGCCCCGTTCACCCTGACCGTCGGCGCCCCCGTCGATCTCCGGGCCGACGAGCTCGACCTCGATCTCCGTTTCGCGCGGGCCCATGTCGGGCCGTGCATCGCCGGCCACGTCGGCGCCGACGCGGCCGCCGCCACCCTCAACGAAGGGACCCATCGCAGCACCGTCCCCCAGTTGCTGGTCGACGTGGGGACCAACGCCGAGATCGTGCTCGGGACCGACACCGCGACCTACGCGGCATCCTCCCCGACCGGTCCCGCCTTCGAAGGCGCGCAGATCTCGTGTGGCATACGGGCAACGGCCGGAGCGATCGAGCGGGTTCGCATCGACCGCCGAACGCTCGAGCCCCGCTACAAGGTGATCGGGTCGGAGCTCTGGAGCGACGATCCGGCCTTCGCCGACGACACCCGCTCACTCGACATCGCCGGCCTCTGTGGGTCGGCCATCATCGAGGTCATCGGGGAGATGTACCTCGCCGGGGTCTGCGACCACAACGGCGTCGTCCAGGGATCACTCGTCGAACGAACGGCCCGGGTGCAGCCCGACGAGCGCACGTTTCGCTACGTGATCAGGGCCGCCGACGGCGACCGGCCCGAGCTGGCCATCACCCAAAACGACGTTCGCCAGATCCAATTGGCCGGATCGGCCCTGCGAGCCGGGATCGACCTCCTGATGGAACACGCGAACATCGACGAGGTCCACGACGTTCGCCTCGCGGGCGCGTTCGGCGCCCACATCGATCCTTTCTACGCCCTGGTGCTCGGGCTGGTGCCGGACTGCCCGGTCGACGGGGTCCGCGCCGTCGGCAACTCCTCCGGAGCCGGAGCGATCCGCATGCTCGTCTCGGCCGAGCAGCGCCGGGAGGTCGCCCGGCTCGTACAGTCGATCGAGAAGATCGAAACCGCGACCGAACCACGTTTTCAGGACCTCTTCGTCGCGGCGATGGCCTTCCCCCACGACACTGCGCCCACGCCGCACCTCGCCGAACTGGTCGAGCTCCCACCCCGAACCGCCTCGTCCGCCGACGGGCGCCCCCGCCGCCGCCGACGTGCCGGCGCCACCCGGCCGGAGCAGACCGGGTGAACGACTCGACCCGCCGCGGGGGCCGGGCGGCCCGGCGAGCGGCCCGGGCCGAGCGGTCGAGCGAGACGGCGGCCTACCTGACGCGCACATTGGCACCGGTGGAGATGCTCGACGAGGAGGGCCTCGTCCGGATCGAGGAGAACGCCGACACGATCCTCGCCGAGATCGGCATCGCGTTCCAGGGGACCCCCACCGCCCTCGAACGCTGGCGCGAGGCCGGCGCCGATGTCGACGGCGAGTTGGTCCGCTTTCCGCGGGGGATGTGTCGCGAGCTGGTGCGGGCCTCGGCCCCGAGGAGCTTCGTCCAACATGCCCGCAACCCGGCCCGCAGCGTGAAGATCGGGGAGAACTGCACCGTGTTCGCCCCCACGTACGGCTCGCCGTTCGTGATGGACCTCGACCACGGCCGCCGCTACGCCACCCTCGCCGACTTCGAGAACGCGGTCCGGCTCACCTATCGCCTCCCCCACCTGCACCATTCGGGCGGCACGGTGTGCGAACCCGTCGACGTTCCGGTCGACACCCGCCACCTCGACATGGTCTACGCCCACATCAAGTACAGCGACAAACCGTTCATGGGCTCCGTCACCTCACGCGAACGGGCCCGCGACTCGATCGAGCTCTCGCGGCTCGCGTTCGGAGGCGACCTCGAGGGCCGCACCGTGCTGATCTCGCTGATCAACGCGTCGTCGCCGCTCCGCTGGGACGCGACGATGCTCGGCGCGGCCACCGAGTACGTCCGGGCCAACCAGGCCGTCATCATCTCGCCGTTCATCCTCGCCGGCGCGATGTCGCCGGTCACGGTGGCCGGCCTCGCCGCCCAGGCCCTCGCCGAGGCGCTGTCGGGGATGGCGTACTGTCAGCTCGTCCGGCCGGGCGCGCCGGTCGTCTTCGGCACCTTCGCATCCTCCATGTCGATGGCCAGCGGTGCGCCCACCTTCGGAACGCCCGAAGCCGGCCAGGCGATCCACCTCATGGCGGCGCTCGCCCGACGGGTCGGTGTGCCGTTCCGGTCGGGCGGTCAGCTCACCTCCTCGAAGCATCCCGACGCCCAGGCTGCCTACGAGTCGGCGTCGACCCTGCTGCCGACCGTCGCGGCCGGCGTCAACTTCGTCCTCCACGCGGCGGGTTGGCAGGAAGGCGGCCTCACCCTCGGGTTCGAGAAGCTCGTGATGGATGCCGATCAGCTCGGGATGATGAGCGTCTACGCGAAGGGGATCGACCTGTCGGAGAACGGCCAGGCGATGGAGGCGTTTCGCACCAACCCCCACGGCGACCACTTCCTCGGCAACGCCCACACCCTGGCCAACTTCGAGACGGCGTTCCATCGTTCGACGGTCGCCGACAACAACAGCTTCGAGCAGTGGGAGGCAGAGGGGAGCCGAACCGCGGCGATGCGGGCGAACGCCCAGTGGAAGGAGATGCTCGCGTCCTACGAGCCTCCACCACTCGACGACGCGGTCGACGAGGCGCTCGTCGAGTTCATCGAGCGCCGCCGGGCCGAGCGGTCCGCCGGCGACTGAAGGACCGGTCGACCGCGCCACCACGCGGGTCTACTCGAGGTGCGGCTTCTCGACGACCGTCGCGGCGAGGGGGCCGTGGATCGGGTGCGGCACGGTCAACGCGGTCCCCGGATCACCGTGTTCGACACCGACCTTCGCGAACCCGATGTTGCGCCGAAGCCGCGGGGAACGACAGGCCGAGGTGAGCGTGCCGACCACCGCGCCGTCGCGGAGAACGGGAAGCACCGTCGGCATGGCACCGTCGGTGAACGTGCCGAGATCGGGGCCGTCGAGATCGACACCGACGATGCGGCGGGTCGGCCCGATCGTCCGACGTGCCTCCAACGCGGCCTTTCCCACGAAGTCGTCGGGTTGATCGAGGTCGACCATCCATTCGAATCCCGGACCGACCTCGAACGGGTTGGTCTGCTCGTCGATGTCGCAGCCGAACGCCAACATCCCCGACTCGATCCGGCGAACGTGGCTCGGGGCCGCGGCGACGATGCCGTGGCGTTCGCCCGCTCGCATCACGATGTCCCACCACCGCTCGGCTCGGGCCGCGTCGTCGGCCCTCGCCGCATCCACGTACACCTCGTAGCCGTCGGTCCCGCCCCACCCGGTCCGGGAGATCACGAGATCGAGCCCGTCGTGGCGGCGACGAACGAGCCGGTAGTAGCCGAGATCGGGGAAGTCGTCGCCGAAGATGTCGGCCATGACCGCCGACGCACGGGGTCCCTGGATCTGGACCGGCGCGACATCGGGCACTGTGACGTCGACATCGAAGTCGCCGACATGCGCGATGCCACGACACCACAACCAGATGTCGGCCGCCGCCGCGTTGAGCCAGAACCGGTCGTCGGCGAGGCGCAGCACCACCGGGTCGCCGATGATCCCGCCGTCGGGGTCGACCATGAAGGTGTACTTGCACTGGCCGGTCTCGTGGCCCGAGAGATCCCGGGTCACGAGCTGCTGCATGAACGCCATCGCATCTGGACCGGCGACCTGCACCTGGCGCTGCGACGAGGCATCCCACAGCGCCACGCCCTCGACCAGTGACCAGTACTCGGCGACCGGGTCTCCGTAGTGCAGCAGGTGATAGGTCCGGTTGTCGACGCTGAGCGCATGGCGCTGCGGGTCCGCTGACCGGAGGGCACGGCGAAGATACGGCGACGCACCGATCCGGGCATATCGAGTCAGGGGCACAGGCCGCTCCACACCGGGAAAAGGGTAGCTCCCGCCCCGCCGGCGAGGGTCGGATTGGCATACTGCTGCGGTATGTCGATCGACGCCACCTCTGCACCCGGCGACGGACTCCGCATCCGTCGGGCCATGGTTCGCCACTCGACGGCGCGCGGCCGGCGCTGGATCTCGTTGTCCGATCCGGTCGCACAGTTCACGGCCGGGAGCCTCGACGAGGTGGGCCCCGTCCTCGACGCGGCCGAGACGGCCGCGCTCGACGGCATGTGGGTGGTCGGCTTCGTGAGCTACGACGCCGGGCCGGCGTTCGACCGGGCGTTGTCGAGCCACCGGGAGGCGACGACGCCGCTGGTGGCGATGGCGGCCTTCTCCGAGGCTCGGCCGTCGCGGGGACCGGCCGGTCGCACCTTCACCACCGGCGACTGGGTGCCATCGGTCGATCAGGGCCGGTTCGAGGCCGCGGTTCGTTCGATCCGCGAACACATCGCGGCCGGCGACACGTATCAGGTCAACTACACGATGCGGCTCCGGGCCGACTTCGAGGGCGACCCCGAGGGGCTCTTCGCGGCCCTCTGTCGGGCCCAGCGAGCCGACCACCTCGCCTTCATCGATCTCGGCGACGCCGCGGTCTGCTCGGCCTCACCCGAGCTGTTCATCCGCCGCGTCGGCCGCGACCTCGAGACCAGACCGATGAAGGGCACCCGTCCCCGCCATCCCGACCCCGTCGTCGACCGCGACCTCGCCGACGAGCTGGTCGCGAGCGAAAAGGACCGGGCCGAGAACACGATGATCGTCGACATGGCCCGCAACGACCTCGGACGAGTCGCCGACATCGGGTCGGTCCGGACCACCGCGCTCCACACGATCGAGAGCTACCCGACCGTGCATCAGCTCACCTCGACCGTCGTCGCCCGCTCCGACGCGACCCTCCGGGAGCTGTTCGGGGCCACGTTCCCGGGGGCCTCGATCACCGGCGCCCCGAAGGTCGCGACGACCCGCCTCGTCACCGAGCTCGAATCCGAGCCACGTGGGGTCTACACGGGGGCAGTCGGGTTGATCGAACCGCGGGGCGACTTCGAGTTCAACATCGCCATTCGCACCGCGTGGGTCGATCGCCGGCACGGCACCGCGACCTATGGCGTCGGCGGGGGGATCATCTGGGACTCCGACGAGACCGAGGAATGGCACGAGGCCCACGACAAGGCACGGGTCCTCCATTGGGCGACCCGTCCGTTTCGCCTCCTCGAGACCCTCGCCTGGGATCCGGGGGCCGGGCCGATCCTGCTCGATCGTCACCTCACGCGGCTCGCGGCGTCGGCGAGCCACTTCGGTTTCGACTGCGACATCGAGGAGGTCCGACGGCGACTCGGCGCGATCCGAGCCGAGCAACCTCGCCGACTCCGGGTGCTCCTCTCCCCCGACGGTGCCCTCGAGATCCAGGTCCTCGACCCTCCGACGCCGCGGACGGGGCCGTGGCGACTGGCGCTCGACACCGTCCCCGTACGCAGCGACGACGAGTTTCTCCGACACAAGACCACGCGGCGCGACCGCTACGACGAAGCCCTCGGCCGGGCCCCGGAAGCCGACGACGTCATCTTGTGGAACGAGCGGCGGGAGCTCACCGAGACCTCCATCGCCAACCTCGTGATCGAGATCGACGGCGTCGCGCTCACCCCGGCCGACTCCGCCGGCCTGCTCCCCGGCACGCTGCGGGCCGAGCTGCTCGCCAACCACCGCATCCACGAATCGGTCCTCACGATCGACGACCTCGACCGGGCCGACGCGATCTGGGGGATCAACTCACTCCGGGGCTGGATGTCGGCCGAGCTGGTCGCCGCGCCGGTGCCGGTGGAAGTCGACGGTCTCGGGCGGTAGCGGCTCGTTGCCGAGAACCAGGTCGGCCCCCTTCTCGGCCAGCATCATGACCGGGGCGTAGATGTTGCCGTTGGTCACGTAGGGCATCGACGACGCGTCGACCACCCGCAGCCCCTCCACGCCGTGGACCCCCATCGTGCGCGGATCCAGCACCGCGTCGTCGCCGACTCCCATCTTCGCGGTGCACGACGGGTGCAGCGCCGTCTCGGCGTCGTTGCGCACCCAGTCGAGGATCTCCTCGTCGGTCTCGACGCCGGGCCCGGGCGACACCTCGCCGCCGTTGAACCGGTCCATGGCCGGCTGGTTGAGGAGGCGCCGGGCGTGACGGACCGCCTCGACCCACTCGCGCCGGTCGTTCTCGGTCGACAGATAGTTGAACCGCAGCGCCGGTTTCTCGCGGGGGTCGGCGCTCTTGATCTCGACCGATCCACGGGTGTCGGCGTACATGGGGCCGACGTGGACCTGGTAGCCGTGGCCGCCGGCCGGCGTCGAACCGTCGTAGCGGATCGCGATCGGCAGGAAGTGGAACATGAGGTTCGGGTAGTCGACGTCGTCGTTGCTGCGGATGAACCCACCGGCCTCGAAGTGATTCGAGGCGCCCGGCCCTCTCCGCGCCAGCCACTGCAGCCCGATCCACGGTCGTCTCCAGCGCGCGAGGTTCGGTTGCAGCGACACCGGTTCGGTACACGCGTACTGCACATAGACCTCGAGATGGTCCTGGAGATTGCGACCGACGCCGGGCACGTCGGCGACGACCGGGATTCCGTGTCGCTCCAAGAGCGCGGCCGGGCCGACCCCGGAGAGTTGCAGGAGCTGCGGCGAGTTGATCGCGCCGCCGCACAAGATCACCTCTGCGGCGTCGACGACCCGGGCCCGTCCTCGGTGTCGGAACTCGACCCCGGTGGCGCGGGTGCCGTCGAAGCGAATCCTGGTGACGTTCGCCTTCGTCGCCAGATCGAGATTGGGGCGGCCGAGGACCGGATGGAGATAGGCGCGGGACGCGCTGAGGCGGCGGCCCCGATGGACGTTGCGGTCGAACGCGTTGAATCCCTCCTGGCGATAGCCGTTGACATCGGTCGTGCGGGAATGACCCGCCTGCACCGTCGCCGCGAGGAACGCCTCGAACAACGGACTCGTCGCCGGGCCGCGCTCCAACACCAACGGGCCGTCGTCACCGCGATAGGTCGCCCCGTCGTCGGGCGCCAGACAGTTCTCCATGCGTTTGAAGTACGGAAGACAATGGGCGAAGTCCCAGCTCGCCATGCCCGGGTCGGCGCCCCACCGCTCGTAGTCGAGCGGGTTTCCCCGTTGGAAGATCATCCCGTTGATGCTCGACGACCCACCGAGCACCTTTCCGCGGGCGTGGGCGATCCGCCGACCGCACAGGTGAGGTTCCGGTTCGGACTCGTACTTCCAGTCGTAGAACCGGTTTCCGATCGCGAACGAGAGCGCGGCGGGCATGTGGATGTAGACGTCGACCTTCCAGTCGCGCCGTCCGGCTTCGAGCACCAGCACCGTGGTCTGCGGATCGGCCGATAGCCGGTTGGCCATCGCCGACCCGGCCGAGCCGCCACCGACGATGACGTAGTCGTAACGTGCGCGCATGGGCCGACTCTAGGGCCCGCCCCGCGAATCCCGGGACGCCCGGAGCTCCACGACGAGCCGCGCCGGCTTGCGAAACACCAGGCCCGTCGGCGGGTCGAACCCCGCCTCCGCCACGCATGTCGCCACGGGGCGATCCAGGACCGCGTCGAGAGCGGCTCGGGCCTCCATGCGGGCCAGATGGGCGCCGATGCACACGTGGGGGCCGGTGGCGAACGCGAGGTGGGGCGGCTCGTCGTCTCGGTCCAGCGAGAAGCGATCGGGGTCCCGGTGGGCGGCCGGGTCGCGGTTGGCTGCGCTGAGCGAGACCGTGACCTTGTCGCCGGCTGCGATCCCGACGCCGCCGATCTCGGTCGGACCGACCGAGAATCGATCGACGATCGCGGCGCCCGGCTCGAGCCGCAGCGACTCGTCCACCGCACGATCCCGCAGCCCCGGCGAGGCCCGAAGGCGATCGCCGAGATCCGCGTCGCCGAGCACCCACCACATCAGGTTCGTGATCATCGCCTCCGACGTCTCGAGCGCGCCGAACAACACGACGGCGACGTTGGCGGTGAACTCGTGGTCGGTCAGGTCCGCGTCGTCCCGGATTCCCGCCAACGGAGACCCCGCGACCGCCACCGTCCGTCGGACCGCTTCCTTGATCCCGCCCATCAGGGAGGTGTCGACGGTCGCGCCGGGGTCGGACCCGAGCGCGGTCACCTCGGCGACGATCGCCGCATACCATTCGAGAACCTCCGCGGGGGTCGTGTCGACGAGGCCGAGGACGGCGATCGCGGATCGTGCCGCGAGGGGCGCGGCGAGCGCGGTCCGCAGGTCGACCGGCCCGATGCCGACCATCGACGTCACGAGACCGACCGCGATCTCCGGTACCCGTTCGGACATCTGCGCCCGGGTCAGGGCCGGGCGGAACGCCGAGGCGAACGCGGCTCGGTGGCGCTTGTGGTCGGCGCCGTCGAGCGACAACATCGACGGTCCGACGACCCGCCCGGTCGAGAACCGGGGGTCGTCGACGGTGAACCGCCGATCGTCGCGCATCACCTCGACTGCAGGCGCCCGTCCGGTCACCAGCCACGCGTCCAACGCCGGGACCCACGCGACGGAGGACTCGGCCCGCAGCCGGGCGAGGTGGGGGTGGGGGTTCCCGGAGAGCTGCTCGACGGTCGGCACCCGCGCGAGGTTACGCACCCCTCGTCATCGCCGACCGCTCGACGCTCGCCGACCGGCCCGCCACTCTGGTTGACTGAGACCCGGGACGCGACCAGGGAGGGCTCACGATGGCGGTCGTGAGGGAGAACGATTGGCTCGATTGCGACCTGCACGATCCGTCCGCGTTCGTCCGGTGGCGCTCGGGGATGATCGCCGGCTTCGTGGTGCTCGTCGGCTTCTCGGTGTTGACCGCGGCGGGCACGACGCTCGGCTGGCCCGACTGGGGGCAGTGGCTCACCACCTGGCTCGGCCTGCCCGTGGCGGTCTGGTGGGTGGCCAACGTGATGAAGCGCTTTCGTGTCGTCGCGCGAGATGACGGCCGCCGGGCCCGACTCGCGCTGATCGGCGTCGTCGCGACGTCGGGTGCCGTGTTGCTCCTGGCGTGGTGGCGCTACAACGATCCCGCGCCGGAGGACGGTGCGGCGATCAGTCGCCGGATCGTGGAGACGTTGGGCGTCGGGTTCCTCGGCGTGTTGTTGGTGTTTCTCACCGCGTCGTTCCTCGTCGCCGAGTTCCGGGAGTCGACCTGGCTGGGGAACTTCCGCGGCACGTTCCTGCTCGGGGTCTGTGTGAGCACGACCGCGCTGGCCGTGAGCCCGTTGTTCGACGGTTCCCCGGAACCGGCGCTCGTGTTGATCGCCGCGGGCTTCGTGGCCGGCCAGGCCGGGGTCGTCACCGGCACCCAGACGTTGCTCGGTCGCGCGCCGGGAATGCGACCGCGACGGTTCGCCCCCTCCTCACGATGGAGCTGGCTGATCGTCGGACTCACGCTCTTCCTCGCGTCGATCGGACTGTTCAATCTCTGGACCGACATGACCTGGACCCTTCGGATCGCCCTGCCGGTCCTCATCCTGTTGGCGTTGACGGCGTCGAGGGGAGAGTGGGATTCGATCCTCCTCGTCGCGCTGTTCGCGGTCGCGTTCACGTGGGGCCCGGCGACCGCGGCGCCGGGACTCGAGCTGCAGGTCTCGAGTGAGACCCCCGTCTTCGCCGTGTTCGGCGATTCCTACATCTCGGGTGAGGGGGCCGAGGTCTTTTACGAGGGAACGAACCAGAAAGGCGTCAACGAGTGTCGCCGTTCCCCGGGCGCGTGGGCGCCGGTGCTCGCCCGGGAAGGGCTTCCCGGCGGACCGGATCGGCTGGCGTTCTTCGCGTGCAGCGGGGCGAAGGCGCGCGAGATCTGGCAAATCGACCAGGCTGCCCAGGGACCGGCCGCCGCGGCCCGACACGAGTTCGGGCAGGGCCAGCTGGCGGAGTTCCGTTCGGTCGACCCGGGTCCGGTCGAGTTCTCGTTCGTGAGCATCGGTGGCAACGACTCCCTTTTCTCCGAGATCGGCCAGACCTGCATGGGCCCCGGTGACTGCACCGACATCGCCCAGACCTGGCTCGACGCGCTCGATTCGCCCCGCGACTTCGGTGGACCGGATCCGACGACGCTCCGAGACGAGCTGGTCGCGGCCTACACCGCGATCGCCGACGCCACCGGTGCCCCGGTCGTCGCCGTGCCCTACCCACTGCCGGTGACCGACGCCGGGTGCGACAGCACCCTGCTCACGGAGAACGAACATCGGTTCATCAACGAGTTCGTCGTCGAACTGAACCGGGTCGTGCGGAGCGCGGCGGCCGTGGCCGGCGCCCACTATGTCGACACGGTGGAATCGGCCCTCGCCGGACAACGGGTGTGCGGTCCCGGCGCCGCGGGACTGAACTTCATCACCCTGAGCCCGGTTCCCGGATCGATCGAGGACACGCTGGCGCCGGTGAACTGGATCCACAACAGCGTCCACCCCAACGAGATCGGTCACGCCCTGCTCGCCGATGCGGTGCGCGAATGGCTCGTGGTCAACGACCCGCGGGTCGCTCCGGCCCCGACCGATCCGGGCCTGCTCGTCGCCCGCGACATCGACGAGTTGGCGGTCCCCGGTGCCCGACCGTGCCGCCCCGGAGATCCCCGCGAGAGCTGCGACCGGGCCGGGGACCCCGGCGCCTGGGTGTTCAGCGAGCTCCGGCTCCTCGGCCGGGACCTCTACGTGCCCGTCGCGATGCTGTTCGCCGGGGCCGGCCTCATCTCGCTCTTCTTCGTCGAGCGGGCCGAGCGAGGCGCCCGAGAGGTCGCCCGTCGACGCGGCGGCGTGGTGGGCTACGCCCCGTCGTGGATCGAACGTCTGATCTTCGATCTCCTCGATCGGCTCGGCCTGCGCTGGGCTGTCGACCGACTCGACCCGCGTCGCGGAACCGCCCCCGGTTCCCCCTGAGACCTCACCGATTCGGAGTCAGGCGGGTTCGGCGAGGAAGCCCACGGTCTCGCCGGGTTCACCGATGAACGTCAGCCGGTTCTCGTCGATCATGAACCCGGTGGCGTCGACCAGGCCGGCCAGCGCATCGCCGACGATCGCGCATTCCTCACTGGTGACGAGATCCCCACCGGCTCCGGTTCGGAACTCCCCCTCGGAGCCGCCGTCGTACTCGACGCTGATGACGGTGCCGACGCATCCCGGACCGACGAGCGTCGCCTCGCTGCCGTCGATGGTCAGGGTCACGCCGGCCATCTTCGACCGGTTCGTCGCCGCCCGATCGACACCGACTCCCTCGTAGATCGTGTCGAAGTTCCAGACCGTCCCGACGAGCGGGAGGTTCACCGCGGGTGGTGCCGATCGGTAGCGGATCTCGACCGTGTCGGAGGAGAGTGTCAGCCCGGCCGGGTCGACCGCCCAGGCCCGCACCGACGACAGCGCCTGCCCGTAGGTGGCCTCGAACTCCATCCGATCCTCCTCCATGCAGGCCATCTCGGTCTGCCCGAGCGCACCCATCGTCACCGAGCCGTCGTCGGCTGCGTCGATCGAGCCGAAGAAGGAGTTGCAGCCGAGGGTGCCGTTGATCTCGCCGCCCGCGATGGTCATGTCGATGTCGCCGTCGGGCAGGGTCGTGGCCTCGCCGTCGACGACCAGCGCGGCGATGATCCAGTCGCCGGCCACCGACGGCCGCGTGCCCCCGGCCCCCGGGTCGGCGCCGATGCTGCGGTCGCTCCCGGAGTCGGTGCCGCAGGCCGCAGCCAGCACGGTGAGCGTGACGATGAGAACCACGAGGCGTGTCATGTCTCTCCGACGTTCGACCGGCCCGGTTGGTTCCCGGGTCGGCGAATCAGTCGAGCATCTCGAGGCGTGCCTCACGACGGATGACCTCCATCAACGCGCCGAGCACGACGGCGATGCCTGCCACCTGCGCGATGTCGACCGGTTCGTCGAGGAACACCGCACCGCCGATGGTTGTGAGCACCGGGACACCCAACGTCAGCATGCCGGACACCGTGAGCTTGACGTGGGGGTGGGCCCAGTTCATCAACAGATGACCGGTGCCGGGCACCAACAACAGGCCGATGAGCCACAACCAGTTCCGCGCGGTCGGAACATCGACCCCACCCGCGTCGATCAGGGCGACCGGGAACAACACGACGGTGCCGACGAGCCACAACGCGGCCTGGAACTCGAGGGCGGGCACGTCCTGGCGGGCCGATTTGGCCAGCGCGAAGTAGGCCGCGAAGAAGACGAGGGCGACGACCGACAGAAGATCGCCGCGAAGGCTCCACGTCGCCTCCGAGGACGAGCCGTACATCACCAGGGCCACACCGGCGAGCGACACGACAGCGGTGCCGACCAGGAACCGGGTGATGATCTCACCGAACCGACGGCTGGCCACCCCCATGAGGAGCAGCGGCACCAGCGACCCGATGACGGTCGCGTTGGCGACGGTCGTCGACTTGATCGCGACGAAGAACACCGCGATCTCGACCCCGATGACGATGCCGGTGGGAATCGTTCGTTTGATGTGGGTCCACGTGAGGCGACGACCCGAGAGTCGGACCGCGACGGCGTAGACGACGGCGGCGAGAAGAATCCGCCAGAACGCGATCTGCAGACCCGACATCGGCACCTGCCGCACCATGATGTTGCCCGCCGACCACGCGAGGATCGCCCCGACCGCGGCCGAGAGGCCGAACCGTGAGGCCCGAGGCGTAGTGGCGGTGTCGGTCACGCCCTAATCTTTCATGACCGACCACTGATGTGCGCGATGAGCCGCACGGTGGACATCCCTCGTGAGGCCCCGTGACCGCTGTTCTCGACCGTGCCGGCCTTCAGCGCCGCACCCTGATCGTGTTGATGACCGCCGCCGGCCCGGCCGGCATGGGAATGGCGGGAGGTTTCGCGGCGACGACGCTGGCTTCGAAGGACATCGTCGACAACGCGAGTCTGGCGACGCTCGCGGCGACGATGATCAGCATCGGTGGTGCCGTCACCACCGTTCCCCTCTCCCGGTACATGGCCCGCCGAGGTCGACGACCGGGCCTGCGGATCGGGTGGTCCGTTGCCGCGTCCGGGGCCCTGCTCGCCGTTCTCGCGGTCGAGACCGACCTCTATGTCCTGTTGGTGCTCGGCAGCGCGATGATCGGCGCCGGCAACGGCACCAACCTCGCCGCCCGTTACGCCGCGGCCGATCTGGCCGAGCCGGATCGCCGGGCCCGGTCCATCGGCATTCTCGTGTGGGCGGCGTCGATCGGGTCGATCCTCGGTCCGACCGTGGCCCTCGGGGCAACCGAGCGTCCGGCCGAGTGGTTCGGCTTCGAGGCGCTCTCGGGCCCGTATCTCATGGCGATCGCCGTGTTCGCGACCGCCGCGATCGTCGTCGAGGTGTTCCTCCGCCCCGATCCACTCCTCGTCGCCACCGGAGGCGATGGTCACAGCGCACCGGCCCGCCCGAGCCTGCGCGAGTCGTTCGGTCACATCGGGAGGAACCGGCTCGCGGTGATCGCGGTCGGCGCGATGGCCGTGGGCCAGGGCGTCATGGTGGCCGTGATGACCGTCACGCCGATCCACATGGGCGACGGCAACCAGGACAAGGAGATCATCGGGCTGGTGATCTCGCTCCACATCGTCGGGATGTACCTGTTCGCGCCGCTCGTCGGATGGCTGGTCGATCGTCTGCCGAGCAGCGTCATCGTCGCCACGGCCGGCATCGTGCTGTCGGTCGGCGGCGTCGTCGCATCGAGGACAGCGGCCGAGGACAGCGCCGGTGTCTTCGTCGGGCTGTTCCTCATCGGGCTGGGCTGGTCGTTCGCCATGATCTCGGGCAGCTCGTTGCTCACCGGCGCGTTCTCCGCCGACGAACGGGCGGCCGTGCAGGGTGCGGCCGACTTCACCATGACCGCCGCCGGGGCCACCGCAGGGATCGCTTCGGGTGTGGTCGTCGAGGTGAGCAGCTTCCAGATGCTCAGCCAGGTTGCCGCCGTCGCCGCGCTGGCGCTGGTCGCGGCCGCGGTGTACTCCGTGAACCACCTTCACCGGGTCCGGGCCCGATGAGCCCCGGGGCCGCGGGTGCTCACCAGCCGACGGCGATGTACTGGGTCTCGCAGAACTCGTAGATCCCTTCGCTCGCCCCTTCGCGGCCGAGGCCCGACTGCTTCATGCCGCCGAACGGCGCGGCCGGGTCCGACATGGCGCCGCGGTTGAGACCGACCATGCCCGCTTCGAGCCGTTCGGCCGTTCGGAGGCCCTTGGCGAGGTCCCGGGTGTAGACGTAGGCGGCCAGACCCATCTCGGTGTCGTTGGCCTGGTCGATCATCTCGTCGTGGTCGGTGAAGGGGATCACCGGCGCCACCGGTCCGAAGATCTCCTGTCGGGTGATCGGTGACGACGCCCGGACATCGGCCAACACGGTCGGCTCGTAGAAGAATCCGGGTCCGTCGATCGGCGCCCCGCCCAGGGCGACCGACGCGCCGTCGTCGACCGCCGCGGTGACGAGCGACCCGATCGACTCGATGGCCGCCGCGTTGATCATCGGGCCACACGTCACGCCGTCGTCGACACCGCGGCCGACCTTCACCGTGGCCATCGCGGCGGCCAGCTTCTCGGTGAACTCGGCCGCCACCGCGGCCTCGGCGAAGAAGCGGTTGGCCGCCGTGCACGTCTCGGCCGAATGGCGCATCTTGGCCACCATCGCGCCCTCGACGGCCGCGTCGATGTCGGCATCGTCGAACACGACGAACGGGGCGTTGCCGCCGAGCTCCATGGCGACCTTCAGGACACGGTCCGCGCAGCGCCGCAACAGCATGCGCCCGACCTCCGTCGAGCCCGTGAACGACACCATCCGGGTCGCCCGGTGCGCGGTGGCCGCGTCGAACCAGGAACCGGAGTCCTGCGTGGGCACGACGTTGACGACGCCGTCGGGAACCCCGGCCCGCTGGAGCAGGTCGGCGACCCTCAGCGCGGTGAGCGGGGCCTCCTTCGGCGGCTTGATGACGACGGCGTTTCCGGCGGCGAGCGCCGGGGCGACCTTGCGGGTGATCATCGCGGCCGGGAAGTTCCAGGGCGTGACCATGACGACGACCCCGATCGGCGGATGGCGGACGAGTATCCGGTTGGCCCCGGAGGGGGCGATGCCGATGGAACCGTGGATTCGCACCGCCTCCTCGCTGTTCCATCGGAAGAACTCCGCGGCGTAGGTGATCTCACCGGCGGCGTCGGCGATCGGTTTGCCGTGCTCGCGGGTGATCAGACCGGCCAGCTCGTCGCGATGGTCGAGCAGGGTCTGCCAGCAGGCCCGCAACACCTCGGCCCGCTCGCGGGGGGCGACGCGGGCCCAGTCCCGTTGCGCGCGGTCGGCGGCGTCGACCGCCGCGGTCGCGTCGTCGGGTGTCCCCGCGGCGACCGTGGTGATCTCCTCACCGGTGGCCGGGTCGAGGATCGGGATGCGGGCGCCGTCGGCGCCGTCACGCCACTCGCCTCCGATGAGAATCTGGTCCTGCACGCACACCTCCGAGAGTCACGTGCGGCCCGCTCGGGTCGCACGGTGTTGCCGCCCATCGACTCGTCACCCACACTGGGCGACGATGACGCTGCCCGACTCCACGTTCACCGACGAGCTGAGGGTAGTCCTGGACGTCGGGTCGGCGATCATCGAGGGCCAGCCGCCGCGGCTGGTGGTCCGGCCGAGATCCACCGTCGAGGTCTCCCGCGTCGTCGAGGCCTGTGTCGCCGCCGATGTCGCGATCGTCCCACTCGGTGGCGACACCGGCCTGTCGAGAGGGACCGAATCCCCGACCGACCGACCATCGCTCCTGCTGTCGACGGCTCGTATGCGCCGCATCGAGTCGATCGATCCCGACCGGTGGACGATCACCGCCCAGGCCGGCGTCACGGTGCAAGAGGTCCAGGAGGCCGCAGCCGCGGTCGACCGCCGGTTCGCGCCCGACTGGGGGGCTCGCGGCACCGCGACCATCGGCGGAGCGATCGCGACGAACGCCGGGGGCAACAATGTCGTGCGCGACGGGACCTTTCGCGAGAACGTGCTCGGTCTCGAGGTCGTCTTGGCCGACGGTCGGGTGTGGGACGGCCGCCGGGCCCTCCACAAGGACGCGTCGGGGTATGACCTCGTCCAACTCTTCACCGGCAGCGAGGGGACGCTCGGGATCGTCACGTCCGCCGTTTTGAAGCTCGTTCCCGCCACTGCCCATCGACAGTCGGCGCTCGCCGCGATCAACGGACTCGACGATCTGATCGCGCTCCTCGCGCTCGCCCACGACGCCGCGGCCGGCACCCTGAGCGCGTTCGAGTTGATCCCCGATCTCGGCATCGAACGCGTCACCGAGATCCACGATCTGGCCCGTCCGATCCGCTCTCTCTCCGAGTACTGCGTGCTCGTGAGGTTCGCGTCGTCCGAACCGGTCACCGACCGTCTGGCCCGCTTCTTGTCGGAGGGCGTCGACGCCGGTCACATCGTCGATGCCGTGATGGCCGCCACCCCGGAACAGGAGTCGACGTTGTGGATGCTGCGCGACGAGCTCCGACCACCCCGCATATTCGCGCCGTTTCACCAACACGGGCTCAAGCTCGACGTCGCCGTTCCCCTCGACCGCATCGCCCGCCTCATCGTCGGTGTCGAGGAGATCGCGGCCGGCATCGCCCCGACGGCGCGCAGCTACGCCTTCGGCCACGTCGGCGACGGCAACATCCACATGATGGTCCTGCCGACGACGGACGAGACGGTCGCCGCGTTTCTCGCGGCGCGGCCGGGGCTCGAGACCGCGATCGATGCGCTCGTGTTCGAGCTCGGGGGTACGCTCAGCGCCGAGCACGGCCTCGGTCTCCTGCTCCGGGATCGGGCCCGGCCACAAAAGCCCGAGATCGAGTGGGAGCTCATGCGGGCGATCAAGGCGGCGCTCGATCCCGACGACCGCCTCAACCCGGGCAAGACCCTTCCACCGGCCCGCTAGCCGATCCCGATCAGCACGACTCCCGACACCACCCCGACCAGTCCGGCGATCTGCCACCACCAGAGTCGGACACGATCAACGACGGCGACGAGCACGACCGTCACCGCCGGGAACATCGAGGCGGTGACCGTGATCTCGCTCAACGATCCCCGCTGGGCGCCGTAGACGAACGCCGCCACCCCGGCTCCGGTGAGGATCCCTCCGGCCACACCCCGACCGAGGTTCTCCCGGTCGACGAAACGCGGAATCCCCCGGGCCGTCGCGATGGCGCCGAGGACGAGGAACGCGGAGAACCGTTGGGCGACACCGGCCCACATGCCACTTTCCGGTGAGACCTCCCCGAGGAACACGAACCCGACACCGAAACACGTCCCCGCCGCGATGCCCCAGCCGAGCGCGGCGACGACATGGTCGCCGAGATCCGGCGAGAGGGTGGTGGCCAGCAGGCCGAGCAGGGCGACGACCATGCCGATGACGACCGGGGCGACGAGCTGCTCACCGGTGGCCAAGCCCCACACAACCGGGATCACCGCGGTGACCACGGCGGCCGTCGGTGACGCCACGACCGGCGACGACACCGCCATCCCGTGGTAGAGCAGCACGAGCGCGGCCGCGGCGAACACCCCCGATGCGGCCCCGAACGCGAGATCGACCGCGAGCAGGTCGCTGGACACGACCACCATGAGGGCGGCCGACGTGAGCGCCCCGATCAGCATGTAGGTCATCACCACGGTGAAGGCCTGGAGCCGCCGGGAGAGGTGGAGGCCGAAATAGTCGCCGGTGCCGATGGCCAACGAGAAGAAGATCCCGAGCGCCCAGGTCAACCTCTCCTCCCGGGTCCGGTCACGCGGTCACGGGCGGGGCTCCCGGGGCAGGCCCAGCAGCCGCTCCCCGAGGATGTTGCGCATCACGTTGGAGGTTCCGCCCATGATCGTGTAGCCCGGCGCGTAGTCGATCGCCCGGGCCAGATCGGAATCGGCCGCGGCCGCCATGCCGAGGGTACGGGCCGCGAAGTCGGCGACCCGCTGCTCGTGTTCGGTGCAGAAACATTTCGTGGCCGCGCTGAAACCGGCCGGCGCCTGCTTGAGCGACTCCCGGTAGACGAGGATGCGGCCGAGCCGGTAGCCGATCTCGAGCCGGGCGATCTCCTGGCGCACGACAGGGTTCTCGGTGTCGGCCTCGGCGACCGCGAGGTCGTAGAGCGGCTTGTTGCTGACCAGGCGGTCGATGCCGCCCCGTTCGTGTTCGAGCTGGCTCATCGTCTGTTTGAAGGCGTCGCCCTCGACCCCGACGAGGTTCTCGATCGGCACCCGGACATCGGTGAAGAACACCTCGCAGAAGTGCTCGTTGCCGGCCATGTCCTTGATCCGGCGAACCTCGATCCCGTCGAGGTCCATCGGGACGATGATCTCGCTGACCCCACGGTGGGGCGGACCGTCCGACGACGTGCGGCAGATCAGGCAGCAGTAGTCGGCGATGGCGGCGAACGAGGTCCAGATCTTCTGACCGTTGATCACCCAATGGGACCCGTCGCGCACCGCGGAGGTCTCGAGGACGGCGAGATCGGAGCCCGCATCGGGCTCGCTCATGCCGATGCACCAGGTGGTCTCGCCGTTGAGCATCCCCGGGAGGAACTCGGCTTGTTGGTCGGGCGAACCGTAGGCGATCAGGCCCGGCCCCATCTGCCGGTCGGCGAACCAGCTCGCGGCGATGGGTACCCCCACCGAGATCATCTCCTCGCCCATGATCATGCGTTCGATGTTGGGGCGCCCACCCCCACCATGCTCGACGGGCCAGGTCATCCCGATCCAACCGTGTTCGGCCAGGGTCTTCGAGAACTCCGCGGAGTAGCCGTTGATCCACGAGTCGGTGAAGGCGCCGTAGGTGGCGACCCCTTCCCGGGCCACCTCGCGGGCCCGGGCCCGCAGCTCCTCCTGTTCGGAGGTGAAGGCGAAATCCAACATCGCCCGCAGGCTATTGCGGCTGCACGTAGGTCCACCCGAAACGACCCTTGATGCAGAGATGACCGTGGGTGACCGAGTGGTCGGCCGGTGAGGTGACCTTCACGATGCGGTCGTCTCGGGTGTGGACCTCGAGGTTGCAGCCCACCCCGCAGAACGAACAGATGGTGGTGGTGATGTCGTGCTCCTCCGGCCGCCAGTCACCGGCGGCCCGCAGGTCGAACTCGCTCTTGAACTGGATCGCTCCGGTCGGACACACACCGATGCAGTTGCCGCAGTACACACAGGCAGACTCGGGCAGGCTCACGTCGAACTCGGTGGAGATGCGGGCGTCGAACCCCCGACCGCGCACCGCGAGGGCGAAGGTGTGCTGGGCGTCGTCACCGCAGGCCTCGACGCACTTGTAGCAGAGCACGCACTTGTCGTAGTCGCGGATGTAGAGGTCGTCCTGGATCTTCGGTTCCTCGTCGATCCGGGCGGCCGGTCGGTCGGGCTGGTCGTAGCGGTCGAGATCGGCGCCGTAGTGGTCGATCCAGTGGGCCAGCTCGTCGGTCTGGCTCAGGTCGACCCCGCTGCCGAGGAACTCGAGCACCATGCGTCGGCTGTGACGGACCCGCTCGGAATCGGTCTGCACGACCATGCCGTCTTCGACGGGCCGGGCGCATGACGGCACGAGGGCCCGCGACCCCTCAACCTCGACCACGCAGACCCGGCACACGTTGACGGGGGTGAGGTTCTCGGCCCAGCACAGGGTGGGCGTGTCGATCCCGACCGACTCGCAGGCCTTGTGGATCGACGTCCCCGCGGGGACCTCGGCCGCGCGACCGTCGATCGTCAACGTCACCTCCGTCGTCTTCCCGGCGGCGGTCACGGCGCCTCCCCGATCAGGCCGAGGGCGAGGGCCGAGTCGATCGCCGACGCGGCGGTGTGGCCGAGCCCGCAGATCGACGCGTCGACCATCACCCGGGAGATGTCGGCGGCGAGGGCCCGCCGCTCGGTGGTGAGCGAACCGGATCGGCGGAGCTGCAGCATCGTCTCGTGTTGACGAACGGTGCCGACCCGACACGGCACACACTGGCCGCACGACTCGTTGCGGAAGAACTCGGCGATGCGCACACACACCGCGGTCATGTCGATCTCGTCGGTGAACGCCATCACGACCCCCGAC
>JAJRXC010000062.1 GCA_024276495.1 Actinomycetes bacterium
ATGGCATCAACCACTTCAGGTTCGAGCGCGCGCATGATGACAGAGACTCCACTTGGTCGTTGGGCGTTGGGATCAACCCCGACATCAAAATCGGGCCAGCACCACGACCGGTGGATGCTCACCTACCCGCGCGGCCCCTTAAGGATCCCTGAAGGGTCCTGCGCCATGGTCGCCCCATGAGTACCCAACATGCACTCGCCGGACAGGAGCCATTCGCGCTCGCCGCCGAGGAAGGCGACCATTACCACTTCCTCAATCACCTGGCGACCGTAAAGGTCGCCGCGGGATCCGACCGCGCCATGAGCGTCGTCGAGTTCCTCGCCCCCCGGGGCTTCGGCCCTCCGCTGCACCGTCACGACGACGAGGACGAGCTGTTCATCGTCGTCGAGGGCGAGCTCGTCTTCGACATCGGTGACGACCGCACCGTCGGCGGACCGGGGTCGATGGCGTACCTGCCCAAGGGCGTCTCGCACACTTTCCAGGTGACGTCGGAGACTGCACGGTTCATCAACGTGACCGCGTCTGACGACGGGCCACCCCGGTTCGACCAGATGGTGTCGACGCTCGGTGTGGCGACGCCGTCGCCGACGTTGCCCGACCCCGGCCCGGTCGACCCCGGAGAGGTCGCCGAGGTGTGTGCCCGCTACGGCATCCCCGTCCTCGGCCCGCCCCCTCCCCCGCTCGACTGACCGGCCCGAACCTTCGAACCCGAGGAGAAACGACGCGCACCATGAAGACACGAACTTTTGCCGTGGGAGCCGCGTTGGCGATGATCGCAGCGGCATGCAGCACCGACGACGAGACCGCTTCCGTCCCGACGACGACCGACGCGACCGCATCCCGGACGATCGCCGTGGAGGCGGTGGACTACGGGTTCCGGGGGCTGCCGACCGAGATCCCCGCCGGCACCGCGATCACATTGAAGAACTCGAGTGAGACGGAGATCCATGAGTTCGTGGCCGTCCGGCTTCCCGATGACGAGACCCGGACCGTCGAAGCGCTCACCCAGCTCCCTCCCGACCAGTTCGCGCCCTTGTTGGAGGGCGTGGAAACCGTGATCATCGCTCCCCCCGGACAGGATGGGTTCGCCGTGGTGGGCGACGGCGGCCTCACCGAACCAGGACGGTACGCCATCGTCTGTGTGATCCCGACCGGTGCCGATCCGATCGAGTACCTCGAAGCAGCTGCGGCGTCCGAAGGCGGTCCGCCCGACGTCGCCGGTGGGCCACCGCACATCGTCAACGGGATGTTCGCCGAGATCACGGTGACGCCATAGCGGGGGCCGACCACCAAGACCGCTGCGGGGTTGCCGTCGGCTCCTACCGCCCCCAACGGGCAGCTCACGAGGCAGGTCCGCTCCCTTCCCAAGCGCGGCGTTCTCCTGCCCGGCGAGGGATCACCGCTTCCGACGCTCGTGGTACCCTGTCGCTCAAAATCGGAGATTCGATCGGGTCAAACCATCCGCTGACCCACTGGTGAGGTAGGCGATGCAGAGTCAGCTAGCCCGGATCTTTCGTAGCTGAGTCTGGGAAGGCTCGCGAAAAGCCCTCCGACCTGGGAAGATGTGAGTTCCTACACAAACATCAAACGGACCAGTTCCGGAGGGCTTTCGATGGGCAACGTTACCACTCTTGTTCGACC
>JAJRXC010000063.1 GCA_024276495.1 Actinomycetes bacterium
CAACGATCATGCCGACGAGCATCCCCGTGACGATTCCAAGTCGGGTGCCCATCATCTGCCCTTCACCAGCGAGTAGAGGAATCCGATGAGGACGAACACTGCAACGAACTCGAGGCGCCCGAGGTACATCTGGATGATGTACGTGACCTTCAGCAGCGCCGGCATCGACGGAGCGGTGACACCGACCGACAGCCCGACGGACGCCCCGGCGCTCACGGACTCGAAGAGCGCCTGTTGGAGCGGGACACCGTACCCGATCGCGACACCCGCACCGGAGAGGAACAGCGCCACGAACAGCAGCGAGACGACCATCGCCGACTTCGCGACCTCGGGGGTGAGACGATGTCGCCCGAACTGGTAGTAGCCGTCGTCGACGAGAGCGCCCTCAGGCAGGAGGTCACCCTTGACCTCGTCGACGATCGCTCGCACGGCGAGGCCGACACGCATCGCCTTGACGCCACCCGCGGTCGACGAGGCCATGCCGCCCATCGCCATCGCGATCGCCATCCCACCGAAGGCGAGCCCCGACCAGGCGACCAGTTCCGACGACGGAACCGTGGCGAAACCGGTGCCCGTGTGGGCCGAGAGGATCTGGAAGAACCCCTGCCGGGAGAGACCGGCGATCGACGTGTACGTCCCGATCGCCGCGAGGCCGACGATCGTGAACGTCATCGTCACGACGAAGGTCGTCAGGATGGTGCGGGTCTCGAGGTTCTTGAGGAGCGTCCACTGCACGGGCCGATCGCGCTCGTCGAGTCCGTACGAGACGCGGCGTCGACGGCGTCGCTCGTGCGAGCGGCTCCAGAGACGGAAGTGGAAACCGAACGACAGCGCACCCGCCACCATGAGCACGGCGGTCACACCTTCGAACACGGCGGAGTGGTAATACCCGAGGCTCGTGGACTGCGGGGAGAACCCTCCGGTGTCGAACGCTGCGAAGAAGATCATCAGGCCGTGGAACAGCGACCGCTCCCACGCGAACCCCAGGACGAACCGGGCGACGAGACCGAGAGCGACGACACCGACCACGAGGTGCAGGACGGACACGGCCCAGATGACGCGTGCCGTCGACTTGACCGACGGCAGCACCCGGTCCTCCCGCCCCTCGCCCTGGAAGAGCGTCGTCATCCCGCGCCCGGCGAAGAGCACGAGCGCCGCGATGATGATGCCCTGGCCGCCGAGGAAGTGCAGCAGGTGCCGCCAGAAGTTCAGGGAGGACGCGAGGTGGTCGAGGTCCTGGACGAGGGCCAGCCCGGTCGTCGTCAGGCCGGACATCGCATCGAAGTAGGCATCGAGGGGCGATCCGTAGTGTCCCGAGAGGGCGAACGGGATCGATCCGATCGCCGGAACGATCAGCCATGTGAGCGCGACGACCACCATCCCGTGGCTCCAGTCGAGGTGGCGCTGATCCGCCTTGATCTTGGCCGTCGGCGGAAGGCTGATCCGGATGAGGATCGTCCCGAGCACCGCGAACAAGCCCGCCATGAGGATGAACGATCCGAGCGGGTTCCATTCGCGTGTCAGGCCGGCCCATGTGATGGGGATCCCCGACGCCGCCGCGACGACGAGGAACACCCGCCCGAGGGAGGTGCCCACGGTTCTCAGATCGTCGGCGGCCGGGCGGATCAGCATCTCAGAACAACCACAAGGACAGCGCCGCGACGACCACAGCGACGAGGCCGAGCGACAGGACGATCACCGCCTCGAGCAGGAACAGGAGGACACCGTGGACCGGGTTCGGCACCCACACCGGCATCGAGCGACCGCCGGGGAGGTTCACGACGAGCCCTTCTCCGTGCAGCAGAACTCGACGAACAGGTCCCCCGCCCGGTCGACACGGCTCGTGGCCACGATACGGTCCCCGGGCCGGATGACCGTCGGTCCCCGGGGCACGATGAGCTCGTCTCCCCGCTCGATCGCCACGATCACCGAGAACGGCGGCACGTCGATCTCCTGGAGGGGCTTCTCCTCGAAGGACGGCCCGACCTCGAACTCGGTGACCGAGAGCTTGCCGTGCGCCAGCAACACCGAGGCCTCGAGCACGTCGACCTTGAGGTCGCGCTCGAGAACGCCGACCATCAGGTCCGTGACGGCGACCGTCTTGATCTTGAGCGCCGAGAAGGTCGGTGCGTTGGCCGGGTCGTTGAGTCGTGCGAGCACCTTCTTGGCACCCAGGTTCCTCCCGAGCTGAGCTGCGACGAGGTTGACGTCGTCCTTGCCCGTCACCGCCAGGATCCAGTCCGACCGGTGGACGTCCGCACGCTTGAGGAGGTCGACGTCGGTGCCGTCACCTTCGAACACGATCACACCGGTCGCATCGACGACCTTCATCGCGACGTCGCGCCGCGGCTCGATGACGGTGACCGTGTGCCCCGCGTGAGCGAGCTTGCGGGCGAGGTACGACCCGACCTTCCCGCCGCCGACGATGAGGATCCTCACTTCAGCTCCGGTTCCACGTCGTCGAGGTACTTCCCGACCTTGCTCGTCGTGCCGTGCCTCGCCGCAGCCACGACGAGATCCTCCTCGCGCAGGATCGTGTCGGGCTCCGGGATGAACGTTCGGCCGTCACGCATGATCGCCGCGACCCGGAGATCGTCGCGGATCTCGAACTCCGAGACCCTCATCCCATCGGCCTTGTCGTTGAGGTACATCTCGACGATCTCGATGTCGCCCGTCGAGAACGTCACGTGGTAGTCGAACTCGGACTCCACGAGTTGTTCGTGCACGACCCGCGAGACGAGATGTGCGCCGGCGACGTAGCGAACGTCCAACGCTCGATACACCTCGGCCCGCGCAGGGTCGTCCAGCCGGGCGATCGTCTTGGGAACGCCGAACACCTGCTTGGCGACCTGAGCGGCCATCACGTTCGCGTTGTCGTTGCTCGTCACCGCGACGAACGCATCGGCGAACTCGATGTCCGCCTCACGGAGGGTGCGAACGTCGTAGGCGAGGCCGACCACCGTACGTCCATCGAACGTCGCACCGAGACGAGCGAGTTTCTCCGGCAGTTCGTCGATCACGGACACGTCGTACCCCTCGACCGACAGCGTCATGGCGAGATCCGACCCCACGCGTCCACATCCGGCGATGACAACATGCATGCTCGCAGGCTAATCCGGTGCAGGAGCCGACACGTTGATACCACGACCGTGCGCGTTCGACCGCTAGCCTCAACGCCGATGTGGTTCCGAGCACGCTCACTGGTCGCGGCGACGGCGACCGCCCTCGTGGTGTCGGCGTGCACCGCGTCCTCGGTCGACGAGACCACCACGACCCAGGCGCCGCCACCGGCTCCCACGACGACATCGACGACACAGGCTCCGACCACCACCGAGAGCACCACGACCACCACCGAAGCTCCGCTCATGACCGTGGCCGTGTCCGGGGAGATGCCCGCGGCCGTGGCCGCCGCCGCCTCGGCGTTCATGTCGGTGGTGCTGGATCCCCGCAACGACACCGCGAACATCGACCCAGCCATGCTCGAGCATCTCGCGACCGCCGGTGACGGGATGACGGACCGGTACACCGGCGTGGCCTCGATCCAGGAGCTCTCGACCGGTGGCTCGGTCGGCGTCGTGACGCTCGACTCCGGCGACCTCCTCCTCCTCGCCGACGAAGGATCGGGATGGACGGTCGTCGGCGCCGACCTGAGCTCGACCGACGCACCCCCCTGGTACGGTCCGAGCCCACGTCGCGTCCTGGTCCTCGGCTCCGACGCCAGGCCCGGCGCGACCGCCGCGGTGAGCAGGATGGACTCGATGCACATCGTCACGGCGGTCCCCGAACTCCACGGGGGCGCCATCCTCGGGTACCCCCGGGACAGCTGGGTGAGCACCGCGTACGGCGACATGCGGATCAACGCGCTCACCGCCTCGGGCCGCGGCCCCGACGCCCTCTTCGCCCTGTTCACCGAGGACTGGGAGCTCCCGCTCGACGGCTACATCCTGACGGCGTTCGCCGGGTTCGAGCGTCTCATCGGTTCCACGATCGGCCGCCTCACGATCGATCTACCCAGGGCCGTGCCGTCGCGCTTGTACTGGCCCGGGTTCCGCGCCGGAGAGCAGCGCCTCACGCCCACGCGAACGCTCGAGCTCGCGAGAACGCGCAAGGGCGTCCCCGGCGGTGACTTCACGAGATCCTGGAACCAGGGTCTCATCATGCTCGCCACGCTGACGATGCTCCAGCAGGGCTCCATCGAGGACGTACCCGTGCTCATCGGTGAGCTCGTCAAGTACACCGACACGAACCTGACCCCGACCGACCTGATCCAGCTCGGGGCTGCGGCGTTCGCACTCGACGTCGGCGAGATCGACAACGTCGTGCTTCCGGGGAAGCTCGGCCGCGCGACCGGCGGCGCGTCCGTCGTGTTCCTCGATCCCGAGGCCGAAGGCATCGTTGCCGACGTCGTCGACGACGGCCTCCTCACACCCGGCGAGGAGTAGCGCAACACGCGCTCCGGTCGTATCGTTGCACCGTGGCCGAGATCCCCTCCCTGTCGCTGCGCGGTGCGTCGCTCGCCGACCACTCCCCGATGCCGGAGTACATCGCGGAGCACTTCGAGCGCTCCGCCGACGCCGACCCCTCCGACCCGGACCGCTACATCGGGCTCGCGATCGCCGAGAACAAGCTCGTCTGGGACCTTCTCGAGCCGAAGCTCACCAGCGACCGCAACGTGGACCAGCGCACGGTGGGCTACGACGCGATGGTCGGATCCGAGCGCTTTCGGGCCAGCATCGCGGCGTTCGGATCCGAGCATCTCTGGGGGAGGGCGGTCCACGCCGACGAGATCATCACGCTCGCCGGGGCCGGGAGCATCCTCGAGACGATCTTCTACGTCATCGGCGACCCCGGCGACGGGGTCCTCATCCCCACGCCGAGCTACGCCGGCTTCTGGATGGACATCGAGACGCGCGACGCCATGCGCGTCGTCCCCGCCCACATGTCCCCCGACGAGGGCTTCGTCATCGACGTCGACGTGCTCGCCCGCACCTACGACGAAACGGACATCCCCATCAAGGCGCTGCTGCTCACGAACCCATCGAACCCGACGGGCCGGATCCACACTCCGGACGAGATGCGCGGGGCCGTGTCGTGGGCGCGCTCGCAAGGGTTGCACATCATCGTCAACGAGATCTACGGACTGTCGGCACACGGTTCCGTTCCGTTCATCCCGACGGGTTCACTGGTCGACGTCGACGACGACATCCACTTCGTGTGGGCGTTCAGCAAGGACCTCGCGATGAGCGGCCTGCGGTGCGGGGTCCTGGCGACGTCGAACGAGGGCCTTCGCACGGCGATCGCCGGACTCGCGTACTGGGCCGTCGTGTCGGGAGACACACAGCATCTGCTCGGGGCGATGCTCGACGACCGTGCATGGGCACTCGACTACCTGACGGGGATGCGAGCCCGACTGGCCGAGGCATCTCGGACGGCGACCGACGCGCTCGACCGTGCCGGCATCCCGATCGTGCCCGGAGACGCCGGGTTGTTCCGGCTGCTCGACGTGCGGGCCTTCCTCTCCGAGCCGTCCTGGGACGCCGAGCAAACGTTCTGGCGGACGATCCTGCACGACGCGAACGTGAACCTCACGCCCGGTGCCGCGTGCCACGTCGGTGAGCCCGGGTTCATGCGACTGTGCTTCGCCGAGGAACCCCCGGACGTCGTGCAGATCGCGATCGAGAGGATCGCCGGCGTGCTCGAGCCCTGACCCTCACGATCCGAGGAGCGCCGTGGGGGCGAACGTCGCCCGGGACGTGGCGGTGATCGAGATCTCACCGATCCCCGGGATCGACACGTTCCTGGCCACGACCACGACCACGGTCCGGGTCTCCCAGGATCGGTCGATCGGGCACCGGCACGAGACCAGCGACGCACCGTTCGCCGCGGCGAACCTCGCCGCCTCCTGGGCCGGCGTGCCCGACGCGCCGAAGGGTTGGAACGTCACCGGCGCCGCCGCGAGCGCTGCGGCATCGGCCGCAGCCGCCGTGCCGGCGTACGTGGCGGCACCGAGTCCCACCGCCGCCACGGTGACGAGCAGCACCAGCACGGCGCCTACGAGCGCGATCCCGAGGACGACCGAGCCCCGCTCAGCGCTCGACCCGCATCGATGCGTTGGCCGAGAGCTCCACGGGGAATCCTCCGAACAAGGGAGCAGCGACGTCGTGACGCATCCGGACCCGGACGACCGCGCGCCCACCGATCGTCGACGGACGCGAGACGGAGATGCGCGCCCGCGACCCGGATCGACCGAGGCTCTCCCTGACCGCCCGAACGGCGACGGACGTGTCGGGGGACGCCGCGGCCGCTCTCGCTCCTTCACGCGCCGCATGGAGGAGCTGGATCTCCGATCGCGCCACGACGGCGACCTCGACGAGGCCGAACAGCAAGGCGAGGACGAGCGGCAGCACGAGCGCGAACTCGACGACCGCGCTTCCCCGCTCCATCATGCACGGTTCGCAACGGAGATGACCTTCTCCATCACCGTGTTGAAGAACGACGGCAGCATGTCCGAGCTCGACGCCCATGTGATGAGCGCAAGAGCCACGACCGCCGCCGCGACGAGGACGAGCGCGTACTCCGCCGTTGCCTGACCCTGCTCTGAACGGGTTGTCGATCGCATCTGATGTCTCCTTGGTCGAGGGCGGCAGCCGGCCACCGGCGGGAGGAAGTCACTGTGTGAGGCGGCTCAGACCCGACACGATGGTCGGCACGACCGCAACGAGGATGAACCCGGGGAGGATCAGGAACGCCATCGGGAAGAGCAGCTTGACCGGGAGCTTCTCGAGGCGCTCGCGTGCGGTGGCAGCCTGTTCCTCCCTCGCCCGACCGGCGAGGTCCGTGAGCGTTCCCGACAACGACGCTCCCGTCACCTCGGAACGCTCCGCGGCGTCGAAGGCCTCGGCGAGCAGGCCGTCCTCGATGGCGTGGGAGAGGCCTGCATCGATGCGCCGCAGGGCGGCCCCGAGCCGGCGCCGCGTGCCGTCCCCGACCCAGCGCATCACGATCCTCACCGCCGCGGGGAACGGGAGGCCGGCGGTCACAGCGAGCGCAAGGAGATCGAGCGCCAGGAGGACGTCCATCTCGGTGTCGAGGGTCGACCGTCGGTGCCGGCGGATCGCCGCCACCCGTCGACCACCAACGACGATGCCCGCGGCGGCGAGGGCCAGGAGGGGGTTGAGGAGCATGAGGCCGACGCCGAGGGCGACGGCGCCGTGCCGTCGATCCGGGGCCACGATCCCGAGGACCACCGCCGTTGCAGCCCCGAGTATCACGAGTACCTCGCCGCGAGCCCGAGGACGACGGCGACTCCCAGCAACTGGAGAGCCGACCCTGCCACGAGGGGAACGACGACGAGCGGACCACCGTCGCCGGGAACCCTCCGCACGACCGTGAGGCCCGCCGTCACGACGAGCGGCACGACCCCGACGACGGCAGCCGAGAACCGGGCTTGCGTCGTCGCGATCCGGCGACGTCGGTCGAGATCCTCCGTCGCCTTCGCGCGATCGGCGAGAACGAACAGGGTGGGAGCCAGCGACGAGCCGGTCACCTCGGACAGGTCGCACACGGCGGTGAACGCTCGGCCGTTCGTGGGCAGCGAGTCCCGCATCGACGCGCCGACACGGGCCATCGGCGCCCCCGCGTCGCACAGGCGCCGGGTCACCGCCGACACCAACGCGGGATCGCCGTCACGCAGGGCCCGCCGCAACGTCGAGCCCGATGCCACGACGGCCGTCAATTCCCGGAGGAAGCTCACCTCGCTGTGTCGGTCCCTCACCGGTCGGCCGTATCGCCGGGCGAGGGCGATCGCGCTGAGCGCACCGATTCCGAGCGCCGGATGGACGGCCACAACGGCGGTGGCGAGGAGGAGCGTGACCGACGTGTCCATCACCGCCGTCAACGCGACGATGACCCAGATCAACATCGGTACACCTCGACGAAGCCTTCGGGCCGTCGATCGTGGATGGATCGCACGACCCGGCCGTGTTCGGTTCGCGCCGTCACGACGACACAACCGATCGCCGTTCGCACCTGCCCCACGAGGGTCTCGCCGGGCACGTGCTCGGGCGCCATCGCAGCGAGCGCGACCAGCCGCGAGATCGCTTCGTCACAGCCGCACGCATGGATCGTCGACATCGAGCCTGCATGCCCGGTGTTGAGGGCCTGGACCATGTCGAGCGCCTCAGGTCCCCGCACCTCCCCGACGATCAACCGGTCGGGTCGGAGACGGAGCGCGTGGCGCACGAGCGACCGGATCGTGATCTCGCCGGAGCCCTCCACGTTCGGTGGATGCGCCTCGAGACGGACGACGTGACCGGGGATCGACAGTTCGGCGGCGTCCTCGATCGTCACGATGCGCTCACCGTGCGCGATCGCCGATGCCAGCACGTTGAGGATCGTCGTCTTCCCCGATCCCGTCCCCCCGGCGATCAGGACGTTGCGACGCTCGTCGACGACACGGTCCAGGATCATCCGACCCTCGTCGGTCACGGAGCCGCCCTCGACGAGCGCGTCGAGATCCCGGACCGCGTTGACGAACCGCCGGATGGCCACGATCGGCCCGTCGACGGTCGCCGGCGGGATCAGCGCGTGGAGCCGCGAGCCGTCCGGCAGACGGGCGTCCACCGCCGGTGACGCCCGGTCGATGCGCAACCCCAACCGAGACACGACCCGTCTCACCATGGCGACGACGTCCTCGTCCCCGCGGAACTCGATCGAGGTTCGTTCGAGTCGGCCCCCCCGCTCCACCCACACGTCGGCCGGGCCGTTGACCAGGATGTCGGTGACGTCCGCCTCGGCGAGGAGCCGTTCGAGCGGCCCGAGCCCCGCGATGGCGTCGACGGCGCGGTCGACGACGCCACGCCCGGCGAGTGGAGCCACCTCGGGAAGGCGATCGTATCCGACCCGGGCCAGATCGGCCCGATCGAGCGTCGGGGCCATCGCCACCATGGACTCGATGAGCCGGTCGAGGTCGCTCATGCGAGTGACCAGACCTCACCGAGCGACCGGATCCACCGGTCGCGCGACACCGGGACCCGTCCCGAGAGCAACGCTCGCACGGTGGAGGAACGGGGCACGGGGAGCACCAACGACCCGCGCTCCACCTCACCACCGTACGCCGTTCGCTGGTACACGACATCGCCCGGCACCTGCGGCGCGAACGGTGCAGGGAGGATCGGGACGACACCGATCGCGACGCTCGCCGACGCAACGTGGGGGGAACATCGCAGCACGACGTTGGGCCAGCGTTGCGCCAGCGCGTTGACCACGTCCGTAGCATCCCCGATCCCCACACCGCCGTTGGCGAGAACGGCCACGCCGCTGCGCTCGGGGCGGAGCTCGTCCTCCGTCGGTCCCCGCCGCACGAGCGTCGCCAGGTCGGTGCTGCTGCGGTACCCGACGCCCGACGGATCGAGATCGACGACGAGAGCAGTGCCCTTGTGCACCGCCAGCCCGATGGGCGCGATCAGGCTCAGGATCAGATCGAACGGTGACCAGACGGCGATAACGGCCATCGCGGAACCTCCGGAAGCGTGCGGAGGGGAAGCTCGCTCACCGTATCGAACCACACCGTGGGACTTCAAGGGGTCCGTTGCACAACCGGTCATGGTGCATGGCACACGTGCCGATACAATCACCGACATGACGGAAGCTGCGTTCTTCGATCTCGACAAGACGATCATCGCCGGGTCCTCGACCCTGGCGTTCGGTCGTCCGCTCTACAGCGCCGGCTTCCTCCGCAGGGGTACCCTGCTACGGCTCGGCATCGCGCAGCTCTCGTACATGCTCTTCGGGGCCGATGAGGACAGCCTCGAGCGGGCACGGGACCAGATGCTCGACCTCGTCTCGGGCTGGCACCAGGCCGAGATCGACGCGATCGTCGCCCAGACCCTCGACGAGGTGATCGAGCCACTGGTGTTCGCAGAGGCCCTCTTCCTCATCGACGAGCACAAGCGAGCCGGCCGCGAGGTCTACGTCGTTTCGGCGAGTCCCGAGGAGTTCGTCCGGCCGATCGCGAAGATGGTCGGCATCGATCGTGTCATCGCGACCAAGATCCGCACGGACGGCCTCGGCCGCTACGTTCCCGAACTCGAACGCTACGTCATGGGCGCCGGCAAGGCGGAGGCGATGCGGGAGGTCGCCGAGCGTGACGGGATCGACCTCGAGGGGTCCTTCGCGTACACCGACTCGTACACCGACATGCCGATGCTCGAAGCCGTCGGGAACCCGATCGCCGTCAACCCCGAGAAGGAGCTCAAGGAGGCGGCCGAGGCCAACGACTGGCCGATCCTCGAGTTCCAGCGGCCGGTCAGCCTCGGGCCGAAGGTCTCGACCCCGCCACCTCAGGCGTGGATCGCCATCGGCGCCGGGATCGCGCTCGGGACCGCGCTGATCATCGCCTTCGGGCGGAAACGCACCGACACCTGACAGGGCGCCTACCCGCCGTCGATCGCCTGTTTCGCGGTGACGACGTCGCCGACATGATCGTGCGACGGTCGACCCGGTCCGTGATGACGCCGGCCTGGAGCGCGGACGCCAGCCACGGGATCCTCTGAGCGATCGCGATCGTCGCGATCAACGCGGCGTTCCTGGTCACTGCCGATGCGAGCCGGGGGCAGGCGATCATCGCGACACCATCACCGAGGTTCGACACGACGCTCGCCGACCACAGCTTCCAGCGGTTCGCACCGAGTCGGACGTTCTCGTGCCCCTCAGCTATCGTCGCCGTCGCCCCCACCGAACGACCGGCGATCGGTCGGGTAGACGCCGGCGAGGAACCCGTAGACCGTGTCCCCGCCGCGAGGGAGCTCGAGGAACTCCTCCGCCAGTTCCACGATCCGCTCACTGAACGCCACCGCGTGCTCGAGGGGGATACGCGCCATTCTCGAGGTGAACATCGGGAGCCTCCCGTCCTCGACGATGACGGCAGCGCGCAGGGCGTCGTGGACGAACCACAGTGGATCGTCGCTCTCGACGTGGCCCACGAACTTGATCGTGCGCCCGACCCGTCCGTAGTACTTCTCGGTCATCGCCCTCACCTTGTTGGTGCGCACGACGCGGATCATCCCTGCCCTCTCGAGGACCTTCGCGTGGTAGCCGATGGTTCCCTTCGGCTTCCCGAGCACCTCGGCGAGCTGGCTCACGGTGGCTGCCTTCTCGAGGAGCAGGTCGAGGATGTCCACCCGCGTGTCGTCGGCGAGCGCCTTCATCTGCTCGTTCGTCGACGCCTCGACCACGTCGTCGAGGTCGTAGTCGAGGGCGTGCCGGTCGACGGGTTCGGGCTCGGCAGATCGGGGGGTCATCGTGTCCTCGGTCGGGGTCACCAGTATGTTCGGGTATCCCCGACCATATGTCAACCGGACGTGTCCTCACCGCCCGATGACGTCCCCTCGCCGCCCCCGACGTCTCGACCGTCCCCCTCCCCGGCGGCGGGTGCGTCGTCCCCGGGTTCGCCTCCGAAGGTCCACCACGTGAGCGCACCGAGTGCGGCCAGGATGAGGACCACCGCGGCGATGAGCCACCACGTCGACGACACCGAGCGACCGGTGCGGACCGGGCCGGCCGGCTCCCCTTCGATGACCGCCTTGTCGACGCCGAGCGCGAGCATGTCGGTGGTGTCCGAGCGGAACGTCGTGCCGTCGGGTTCGAACGCATCGAAGACGATGTTCCAGTTCTCCGCGCTCGGGAGCACCACGAACCCGCCCCACGATCCGTTGCCGAGATCGGACAGGGCGGTCGGCGGAAGCTCCTCGAACGACGAGAACGGACGAGCGAGCACGATCTCGAACGTCCGGTCGACCTCCACGACGACCTCGATCGTCATGCCGCCGTCGAGATCGACCGCACCGGCGCTCGCATCACCGAACGGAGAGGCGAGGGTGACGAGGAGGATCAGGGTGAGCAGAACCGTCATCGACTCAAGCGTAGACCCCGGCCGGTTCCGGTCATCGCATCGTCGCCGCTGCGGAGGGAGGTCCCGTCGGAGTCCACCGAGGGCGCGGGGGCGCGCTAGCCTCATCCCCCCCGCAGCCGAGGTCTCCATGTCACACCCAACAACACTCTTCGAGAAGGTCTGGGAGGATCACGTCGTCCACCGCGCAGACGGCGAGCCCGACCTGCTCTACATCGATCTGCATCTCATCCACGAGGTCACCTCCCCGCAGGCGTTCGAATCGCTGGAACTCAGCGACCGCAGGGTGCGTCGCCCCGAGCTGACACTCGCGACCATCGATCACGCGGTGCCCACGACGTCCCGCGACGTTGGCATCGACGATCCTCTCTCGGCGACCCAGATCGCGACCCTCGAACGGAACACGGCGGCTCACGACATCCCGCTGCTGTCGATCCGCGACGTCCGCCAGGGCATCGTGCACGTGATCGGCCCGGAGCAGGGCGTCACCCAACCCGGCGCGACGATCGTGTGCGGCGACTCGCACACCGCGACCCACGGAGCGTTCGGGGCCCTCGCGTTCGGGATCGGCACCTCGGAGGTCGAGCACGTCCTCGCGACGCAGACCCTCCCTCGATCCAAGCCGAAGTCCATGGCCATCACCGTCGACGGCGAGCTGCCTTTCGGCGTCACCGCCAAGGACGTCATCCTCGCGATCATCGCGAAGATCGGCACCGCCGGTGCGACCGGCCACGTGATCGAGTACCGAGGCTCCGTCATCGAGTCCCTCTCGATGGAGGGCCGGATGACGATCTGCAACATGTCGATCGAGGCCGGAGCCAGGGCCGGGATGATCGCTCCCGACGACACCACCTTCGCGTACCTCGAGGGACGCCCCATGGCCCCGACCGGCGCGGCGTGGACCGAAGCGGTGGACCGCTGGAGGACGCTGGTCACCGACGAGAGCGCCGTCTTCGACAGCGAGGTCGCCATCGACGCGGTGGGACTCGAGCCGTACGTGTCCTGGGGAACGAACCCCGGCCAGACACTTCCGATCTCCGGCGCGATCCCCTCCCCCGAGGATTTCGGCGATCCCGTGGACGTCGATTCGACCGAGCGGGCACTCGAGTACATGGGCCTCGAGCCGGGAACGGCGTTGACCGATATCCCCATCGACCGCGTCTTCATCGGTTCGTGCACCAACGGGCGGCTCGAGGACCTTCGAGAGGCGGCACGGGTGCTCGAGGGGCGCACCATCGCCCCCACGGTCACGGGTCTCGTCGTTCCCGGCTCTGGACTGGTCAAGCTCGCGGCCGAGGCCGAGGGCCTCCACGAGATCTTCCTCGCCGCGGGCCTCGAGTGGCGGGAACCGGGATGCTCGATGTGCCTCGCGATGAACCCCGACGTGCTGGACCCGAAGGAACGGTGTGCCTCGACGTCGAACCGCAACTTCGAGGGCCGGCAGGGACGCGATGGGCGCACCCACCTCATGTCCCCGGCGATGGCCGCCGCCGCGGCGGTGGCCGGGCGCCTCACCGACGTACGGGAGATGGCGTGATGGAGCCGGTCACGACGATCACCGGGGTCGCCGCCCCCCTCCCGAGGGCGAACGTCGACACGGACCAGATCATCCCGAAGCAGTTCCTCAAACGGGTCGAACGCACCGGGTTCGGCGAGTTCCTCTTCTACGACTGGGCCCGGGACGACGAGGGGGAGCCCGATCCCGAGTTCGTCCTCAACAAGCCGGAGTACACCGGCGCCGTCGTGCTCGTCACCGGCCCCAACTTCGGTTCGGGGAGCTCTCGCGAGCACGCCCCGTGGGCGCTCCAGGACCGCGGGTTCCAGGCCATCATCGCGCCGTCGTTCGCCGACATCTTCGCGACCAACTGCACCAACATCGGGCTGCTCCCCGTCACGCTCGCCGACGAAGAGGTCGCTGCGCTCCTCGAGATCGCGGCGACGCCGGGGAACTCGGTCACGATCGATCTCGAGCGTCAGACGGTGTCGGCGGAGGGGTTCACCGCCTCGTTCGACATCGACCCGTTCACGAAGGAGTGCCTCCTCAACGGTCTCGATCACATCGCGCTGTCGCTGCGGCACGAGGCCGAGATCACGACGTTCGAATCGCAACGGCCCGGCTACAAGCCGACGGTCCACCTCTGAGGGAGCCATGTACACACGCCAGGAGCAGGCGAGAGCGATCATCGAGCAGCGGGCACGCCGCACCGCCTCCCAGATGCTCGGGCGGAGAGCGTCGACCGCAGACGACTTCGCCCGAGCGCTCACCGTCGAGCGCATCGACATCCTCGCCGAGATCCCCGACCACGATGCGCTCATGGCACTGGGACGCAACGTCGTGGGGCCCAGGAACGGCCTCTACGTCCTCGAGCGCCCGGACGGGTACACCGTGTACCAGCAGCACGACGGACAGCCCTACGAGCTGTTCTCCGGCCTCACCTTCGACGAGGCTCGCGACGCGGCCATCGACTGTCTCGTGATGATGAACGGCATCCCCTTCCGCATCGAGTGATCACGATCGACGACCACCGGGGTGGCTCCACCATCGCCGTTCCGTGTCGATGAACGAGCGCGACCGGTACGCTTCGGGGGCTCCCCAACCACCATCGACCCAACCGAGGTGCCCACGATGAAGATCACCCGATCCCGACTGACGTTGCTCACGCTCCTTTCCTCCCTCGCCATCGTGGCCGCTGCCTGCGGCGCGGGCTCGCCGAGCGGGGTCGACGACGTCGACCTCGCCGACGAGACCCAGGTGGTCCCCGTCGACGGCGGCGCCTACACCGACGTCTCGGTGCGCGGCCTGGCCGCCATGCTCGACGACAAGGACTTCGTGTTCGTCAACGTCCACGTCCCGTACGCCGGCGAGATCGAACAGACCGACGCGTTCGTCCCGTTCGACCAGGTCGAAGCGAACCTGGCGGCGTTCCCCGCAGACAAGGACGCGAAGATCGTCGTCTACTGCAGGAGTGGGGGGATGAGCGCGATCTCCGCTGCGGAACTCGTCCGCCTCGGGTACACGAACGTGTGGAACCTCGACGGAGGCATGAACGCTTGGGCCGCCACCGGGGAGGAACTCCTGCAACTCAACGGCTGATCTCGGCCGACGCGCCGTGCCTCCGTCCGGTAGTGTTCGGGGTGTTCCCCGGCACACGACCGGCACCTCCGGGGACCGAGACCATGACCGATCGCCGCACCCGGGTTCGAGCACGACGCCTGTGGTGCGTCGGCGCGGCCCTCGGGTGTGCGGCGACCGTCGTCGGCGCCCACCGCGGCGCTCGGTGGGGTCGACACCGTCGGAGCGATCCATGCCGCTTCCCGGCGATGCGTTCGGCGGCGAGCGCGATCCGGTGCAGGCGGTGATGACGCGGGCGATCACCATCCGCACGCCACCGACGGTGGCCTCGCCCTGGATCGCACAACTCGGGCGGGGCGCGGGCTGGTACAGCTACGACCTGATCGACAACGGTGGGAGGATGTCGGCCCGGCATCTCGTGTCGTGGATCCCCCCGCCGCGCATCGGCGACGCCTCCGCGATCGGGTACCTCCGCGAGATCGACGACGGGACCTCCCTCACCTGGTGGGTGCCGGGTGAGCGCGCCGCAGGGGCTGTGACCCGCATGGCGTTCCACTTCCACCTCACTCCAATCGACGCCGGTACTCGCCTCGTCGTGCGGGTGTCGGCCGGGGCCACCGGCACCACGGCCCGCCCGCTCGTGTGGGCGTTCACCGTCGTCGACTCGATCATGGCGATCCGCCAGCTCGCCGGGATCAAGGAACGCGCCGAGTCGTACGGGACCAGGCGCGTGGACCCGGGACGCGCCGAGACGGGGGATCGCTCCCAGTACCAGGTCTACGAGGTCGTCTACGCCGACGGGGATCGGGCAGGGGTCCCGGGTCGTGAAGGCACCGCGATGTGGCGTCGAGCCTGGCTGGCCGCGGACGGCGAGACCGCCGGCGCGCATCCAGCCTCGAGCCACGTCTATGGTTAGCCCATGTCTGGAGATCGACCGTTCGAGGTCACCGATGCGGCCGATCTGTCCACCGGTTCCGTCCCAGCACCGGCGTGCCCCGTTGGGAGGACCGTCACATGGGGCCATCTCCTGATCTCGTCGGCGAGCGTCGTCCTGTTCACCACCCTGCTCGTCGGCGCCGCGACCCGCGATCCTGCGTCCATCGTCGGTGCGGGCCTCGCCGTCGTCGGCCTCACCGCATCCTCGTTCGCGTCCCTCGGCATCCTCCGGACCTGGACGTCACACTCCCGCTGAGCTCCCCGGCGGTTGCCTCGACCGGCACGGTCACCGTTCGCTAGCATCGAGGACCATGGAGATCATCGAGTTCACCCCCACACGAGACCAGTACGCGTACACCTTCGGAGGCGTCGAGCCCGTCCTGTCGATCGAGCCGGGAACCGTCCTCCGCTTGTGGTCCGAGGACGCGTTCAACCACGCCCTGACCTCGGTGGACGATCTGTCGAGCGAGAAGGTCGATCTCGGCTTCGTCAATCCACAGACCGGGCCTTTCCACGTGAAGGGGGCCGATCCGGGTGACACGCTCGCCATCCACGTCGTCGATCTGTCCCCCGCCCGCTCGTGGGGAGCGTCGGCGGCCATCCCGTTCTTCGGCGGGTTGACCGGAACCGACCGGACCGTCAACCTGCAGGACGCGCTGCCCGACACGACGTGGATCTACGAGGTCGACGCAGCGGCGAACACCGTCCGCTTCGAGGCCAGGTTCGGCGACTTCACGGCCGACCTTCCCATGAACCCGATGCTCGGCACGGTCGGCGTCGCACCCGCGGGCGGTGAGGTCCGTTCGTCGCTCGTACCGGAACGATTCGGGGGGAACATGGACTCGCCGGAGGTGCGGGCGGGAACCACGGTCTTCCTCGGGGTGAACGTCGACGGGGCACTCTTCTCCCTCGGGGACGGACACTACCGGCAGGGAGAGGGCGAAGCGTGCGGCACCGCCGTCGAGGGGGCGATGAACTCGACCATCATCGTCGAGCTCATCAAGGGACGCGCCCCGATGTGGCCACGTCTCGAGACCGACGGCTACTGGATGGCCGTGGGGTCCTCCCGCCCGATGGAGGACTCGTGGCGCATCGCCCAGGTGGAGATGGTGCGCTGGTACGAGGAGCTCTTCGGCCTCCACCACATGGACGCCTACCAGCTCCTCTCCCAGACCACCGAGGTGCCGATCGCGAACGTCGTGGACGTCAACTACTCCGTCGTCGTCAAGGCCGCCAAGGCCCTGATGCCGCGGGTCGATGCGTTCGACGGCGTGCACGCGGAGCTTCGCAACCGCGCGAGAGCGCTCTGAGACACCGGCGACCGCTGAGACAACACACGAGGATCGACGAAGGAGCAACGACATGGATCTTCAGCTGACCGGACGAACGGCCCTGGTCACGGGTGGAACACGGGGGATCGGGAGAGCGATCGTCGAGGCGTTCCTCGCAGAGGGCGCCGACGTCGCCTTCTGCGCGCGGAGCGCCGACGCGGTCGGAGCGACCGAGAAGGAGCTCTCCGACATCGGGCCCCAGGTCGCAGGCACGCCGCTCGACATGGCCGACGGCGATGCGATCTCGGCCTGGGTGGCGGCGACCGCCGGTCGTTTCGGCGGCATCGACATGATCGTCAGCAACGTCAGCGCGCTCGCGATCCCCGACACCGACGAGAACTGGGAGGCCTCGCTCGGCGTCGACCTCATGGGCACGGTTCGTCTCGTCAAGGCGGCCACGCCGTACCTCGAGGAGAGCGATGCAGCCTCCATCGTCGCGATCTCGAGCGTCTCAGGACGCGAGGTCGACTTCGCCTCGGGGCCGTACGGCACCGCGAAGTCGGCGATCATCGCGTACATCCAGGGACTCGCCTACCACCTGGCGGCGAAGGGGATCCGGGCGAACACGGTCTCACCCGGCAACACGTACTTCCCCGGCGGTGTATGGGAGACGATCGAGCAGGACAACCCCGACCTGTTCGACATGGCACTCGGCCTGAACCCCACCGGCCGGATGGGCCGACCCGAGGAGATGGCGGCAGGCGTCGTGTTCCTCTCGAGCCCCGTCTCGAGCTTCACGACCGGCACCAACCTCGTCATCGACGGAGCACTGACCCGCGGCATCCAGCTCTGACCCCCCCCCAAGAAAATCCGCGTACCCAGGGTTCCAGACCGTCTATGTGACGGTGGGAGCCCACAGAATCGGGATGCCTCACGCGTGATACACGCCATCGCCGATCGAGAGCTCGACGGGGCTCGATGTGCGATCTGCGGCCACGATGAACCCGCGGCGCCCGTCGTGCAGGTCGTTGAGGGGACCCTCGATCTCTTCGAGCGGTGCGACGCGGTCCAGACCGAGCATGAAGCTGGTGAACTCGAGACAGGGCGCGGCGACGCGGGGCCGTTCGAGGAACAGGTCGGTGCCGTCGGAGGCGACGATGACGAGGCCGTCACCGAGATCCCGCAGCGAGAGCGCCGGCCCGTCCACGATGATGTTCTCCCCTGCGATCCCCACCGGAGCGCCCCCGAACCGCTCGGCCATCAGCGTGTAGTGCCCAGTGAACCCGATCGACAGCGACCGACGGCCTCCCCCGCGGCTAGCCGGGTGTGCCCTGTGGTGAGCGTCCACGATCCACGCATCCTCGCGCCCCCCGACCATCCCCCACGCATCGACGGCGGCTCGACCGACCTCCTCGATGCCGCTCGGGTCGTACCCGGCCCCTCTCGACTTGACGGGGATTCGCTGCACCTGCAGGCGGACGATCTCACCGATCAGCTCACCGCTCGACATGGTTCCGCTCCTCGAGGACGTCGTTCAACAGATCCGGACGGTCGGTGACGATACCGTCGACCCCGAGATCGAGGAGCGCGTGCATCTCCACCGGGTCGTCGACGGTCCAGACGTGGATCTGAGCCCCGGCCCGGTGGACGGCGTCGATCAGCCTGCGATCGACGGCCGCACCCTTGACCAGGTTCGGGAGTTGGTACGCGTCGACCGGGCGCCGCGACGTCCGACCGACGCGAGACGCCGCGAACATCGCCATCGCAGCCGACGGTCCCGCCGACGTCGCGACGCGGCCCCGCGTGATCCTGCGGAACCGGGCGATGCGCCGGTCGGAGAAGCTCCCGATCAGCACGGAGTCGGCGCGCTTCGTGCGGGCGACGACCTCGGCAACGGGCCACTCGCTCCCCTGAGCCTTGAGGTCGATGTTGAAGCAGGTCTCCGGGTACCGCTCGAACGTCTCGTCGAGCCTCGCGATGCCGATACCGCTCCCTCGCAGCGGCGTGTCCTCGCCGTCGGGTGAGAACCTGTACGCGGCGTCGAGGTGCCGCAGGTCCTCCCAGTTCCACTCGGAGACCTTCCCCGTCCCGTTGGTGGTTCGCTCGAGGGTGTCGTCGTGGAAGACGACGACGACGCCGTCCTTCGTGAGCTGGACGTCGGTCTCGATGTACCGGTACCCGAGTTCACGGACCGCCCCGTCGAAGGCGCACCACGTGTTCTCGGGCCACAGGATCCGCGAGCCACGATGGGCGAGACGTACCGGGTGCTCGTGGCTGAAGTACGGGCGATCGGGTGCCGCGATGGCCCTCACCTCCACCGCGGCGGGCGCTTCTCGACCAGGGCGTCGAGGCCCTCCCTCGCTTCAGGGTGGAAGAAGGACAGCATCTCGAGCGCGAGCGACGTGTCGAACGCCGGCATCGCCTGGCGGTACCACTCGTTGAGTGCGAGCTTCGTCCACCGTGTCGCCCAACCGGGACCGTCGGCGAGGGACCGCGCGATGTCGAGGGCCGTGTCGTACAGCGCGTCGTCGTCGACGACCCGCGCCACGAGACCGATCCGCTCGGCCTCCTCACCCGACAGCGGCTCGTTGGTCAACAGGTAGTACTTCGCCTTGGCCATCCCGACCAGGAGCGGCCACACGAGCGCCGCGTGATCCCCTGCGGCGACACCCAGCTTCACGTGGCCGTCGAGGATCCGGGCGGACCGCGCGGCGATCGGGATGTCGGAGAGCAACGCGGCGACCAGCCCCGCACCGACGGCCGGTCCGTGGATCGCCGAGACGATCGGCCTGGGGAACTCGACGAGGTTGGTGACGAGAGCCCGCGCCTCCTCGAACATGCGTGCCGTGGCCTCGGCGTCGCCGATCATGTCCTCGATCATGTCGAACGAGCCGCCGGCGGAGAACGCTCGCCCGTCCCCGCGCAGGAGCACCGCACGCACGTCGTCGAGGTCGGCGACGTCCCTCCACACGTACGCGAGCTCGCGGTGGCCGACGGCGTCGACGGCGTTCATCCGATCGGGGTCGGAGATGATCACCTCGAGCACTCCCGGCGCAGGGGTCTCGAACCGCAATCGTTGGTATCCCTCGAGCATGGGCGCCCTCCTCGGTCTGGTCTACGGCCGGCTCGTGGTCGACAAGTTACCGCTCACGATCCCCTCGCTCACACCAGCATGCCGCGCTTGACGACCTCGATCGGCAGCGCGCCGTCCGGGCGGTACGCGATGTGCGTGTGCGACGGCGCGTCCAGGATGACCATGTCGGCGAGCATCCCGGGTGCGATGACACCGCGATCCGTGAGCCCGAGTGCGAGCGCACCCCCCTTCGTGGCCGCCCACACGGCTTCACCGGGTGTGAGCCCGCCGGTCACGACCGCGAGTGAGATGACGAACGGCATCGTCTCGACGTACGCGGTGCCCGGGTTGCAGTCCGTCGCGATCGCCACCGTGACACCTGCGTCCCACACCCTGCGCGCATCCGGCGGTGCGGAGCGCATGGCGTAGGAGACGCCCGGGAGCAGGACCGCCACGGTTCCGGCGTCGGCGAGCGCCGCGAGGTCCTCATCGGTCGCGTGGTCCACGTGGTCGGCCGACAACGCCCCGATCTCGGCGGCGAGCGCCGTGCCGCCCGAGCGCGACAGTTGATCGACGTGGAGCCGCGCCGCAAGCCCCGCGGCCCTCCCGGCCTCGACGATCCTGCGGGTCTCCTCCACGGTGAACGCCGCATCGTCGCAGAACACGTCGATGAACCCGGCGAAGGACGCGACCCGCTCGAGCATGGGTCCCGTGACCAGCTCGATGTAGTCGTCACGGGCATCGAGGAACTCGGGAGCGACCACGTGTGCGCCGAGGAAGGTCGGGATGAGATCGATCGGGGCGACGTCGTCGATGACGGCGATCGCCTCGAGCATCCTCGCCTCGGTCTCGACGTCGAGACCGTACCCGGACTTCACCTCGGCGGTCGTCGTCCCGGACACGAGCATGTGATCGATGCGGGTGAGCGACGCCGACACCAGGTCCGTGAGCGAGGCGTCCCTCGTCGACCGAACCGTCGAGTAGATGCCACCGCCCGACGACAGGATGTCCTCGTAGCTCGCTCCGGCCATCCGCATCGCGAACTCCTCCGCGCGGTCCCCGGCGAACACGGCGTGCGTGTGTGCGTCCACGAAGCCGGGGACGACGGCCGCTCCACCTGCGTCGATGTGCTTGTCGGGGTCGGTGTCGGCGGGCAGGTCGGCGGTCGTGCCGACCCACGTCACCTTCTCATCGCACATCAACACCGCGGCGTCCTCGATGATGCCGAGCACGCCGCCGTGCCCGGGGTCGTTGGTGACCAGTTCCCCGATGTGGGTGATCAGCATGGAGGGGCAGTGCCCCTCGGTGGGATCCGGACGATCGCTCCCGGTCATCGGCTAGCTCTCCTGCATCGGGATGATCACGCCGCGCTCCCGAGCGACGGTGACCGCCCGGTCGTAGCCGGCGTCGGCGTGACGGATGACCCCCATCCCGGGATCGTTCGTCAGGACGCGTTCGAGGCGGAGAGCCGCCTCCGGGGTTCCGTCGGCGACGACCTGGGCACCGGCGTGGATCGACTTGCCCATGCCCACACCGCCGCCGTGATGAACCGCGACCCACGCTGCACCGGAGGCCGTGTTGAGGAGCGCGTTGAGGATCGGCCAGTCGGCAACCGCATCGGAGCCGTCCTTCATGTCCTCCGTCTCGCGGTACGGCGATGCGACGGAACCGGAATCGAGGTGGTCCCGACCGATCACGATCGGAGCCTTCACCTCGCCGGTGCGGACCAGCTCGTTGAATGCGAGTCCCGCTCTGTGACGCTCTCCGTACCCGAGCCAGCAGATGCGCGACGGAAGACCCTGGAACGCCACGCGGTCTTCGGCCATGTCGAGCCACTTCATCAGCGGCGCGTTGTCCGGGAAGAGCTCACGCAGCGCATCGTCGGTCGCCCGGATGTCGGCAGGATCACCCGAGAGCGCGACCCAGCGGAACGGACCGAGGCCCTCGCAGAACAGGTCGCGGATGTACGCCGGGACGAAGCCCGGGTAGGCGAACGCGTTCTCGAAGCCACCTTCGATCGCCTCACCCCGCAGGTTGTTGCCGTAGTCGAAGACCTCGGCGCCGGCGTCCTGCCAGCCCACCATCGCAGCGCAGTGCCTGGCCATCGAGGCACGGGCGTGCTCGATGTACTCCCCGGGTTCCTCGACCCTCAGCGCCGCAGCCTCCTCGAGCGTGTACCCGGCAGGGACGTACCCGTTGAGCGGGTCGTGGGCCGACGTCTGGTCCGTGACGATGTCGATGTCGACGCCGCGTTCGAGGAGCTCGGGGAACACGTCGGCAGCGTTACCGACCACACCGATCGACACGGCCTCGCCGTTCGCCTTGGCCTCGAGGGCGCGCTCGACGGCCGTGTCGAGATCGGGAGCGAACTCGTCGAGGTACCGCGTCTCGATGCGCTTCTCGATCCGTTCGGGATCGACGTCGATCGCGAGGCAGACCCCGTCGTTCATCGTGACGGCGAGTGGCTGCGCACCGCCCATGCCGCCGAGGCCCGCGGTGAGCGTGAGCGTCCCCTTCAGCGTGCCGCCGAACCGCTTCTCGGCGATCGCCACGAACGTCTGGTACGTGCCCTGCAGGATCCCCTGTGTGCCGATGTAGATCCACGAGCCGGCCGTCATCTGCCCGTACATCATGAGCCCCGCGTCCTCGAGGTCCCAGAAGTGCTGCCACGTCGCCCAGTCGGGGACGAGGTTCGAGTTGGCGATGAGCACGCGCGGCGCCATCTCGTGGGTCCTGAACCGACCGACCGGTTTCCCGGATTGCACGAGGAGCGTCTCGTCCGATTCGAGTTCCGTGAGGGAGGCGACGATGGCGTCGAAGGCCTCCCAGTTCCTGGCCGCCTTGCCCTTCCCCCCGTAGACGACGAGGTCGAGGGGGATCTCGGCGACCTCCGGGTCGAGGTTGTTGAGGAGGCACCGCAGCACGGCCTCCTGGAGCCAGCCCTTCGTGTGGAGCGCGGTGCCCGTCGGTGCGGTCACCGTGCGCGGGCCGGTCCCGTACGCGAAGGCCGGAGCGTCGAGATCGGGGGCGGAGCCGTCACCGGGACCGGGGCTCTTGTACGTGCGCTTCGCCGTCTCGACACCCTCGTCGATCGCGGCGGACGCAACATCGATGGTCTCCTTGGCCTTCGCCGCTGCGGCCCTCCGCGCGTCCTCGGTCGCCTGCCACGCTTCCCTGGCCGCGACGGCGGCCCTGTCGAGCGATTCGCTGACCTTGTCCATCCATCCCTTGTCGTCCGTCATGTGAGATCCTCCTCGATCTTGCTGAAGGCTCCGGCGTTGATGAGCCCGGCGATCCGCTCGATGTCGGGTCCCGGTGCCCGATCCTCGACGAGCGGCGGGCACACCGACCGCACCACGTCCCTGACCTTGCCGGTGCCCGGAGCGGGTTCGAGGTCCCGCTGTTCGACGCCCTGGGCGGCGCACATCAACTCCACGGCGATCACGCGTGCGGTGTTGGTCAGCACCACGTCCAGCTTACGCGCCGCTCCCCATCCCATCGAAACGTGATCCTCCTGCAGGCCCGACGTCGGGATCGACTCGACCGACGCCGGGTGCGACAGCACGCGGTTCTCCGCCACGATCGCCGCCGCGGTGTACTGGGTGATCATGTACCCGCTCGAGACCCCCGGGGTGGTCGCGAGGAACGGAGTGAGGCCGGACGAGCGGTCCGGGTCGAGCATCCGGTCGGTACGACGCTCCGAGATCGATCCGAGCTCGGTGACGGCGATCGCGAGGAAGTCCATCGCGAACGCGAGCGGCTGGCCGTGGAAGTTGCCACCCGACACGACGTCACCCTCCTGTGCGAACACGATCGGGTTGTCGACGACCGCGCCGAGCTCCCGGTTGAACACGTCCGTCGCGTACGCGATCGTGTCTCGCACCGCTCCGTGCACCTGGGGGGCGCACCGGAGGCTGTAGGCATCCTGGACCTTGTGGGTGAAGTCGTCGTGATGTGAGGCCGAGATCCTGGACCCTTCGAGGAGCTTGCGGATATGGCGTGCCGACCGGGCCTGTCCCGGGTGCGGACGGAGGTCGTGGATCCGTTGCTCGAACGGCCGAACGGAGCCCATGAGCGCCTCGACGGACAACGCGCAGGCAGCGTCGTCGGCATCGACCAGCAGCCGGGCCCGGTGCACGGCCAGACACCCCTGTGCCAGCATGCCCTCCGTCCCGTTGAGCAGGCTCAGTCCCTCCTTCGGCTGCAACTCGAGCGGCTCGATGCCGTGTTCCCGCAGCACCGGGAGGGAGGGGACGGGACCGTCATCGGACAGGACGAACCCCTCTCCGATCACCGGCAAGGCCAGATGGGCGAACGGGGCGAGGTCCCCGGAAGCCCCCACCGATCCCTGTGTCGGGACCGCGGGGAGGATGTCGTTGTCGAGCATGGCGATGAGGTAACGGACGATCTCCGGCCGGACCCCGGAGTACCCCTGGGCGAGCGTCCGGGCCCGACACAGCAGCATGGCGCGGACCGTCTCGCGGTCGAGGAGATCGCCGACACCGGCTGCGTGGGATCGCAACAGGTCGTACTGGAGGTCCGACGCCCGGTCCACACCGACCCGCGTGTTCGCGAGCGCCCCGAACCCCGTCGTGATGCCGTAGACCGTCTCATCGTTGTCGAGCACCCTCTGCACGAGCGCTCTCGCCGGCGCCATCCGCTCGTCGAGACCCTCACCGACCACGACATCGGCCTCACCGAGCGCGACCGCGACCACCTCATCGACGGTGAGCGCCGATCCATCGATCACGACCCTCATGCGTACACCCCGAACTCTCTCGACCCACCGTGCCGGTGCGTCTCGTCACTGCGACGCTGAGGCTAGATGCGCGCCGGATCGTGGGACACCGCGGACGCCCCGTCAACGACCCAGCGCCCGCCCGACGATGTTCTCCTCGCGCGCACGAAGGCCGACCCGGACGCGGAGCAACTCCAACTGCTGCTTCGTGTAGGTCTCCCCGCCCCGGATCGAGTGGCTCGCGAACCAGTCCTCGATCGCCGCCGCCACGTCGGGCTCGGATCGGTAGTAGATGAGGTCGAGCATCCTGCGACCGTTCTGGGGAGGCATCGAATCGAGCGTGGCCTCCCAGTTCTCCGTGACGAGCCTCCACACGAGAGGCCCGTTCTCGCGGTGACCGAGCAGCAACGCCAGCACCCAGTACGAGTCCTGGGATCTCACCTCGCCTTCGAGCACCCTCCGGAAGAGGCGCTCGGCCGACCCCGGGTCGGGGATCTGGGTCGCCGCGCGCAGGTACTTGACCTCGAGCTGGGGTGTCGGCGCCGACCGGGACCGCTCGATGAGCTCATCGAAGGTGGCGCCGTCCCCGTGCGCCGCGACGATGGAGAGGGCGGCGTCGGCGATCTCGGCGTCGACGTCGCCTGCGGCGCCGTACACCGATCGCGCCGTCGCGATGGTGTCCGCATCGTCGCCGAGGTTGCCGAGGGCTTTCAGGAGCAGGGTCCGCATCGACCGTGTCCGATCGGTCTCACCCTCTCGCGGCTTCCATCCGAGTTCACCGGCTCTCGGCGCCACGAGATCGACGACGTATCGCTGCAACGCCGGACGGTCGTCGGTGCAGACGACACGGTCGAGTTCACCGACGCCGGTCAGGGCGATCGACCAGACGTCCCTGTCGTTCTCCTCGTGCAGCATCGCCACCAGGGCCAGGTAGTCGGCCCCGGTCACGTCTCCACGCAGCAGGTTCGCGACGGAGTCCGAGACGACGGCGTACCGCTCGATCGGTTCGAGGTCGGTCAGGCCGTCGAGCACGGACCGCCACAGGTCGTCGTCGTAGGCGACACGATAGAACCCCTCTCCACCGGCGTTCACCACCACGGAACCCGCGTCCGGGATCGTGACCGGAGTTCCGCCCACCAGCACCCTCCCATCGCCGGTCGGGGTTCGGTAGAGGACCGGGACCTTCCACGAGCCCTCCCCCGAACCGAGGAGGCGGAACGGCTCCTGAGCCAGGACGATCCCATCCCGGGTGCGGGTCGCCGAGATCCTCGGGTACCCACCCTGGAAGATCCAGGTGTCCATGATCTCACCGACCGGCTCGCCGGACTCCGCTTCGAGGGCCTCCCACAGATCCCGCGTCTCCGTGTTGCCGTACGCGTGAGCCTTGAGATAGCGAGTGACACCCGAGCGGAACGCGTCCTCGCCGAGGTACTGCTCGAGCATGCGAAGCACCGAGGAGCCCTTCTGGTACGTCAGGACGTCGAACATGGCGTTGGCCTCCTCGGGGGAAGCGACCTCGACCTCGATCGAGCGGGTCGACGCGAGCGCGTCGGTCTGCTGGCTCGCCGCCCGGGAGGCGGAGAACGACATCCATCGGTCCCACGCGGGGTCGAACGCATCCACGCACTTCACCTCGGCGAACGTGGCGAAGGCCTCGTTGAGCCAGATGCCGTTCCACCACTTCATCGTGACGAGGTCACCGAACCACATGTGCGCGATCTCGTGGGCGATGACGTCGGCGACGCGGATCTTCTCATCGGTGGTCGCCGTCGCCTCGTCGAGGAGCAACGCCGTCTCGCGGTAGGTGATGCACCCGAGGTTCTCCATCGCACCCCACGCGAAGTCGGGGATGGCGATCATGTCGAGCTTGTCCCCCGGGTACGCGATGTCGTAGTACCGGGCGAAGTACCGAAGTGCGTGAGCGCCCATCTCGAGCGCGAACGACGTGAGGTGCATGCTCCCGGGAGCGACCACGATGCGCAACGGGGTCCCGTCGACGTCGACGGGCTCGGTGGCCTCGAGGTCCCCGACGATGAACGCCACGAGGTACGTCGACATCCTCATGGTCTCTGCGAACGACACCATCACCTTGCCGTCGGGCCTCGCCGTCCGTGCGACCTCCGCCGCGTTCGATACCGCCGTGAGGTCGGGAGCGACGATGAGGTGCACCGTGTACGTCGCCTTGAGGTCCGGTTCGTCCCAGCACGGGAACGCCCGGCGAGCATCGGTCGCTTCGAACTGCGTGGTCGCGATCGTCTTCGTCGACCCGTCCGGCGCGGTGTAGGTGGAGCGGTAGAAGCCGTGCAGCTTGTCGTTGAGGACGCCGGTGAACTCGATCGTCAGCGTCGCGGAGCCGACCGGAAGGTCCTCACCCAACGACAGGGTCAGTCGCTCCGCACGCTCGTCGAGCGAGATCTGCGGTGAGTGCACGGCCTCCCCCGCAACGACCGTGGCCGAGAGGACGTCGAGTTCGATCGCGTTCAGCACGATCTCCGACGCCGCCTCGCGAACATCGACGTCGATCACGACGGATCCCGAGAAGGTCGCCTGCTCGAGGTCGGGCTCCAACGTGATCTCGTAGTGCGATGGGATGACCGTTCTCGGTAGTCGGTGATCGGCTTCGGTGGCCATGGGGCTCCTTCGGGTGATGAGGTCGAGATGGTGAGATCGCGGGCATGGTATTGACCGACGGGGTTCAACGTCGCATCCCGATCCCGCCGTCCACGTCGGGCGGCGGGCATCGGATCGCGGGTCGAGGTCGACGCCCGACGGGCTGCTACCGGTTCTCGACCTCACCGGTCTTGATGTCCCCGATGGTCTCGCCGAGGATGATCTGATCGAGCGTCCGCGACAGGAGCGCGTAGCTCGACGGGCCGGACACCTTCCCGACGATGATCCCGTCACGATCGACGAAGAACGTCTCGGGGATGCCGAGCACGCCCCACTGGAACGCGGTCGAGGAGCCCTCGTCGACGACGTAGACGGTCTCGGGGCTCCATCCGAGTTCGTCGAGGAACCCGACCGCGTTCGGGTAGGTGTCCTGATAGTTGACGGAGATGAACGTGACCCCGAGCTCGTCGTAGTCGGCGGCCGCCTGGAGCAGCGCGGGGTGCTCCTCCCTGCACGCGAGACACCAGCTCGCCCAGTAGTTGACGACCAGGATGTCCCCCGCGTAGTCGGCGATCGACATCTCACCGGAGCCGTCCATGAACGCGATGGGGTCGGTCGGTGCGGGCTTCCCGATCAGCGGCGACGACGAGATCGTCGGATCGCCACCGAATCGACCGGTGAAGATGATGCCGAGGCCGATGAAGACGACGGCTGCGGCGATCGCCGCCCACACCATCCTGCCACCTCGCTTGTCGTCACCCTCAGCCGGTCGTTGGGTCTCGGTTTCGGGTTCCATCACCCCTCCGCTCGGATCTGTTCGAGCAGCGCGGCCGCCGTCTCCTTGATCTCATCGGGAACCTCGGAGGAGGACTCGATCTTGACGAGCAGCACCGTCGCGTCCTGGTTCCGTCCGAGTGCCATGTAGATGTTCCCCAGGAACCACTCCGCGGCGAGGTAGTCGGGCTGGCGTTCGAGGGCCGCCTCGACGTAACCCACGGCGATGTCCGGTCGGCCCGACAGGTACGTCATCCACCCGATGTTGGCGAGCGCCTCGGGGTGCTGTTCCCGGTCGAGCACCTCGAAGTAGTGGCCGAGGGCTTTGTCGAACTCGCCTGCCTCGAAGTACCGCCGTGCCAGCGCGAGGCGCATCGGGACGATGTCGGGGTTGGCTGCGACGACCTGCTCCATCTCCTCGTTCGAGACGTTCTCGAGATCGATCTGGCTCTCGCCGCGCACGACGTCCCCGACGATGCCGTCGGCGCCGACGACCTGCGGTGTGTTGAGGGACTGCACGGCGAACACGCCGATCACGGTCATCGCGACGACGACGAGGGCGATCCCGGCGATGGCCCGGCCGCTGAATCGTTTCACGCCCGTCGCGTGAGGTGCGCCGGACGCGTCCTCCGTGTCCGAATCCGACACGACCTCGAGCTTCGCCTCGAGCCCGGCGAGCTCGGACTCGTACCGCTCGCGGATCCGGGCCGCCGTCTCGTCGTCGAGGTCGCCGTCGGCCACCTGGTCGTCGACCTCGACGAGCTCGGAACGGATGAGGTCGATCTGCTCGCGAAGCCGATCACTCATGTCGTGACCTTCGATCGTTGCTTCGCAGAGCGGTACATCCACATCACGACCCCTGCACCGGTGACGATGGCGAGCACCGGGACGATCCACAACGCGACGGACCACCCCGTCGTGGACGTATCGAGGATGTAGGAGTCACCGAACCTCGCGGCGAACTCGTCGATGATCTCGTCGTCGGTGGCGCCGCCGGCCACGCGTTCGGCGATGAGCGCCCGGTACTCGGCCGCCACCGAGGACTGGGACTCCTTGAGCGACTCACCGTTGCAGAACGGGCACTTGATCGCCGCCGCGAGCGCATCGACACGTTCGGCGTCCGTCGGAGGCGTCGGATCTCCCGGGGCGAGGCCCGCGACGATGACACCGAGCGCCAGCACGGCGATCACGGCGAAGATGGCGTTCTTCGCACGGTCACTCATCGGTCACTCCGCTTTCCACGGTCTCCTCTTCCGCTGTTCCCTCTTCCGACGTTCGGTGTTGTCGATTCGGTTTCGGGATCATCGCGAAGAGCCCTCCGAAGATCACCACGAACCCGCCGGCCCACAGCAACCACTGCAGAGGGAACACGAACACGTTGAGCTCGATCCGCTCGGCGGACCCTCCGGCGACCGCGAGGTACACGTCGTTGACGAAACCGGTCGACACCGCAGGCGTCCCGATGGGCTGCGACGCACCCGGGTAGGTGTTGACTCGCGGTTCGAGCGTGTCGATCACCTTCGAGCAGGACCCGTCCAGAACCTCGACGAGGACACCCGAGACGGTCCGGTTGGGCTCCACCCTCGACACGGGCTCGAGGTACCTGACGCAGTATCCACCGACGACTGCGGTCTCACCCGGGGCCAGAGCGATCGTGTCGCGCACCGCGAGACCGCCGGTCGTGGCGATGGCGAGCGCCATGAGCGCGACGCCGACGTGAGCGATCTGGCCACCCCAGTAGCCCGGTTCGTTCCTCAGGACCTTGACCGCCGCCGACGGCGCCGACTCGGGTCGGGATCGTACGACGTTCACGAACCGGTCGACGATGGCGGTCAGGACGAAGAACGTCAGGACGATGGTGACGACGACCGCGTTCGAGTCGATCCCACCCACCACGACCGCCAGCGCACCGGAGATGAGCCCGACGACCGTCGCGAGACGGAGACGCTCCCACAGGACCTTGGGTTTGGCGACCCTCCACGGGGAGATCGAGCCGATCCCGAGGATCAGCAGCAGCAACAGGGCGAGGGGGATCGAGGCACGATCGAAGAACGGTCGCCCGACGGCCACCTCGTCACCCGACGCAGCCTCGACGACGAGCGGGTACATCGTGCCGAACAGGACCGTGAACGCGAACACCGTCAGGAGGAGGTTGTTCGCCAGGATGTAGCCCTCGCGCGACGAGAGGGAGTCGAGACGCGGCGCCTGGGCGATCTCGGCGGACCGCCACACGAAGAGGCCCAACGACCCGATGACGATGACGGCGAGGAGCGCGAGGAGCGCCGGGCCGACGACGGACTGCGAGAACGCATGGACCGAGGCGATCACACCCGACCTGGTGATGAACGTGCCGAGGATGGTGAGCGCGAACGTGGCGATGACGAGGATGAAGTTCCACGCCTGGAGCATCCCCCGCCGGCGTTGCACGATCGCCGAGTGGATGAACGCCGTGGCGGTGAGCCACGGGAGGAACGAGGCGTTCTCGACGGGATCCCACGCCCAGAACCCTCCCCAGCCGAGCACCTCGTACGACCACCACCCGCCGATCAGGATCCCTCCCGTCAGGAACACCCAGGCGATGAGCGACCAGCGGTGCGTCCGGTCGAGCCAGGTGCGCCCGAAGTCGCGCCGGATCAGCGCGGCGATGGCGAACCCGAACGGCACGGTGAACCCCACGTACCCGATGTACAGGAGGGGCGGGTGGACGGCCATCATGAAATGGTTCTGGAGGAGAGGGTTCGGTCCTCTCCCGTCGAGCGGGGCGACGGCCTCGACGAACGGCCACCACGACGAGTCGGTGCACCCGATCGACGCCGCGCTCGTGCACACGGCGAACGGGTTGCCGGCCGTCGCCATGAGGCCGAACCAGAACACGGCGATCCCACCCATCACGGCGAGCGCCAGCACGCCGAGCCCGTCCTCCTTGCCGACCCCGCGCCACACCAGCCAGATGAAGGCGGCCAGGACGAGGCCCCACAGGACGATCGATCCCTCGAGCGCGGCCCACGCAGCTGCGAAGAGGAACAGGAACGGCGTGGTCGTCGCCGTGTTGTTGGCGATGTAGGCGATCGAGAAGTCGCTGCTCAGGATCCCGATCTCGAGGAGCAGGAACGCCGCTACGGCCGCCGCGAGCAGGATCGTGACCGGTGCCTTGAGCTTGGTGGCGTCACCGCTCCGCGCGTACCTGATCCCTTGAACGGTGACGGCGGCCGAGGCGCCGAGGGCGACGAAGATCGCCAGATACCCGGCGAAGGCGATCATGACTCAGAACAGGTGTGCTCGACCTCGTCGTAGTCCTCACTGTCCTGGCGGTACTCCTCGTCGTGCTTGACGAGCATCGTGTCGGACTCGAAAGCCTCGCCCGTCCACACGCCCTCCACGACGACGCCGATCCCCTCCTGGAAGAGTTGCGGCGGTACCCCGGTGTGGATCACCGTGACCGACGTGTCACAGTCCTCGACCTCGAAAGCGACCGTTGTCTCCTGCTCCACGACCGAGCCGGGAACAACCCGACCGCCGAGCCGGAGCCTGGCGTCGCTCGGTTCGCGCGCCTGCAGCTCGGCCGGCGTGTTGAAGTACACGAGGGTCGAGCTGAGGTTGACCATCAGGAAGCCGAGCGCGACCACGATGACACCTGCCGGAATGATGAAACGGGCGTACTTCCTCATGTCTCTTCTCCAAGCCTACGGCGCGCACGAGTTACTCGAACGGCGATCGATGAAGCGAACACCACGAGCGCCGCGTACGCGACGCCGTAGCCGAACATGACCCAGTTCCACTGGTAGGCGTAGTCCATCACGCACCTCCCGACAGATCAGGAGCGACGACCGCTTCCCCTGCAGCGGGGCCGGTGTTCGTCTGCTCGGCGATGAGAACGGCGTCCTCGAGGCGGGCGAGCTCGACGCGCTTGACCATCATGGCGATGTACATGACCGTGAAGCTCGCGACCGCCGTCAGGAGGGTGAGGACCATCACGGTGTCCATGTCCGGGCCCTCGGGCTTGATGATCGACGGGGGTTGGTGCAGTGTCTGCCACCAGATGACCGAGAAGTGCACGAGCGGGATCTGCACGATCGCCAGGATGCCCATCACGGCGGCGCGCTTGGCCCGTGCGTCCATGTCGTCCGTGGTCCGGCGCAACGCCAGGTACCCGAGGTAGACGAAGAACATGATGGCGGTCAGCGTCAGCCGTGCGTCCCACGTCCACCAGGTCCCCCAGGTCGACTTGCCCCAGATCATGCCGAGGGCGATGGCGAGCCCGGTGAAGAACACACCGATCTCGGCCGAGGCGTGGGCTCTGCGATCCCACTCGAGGTCGCGTTTCCAGAGATAGATCCCCGAGGCGATCATCGTGACCCCGAACGAGAGGTACGCCAGCCACGCCGACGGCACGTGCACGTACATGATGCGCGAGAGCTGGCCTTGGACGGCGTCGGGGGGAACGGTCATCGCCGCGACGAACGTGACGAGACCTGCGATGGCCATCACGATCCAGGGCCAGACGGGGGACTTCTTCTGTACCAGCGTTGCCATCACGACTCCTGGAGTGTCCGGGCTGACATGACCCCCGCTATCGCGAGGAGCAAGATCACGATCACCATCATCAATGTCCACGTAAGGCTACTGCGACCGAGGCGTAAGGCCTCGAACGTCTGGGTCGCGCCGATCAGCAACGGCACCGACAGCGGGGCGACCAGCAGGGGGACGAGCGCGGAGGCCGAACGCCCGGTGGACACGATGCTCGCGGCGAGGGTCCCGAGGAGCGAGAGCCCCGCTCCGACGAGGACCATGACCAGCGGCATCCACGCCCATCCATCGAGTGGGACGTCGTACAAGGCGACGGTCACCACGGCGAGGACCACCTCGAAACCGATGAGGAACATGAAGCTGGCGATCACCCGCCCGACGTACCCGGCCGCCGGGTCGATGCCGGTCAACGCGACGACGTCGCGTTGGGCTTGCGATTCGGTGTGCGCCTGGCGCACGGCGATGAGGACCCCGAACAGCATGACGATCACCCAGAACATCCCGACGCCGATGGCGCGCAGCGTCGGCCGGTCGGTCCCGATGGCGATGGGGATCAACAGGAGCGCGATCGCCCCGAACGGGAGCGTGACCCACAGCACCTCGCCGGAACGACGCTCCCGCATCACGTCACGCTTGGTGATCGCCATCGCCTGGGTCCAGAAGCTCGTCCTCGTCATGCGATCGTGCCACCGGTGATCTCGACGCTGTAGGTCGCGAGGTTCTCGACGCGGCTGCGGTCGTGCGACACGAGCACCGCCGCCCCGCCCGAATCGATGATCTGGCGGACGAGATCGTCGACGAGGTCGACGGCGTTCCCGTCGAGCGCAGAGTGCGGCTCGTCGAGGAGCAGGAAGTCGGGTTTCGTCATGAGCACACGGGCGAACTCGGCCCGCCGCTGCATCCCGTGGCTGCACACCTCGGCGCGCCGGTCGGCCGCTCCCGCGAGCCCGACCGCGGCGAGGCTGGATTCGACGACCTCGTGATCGATCCCCATCGCCGTTGCGATGAAGGACAGGTTCTCGTTGAGCGTCATCTCGGGGTAGAGGCCCGGGACGTGGCCGACGTAGCCGATCCGGGGCCGCACGTCGTACCGGGCGTCCGTGGCGAGGTCGGCGCCGAGGATCGTGGCCTTGCCCGTCGCCGGTTTGAGCAGCGTGGCGAGGAGCCGTAGCAGGGTCGTCTTCCCCGCGCCGTTCGTTCCGAACACACCTATCGCATCACCGGGGTGGACGGTCATCGTCACATCCCTGAGAATGTGCGTCGCACCCGCCCGTACCGAGATGCTCTCGAGGTTCGCGATGGCCCTGGTTTCAACCACGACGGAAGTCTACGGGCAAGGCAGCGGTCATCGACTCACCGGAGTGCATATACCCCCGGGGGTGTGTAAGATACCGGGGAATAGAACCCGTATCGAGGCCGGTTGCACCACTCGATCCTTTTTCCCTACGACCGGAGACGACATTCCATGGCAACTGTGAACATCACGAAGGACACCATCGAGTCGACGATCGCCGACAACGACATCGTCCTCATCGACTTCTGGGCGGAGTGGTGCGGTCCGTGCCGTTCGTTCGCACCGACCTACGAGCAGATGTCGGAGAAGTTCCCGAACATCACGTTCGCGAAGGTCGACACCGAGGCCGAGCAGGAGCTCGCCGCGGGGTTCGGTATCCGCTCCATCCCGACACTCGTCGCGTTCCGCGACCAGATCGGCATCTTCTCCCAGCCCGGCGCACTCCCCGCCGAAGCCCTCGAGGACCTCATCAACCAGATCGAGGCGCTCGACATGGACGCCATCCGCGAGGAGATCGCATCCGAGGAGGACGCGAGCGAACCGGCTGCTCAATAGCGCAGTTCACCACCACACGTCGCGACCCGGTCCCCCCTCCAGGGCCGGGTCGCCACGCGTCCGGGGCGGGACCGCGCCGAGCCGCCGCTACTCCCTCGCCAGCGTCTCCTTGAGCACGGCGACGGCGCGGTCGAGGTCGACCCGTTCGACCTCGACCGACACGCTGTACCTGCCGAGGAGGCCGGGGTCGGTGACCACGACGGCGGGAACCCCCGCCTCGTGGAGGGCCTCCCACGCGGCCTCCGCCTCGTCGCGCGTCTCGAACAACGCTGCTGTGGCGGACTCGCCGAGGATGGACATCAGCCTTCTGCTCCTCCCGTGAAGTTCCACGATGCGAGCTGCATCGAGGGTGCGTGGACCATGGTCGGCCCGAACTCGGAGTCTGCGAACCGCCCGTCGCTCCCGATCCCCCGAACCCGTCCGGGTGCGAGAGCGCCGATGAAGGACTGGGTGAACCGCATCGTGGTGACCGCCCCGGTGATCGAGCCGTTCTCGATCATGAACGTTCCGTTCCGCGTCAGGCCGGTGACGACCAACGACTTGGGGTCGAGGACCCTGCAGTAGTTGAACGTCGCGACGTAGATGCCCCGGTCGATCGACGCGATCATCTCCTCGACCGACGCGTCGCCGCCGCCGACGAACACGTTGGTGCCGAGCGGGCCGGACACGTCGCCCGCGGCCGTCGCGTGGCCGGTGGACTCGACACCGTCGCGGTGCGCGGTTCTCCGGTCGTGTACCAGCGACACGGTCTCGCCACCCCGAACGAGATCGACCCGGCGCTTCGGCGTCCCCTCCGTGTCGGACGCGACGAAGAGCGCCTCGGGGTCCGAGGCGTCGTCCCAGATGTCGATCGACCCGTCGAACTGCTGCTCACCGGGTTCGACGAACGACATCCCGTCCTGGGCGACCTTCGCGTTGAAACCGTAGGCATCGAGGAAGACCGCGATGGTGGCGACACACTCGGGTGAGAGCACGACCTCGTACTCGCCGGGCTTCACGTCGTAGGCCGCGACCGAGTCGCGGGCGCGTGCCGCCGCCAGCGCCCCGACCGACGCCGCATCGATCGCCCCGAGCGCCCGCCCGGCGCCGTGACCCGATCCCGCCGAGGTCGGGGTCTGGTGGATACCGTCGACGATCGCCGTGGTGTACCGGCCGGCAGCGGAGCGGCCCAGCGTGTTCCCGTACGCGACGTCGTGTGCCTCGGTGCGACAGTACCCGGCGGCGGCCGTGCCGTCCCCGGCGGCGACGAACGCCCGCACGGCTTCTGCACGCGCCGTCGGATGGGCGTGGGCCGTCGCAGCATCCCAGTGATCGACGTCTGGGTAGTCGGTCCGGCCGCCGAACCCCGGCCACTCGGCGTCGGGGGGCCGGTGGGTGGCGATGTCGATGGTGTCGCCGACGAACGCTGCGAGCCCATCCGGGGTCGTTGCCGTCGTCGTCGCGCTCGACACCCGCCCCTCGACGGCGACACGCAGGGTGACCTCCGCGACGTCCTCGGAGACGTTCTGATGGATGAACGAGTTCGCGAACCTCGTCAGCGCCGACGTTCCAACGTCCGCGACGGCCTCGGCGTCCGCGCGGGCACCCACGATCTCGAGCACCGTGTCGACGAGGTGGCGGGGATCGGTCACCCCTTCACCCCCACACGGACGTTCGAGAACCTCGCAGGCGAAGCGCTGTGCCCCGTGTGGGCGACCTGGATCGGTTGGCCCTTGCCGCAGTTCGGCGTGCCCCAATGGACCCACTCCGACCGGCCCGCCAACCGATCGAGTGTGCCCCAGAACTGGGGCGTGATCCCGGTGTAGGTGGGGTTCTTGAGCATCCTCGTGAGCTCTCCGTTCTCGATCTCCCACGCGATCTCGCACCCGAACTGGAAGTTGAGGCGCCGGTCGTCGATCGACCACGACCGGTTCGTGGACATGTACACGCCGTCATCGGTCTCCGCGATGATCTCCTCGAGCGTGCCGGATCCCGGTTGGAGGCCGACGTTGGTCATGCGCACCATCGGAAGCCGGTTGTACCCGTCGGCACGAACCATCCCGCCCGGCGTCAGTCCTGCGATCGCCGCCGAGTCCCGGCCCGACAGCACACCCACCCAGATGCCGTCCCTGACGATGTCGACGCTCGCAGCAGGCGTCCCCTCGTCGTCGAAACCGAACGTTCCGAGGGCGCCCGGAAGGGTCGCGTCGGCGGTGATGTTCATGAGCTCGGATCCGTACCGGTGCGTTCCGAGCTCCGACAGCTCGAGGTGGCTGGTGCCGGCGAAGGCGGCCTCCCAACCGAGGATGCGGTCCAGCTCGATGGCGTGACCGACGGACTCGTGGATCTGGAGGGCCAGCTGGGATCCTTCGAGCACGAGCGCCGTCTCGCGCTCGTCCATCTCCGGTGCGTGGAGGAGGGCGACGGCTTCCTCGGCGATCCGCCGTGCGTTGGCCTGGTACTCCCACGCCCGGACGGTCTCGTACCCGCCCGTCTCGAACTGGCCGAAGGATTGCGGATAGGACCTCCGCTGCGTCTCGTGCTCGCCGATCGCGGTCGCGTCGAAGCCCCCACCCGACTCGACCAGGTGCTGGTGGATCCGGTGGCCCTGGGACGACGCGAACCACGTGTTGGTGTCCCAGAACGCGAGGCTGCCGGTCGCGATCTCGACACCGGCGACCGCCTGCATCGTGGCGGTCACCTCGACGAGCATGTCGACCTTCTCCGACAGCGCGACCGAGAAGGGGTCCTCGGTGAACGGGGTCTCCCACGTGGCCTGCGTCACGGGCACGTCGGCGAACTCCACCGGCGGGCCGGGAACGAGCCTCGACGCGCCGGCGATCCCAGCCGCCCGCGCACCGGCCGACCGGACCGCGGAGGCGCTGAGGTCCGGCGTCGCCGCGAACCCCCACGACGACCCGATGAGCGCCCGGACACCCACGCCGACGTGTTCCGAGCGATCCACCCGATCCAGGTTCTGGTTCTGGACGTTGATCGACTCGGACAACGACACGACCACCCTGGCGTCGGCGTAGCGGGCTCCTGCATCGAGGGCTCCCTGCACCGCGAGTTCTGCGGATGTGAACAATCAGGCCTCCTGCAACGACGACGGGTGGCTCGACGGGGCCCGCCGCACCTCGAACCCTAGGCGATACCCGGACGGCACATCGATGACCGCTCGACACCGAGGCGCGACGCAGGTCTCCCCGTTCGGATCAACGGTCGACCGTCAGGGACACCGGATCGGCGACGGCGTCCACGAGGGCGACCCGGAACTCGACCGTGACCCCCGTGGGTGGGCGCGCCGGGTCCGGTTCCGCACCCGAGCGCACGAGTCGGTCTCGGGACGCGAACGTGTAGGCCACCGGCACCGGTTCGGAGAACGCGACGGGGTCGACGAGGAACGCACCCAGGTGGATCGGGAGCAGCACCGCGTCGCCGGCGTCCCCGGTCGCCGTGCCCTCGAACGTCACGATCGTGTCCACCCGGGCCGGCATGTCGCCTTCGGCCCGCCACTGGACGTACCCGCCGTCGGCATCGACCGTGAGCGTGTCGATGACCACCGCATCGCCCCCGACCGCGATGCGAACGTCGTTCAGTTCCACCGGCAGCGTCGTGGGCGCGTCGATCGTGAGCGACGCCGTGCCGGCGGAGAGGACGGGATGAGCCACAATCGAGGCGTCGGCGGCCGACCCGGTGTCGACGGCGGGGAACACCACGGTGAGCGATCCACCGTCGCTCCCCGACGCACCCGGCCATCGATACTGGTCGGTCATGGACACCGAACCGCTCGCCGTCGAGAGCTCCCAGAACGCCACCTCGAGCGGCGGGATGGCCGCCGGGTCCGTCGATCCGGGAACCGACGTCGATAGGAAGGCGATCGTGCTCGTCTCCGTGGAGATGATCGACTCGACGCGGGCACCGGCGCGATTGGCGACCTCGACGTACCCGGGTGGGAACACGGTCGACGGAGCCGGGCCGGGCGTCGTCGAGACGACGTCGTCGGGGCCGGGCCCCGTCACGATCGCGTAGACCACGTAGACGGCCACGAGCAACGCTCCGAGGATCGCAGCGATCACCGGCGGCTTCCACGGGATCTCGGACTCGCCGTCGACCACGCCCTGCGGGGTCTCGTAGACGGAGTCCTCGAGACGGCCGCCGTCGCCGTTCATAGGATCGTCGGTCATCGCAGACCCTCCATCTCGATCTCGAACAGGCCCTCGATGGGCACCCACGCGCTGCCCTCGGCGAGAAGCGGGATGTCGACGGGAAGCGCGCCACCGACCCAGGTGAGCGTCACGCCGGCACCGTCCTGTGTCGGTGCCGCCCGACGCCACCCCGGGCCCGCGCCGACGACGAAGAGCGACACCCTGGTCGGGTCGCCGCCCTCGACGGCGATCTCGACGGTCGTGGCCGTCGATCCCTCCGTCACCCGCACGAGCTCTGCGGTGACGCCGAAGCCCAGGTCGGCCGTCGGCGAGGTCGCACCGAGCGTGAACGGGATCTCGACGGGGAACAGCGCGATCGCCTCGATCACGCGGACCGCCTCGACCTCCTCTGCAGGGATCTCCCGGGTGACGTCGAACGAGACGGTCCTCGCGGCCACGTTCTCACCGACGCCGACGATCGACTGCCCCGCCGCCTCGAGCACCCAGGTTCTCGGCTGGACCAGGACCACGCCTTGATCCCTGATGCCGACGTTGGCGGCCGGGGGGAGCCACACCCCGCGTGGGGCCAGCGGGGTGAGGTCGTACCCGACGGTCACCGTGCCGTCGGTGGCCTCGAGCGATCCGGGCACGAGCGAGACCGACGCGATCATCGTCTCGTTCGGGTCCGTGAAGTACGGGCCGTCGGGGCCGGGGGCGATGTTCCCCGCCGGGAGCGACGTGGCGTCCTGCGCCGTGCTGACCTCCCGGATCACCCGAACGCCGATCCCACCGGCCGCGAGCGCACCGAGGAGGAACGCGACGATCGTGAGTGAAACGGCTCTGGCGTTCACGACGTCCTCCGTCCTCGCATCGGTCCCGGGCCGCCCGGATGGTAGGAAGGCGCCTCACCTTGTAGTCGGTTGACGCCCACTACCGTCCCGACATGTCCCATCCACGACGTCACCCGGGCGAGGTCTGGTTCGGCATCCTCGGTGCAGTCCTCGCCGTGACGGCTCTCCCGCTCGTCGCGGTCTTCTTCCTCGAGTACGTCGGTGTCCAGCTCGTGACCGTGATCGCCGCGATCATCGGCGGTGTGTACTTCTTCCGCGGGATGATCAACGCCCAGGAGCGCCTCACCTCGGTCGAGATCACCGCCGATGAGTTCCCGGACGTGCACGCGAGGATCGAGCACTACGCGAACGAGTTCGGTCTCGACCGTGTGCCGCGGGCGTACCTGACCCAGGAGGGCGGTTCCCTCAACGCGTTCGCTTCGAAGCACAATCGCACGAACTTCATCCGGATCAACTCGGACATCTTCGAGGTCGGGACGTTCGACGCCGGGCCGAGGGTCCGGGATCCTGCAGCACTCGACTTCATCATCGCCCACGAGGTCGGGCACGTCGCAGCCAAGCACACGACGTACTGGTACACGATCCTGTCGAGCTTCATCGGCTACCTGCCGTTGATCGGCCCGGCGCTCTCGCGCGCCAAGGAGTACACGGCGGACAACTACGCGTACAGCGTCGTACCCGACGGGATCGACGGGATCGTCCTCCTCACGGGCGGCAAGTACCTCTACCCCCTCGTCGACGGACGCAAGATCGCCGCACGATCGTCGACCGATCGCGGGTTCTTCCTGTGGGTGGTCAACATGCTGGCGAGCCATCCTGTCCTCACCAAGCGCCTCGACGCCCTCTACGACCGCTCCCGGCCCGGCAAGTTGTTCTGATCCGCGCAGGTCGACGGGGGAATGTAGTGTCGGGGGATGCACGAACTCATCGGGACATGGCGCCTGATCGACTGGACCGTCACGTTGCGCAACGGCCGCGTGACCCGCCCGTTCAACGGCAAGGCGCAGGGGCTCATCACCTACACCGACGAGGGTCGCATGGTGGCGACGCTGATGAAGTCCGACCGGGAGCTCATCGGCACCCGTTCGTTCAACGAGGCGACCGCGATGGAGCGGGCGTCGGCCGCCGCCGGGTACCTCTCGTACGCCGGGACCTACGAGGTGGTCGGTGACCAGGTCCACCACCACGTGGAACTCTCCCTCTTCCCCGACTGGGTCGGTGGGACACAGATCAGGCACATCGAATGGATCACGAACGAGGACGGCACGACGGACCTCGAGCTGTCCGACCTCGGCGTCGGAGCCGAACGGTCGGCCGTGATACGACTCAGGTGGCACCGCGTGACGGAGGAGCGGACATGACGACGAAGACACTCGAGGAATGGACACAGGCCGCGAACGACGTCGAGCCGAGAGGTGACATCTTCATCGACGGCGAGTGGAGGCAGCCGCTGTCGGGAAGCCGGTTCGCGACCGTGAACCCGGCGACGGGTGAGACCATCACCGAGGTCGCCGCCGGATCGACGGAGGACGTCGACGCCGCGGTGCGATCCGCGCGCACGGCGTTCGAGGACGGACGCTGGTCTGGTCTCGCTCCGCGCGATCGCGGCAGGGCGCTCATCAGGCTCGCCGAGCTGATCGAGGAGAACGGTGAGGAACTCCAGCTCCTCGAGACGATCGATGTCGGCAAGCCGATCCGGTACTCGCGCCGCGTCGACGTGGGGCAGGCGTCCTCGACGTACGCGTGGTACGGCGAGGCCGCCGACAAGCTCTACGACGAGATCGCCCCCACCGGTCCCGACGCGCTCGGCCTCGTGACGCGAGAGCCCGTCGGCGTGGTCGGCGCGGTCACGCCCTGGAACTTCCCCCTCATGATCAACTCGTGGAAGCTGGCTCCGGCGCTCATGGCCGGCAACTCCGTCATCCTCAAGCCGGCCGAGCAAGCGCCGCTCTCCGCGCTTCGCCTGGCGGAGCTGGCGGTCGAAGCAGGCATCCCTCCCGGCGTGCTGAACGTGGTCCCGGGTCTCGGAGAGACCGCCGGGCGGGCGATCGGCCTGCATCCGGGCATCGACGCCGTCACGTTCACGGGTTCGACCGAGGTCGGCAAGATGTTCCTCGAGTACTCGGCGCGTTCGAACATGAAGCGGGTGTCCGCCGAGACGGGGGGCAAGACCCCTAACATCATCTTCGGGGACGCCCCGGATCTCGGCTACGCGATCGGGGCCGTCGGCGTATCGATCTTCTGGAACACCGGTGAGATGTGCATCGCCGGGTCGCGCCTCCTGGTCGAGCGATCGATCTACGACGAGGTCGTCGAGCGGGTCGGAGAGCTCTCGGGCTCGTGGCAACCGGGGAACCCGCTCGATCCCACGACCAAGGCCGGCCCGATCGTCGACGACACACAGCTCGCCCGCGTCACCGACTACATCGAGCGGGGCGTCGATCAGGGCGCCAGGCTCGTCGCCGGAGGCAAGCGGGCGTTGCCCGACTCGGGCGGCTACTTCATCGAACCGACGGTGTTCGCCGACGTCCGCAACGACATGGACATCGCCAGGGACGAGATCTTCGGACCCGTACTCAGCATCATCCCGTTCGAGGACGAGGCGGAGGCCCTCTCGATCGCCAACGACTCGCGCTACGGGCTGTCCGCCGCGGTGTGGACCTCGAACCTCACGCGGGCGCACACCATGGCGCGCTCACTTCAGGCGGGCACCGTGTGGATCAACAACTTCGACACGTCCGGGATCACGGCCCCGTTCGGCGGCTACAAGGAGTCGGGGTTCGGAGGCAAGGACAAGTCGCTGCACGCACTCGACAAGTACACGAACCTCAAGACGACCTGGATCAACCTGGGACGCGGGGGACGCTGAGCGCGCTCACCCGCCCGCCGGCGGCGTTCGATCGACCGCAGCGTACGAACGGTCGAGGTACAGCAGCGGGGAGCGGGAAGGGTCGCGCCGTCCTCCCGCCTCGACCCGCCCGAAGAGCACCCAGTGGTCGCCGACCTCGATCCGGTCGGTCATCGCGCATTCGAAGGTGCCGTACGCGGCGTCGAGGACCGGCCCGGCGCCCTCGACGGACGGTGGCGACCACCCGGCGGCGCCGAACTTGTCGGCGCCCCTGGTGGCGAAGAGCGTGGCGACGTCCGCCGCGGCGTCGTCGAGGAAGTTCACGGTGAACCCGTCCGCCGCCACCATCGCCTCGAGCGACGCGGAGACCTTGTCGATGCACCACAGCACGATGGGCGGATCGACCGACACGGATGTGAACGCCGTCACGGTGATGCCGAGGGGCTCCCCGTCCGAGATCGTGGTCACGACCGTCACGGTGGCCGCCACGCCCGCCATCATCTCCTTGAACGTCTCACCGTCCACAGCGTCGTTCGACATCGTCGGGCCTTTCGTGGGGAGCCGTCATCGTACCGGACTGCCACGGCGGCCGGGACGGTAGGGTGCGCCGTGCAGGAGCCCATGGACGCACACCGGATCGCGCGGGAGAGGTGACGATGCGAACCGACATCCAGATCATCGAGGTCGGCCCGAGAGACGGCCTCCAGAACGAGGCCGTGACGCTGGCGACCGACGACAAGATCTCCCTCATCGAGCACCTCGTCGCATCGGGCGTCACCAGGATCGAGGCGGTGTCCTTCGCCCACCCGAAGTACGTCCCCCAGCTCGCGGACGCCGAAGCGGTGATGGCCGGCATCGCCAAGCGCGACGGCGTGAGCTACATCGGGCTCGTGATGAACTGGCGCGGGTGGTTGCGTGCGGTCGACACGGGCATCGACGAGGTGAACGTGCCGCTCTTCGCCTCCGACACCTTCAACGAGAAGAACCAGGGCGTCCCCACGTCCGAATCGATCGAGGTCGTGCGATCGATCGCGCTCGACGCCCACGCGAACGACATCTCCGTCACCGCGACGATCGGGACCGCGTGGGGATGTCCGTTCGAAGGCGAAGTGCCGATCGAGCGTCTCGTCGAGACGGCCGCGGTGCTGGCCGGGTGCGGCGTCGACGAGATCGCGATCGCCGACACGATCGGCGTCGGCGATCCGTGGTCGGTCACCAAACGGCTCTCCGCGGTCGCGGACGTCGTCGGTGGGGTGCCTCTCCGCGTTCACTTCCACGACACCCGCAACACCGGCCTCGCCAACACCTACGCAGCCATCGAGGTGGGGGTGACCAGGATCGACGCATCCGTCGGGGGGATCGGGGGCTGTCCCTTCGCCCCGGCGGCGACCGGGAACATCGCCACGGACGATCTCGTCTACATGCTCAACCGGGGCGGGTTCGGCCACGGCGTGTCGCTCTCGTCGCTCATCGGCGTGTCCGGTGACGTCGAGGCTCTGATCGGGCGCCCGGTGCCGGCGATGCTCCCCGCCGCCGGGGACTTCCCGCCGCCTCGATCCTGAGCCCCCCACGCGATCGGGCCCGTGGAGCCCTCCCGGTTCCGGCCGGAGATCCGCCGTTCGGTTCAAGGTTGGGTCCGAACCGACCGATTCAGAGGGACAGGCCAAGAGTTCGACGCGTGTGTCGAAGTCACGACTCCACCAACGGGGGCCGCATGGGACGCAGAACGAGCAGTCACCGGACACCGCCGCCCGAGCCACGACCCCTCAAGAAGCAGCGGACCCTCGTGGGAACCACGGTGAGGATCGTGGCGATCGTCGCCGCGGTGCTCGTCGCCGCGTTCGGCGCGTCGGGCTTCTACTTCTCCGGCGTCCTGCGGGACGGCGCCCTGGCCCCGCCGACGAGCGAGCCCGACACCTTCGAGCTCGAGGTGGTCGACGCCGCCGCCGGCACGCTCTCGATCGAGGGCCCCGAGGATCACGACCAGATGGACCAGCCAGGGATCCAGGGGGTCGCGTGGGCCGGCGGCTACACCACCAGCCCCGACCTCGTCCGCTCATCGGTGACCGACGGCGCCCGCATCGACGTCCGATCCCTCGGCGATGGGCCGGGGCCCGCCGTCGGCACGCCCGTCGACCTCGATCCGTTCGCCTACCGTGGCGACCCGCTCGAGGCGCTGGGCATCGAGTACGAGAACGTGACGTACTCGTCGGACGTCGGGAACTTCCCCGCCTGGTTCATCCCCGGCACCTCCGACACGTGGGCGATCGTCGTCCACGGCAAGGGAGCGCCGAGGGAGGAGGGACTCAGGATCATCCCGACACTGCGCGACCTCGGCTACCCGATCCTCGTCATCACCTACCGCAACGACATCGGCGAGGTCCGCGACCCGTCGGGGTACCACCAGTTCGGGAAGACGGAGTGGGTCGACGTCGCGGCGGCGGTCGCGTACGCCGAGGAGAACGGCGCGTCGAGTCACATCCTCGTCGGGTACTCGATGGGTGGGGCGATCGTCACGAGCTACCTCACCCGGTCACCGCTGCGCAACCGCACGGTGGCGGCGATCCTCGACTCACCGGTGTTCAGCTTCGAACGCACCATCGATTTCCAGGCGTCGCGCACCGACCTGCCCGTGCTTCCGATCCGGGTGCCCGGCGTCGTCACCCAGTTCGCGAAGTGGATCTCGACCTGGCGCTTCGACGTCGACTGGAAAGCGACCGACTACCTGTCTCAGACGGCGGAGCTCCACGCACCGATGCTCGTCTTCCACGGGACCCGCGACACGTCCGTGCCGTACGCCACGAGCGTCGAGATGGCCGAGCTGCGACCCGACATCGTGACCCTCGTGACGACGGACGCGAGCCACACGCGCTCGTGGAACGTCGATCCCGACGCCTACGAGACCGCCGTCGAGGAGTTCCTCGCAGGTCTCGAGTGAGCGCACGACGGCAGCTTCACAGGTCGCGAGCGACCATCCAGAGGTCCCCGACGTTCGTCCCCGTGTCGCCGCGCACCACCGTCGCACCGAGAGCCGACAGGACCGGGTGACTGTCGTTCCTCTCGAGCGCCCGACGCAGGTCGACGCCGCGGGCCCTCGCGTCGGCCGCCGTGCGGCCGTCCACGATCGCACCGGCGGCCGGCGTCGCACCGTCGATGCCGTCGGTCCCGAGCGACGAGAACACCACACTCGACCCGTCGATCTCGATCGCCGCGGCGAGGGCGGCCTCCTGGTTCCGCCCCCCGACGCCCGGACCCACCACGGTCACGGTCGTCTCCCCCGTCGCGACCACCGCGGCGCCGCTCGCACACTCCCCGATCAGGTCGACGGCCCGGATCCTGGCTTCCCCCATCAGGGCGGTCGTCGCGACCGACACGTCGATCCCGGCGCGGTGGAGGAACGCTGCAGCGGCGGCCGCCGCGACCTCTGACGAACCGACGACGACGGAGGCGCCTTCATCGACCCCCACTGGAGGTCGCCACCTCTCGACCGCGGCGCGGATCGCGGTCGGCACCTGCGACTCGAGCCGGTACCGCTCGAGGACCCCTGCGGCTCTCGCTCCCATGCCGGCGCCCAGCGTCGGCCCCGACGCCACGTGCACAGGCCCGACGCCGACGACGTCGCTCAGGACCAGCGTCACGGAACGCGACGCTCGCGACGCAGAAGCGAGGCCCCCACCTTTGAGGCGACTCACCGCAGCGCGCACCTCGTTCATGTCCCCGATCGGCACCGCCGAGCTCAGGAGGACGTCGTTCAACCTCGCGAGGTCCCCGAGGCCGACGCCCTCGGCGGGGGCCACGGCGATCGCCGATCCACCGCCCGACACGAGGTACACGACCAGGTCCGTCGAGGACAGTTCGCCGATGAACTCGAGGAGCAGCTCGCCACATCGCAGGCTCGCCTCGTCGGGCACCGGGTGTGACCCGATCGTCAACGGCACCGGGCACGCCTCACGATGGTTCGAGACGGCGACGCCCCGGACCGTCCCGAGCGCACGGGCGACGCCCCGCGACATGGCAGGGGCCGCCTTCCCGAGGGCGACGACGACGACGTCGTCCGGCCGCGCCCCTGCGAACCGGTGCCCCCCGATCGTGATCCCGGCGTCGTCGAGGACGATGGCCCGGGCCACGGCCGACTCGGGGTCGCCCGCATCGACAGCCGCGTCGTAGGCGGCCAGCAACGTCGAACGCATGTCTCGCCCGTAGGCCATCCGGTACCCTCGTGTCGTGGACACGCAACGATACGCCGAAAGACGCATCGACGAGGCGATCGCGTCGGGCGACCTCACCCCGACCGTGGGCGTGGGAGAACCGATGCGGGACCTCACCGGCGACCCCGATTGGTGGGTCCGGGCGTTCATCGAACGTGAGCGAGTCGAGGAGGGCCGCAAGGAACTCGAGGCCGCCCGACGCGACGTCGTCGCCGAAGCCGTCTCGGTCGATGCTCTCGAAGCGGCGCGGCACATGGTCGGCCGACTCAACCTTCGGATCGCCCGGTGGAACGAGCGTGCGCCCGCCGGGTTCGCGGTCGAGCCGGTGTCCGAGGTCTGGCTGATCGCGCAACGCGCGAGGATGCCCGGATCCTCCGATCCGGGCATCTCGACCGCCGGGCGGTAGATCGGCCTAGCCACCGGCCTCCTGCTCCGACCTGCGCTCTGCCTGGCGCTCCCTGCGGAACGCCTCGAGTTCCTCCCGGGTGATCTGACCGTCATCGTCGAGGAGCTCGGCGAGCGGTCCCTCGCCGTTCCTCAACGGATGGTCCTCGGGAAGCGCGGCGATCTCGTCTGCGGTGATCACACCGTCGGCGAGCAGTCCGCGCAGGACACCGCGTCGGTGCGGGCCCATCCGCGGGGGTCGTTCTCCGAACCGCTCCTCGAGCTCCGCGCGCTTGGCCTCGAGCGCCGAGACCACGGCGTCGGCCTGGCTCTGGTCGAGCGTGCCATCGGCGACGAGGCCGTCGAGCACCTCGTCGAGGATGGCGCCGCGCTCGGGTCGCTCCGGACGGGTCGTGGCGTCGAGCGTCGTGTCGGCCGCGGTCTGAGCTCGTGCATCGGCACCGCTCACCACCGAGGCCACGAACGCCCCCGACACGAGAACGCCGGCTGCCGTCAGAGATGCGATCAGTTTCTTCATGAGTGTCTCCTTTCGAACGATCTCACCCTGGAATCGTGACAACGCCGTGTCGGAGATCTGTGAGGGAAACGTGAGAACGGCCTGAGAAGGGCAGCGTGCCCGCTCACACCGTCGGGAGGCAGAATCCGACGATCGCGCCACGGCCGTCGGACCGGTTCCGGGCGAAGACGTCACCGCTGTGATCCTCGACCACCTGGCGAACGATCGACAGCCCGAGTCCCGACCCGGGGGTCGATCGGGCGCCCGACGATCGGTAGAACCTCTCGAACACGTGGTCGATGTCCTCCGGCTCGAAGCCGGGGCCCGTGTCGGTGACGGTGACGCAACCACCCGAGATCGAGACGGCGATCACGTCCCCTTCGGGTGTCCATGCGTCCGCGTGCGCCACGATGTTCGAGATCGCACGGTCGATGGCCGCGTGCTTGCCGGTGACCGCCGAGCCGTCGTCGTCGATCGCCAGCCTGCGTCCGTTGCGACGCTCGACTCGTTCGGCGACCGAGCCCACCACCTCACCGAGGACCACACGCGTCGTCGGCTCGTCTTCGTAGCGGTCGGTCGCGAGGTCCACGACCTCGGCGACGAGCATCGAGAGCTCCTCGATCTCGGCGTGCGCCGCTGCGAGCATCTCCATCCGGTCCGCCTCGCCGACCTCGTGCCGCTGAAGGATCTCGATGTTGGTGCGCAGCGCGGTCAACGGCGTGCGCAACTCATGGCCTGCGTCCCTGACCAGACGCACCTGATCGGCGCGGGCGGCCTCGATCTCGTCGAGGAGCCGGTTGAAGGCGCGGCCGAGCTCGGCGATCTCATCTCCGCTCGAGACGTCGACCCGTGTCCCCAGCGATCTCGATGCGGTGATGTCGGACAGCGACACCCGTAGATCGTCCACCGGCTTGAGCGCCGAACGCGCGACCACCAGACCCAGCCCACCGGCGACGGCGATGCCGAGGAGCCCCGTGACCGCCAGCATCACGGCCAGCCGGCGGAGGGTCTCGTCGGCCTCGGTGAGGGGCCGACCGAGCTGGACGAAGACGCCGGCCTCCGGCTGGTACACCGTCACGATCCGAAGGTGGAGCCCGTCCACCCATGCGGAGCGGAGCGTCGGAGCCTCCGTGGTCACCTCGTCGGGCGCGGGAACCGGGAGGACGAGGTCGTCTGCTCCGGCGTTGACGGTTCCGCCGCCGGGGAGGATCACCTGGTAGTAGGTGGAGTCGAAGTCGCCCCGTCGCTGGGCGAATACGCCCTCCTTCTTGACGAAGTCCTCCCTGAGGCCGGGCGGGAACGTTCCCGGTGGGACGCTCTCGATGATCGCTGCGCGCGACAGGAGGCTCTCGTCGATCGGCGCCATGATCTGGCGCTCGGCGAGGAGGAACGACGCGACGGCGACGAGGACGACGCTCACAGCGACCGCGGACGCCGCGACGAGCGCGATCCGCCGCCGGATCGTCACGATGCTTCGCGCAGCACGTACCCAACGCCGCGCACCGTGTGGATCAGACGCGGCTCGCCGCCTGCCTCCGTCTTCCTTCGCAGGTACCCGATGTACACGTCGAGCGAGTTCGACGACGTGAAGAAGTCGATCCCCCAGATCTCCTCGTAGATCGTGTCGCGATCGAGCACGATCCCCGGGGCCCTGGCGAGGAGCACGAGCAGGTCGAACTCGGTCTTGGTCAACCCGAGGTCGCGGCCGCCGCGATGGGCCGTTCGCGCCCCGGGGTCGATGACGATGTCGGCGAAGCGGAGCACGTCTGCGACCTCGCCGGTGGACCGGCGAAGGAGCGCCCTGATCCGGGCGAGGAGCTCATCGAGGGCGAAGGGCTTCGTCACGTAGTCGTCGGCGCCCGCATCGAGCCCCTCGACCCTGTCGCCGACAGCAGCCCTGGCGGTGAGCAGGAGGATCGGGGTGTCGTCGCCGGACGCGCGAACGCGTCTGCACACCTCGATGCCGTCGACGTGCGGCATCATGACGTCGAGCACGATCAGATCCATGGGGCGCTCACGCAAGGCGGCGAGTGCGATGCCGCCGTCTCTCGCTACCTCGACGTCGTACCCCTCGAACACGAGAGCTCGCTCGAGCGCTTCACGAACGGCGGGATCGTCTTCGACGACGAGCAGCCTCGCTGCGGGTTTCTCCATGCGCCAATCGTACGGTTCTCGCGTGAGAGTTCGGTGATACGCATGTGAGAACAGGCTAAGACGGGATTTCATCGTTCTCTCACACGCCTTTCACGGGGTCTTCAGGCTCGGTCGTTTGACTTCCGACCATCCACCAGAAGGAGACGTCATGAAGTTCAAGGTGCTCGCGATCGCCGCTGCGGTCGCACTCGTCGCAGCGGCCTGCAGCTCGGGGACCTCCCCGTCGGACGAGGGTGTCGCTTCGCTCGACTCGGGCTCCACCCCGACCACCGCGGCACAGGACGGCGCGATCACGGAGATGACCGAGGAGGAGGTCGCACTCGCCTTCGCCCAGTGTCTGCGCGACGAGGGCCTCGTGGTCGACGACCCGACGGTCGACGGCAACGGCAACGTCCGGCCACCCCGCATGCGTGACATCCTGGACGCGACCGAGGGCGTGTCGCGCGAAGAGGTCTCCGCTGCCCGCGACGCCTGCATGCCCCTCCTCGACGGCTTCACCTTCGGGTTCGAGGGCACGGATCGGACCGAGCGCGACGACCAGCTGCTCGAGTTCGCTGCGTGCATGCGAGACAACGGCTACGACATGCCCGACCCGAACCTCTCGTCGGCCCCCGGCTCGGGAAGCGGACCGTTCTCCGGAGCCCTCGACCTCGAGGATCCCGCCTTCCAGGAAGCTGCCGCAGCCTGCGAGGGCGTGTTCGGCGGCTTCGGGGGGAACCCGGGAAGCGGTGGTGAGGGATGACCTCACCGACCCGGGAGCGGCGGCGACGCTGGTGGCCGTGGATGCTCGTCGTCGTGATCGGAGCCATCGCCGCCGCGACCGCCTGGACGGCGCTCGGGCCCACGACGACCGACACCGCTCAGGCGACGACGACCCCGACACGCACGGTCTCGGTCGTCGAGACCACCCTCCAGGAGATGACCACCCTCGACGGCACGCTCGGCTACGTGGAGGGCCCGGCGGTCGTGAACCGGGCGGTCGGGACGATCACATCCTTACCCGAGAGCGGTGCGATCCTCGATCTCGGAGACGCGTTGTACAGCGTCGACACGGTGCCCGTCACACTGCTCGAAGGCGATCTTCCCATGTACCGCGCCCTCCAGCGGGGTCTCGAGGGCCGCGACGTCGAGCAGCTCGAACGCTCGCTCGTCGATCTCGGGTACGACCCCGACGACGAGGTGAGGGTCGACGAGGAGTTCGACTACGACACCCGTGACATGGTCAAGCGCTGGCAGGAGTCCCTGGGCGTGGCGGAGACCGGACGCGTCCTCATCTCGGATGTCGTCTTCCTCCCCGAGCCCGTCCGTGTCGCCTCCGTGCCGGCGGAAGTGGGCCAACCGGTCCAGGCCGGCAGCCAGGTCATCCTGACGTCGGGCTCGTCGACGGTCGTCTCCGTCGCTCTCGACAGCGCCGATCAGGGGATCGTCGCCGAAGGTGATGCGGTCGTCGTGGTCCTTCCCGACGACACGAGGACCGCGGCGACGGTCACGTCGGTCGGGACCGTCGCGATCCGCAACCTGCAAGGTGAGGGGAGCTACTTCGAGGTCGAGGTCACCCTCGACGATCCCGACGCCGCGGCCGACCTCGACGAGGCGCCCGTCTCCGTCGAGGTGGTCACCGAGGAGGCGACCGACGTGCTCGCCGTGCCCGTGAGCGCCCTCCTCGCACTCTCCGAGGGCGGGTACGCGGTCGAGGTGGTCCACGACGATGGGTCCACGACACTCGTCGGCGTCGACGGCGGCATGTTCGCCGACGGACTCGTCGAGATCTCCGGATCCGGCATCGACGCCGGGACGGCGGTGGTCGTACCGTGACGCGCGCCGTCCTCGAACTCTCCAACGTCGTCAAGGAGTACCCGGGAACACCCCCGGTGCGGGCCCTGCGAGGCATCGACCTTCGCATCACCGAAGGTGAGATCCTCGCGATCGTCGGTCCTTCCGGTTCGGGAAAGTCGACCCTCCTGCACGTGGTCGGCACGCTCGATCGGGCCACGTCGGGTCGCGTCACCGTCGCCGGGTACGACGTGGCCGACCTCCGCGACAAGCGTCTCTCGGCGCTTCGGTCACAGAAGATCGGGTTCGTCTTCCAGCAGTTCTTCCTCCTCGCCGGCGAGACCGCGCTCGACAACGTCGCGGACGGGCTCCTCTACACGGGGACGCCCCTGCGCAGACGCCGCAGGCTCGCCGCAGAGGCGCTCGAACGCGTCGGGCTCGGGCACAGGACCTCCCACATGGCGACGAAGCTCTCCGGCGGAGAGCGCCAACGCGTCGCGATCGCCAGGGCCCTCGTCGGCTCCCCCGAGATCCTCCTCGCGGACGAGCCGACCGGGAACCTCGATTCGGCTGCCGGGAACTCGATCGTCGAGCTCATCGAGGAGCTGAACCGCGAGGGCACCACGATCGCCGTGATCACCCACGACCGGGACATCGCCGCCCGGTTCCCGCGACGCGTCGAGATCAAGGACGGTGTGATCGTGGCAGACACCGCTGCGAGGGCGGCGTGACGGCGCCGGCGAACCTTCGTCCCTCCCGCCTCGCCCCCGCGGACGCCGCCAGGGCCGCCGGGATCGGGCTCCGGACCAGGCGTCTGCGATCGTTCCTCTCCGCCCTCGGGATCGTGATCGGCATCGCTGCGATGGTCGGCGTGCTCGGGCTCTCGGAGTCCTCCAAGAGCGACCTGCTCGCACAGCTCGACCAGCTCGGTACCAACATGCTCCAGGTCGAGGCCGGCAGCGGGATCGGCGCGGGGACGGGGGAGCTCCCGGAGACCGCTCCGGCGATGGTCTCGCGCATCGCACCCGTGGAGTCCGTGTCGGCGATCGGGAGCGTCGACGCCAACGTGTACCGCACCGATCGTATCCCCTCCGAACAGACCGGCGGGATCGCCGTGCTGGCCGCAGGGACCGATCTCCTCACCACGCTCCAGGGGACGGTCGGTGACGGCGTGTTCCTCGACGAGGCACCCGCCGACTACCCCGTCACCGTCCTTGGGGCCGTCGCGGCGGAGCGACTCGGCGTCCGATCGGTCTCCGGGTCCCCCGTCGTGTGGCTCGGCGACCGCTGGTTCAGCGTGGTCGGCATCCTCGACTCGATCGCGCTCTCCCCCGACATCGATCGATCCGCGCTCGTCGGCGTCACCGCCGCAGCGTCCTACCTCGGCTACGACCAGGTTCCGAGCAGGATCTACGTCCGTACCGACCCAGAGTACATCGACGACGTCCGCGGGGTCCTGCCCGCAACGGTCAACCCCGAAGCACCCGACGAGGTCGAGGTCACCCGACCGTCGGACGCCCTCGAGGCACGCGAGGCCGCCGACGACGCCTTCACCAGCCTGCTCCTCGGCCTCGGGGCCGTCGCGCTCCTCGTCGGTGGCGTCGGGATCGCCAACGTGATGGTCATCTCGGTCCTCGAACGACGCGGCGAGATCGGCCTCCGCCGGGCGCTCGGCGCCACGAGACGGCACATCGCCGTGCAGTTCCTCGGCGAGTCCCTGCTCCTGTCGGCGATCGGGGGTGTCGGAGGCGTCGCTCTCGGTGCCGTCGTCACGTCCCTGTACGCCAACTACAAGGGGTGGGACGTGCTGATCCCGAGTATCGCCATCGTCGGGGGTTTCCTCGCTGCGATCGCCATCGGCGTCATCGCCGGGCTGTACCCGGCGATGCGAGCAGCGAGGGTGAGTCCGACGGAGGCCCTGCGCACGCTGTGATCGACCGGGAGGATCCGGGTGGGCGGTACGCTCGCGCCTCATGACCTGGTCGATCGAAGATCGCACGGTGCTGGTCACCGGCGCCACGTCCGGCATCGGTGCCGTCGTCGCACGCGAGCTCGCTGCGGCCGGGGCTCGCGTGACGATCACGGCGCGCAGCGAGGCCAGGGGGTCGGCCACGGCCGCCGCGATCCACGCAGAGACCGGTTCCGAGGTCGGGATCCTCATGGTCGACCTCGCCTGCCTCGAGTCGGTTCGCGACGCAGCCGACCGGTTCCTCGACGCACACGACGACCTGGCCGTCCTCGTCAACAACGCAGGTATCGTCGTGAGCAGACGAACCCGGTCGATCGACGGCTACGAGCTGACGTTCGCGACCAACCACCTCGGCCCCTTCCTGCTGACCTCGACCCTCCTCGACCTGCTCGCCGCCTCCGCTCCTTCGCGGGTCATCAACACGGCCTCGGTCGCTCACACCTACGCCAAGGAGGGGATCCTCTTCGACGACATCGGGTTCGACCGACGGCGCTACAGGTTCATGGAGGTCTACGGGCACGCCAAGCTCGCCAACATCCTCCACGCCGTCGAGATCAACGAGCGCTACGGGGACCGCGGCGTCACCGCGGTCGCGGTCCATCCGGGCGTGGTGAGAACGGGTCTCGGACGTGGAGGCGACGCACGTATCGTCCGTCTTGCGTACACCCTCGGTGGCCGCTGGATGCGCTCACCGCAGGAGGGCGCCGATACGATCGTGTGGCTCGCCACCACTCCCGGGATCGATGTGACCGGGGGCATCTACTTCGAGGATCGAGAACCGTCGAAGTCGACCCGCCACGCACGGGACCCGGACCAGGCACACCGTCTGTGGGAGATCAGCGAGGAGATGGTGTCGAGCCCCGGGCCGGCCACCTCCACCGAGCGTCGCGAGTCACCGGATGCCTGACGACGTCCGACCGGTCGACGACCTCGATCGGGAGACTCCCCGGCTCGAGCGACCACCGCTGTGGAAGCGACTCCTCTCGGCGGGGATCACGCTCACGGTCCTCGTCGTCGTGTTCGGGTTCGTCATCCCCAACCTGGCCGACTACCGCGAGGTCCTCGACGACCTCACCGCCGTCGGCACGGGTGCGTGGCTCGTCATCGGCTTCTTCGCCACCGCGTTCCTCCTGGCGTACCCGATCGTGCTCATCCAGGTCATCGCCACGTTGCGGATCCGCGAGGCGTTCGTCAACCACATGACGGGGACCGCCATCACGAACGCGGTCCCCTCCGGCGGGGCCATCGCGCTTCCGGTGAACTACGCCATGTACATGTCGTGGGGGTTCACGCCGCACGCCATCTCGGCCGGGCTCCTCGCGGCCGGGGTGTGGGACTGGCTCGCACGGATCTCGCTACCGGCCGCCGCGGTCCTGATCGTCGCGGCGAGCGGTGGAGCCGCGCCGTGGATGTGGACGGTGTCGATCGGGGGCCTGGCACTCGTCGCCGCCGCCGTGTTCTTCCTCGTCAAGATCCTCGACAACGAAGATCTCGCAGAACGGGTCGCTGCCGCCGTGGATCGGCTCGTCGCCCGCGTGACGGAGCGTCTCGGCCGGCGACGACTCGACGTGGCGGGCTCCGTCGTCCGGTTCCGATCGGACCTCAACGAGGTCGTGCGACGACGGGTCGCCGGACTGAGCCTCGCGACGGTGTGGAACCACGCCATGATGACCGGCTTGTTCGCAGCGAGCGTCTACGCGGTCGGCGTCGACGCCGCCGTGCTGCCCCTTCCGTGGGTCGTTCTCGCCTTCACCCTCGGACGCTTCCTCGTGATGATCCCCGTGAGCCCGGGCGGGTTGGGCCTGGTCGACCTGGGGTGGATCGGCCTACTGACCCTCGGATGGCAGACGACGAGCCCGAGCGTCCCCGTCGACACGAGCGTCATCTCGGCGGGGGTCCTGCTGTTCCGGGGCGCGACGCTCCTCCCTCCGATCCCGATCGGGATGGCCACCTGGTTGTTCTGGCGGGCGAACTCGAGCTGGCGCTCCGACTGGAGGGTCGATCCAAGGGGAGATCGCGTCCGGGAGGCGCCCCTGCCACCGGCCGGCGGCGGGAGCGACCGGTGACGTCGCTCAGAACGGCCACGCGGGCCGCATGTCCCAACCGACGAGTACGTTGACCGCCACGGTCGCCGCGACCCACGCCCCCCAGCCGACGACCATCGTCGCGATGGAGCGCTGGGTGGAGAACTCCATGCCCTCCCGGATCGCGATCACGGCGGCGAGCAACACCCAGATCGCGCCGATCGGCCCGAGGTAGGGGACGATCCCGATCGCGAGCGGCGCGTAGGCGAACCCGATGACACGTCGCATCTGGCCGAAGTCCGACGTGCCACCGAACAGGCGGGTGCCGACCACCATCGCGACGTACGACCAGAGCAGCCATCCGACGATCCCGGCCGCTGCGCTCGCGCCGGCGGCGGCGAACACGTTGCCCTCGGCGGCGAACGCCGCGCCGACCCCGGCGGCGGCGTTGGCGACGATCACGACCACGGCGGCCTGGCCGTCGAGCGACGTGTCCAGCTCGGCGCGGTTGTAGAAGTCGACATCGAGGAGACCGGCGCGCGTCACGTTTCGAAAGATGGTCGGCATCTTCATGGTGCGGAGTATGGCGCGCCGGGCGATCAACCCCGGACCCCGTCCGCCCCCACCGTCGGACGGCTCACCCGATGATCGATCTCCAGGCTTCGATCGCGACGCCGATCTCGTCCGGGGAGTCCTCCTGGATGAAGTGACGGCCCTCCACGGTCACCTCGCTCTGGTTCCTCCAGGTCCGGCAGAACTCCCTCTGAGGACCGGTGAGGATGCTGCCCGGCTCCGCGTCGATGAACAGCTTCGGGAGATCGTTCGTCGACATCCACGCTGCGTACGCTTCGACGATCGCCGCGACATCGGGCGGCGCGCCGTCGATCGGGATCTGACGCGGCCAGGTGAGGGTCGGGCGTCGGGACTCGCCCGGCTCGAGATACGGAGCGCGGTACACCGACATCTCCTCGTCCGTGAGCTCCCGGATGATCGCCGCAGGGAGGATCCGCTCGACGAAGATGTTCTTCTCGAGCACCAGCTCCTCGCCGGCGGCGCTTCGCATCGCCTGGAAGATCGGGCGAGCATCGTCGGGCCACTCGTCCCAGCCGACCGGCCGGACGATCGCCTCCATGTACGCGATCCCGACCACGCGGTCGCGGTTCCGATTGGCCCAGTCGAAACCCAGTCCCGACCCCCAGTCGTGGACCACGAGCGTGACGCGGTCCCCGAGATCCATCGCCTCGAGGAAGTCGTCGAGGTACCTCCGGTGCTCGACGAAGGTGTACGCGTCGGGGCCGCCGCCGGGTCGCTTGTCCGAGTCACCCATGCCGACGAGGTCGGGAGCGACGCACCGATAGGCGCTCGAGAGGTGTGGGATCACGTTCCTCCACAGGTACGACGATGTCGGGTTGCCGTGCAGGAACACGATGGGCTCCCCCGTCCCGACGTCCTCGTACGCCATCGTCAGATCACGAACCGGAACGCGTTTGCTCCCCATGGGCACCTCCTGCATCCAGCGTACCGCGTCCGCCCGCCTCGGCGCGGGGCCTCTGCACTAGTCATCTCGCGCCCAACAGAACCCTTCTAGGCTTCCCCCCGATCCGGAGTAGGTTGTGTCGTGGGTCGGCTTGGGAAGGCGTGAACACGTGGAGAGGAACCGTTCGATGCATGAAACAGCCCGCCGGCTCGAAGCTCCGACCGTCGGCGACGACCTCGCCGACGTCATCCCTCTCCCATCCTCGGAGGTGCAGTCCTTCTACCAGAGGAACACGGGGGCCCTCCCGAAGATCGGCCACCGTTCGTCGGACCTCCACCGCCGCGCGTCCCTCCCGTCGCCGGTGAACGACGACTCCACCGGCTTCCTCCGCCGGATCAAAGGTCTGCTGGCAGGCAGCTGACCCGGTCCTCCTGTTCTTCGCGACCCCGCATATTCACCTCAAGATTCGGGATCGAACGGCCGATAAGGGCGTCATGAAGCTGTTCAGGAGAAGCACTTCCGAGGAGCGTCGGGCTGACCAGGAGTACGACGAGGCGGTCAACGACCGCATGAAGTCGGTACTCGGGCGAGAGACCGCACACGATGAGGCCGAAGTCGTCGAGCAACGACTTCGCAACATGGTGTACGGGACGAACAAGCGGTAACGCCGACCTCCACGGGCGAGCGCCCAACCGCCGCCTCGCGGCGAGCCGTCACGCCGACGCGCCCGGCGCCGTTCCCTCGTCGATGGGCGTCGGGCGGAAGAAGACCGCGAGCTGGACACCGGCAGCGACCAGCCCACCGAGGACGGCGACGACGCCCACCCAGCCGCGTAGCACGCCCGCGATGCCGAGTGCGTGATCGATCGACGCGCTGCCCGCTCCGCCGACCGCGACCGCTCCGGCGACGACCGCGAGCACCATCACGTACTCCCACCCCTCATCGGGCCGAGCCGTGATCCAGAAGCCGACCTTCCGGTGCACCGACACGAAGGCGACGGCCATCACCCCGATCACGCCCGCAGCGGCCACCGCGGTGAGGAGGCCGACGATGAGCAGCACCCCGACGCCGATCTCCGCCGCGGTCGATGCGAACCACTGCAGCGTCGGCTGCTTGAAGCCGATGGATCCGAACCACCGCGACGTCTTGTCTCTCCCCCGTGCATGCTTGATCCCGTGTGCGAGCATCACCGAGCCGACGGCGATGCGGAGGGCCAGTTGGGCGAGATCGTACGCTTCCATGTCGACATCCTTTCTCGTCGCCCACAACAGCGGATTCTCGGGGTTCATTCCTCCCACGGCGGGCCGTGCAACCACTGACCGCGCAATGGCAAACACCTAGCGCATCTTCCCGGGTGGCGTATGATGAACGCAGGGGCAACGGAGGGACGGCGATGGAAGACATCACGGAGCATCGATTCAAGACGGCGATGCGCGGCTACGACACCACCGAGGTACGCGAGTTCCTCGGCGAGATCGACAGGGCGATCCGTGTGCTCGAGGAGCGCGTGGCGATCAGCGACGCTCGCGCCGAACGCGCCGAACGCGAGGCCGCCGACATCGAGGCACGCATCGACGCCGTCGTCGCTGAGACCAACGAGGCGCGGCATCGGATCATCGATCAGGCCAAGCGCGAGGCGATCGAGATCGCACGACGCGCCGGGGCCGGCGACGACGCACCTCTCGTCGCCGACGCCGCCGAGCGCGCTGCGATCATCGTGGCTCGAGCCGAAGAGGACGCCGAACGGCGTCGTGCCGAGATCGGGCGCATCGAGGAAGCTGCCCGCGCCGAGGCGGACCGGATCATCGCCCGTGCCCGGGAGGACGCTGAGGCCACGCGGGCCGAGGCCAACCGGGTGCTCCAGGAAGCGCGCCACGAGGCCAGGGCCGTGCGCGAGCAGGCGGAAGCCGATCGGGCGAGCATGGTCGAGGAGATCGCACGTCTCGAGCGGATCGTGGCGGCGGCGACCGCCGACGGCCTCGAGACCCTCGAGACCGCCAACGTCATCCTTCGTTCGGGATCCGAGGTCACGATCGATCTGCGAGATGAGGTTCCCGCGGCCGTCCAACACTCCGTGACGGAGTGACCCGTCACCGTCCTGTGACCATGCCTCCGCACGCGAAGCCGAAGATGTCGGAGGCGATCTCGTCCCGGGACAGTCGTCCGCTCTGGTCGAACCAGCGATCGATGGAGTTGAGGATCGACAGGACGTAGATGGCCGCGAGTCTCGGGTCGAGGTCACGCCGCACGAGACCATCGCGCTGCGCGTCGCGGATCGTCGAGGTGAACACGTCTTCGTACGCCCGACGGGTCACAGCGATCCTCGCCCGTTCCTCGTCATCGAGGAACGGGACCTCCGCGAGGTAGGTCCGGGCCTCGCTCCGGTGATCGAGCACGACGTCGATGTGGCCGGCGATCAATCGCTCGAGGGTGTCGAGCGGATCGGCCCCGCCCTCGAGCGCGGCGGCGGCCGACGCCTCGAAGAACGAGGCGCCCCGTTCGACGACGGCCACCAGGAGTTCCTGTTTGCCACCGACGTGTGCGTAGATCGACGATCCGAGGATGCCGAGGTCGTCTCCGAGGTCGCGCATCGACGTGCCGTGGTACCCGTGCGTCGCGAATCGACGCCCCGCCCCGGCGACGATGTCGTCACGCGTCAGGCGCGTCATACGTCGAAGGTCAACGCGACGTCGTCGGACACGGGATGCGCCTGGCACGTGAGGACCTGGCCCGCATCGACCTCCTGCTGGTTGAGCGCCCAGTTGCGGTCCATCACCACCTCGCCCGTCGTCACCAGCGCCCGACAGGACGCGCACGCACCGCTGCGACACGAGAACGGGGTCTCGGGCCGGACGGTGAGGACGTGATCGAGGATCGGAGCGCCCGCCGGGTCGACGACCAGCGTCGTCGTACGACCGTCGAGCGTGACCCTGACGACCGATCCCGCGGCGTCGTCCTCGACCACGACGCCTCGCACGTCGTCCCCTGCGTAGAACCGCTCGTCGTGGATGCGCTCCTCACCGACGCCGGCACGGGTCAGCACCGCCCGGGCGGCATCGATGACGCCGGCGGGGCCGCACAGGAACCAGTCCGACGCGGTCTTCGCGTCGACGACGCTCGACAGGAGCGTCCGGAGCTTGGGTTCGTCGATCCTGCCCTCGAACAGTGGGATGGCGTTGACCTCCCTGCTGAGGATGTGGAAGATCGCGAACCGATCCGGGAACCGGCTCTTCACCGCGTCGAGCTCGTCGAGGAACATGACGGACGCGCCGTCCCGGTTACCGTAGATGAGCGTGAATCGGCTCTCCTCCTCGATCGGGAGCACGGTGGAGATCATCGACAGCACCGGCGTGATCCCGCTCCCGGCGACGACGGCGACGTAGTGCTTCCCGACGGCGGGGTCGGGTGCGAGCGTGAACTCCCCCGTCGGAGGTGTCACCTCGAGCACGTCCCCCGGCTCGAGCCGCTCGTTGGCGAACGTCGAGAAGGCGCCGCCGGGCAGCTTCTTGATCCCCACCTCGAGGCGCGGCGCACCCACCGGCGAGCAGATCGAGTACGACCGTCGCACGACCCGGCCGTCGACGTTCGCTTTGACGACGACGTGCTGTCCGGGAACGTGCCGGAACGCCTCGCGGAGCGGTTCGGGGATCTCCATGGACACCACCACCGATGCATCGGTGAGCGGTTCGACCCTCGAGACCTCGAGTCGATGGAACTCGGCGGCCACGATCAGATCGCCTTGAAATGGTCGAAGGGCTCACGGCACGTGGTGCACACCATGATGGACTTGCATGCGGTCGACCCGAACTCGGACACGGTCCGCACGTCGTGCGAGGAACACGCCGGGCACAGGACCTCGTCGACGACGCCGATCGGCCCGGGCGGGGCGATCCGGTTCGCTGCCAGCTTCTCGCGTGCCTCATCGGAGAGCCAGTCGGTCGTCCACGCCGGTGCGTACGTCACGTCGACGGCCACGTCGACGAACCCCGCCCCGGTCAACACCGCCACGATGTCCTCGGTGATCACGTCCATGGCCGGGCAGCCCGAGTAGGTGGGTGTGATCGACACGCGCACCGCACCACCCTCGTCGAGATGCACGTCGCGGAGGATGGCGATGTCCTCGATGCTCAGGAACGGCAGATCGGGATCGACGACGCTCCGGAGGATCTCCCGCACGTCCGACTCGGTCGCGGGCCCGGCGCTCACCATGTCAGCCCCCCGTAGGATCGTTGCATCCACTGCATCTCCGCGAGCAGCCTGCCGAGGAACTCGGTGTGCAGACCGCGCCTGCCGCCGGTGGCCTGGTACGGATCTGCGGGCCTGGTGAGGGTCGCCTCCTCCAGGATCGAGTCGACGGTGGCCTGCCACTCCTCCTCGAGGTCCGCCGGCTCGACGCCGACGCCGAGGGCGGCCATCTCGCGGTCGAGGTCGTCCCCCTCGAACATCTCACCGGTGAACCGCCACATGCGGTCGACCGCGTGCTGCATCCGCCCGTGGCTCTCGTCGGTGCCGTCCCCGAGGCGAACGACCCACCCCGACGAGTGCCTCAGGTGGTAGGTCGCCTCCTTCACCGCACGCTGGGCGACCCCGGCGATCGTCTCGTCCGTCGATGCGGACAGCCTCCGCCAGAGCAGCACCTGGTAGGCGTCGAAGAAGCACTGACGAGCCATGACCTCGGCGAAGTCGGCGTGGGGCTGCTCGACGAGCAGCAGGTTGGTGTACTCGCGCTCGGACCGGAGCATGGCGAGCGCATCGGCGTCCCGCCCGTCGCCCTCGACGGCCGACGCGTAGGCGAAGAGGTGCTGGGCGACACCGATGTGGTCGAGCGCGAAGTTGGCGACCGCCAGATCCTCCTCGAGTTCCGGCGCCCGCGAGATGTACTCGGCGAGTCGCTGCCCGAGGATCACGTTGTCGTCGGCGTGACGCACGACGTAGGTGGCGAGTGGGGTCCGTGTGGTGAGGGTGTTCACAGCTGTCCGACCTCGTCGGGGATGTCGTAGAACGTCGGGTGCCGGTACGGCTTGTCCTCGAACGGTTCGAACAGGGACTCCGCATCGTCCGAAGCGACGATCTCGGCCGATCGCACGACCCAGACGCTGACCCCTTCGGCGCGCCGCGTGTAGCCGTCTCTCGCGTTCTGGATCGCGGTCTCTGCGTCCGGGGCGTGGAGCGACCCGACGTGCGTGTGGCTGAGGCCGCGCTTCGCCCGGACGAACACCTCCCAGAGGGGGAAACCGTGCTCGGCGACGGTGCTGAGATCGAGATCCTCGGGCTGCTCACCCGGGGCGAGCGGTACGTCGTAGCTCATGTCGTCCTCCTCACGCGCTCTTACCGAGTCGCGCACGCTGCTTGCGGGCGTACTCGGTGGCTGCCTCACGAACCCAGCGTCCGTCCTCCCACGCCTTCACCTTGTGGGCGATGCGCTCCCGATTGAGGGGGCCGTCCCCCTTGATGGTCCTCCAGAACTCGTCCCAGTCGATCTCACCGATCCTCCAGTGGCCGGTCTCCTCGTCGAACTCGAGGTCCGGATCGGGGATCGTCAGTCCCAGGTAGTGGGCCTGGGGAACCGTCTGGTCGACGAACATCTGGCGCAGATCGTCGTTCTTGATGCGCTTGATCTTCCACGCCATCGACCGCTCGGAGTGCGACGACTCCGCGTCGTGGGGGCCGAACATCATCAGTGCCGGCCACCACCACCGGTCGATCGCATCCTGAGCCATCGCCTTCTGCTCGTCGGAGCCCTCGACGAGCGCCATCATGATGCTGTACCCCTGCCGGGCGTGGAAGCTCTCCTCCTTGCAGATCTTCACCATGGCGCGGCTGTACGGCCCGTACGAGGTGCCCTGGAGCACGATCTGGTTGACGATCGCCGCGCCGTCGACCAGCCATCCGATGGCGCCGACGTCGGCCCAGCTGAGCGTCGGGTAGTTGAAGATCGACGAGTACTTCTGCCTCCCGGAGTGCAGCATCTCCTGGAGCTCGTCGCGAGAGACACCGAGGGTCTCGGCCGCCGAGTAGAGGTAGAGACCGTGGCCCGCCTCGTCCTGGACCTTCGCGATGAGGATCGCCTTGCGCATCAGCGTCGGCGCCCTCGTGATCCAGTTGGCCTCGGGTTGCATGCCGATGACCTCCGAGTGGGCGTGCTGGGCCATCTGGCGGATGAGGTTGGCGCGGTACTCGTCGGGCATCCAATCCCTCGGTTCGACCTTCTCATCGGCCTCGATGATCGCGGCGAACCGCGCTCGGCCGGCGTGCTCGGACATGGCGACTCCTCGTGTGGGTGCCGGAACCATAGCAAACGAACGTTCGTTAGGGAAGAGGGTCGGGTCACATCCCGAGAAGGAGCTGGCGGAGGCGTCGAACGGCGATCAACCCGGCGGAGACGTCCTGGATCCCGTCGCGGGCGAGCCAGCGGTACCAGCGGTCGAGCCGGGGCAGGATGCGTTCGTGCGCTGCGAGGAACTGGTCGATCGATCCGTCCGCCTCGGCGAGCACGGAGGCGACGAAGTCCCTGCGCAGGGCCTGGAGATCGTCACGGAGCGACTCGATCGCGAGACGCTCGAACGTCGTGGAGCCCGGAAGGAAGCGGATCTGGCGCTCGAGCCACCCGATGCGGAACATGTCGCTCGATCGCGTGTAGAGCGCGGCCACCTCGACCACGTCGCGATCGAACCGGTGGGCGAGGTCGACGATGTCCGGGCCACGGCGCAACGCCCGCTGGTAGGCGTGGCGCACGGCGAGCTCCTCCGGCACGCCCTTGGCGAGCAGCTCGTCGACCACCGCCTGATAGGGCTCGCGCCACGACCTCGACGGCATGTTGGCGAGGCCGTCGGAGAGCTTCGCGAAGTCGCTCTGTGCGAGCTCGATCTCCTCGTCGATCGTGCGATCGGTGGGGTGCTGGAGGTACCAGCGGGTCACGAGGGTGACGAGGCCGTCGATGTCCTTGAGCATCATCCGTTCGGTGTCGGGATCGACCCGTCCCGAGAGGGACTCGATGTCGGCCCAGCGGGCCGAAGCGTTCGTCACGGCCCTGGCGATGCGGTAGGCGCGCACGATCGCCGCCGCCGACGCCCCGGTGAGCGTCCGCATCCGCGAGTAGAAGGTCGAGCCCTGCGAGTTGAGGACCTGGTTGGCGACGATCGTCGCGATGAGCTCGCGGCGAAGTGGGTGCTGGTGGATCTCGTCGGTGAAGCGTTCGACGATCGCCGGCGGGAAGTACCCGAGCAGATCCGACTCGAAGTGAGGGTCGTCGGGGAGGTCCGAGTTCATCAGGTGCTCGGCGAGACTCCGCTTCGCGTAGGCGAGCAACACGGCGAGCTCGGGTCGCGCCATCCCGGCGCCCTCGCGTGCGCGTTGGGCCATCTCCTCGGTGGACGGGAGGAACTCGATCTCCCTGTTGAGGATCCCCTCGCGTTCGAGGCGATCCATGAGATCCGCGTACGCCTCGATGAAGCGCGCCGACGTCGAGGAGCGCTGGGAGATGATCTGGGCCTGGAGGAAGTTGTCGTAGAGGATGGCGTCGACGACGTCGCCGGCGACCGACTCGATGATCTCGTCCCGCTCGGCGCGGTCGATCCTGCCCGCCGCCTCGGCGATGTGCAACAGGATCTTGATGTTGACCTCGCGGTCGGAGGCGTGAACACCACCCGAGTTGTCGATGAAGTCGGCGAAGACCCGCCCGCCGTACCGTTCGAACTCGACGCGGCCCCGCTGCGTGAGGCCGAGGTTCCCTCCCTCACCGACGACCTTGCACCGCAGCTGCCTGCCGTTCACCCGCACCGCGTCGTTGGTGCGATCCTGGACCTCCTCGGCGGACTCGGAGGTGGCTTTGACGTAGGTGCCGATGCCCCCGTTCCACAACAGGTCGACCGGGGCCGTCAGCACCCGTCGGATCAGCTCGTTGGGCGTGAGCTCCACATCGTCGGTGCCGAGCACCTCCTGCATCTGCGGGGTCAGGGTGACGACCTTCGCCTTCCGGGAGAACACCCCCCCTCCCTCGGAGATCAGCGAGGCGTCGTAGTCGGCCCACGACGACCGTTCGAGTCGGAACAGCCGGTCCCGCTCCGCCCACGCCACGGCGGGGACCGGATCCGGGTCGATGAAGACGTGCCGATGGTCGAACGCCGCGACGAGCTTGATGTGCTTCGAGAGCAACGTGCCGTTGCCGAAGACGTCCCCCGACATGTCGCCGATCCCGACGACCGTGATCTCCTCGGCGTCGACGTCGACGCCGAGATCGAGGAAGTGTCGACGCACCGACTCCCATGCGCCTCGAGCGGTGATCCCCAACGCCTTGTGGTCGTACCCTGCGGAGCCACCGGATGCGAACGCGTCGTCGAGCCAGAAGTCGTACTCGGCGGCGGTCGCGTTGGCGGTGTCGGAGAACGATGCGGTCCCCTTGTCTGCGGCGACCACCAGGTACGGGTCGTCACCGTCGTGCCGGATCACCCCCTCGGGTGGAACGATCTCGCCGTCGACCCGGTTGTCGGTCACGTCGAGGAGGCCGCGGATGAAGGTGACGTACCCCTCCCGCACCTCCTCGTGGGTGGGGCGGGCTTCCGCCGATCGCTTGATCACGAACCCGCCCTTGGCGCCGGTCGGCACGATGACGGCGTTCTTGGTCATCTGCGCCTTCATGAGGCCGAGCACCTCGGTGCGGTAGTCCTCGCGACGGTCGGACCACCTGATCCCACCGCGGGCGACCATGCCTCCACGCAGGTGGATCCCCTCGACGTTGCCCGAGTAGACGTAGATCTCGTACAGCGGCTTGGGCTCGGGCATCTCGGGAACGAGGTCCGACGTGAACTTGAGGGCGAGCGATCGCCGCCCTTCGACGAGCACGTTCGTCCGCTCGGTCGCCATGATGAGCCCGAGGAACCCCCGCAGGATCCGGTCCTCGTCGAGCGACTCGACGTCGTCGAGCGACGCGGCGATCTGCCCGGCGAGCTCGTGCGGCGTCGCCGCATCGATGTGGATCCCGAAACGCACCTGGAAGAGCCGCACGAGCGCCTCGGCGATGACCGGGTGGGCGGCGAACGCATCGTCGACGTACCCGATCGAGAAGGCGGGCGTGATGAGGCGCCAGTAGCTCCGGTACGCACGCAGGATCGTGAGATCCTCGTACCGGAGGTTCGTCGTGACGAGGAGGCGCTGGAGCGAGTCGGACTCCGCCTCGCCCCGCAGCACGGCCTCGATGGCTTCCGCGACGCGTTCGCCGACGGTGTCGACGTCGAGTTGCTCGCCGTCGCGGGTCAGCACGCCGAAGTCGTGGATGAACGTGCCCTCTGCGTTGTTGAGGCGCGTCGGGACCTCCTCGACGACCGTCAACCCGAGATGCTCCATGAGAGGCATCACGATCGACAGGTTCAGCTTCCCCGACCTGCGGTACACCGTGATCCGGGTGAGGCTCTCGTGCGCGACGGGAGCCTTGGCGGCGCCCCGCTCGTTCTGCAGGCCGACGATGAGGTCGTGGTCGCTCGACGCGAGGAGGTCGAGCGCGAGGATGTCGCCGGCCACCAGCTCGAGCGCCGTCGATGCGGCGTAGTACTCGGGGAAGTGCACGGTCCAAGCGTCCCGCAGCCGACGAGCCTCCGGCTCACCGACCCGGAGCTCGAGCTCGTCGAGGACGCGATCGTCCCAGTTGCGGGCGAGGGCGACGACCTCGTTCTCGAGCTGCTGGATGTCCACGACGATCGGCGCACCGGGTTGGGTCCATACCGAGAAGTGGATCCTGGCGTCGCCGGACTCGCCGAGCGACAGCCGGTAGTCCACGGTCTCGCCCCCGAAGCGTTCGAGGAAGAGGGACTGGAGCTGCCTCCGGAGGTTCACGTTGAAACGATCCCTCGGCAAGGTGACGAGCACCGAGACGAAGCGCTGGAGGACGTCCCGACGAACGAAGAGGCGGACCGACCGCGTGTCCTCGGTCTCGACGAGCTCCCCCAGCATCTCGCTGAGCGCATCGACCGGCATGGCGAACAGGTCGTCCTTCGGGAACGTCTCGAACAGCTGGATGATCGACTTGTAGTCGTGCGACCCCTCGATGACGTCCTGGATCTCGAGGACCTGCTGGAGCTTTCGTCGCAGGACGGGGATCTCACGAGCGGGCGCGATGTAGGCCTTCGACGTGAACAGGCCGATGAGCCGGAGCTCGGCGATCATCCTTCCGGACGCGTCGATCTCCCGCATCCCGATGTAGTCCATGCGGGCGTCGCGGTGGACGGTCGAGTGACGGTTGGTCTTCGTGATGACGAGCAGGTCGCCGCCGAGGTACCGCTCACGCAGGTCCGGGGGGAGGTCGGACAGCGGGATCCTGTTCGCGCCGTTCCCGTTGTTCGAACGACTGAGGAGGCCGAGCCCGGTCGACACGTCGGGTTGGATGCAGGAGCCGTCCGGGGTCTCGAGGACGTCGTACCGCCGGTACCCGAGCAACACGAAGTTGTCGTCGAGGAGCCAGGTCAGGAAGTCCACCGTCTCGGCGACTTCCTCGTAGGGGTAGTGGTGGGCGGAGGCCTTCGCCGTCTTGATCATCTCGCCCACGGCGTCGCGCATGGCGCCGAAGTCGGTGACGGCGACCGCGACGTCCTCGAGGACGCGGGCGATCTCCTCCTCCATCGCTCGGGACGCGTCCTGCGTGAGCGCCCTGTCGAGCTCGAAGTGCTGCACCGACTCGCGCACGCTCGCACCCCGGGCCTTGGTGACCTCGACCAGTCGGCCCCCTGCGTCACGGACGGTGCCGATGACCGGGTGGAGGTGCCGAACGACGCCGGCACCCGACCGCACGACGACGGCGGTGATCGAATCGACGAGGAACGGCCCGTCGTCCGAGACGACCTGCACCACGGTCCCGGGCGTCGCGTAGCCACAGCACTCGGGGTTCGGGTCGAAGACCCTGATCGCCGGGTGTCCCGGTGATCGCGAATCGACGAAGTCGAGGAGATCCGAGATCTCAGCGAGGAGCTGGTCGATGGGAAGATCGGGGGCCTCCGACTCGGGGAGGCGCTTGAGGTACATGCCCGCGAACGTCTCGAGCATGGATCTGCGATCGGGTGGGAGATCGGAGGGGATCGATGCGATCAGCCGTTCCACGAAGGAGTCGGTGGGTGTGTCGGAACCGTGGAGACCGGTCATGCGCGCGAGCCTAGACCCGTCGGTGTCGGCACCGAACCATATCGAGTGTCTCTCGGGCGGTGAGCGGTCTACCATCGCACGACCCAAGGAGGACCGACATGGCGAACCCAACGCTCCAGAAGGAGTTCGGCAAGCTCCCGCCGACCGACGCCGACGCCGACGCCGCGCTCGCATCCGCCCCGGTGCCGTACGCGACGGGGGTGGACTCGCCGATGACCATCGGAGGCGTGTCGGCGAAGACGGCGTTCCTCCTCCTGCTCGTCCTCGCCGCCGGATCGTGGGGATGGAACCTCATCGACCCGACGACCGGTACGGCCTCGCTCCCGATCTGGTGGTTCTTCATCTCGTTCGGCGTGCTGATCCTCGCGATCGTCACCGCCTTCAAGCCGAAGCTCGCGATCGTCACCGGACCGCTCTACGCCGTCACCCAGGGCGTCGCGATCGGCACGATCAGCCGGTTCTACGAAGCGCAGTTCGAGGGGATCGTGCTGCAGGCCATCCTCGCCACGGCGGCCGTCTTCATCGTGATGCTCGTGCTGTTCGTGACGGGCACCATCAAGGTCACGAAGAAGTTCCAGGGCATCGTCGTGGGGGCGACGCTCGGGATCTTCCTGCTCTACCTCGGTTCGTTCGTCCTGTCGTTGTTCGGATGGTCGTCGCCGGTCTACGACAGTGGGCCGGTCGGGATCGGGATCAGCCTGTTCATCGTGGCCATCGCCGCACTGAACCTGATGCTCGACTTCGACATGGTCGTCCGGGGCGTCAACGCCGCGGCGCCGAAGTACCTCGAGTGGTACGCGGCGTTCGGGCTGATGGTCACCATCGTCTGGCTGTACATCGAGCTGCTCCGCCTGCTCGGCAAGTCCCGGAACTGACCCCGGGGCTCGTCCGCCCGCCCTCGCCACGCTCCGACTGGTGCAGGAACGCCGATACCGTGTGGGCATGGCCACGCTGATGCACCTGCTCGAGATGTGGATCGCCGCGGGCCTCGCGATCGTGCGGACCACGTTCTCGAGGCTGCTGCTCGGGCCAACGCTCCCGTCGTGGACCTGGCGCACCGAGTGGGCGGTCGCCGGGGCGAGAGCCGTGATCGCGGTCGCCGCCGAGCGGCCCGACGACCCCATCGTGAACCAGTTCGGCCGTCGCGTCCGCGCCCCGGTGCCGCCGTCGCTCAGGTCGCAGGTCCGCGTCCATCGCGTCCGACTGGGCACGCTCGCCGCCGATCACTACATCCGGCTCGACGATCCGATCGACGAAGCCACCTTGCTGTACTTCCACGGCGGCGGGTACATCTTCGGGAACCCCGGAACGCATCGCCAGTTCGTCGCACGGCTCGTCGCCGCCTGCCGATCGGCGGCGTACGCTCCGCCGTACCGTCTGGCACCGAGGTACCGGTTCCCGGCGGCCGTGGACGACGCGATCGCCTCCTACCGGGCGCTCCTCGACCGCGGGATCGACCCGTCGTCGATCGTGGTCGCCGGCGACTCGGCCGGTGGGGGTCTCGCGCTCGCGGCCATGCACCGCGCCCGACGCCTCGGCATCCCCCTCCCACGCGGGATCCTGCTGTTCTCCCCCTACACCGACCTCCGACACCGCGCGTACACGATCCCCCTCAACGCCCCCACCGACTACCTGCCGCTCTCGGATCTCACGAAGCCGAACGAGCGGTACGCATCACCCGAGCACCTCGACGACCCTGAGGCGTCCCCCATCAACGCGGACCTGGCCGGGTTCCCCCCGATGCTCATCTTCGCAGGAGGCGCCGAGATGATCCTCGACGACGCCGTGCGGCTGAAGGACAACGCCGACGCTGCGGGCGTCGATGCGACCCTCGTCGTCGAGCCGGAGATGATGCACGTGTGGCCGGCGGTCGTCCCCTGGCAGGAGGCGTCACATCGAACCCTGCACCGGTGCGCAGCGTGGATACGGAGGAGCGACGTCTAGAGGTCGGCCGCTGCCGAGGCGAACGCCCCCGAGGCGCCGGAACGGATGGGCGGGGCGTGTCCGAAGACCGCCATGTCGAAGTCGTACACGGCGATGGCGCGGATACTGGCGTCGATCTGCGGTGTCGGGGCGTTGAAGAGCCCACGGACGACCTCACCCTTCTTGTTCACCGATGCCGCGTCGCCGACGATCATCACTCCGCCGGAGCGATCCAGGAGGAAGGACATGTGGCCGGGCGTGTGCCCGGGCGTCGCCAGCACGGTGAGGTCGCCGCTGAGCGCGAGTTCGTCCCCGGGGGTGAGGAGCCGATCGACGGGGACTGGGCTCGCTTCGGGGAACATCTTCAACATGATCTTGAGGAACGGGAACCGCACCATCACGGGCGGCGGGGTCATCTCGGCATCACCTTGCACGGCGGGGGCGTCCTCCTGCGAGCACATCACCTCGGCGTCGGTGAGCGAGCGGATCACGCCGAGCCCACCGATGTGATCGACGTGCGCGTGCGTGATCACGATGTGCTTGACGTCGTCGACCTTCCGACCGATCGCCGCGAGACCGTCGAGGATGTGATCCGTCTTCTTCGGCAGACCGGTGTCGACGAGCGTGACGCCCTCGTCGCCGTCGATGATGAACGCCTGGTACCCCTTGCCGACCTGGTACAGGCCGTTGGTGACCTTCTCCATGGCCAGGAATCTAGCAAGTCGGTGCCCCGAGCACGCGGACCGTGTCGGATCCGACGGACATCGCGGGCGTGAGCGGGTAGGGTGGCCAGATGGATGATCAGACCCACGCCGAGACGCTCGAAGCGTTCCGGAACTCGTTCTCGTACGGACGACGCAACGATCTCAACTTCAAGTTCTTCAAGACGGCGTCCGACGACGAGGCCGCGACGTTCCTCCAGGCGCTGCTGCATCACCTCGGCGATGCGTACGACACCGGCGACGCCGGGCCGATGATCGAGGTCGCGTACGAGGCGCAGGTGAACGCGTACCGACCCCCACCCGGAGTCACCCCGAAGTTCTCCTTCGACGACGGGCCCTTCGCCGCGGTCACAACGGCCGTCGCGAACGCCAGGGTCGGGATGCTCACGACGTCCGGCCACTTCGTGGTCGGTGACGATCCCGAGCCGTTCGGTGAGGCAGGCCTCACCCAGCAGGACGCCGTCGATCGCATCGGTGAGTTCCTGAGGGAGACGCCGTCGCTGTCGGAGATTCCCTCCGACACGCCGACCGGAGACCTCCGCGTCCGCCACGGCGGCTACGACATCCGTTCGGCCCTGCGCGACCCCAACGTGACGTTCCCGATCGACCGCCTTCGCGAGGCCCGCGACGACGGTCGAGTGGGCGGCCTCACATCGACGTTCTTCTCGTTCACCGGCGCGACGTCGCACGGCAAGCTCCGCGAGCAGCTCCCCGGATGGGTCGAGCGCATCCGTGAAGAGGGCGCCGACGTGATGCTCCTCGTCCCCGTGTGACCGGTGTGCCACGTGTCGGTCGGACACGTTGCGCGGGCCATCGAGGGATCGGACGTCCCGACGGTCACCATCATGACGAAGGCGTTCTCCCACCGCGCCACCGAGATGATGCTGCCGAGGACGCTCGTGGTGCGACACCTGCTCGGCCGCCCGATGGGCGCGGCCCACGACGTCGAACGACAGGCCCGGGTGCTCGACGCCGCGCTGGCGCTGGCCGAGTCGGCGACGACCGTCGGGACCGTCGTCGAACTGCCCGATCCCTACCGTCCCACACCGCGCTGACGTCCCCTCGGGATCCGGGACCGCAGGCGCCGCCGGGAGCGCCGTTCGTCGCTACCACAGCTTGCCCAGCACCTCCGCCACGGGATCCGTGCTCGCCGCTGCGGCGATGACCTCGTCGGACACCGCGGCGACGCCGGTCGCGGACGCCTGGAACCACCCGGCGGCCGGGGCGAGGAACCGGCTCGCGAGCGCGTAGGAGTGGGTCCCGTTCGTCGAGAAGCGGTGGTGGTAGAACCGCTGGGGAACCGTGACGGCGAGGTGGTCCCTCGCCCTCGTGAGTGCCACGTACAACAGCCTGCGCTCCTCTTCGAGACCGCCGGGCTCCGACAACGCCATGTCCGACGGGATGTTGCCGTCGGCGGCGTGGATGACGACGACGCTCCTCCATTCGCCGCCCTTCGCAGAGTGGATCGTCGACAGGATCAGGTAGTCGTCGTCGAGGTACGGCGTGTCCGCGACGTCGGTCGTGCTCGCCGGCGGGTCGAGGGTGATCTCGGTGAGGAACCGCGAACGTGTCGTGTACTCGCTCGCCAGCGCCGCGAGATGCTCGATATCACCGAGCCGCGCGGGTGCGTCGTCGTAGATGACCGGGAAGACCGCATCGCACAGGTCGGCGAGCCGGTCGATCTGCACGGACGGCCGGGGCTGCGCGCCGTCCGCCCCCCGACAGTCCTCGAGGACGTCGCGCAGCAGGCCCAGCGCCTCCCGCGTCTCCCTCCCGACCGGCACGTCGTACGCCAGGAACGACTCGAGAGCGTCCGTCCCGCCGGCTTCCCCGACCTCCTCGATGTGGGCGAGCACCTTCCGTGCCGTCGCGGGGCCGATGCCGGGGAGCATGAGGAGCACGCGGTTCCACGCCAGCTCGTCGCGGGGGTTGTCGAGGATGCGGAGCATGGCGAGCAGGTCCTTGACGTGGGCGGCTTCGAGGAACTTGAGCCCACCGAACTTGACGAAGGGGATCCCGCGTCGAGTGAGCTCGATCTCGAGGCCGCCCGAGTGATGGCCGGTGCGGAACAGCACCGCCTGGTCCCGCAGGTCGATGCCTCGCTCACGAAGCTCCAGGACACGGTCGCACACCCAGTCGGCCTGTGCCGCCTCGTCGTAGCACGTCACGAGGTCGGGGAACGCGCCGCGGGGCCGCTCCGTCCAGAGGGTCTTGTCGAAGGTCGCGTCCGAGGCCCCGATGACGGCGTTGGCGACGTCGAGGATCTCGGGCGTCGAGCGGTAGTTGCGGTCGAGCGTCACGATGGTCGCATCCGGGTACGCGTCGGGGAATCCGAGGATGTTGTCGACGGTCGCGGCCCGGAACGAGTAGATGGACTGAGCGTCGTCGCCCACCACGGTGATGTTCCCGTGCCTCGTACACAACGACGCGAGGATCTGTGCCTGAACGTGGTTGGTGTCCTGGTACTCGTCCACGAGGACGTGGTCGAAGAGGCCGCGCACGGTGTCACCGACCGGAGACGACAACAGCACCATCCAGTACAGGAGGAGATCGTCGTAGTCCACGACGTTGGTCGCGCGCTTGCGTTCCGTGTACTCCCGGAACAGGGTCGCGATCTCGTCGACGTGCTCGAGGCAGTACGGGAACCGCTGCTCGAGCGTGTCGCCGAGCGGGGTCCCGGCGTTGACCGTTCGCGAGTAGATCGACGCGATCGTCTCCTTTCGTGGGAACCGCCGGCGCCCGCTCCCGAACCCGTGGTCCGTTCGCAGGATCCCGAGCATCGACTCCGTGTCCGCACGGTCCATGACGGTGAACCCCTCGCCGAGGCCGACCGCAGGCCCGTACCGTCGCAGGAGCCGGTTCGCCACGCTGTGGAACGTCCCGCCCCAGACCATCGACACCGCCGCCGGATCCACGACACCGCCGGCTCTGCGCAGCATCTCGGCGGCCGCGCGTCGCGAGAACGTGAGGAGCAGGACCCGCTCGGGATCGGTGCCCGACTCGATCACGTGGGCGACTCGAGCGACGAGCGTCCTCGTCTTGCCGGTGCCCGCACCCGCGATGACGAGCAACGGGCCCCCGGCGTGGATCGCTGCGTGGCGTTGCCGCTCGTTGAGGCCCTCGAGGGAGGGCGGGAGACCCACATCGCTATCGAACATCTGTTCGATGCTAGCGCGGCGACCGATTCCCGTCGACTACCGGCCGCCCTCTCGTACCCTCGCCCGATGGCATCATCACAGGCATCCCCCACCACGCAAGGCTCACCGACCGCTCGCCGTTTCGAGACGGCCGAGCTGGCGCTCGCGGGTCTCGCCGTCCTCGGCATCCTCGTCCAGTCGATCCTGGCCGGGCAGTTCCTCACCTTCGGCTCGCCGATCGAGCTCCACGGCTACATCGGGAGCGCCGTGTTCGTGTTCCAGGGGATCATCGTGATCCTGGTCTTCATGGATCGCGCCGCGGCCGAGCTCAAGATCACGGCGATCGTGATCATCGGGTTCATGTTCGCTCAGATCGGGCTCGGCTACGCTGCCCGCGCCTCACACAGCCTCAGCGCCTACCACATCCCGCTCGGTGTGGTCCTCTTCGGCGCGGCGACCTGGCAGCTCGCCCGGCTCCGCTCGCGCTGACGCGGTCAGAGGATCCCCGCGAGCGCCTTGTCGAAGCGTTCCCGGATCTCGATGAATCGGTCTGCCATCGGGACGTCGTCCGCGTCGAAGGACTCGAGCGCCTCTCGCTGAGCGAGGTAGTCGATGTTGGCCACACCCGCCTTGGACTGCAGCATCCGCCACGCCTTGCGACGCTCGACGCAGAACAGCACGAGCTGACGCGACACCGCCATCGCCGTGACGTTGCCCGCAGCGTCCTCGACCTCGATGAACACCCCGAAGTCGGGGACGTAGGATCGGTGGGTCGGGTCGAGGACCGACCGATGCACCACGTCGTTCTGGAGGATGAGCAACAACATGTCCTCGAGAGGGACCAGTCCCCCAGGATCGGCGACCGGGCGCAGGTGCTTGCGGAACCGCGCTTCGGTCGCCGCGAAGTGGGCGACGGTGTACCGGTACGTCCGGCCCGTCTGCTTCGAGGTGACCTCGGCCCAGTCCCGGTCGCGGTTCGGGTTCCCGGAGATGTCGAGCGTCTCGGTGTACGTCTCACCGAGCTGGGGGTTCAACACGAACTGCGGCATGGACCGCGCATCCCGCACGAGCCCCGCCTGGAGCGTCGAGACGTCGTCGGCGATGCCGTGCTCCGGTTGACAGGACGTGTACGACTGGATGAACGCCGTTCCGCGATAGTCGAGCGCCTCGATCATCGCCTTGTAGAACTGGGCTGCGTTCGCCATCGACACCTGCGCGACGTAGGCCGAGCCGTGTCCTGAGATGAAGGACTCGGCGACGCCCTTCTTCTCCGTCAGCTTCCCCTCCGTCGCCGCCCCGAACTGGTTCATGTCCCCACCCCCGAGCATCGGTGACGAGTCGGAGTTCTGACCGCCGGTGTTCGAGTACACCTGCGTGTCGAGGAGCAGCAGCTTGACGTTCGGGCGGTTCTGGAGGACCACCTTCGAAACGTTCTGGTAGCCGATGTCCCCCATGCCGCCGTCACCGCCGATCGCCCACGCCTTCGGCAGTTCCCGCACCTCTCGCGGCGTCATCACGGCGTCCGTCATGTGCGTCATCTCGAAGTAGTCGTCCTCGGAGATCCCGACGCCGAGGGAGATGCGATCGGCGAGGCGCTCGGGGATCACCGAACGCCGCGCGTGATCGGCGATGAAGCTCTCCCCGAGGAGCCACGTGACCGTCGCACCGTCCTGGAACAGCGAGTTCATCCACGGGTAGGGGTGCGGGTTGTTCGGAGGTGTCGACCCGTAGACGGTGTTGCACCCGGTGTGGGCGCCCATCGCCATCACGGACATGCCGTTGGGGATCGTCCCGTCGAGCGCCTGCAGATCCCGGTGGTTGAACGCGTCCTGCCGCATCGTCGCGACGAGCGCCGCGACGACGTCCTCGTCGGAGAGATCGCCGTGGGCCTCGATCCGATGCGTCGTGTCGTCGTCGTTCTCGCCGCCGAACCCCATCAACGTGTGGGCGACCAGCCGCTTCAACCGCTCGTACGACCCGGTGTCGAGCGCTGCGATCTCCGCGAGCATCTCGACGCCGTTCGCCTCGAGCTCGTCTGCCTTGGCGTCGAGCCTGTCCGCCTTGGCGTGATAGAGCGGGCGCATGTAGGCCTCGGTGAGCGAGGCCACGGTGTGGAGGATCGTCTTCTCACCGCACCCGGCGCACGCGCCGTCCCCCGACACGAGCGCCTCGTAGTTCGTGCGCACCATGAGGTGGTTCTTGAGATGCGCCGCGGCCGACTCGACCGGATCGTCGGGGTCGAACCTGCCGAGGTACTTCGCCGGCGTGTCGGGGAGCAGGTCGAGGAGGTTGGTCCCCGAGACGTGGTCGGCGTTGAGTCGCGGGGTCTCGGGCGCCATCTCCAGCGCTTCGTACGGGCACTCCAGGACGCACTCACCGCACCCCTTGCACAGATCCGAGACCATGATCGCGAACAGGCCTCCCGAGCCGGGCTCCGTCCGCTCGAGAGACCGGAAGAGATGCGACGTCTTGGTGTAGGCGAACGGGATCCGCTCGAAGACCTCCATGAACTCGGCACGCGCGGCCTCCGAGACGGTCTCGACCTTCGCGACCTCCTCCCGCATGATCTCGACGAACGGGACCGTCCGCTTCTCCCGGACGATCTCCTGCATCGCCGAACGGACGCGGGCTTCGAGGTCGGGCAGCGCTTCGAGCATCCGGTCACGCTCGGCCTTGTCGAGGATGTAGCCCCGGGCGGCCGTCGAGAACACGACGTCGAGATCCTGGGCGACGTTGGGCAGCGCGGTGTCGGGACAGGCCACGATGCAATCCATGCACGCGGTGCAGTTCTCCGCGATCCACATCGGGGTGTCGCGCCGCGCCACGTACTTCGACGAACCACGTCCGGTCCCCGCCGCCATCATCGAGACCGAGGCGAGCGGCGTCGACGGCTGGTTGTATCCGAGGCCTGCTTTGAACTCCGCGTTGAACGTCGAGAGCGCCGCGAGGGGGATCCGCACTTCCTGGCCGGCGCGCGGGGCAGCCTCGGGGATGTCCACGGTGCACGAGTCGCAGGCGGCGAGCGCCGGGAGGCGCATGGAGGAGCGATCGGGGGCGTCGACGTCGCCGTGCGGGATCTCGACGATGAGGTCACCGCCCTTCGTCATGACCTCCATGTTGGACTCGACAACCGCGTCGCCGAACCGTCCGAACTTCTTGACGTACTGGGCGCGAACGATCTCGCGGTAGCGCTCGTTCGAGACGCCGTACTCGTCCAGCATCCCCGACACGGCGAAGAACGCACCGAGGAAGGCGTTCCCCTGCATGCGGAGCTGGAGATCGGGGCGATCGGTCGCCTCGCGGGCGATCTTGAACCCGGGGATCGTCACGATGCGGATGTCCTTGTCGATGATCTCCTGCCGGTACATCCTCGGGATCCGCTCCCACACCGTTTCGGGGTCCTCCTCGGACTCCCAGACGAACGTGCCACCGGGGTTCATGCCGTCGAGTGGGTTCGTGTGGGTGAAGATCTTCGGATCGGGGCTCAGCACGACGTCGACGTGGCGCAGGTCGCAGTTGACCCGGACGCGCTCGGGCGCCGCCACGAGGAAGTAGGAGGTCGGGGCGCCCTTCTTCTCCGACCCGTACTTGGGGTTCGCCGAGACGTGGATCACCTCTTTTGGCCGGCCGTACTCGTCGACCTCGTCGTGTTCGGCAACGAGGTCCTCGCCGATCGCCCCGATGATCTCCGAGAGGTTCTTCCCGGTGGTGATCATCCCCCATCCCCCGATGGAGTGGAACCGGACCGCGACCGCGCCCTCCGGCAGCAGGGACGGGGTGCGTTCCGAGACGACGGCGTAGGGGTGGTCGATGCCGAGGGTGAAGTAGGTGGCGCCGTCGGCGAGCGTCCTGCCGTCCCGGCGGGCGATCTGCCCCGTGGCGTACTCGTAGGCACCGATGATCGCCTCCGGGCGGAAGTCACGCGACCCGAGCCCGTAGGTGCCCGAGAGGATCACCGGCAGGTCCTCGTGGGCGACGCCGGGGATGTCGGATGCGTAGCCGACCGAGTGGACCTCGTGCGCCTTGGAGAGCACCGCGCGGATCTCCCTGGTCATCTGGTTGTCGCCCGAGAGGCCGTCGTCCGCTCGTTCGAGGACGATCACGGCCGTGTGCCCGGCGAGCGCCCGCACGATGGCAGCCTCCGGGAGCGGACGGAGCACGTTGATGTGCACCGAGCCGACCTTCGCTCCGTCCCGGTCACGGAGGTAGTCGACCGCCGCCTCGATGTTCTCCGCCGCCGATCCGAACGAGACGAACACGACGTCGGCGTCGTCGGTCCGGTACTCGCCGACGAGGCCGTACCGCCGGCCGGTGAGCTCGGCGAACTCCTCGTACGCCGACTCGAGCATCGGGAGGATGTCCTCCGAGAAGTTGTTGCGACGTGCGATGACGCCGTTCATGTAGTGCTCCTGGTTCTGGACCGGGCCGAGGAGCATCGGGTTCTCGAGGTCCATCATGATCGGGACACGGCGCCGGGTCGGGCCGAACAGGACGCGCTGGGCCTCCGTCGGCGTTTCGATGATGTCGTCGTGCGCTCCGAGGAACTCGCGGATCAGTTCCGCTTCGTGCTTGTAGAAGGTGCGCTCGAGGTGCGAGGTGAGGAACCCGTCCTGGATGTTGATCGCCGGGTTCAGCGACAGTTCGGCGACCTTGCGTGCGATGAGCGCCTGGTCGGCGGCCTGCTGGGCGTCCTTCGCGAAGAGCATGATCCAGCCGGTGTCGAGGGCGGCGTACACGTCGTCGTGCCCGCAGTGCACGTTGAGCGCGTGCTTCGTGAGCGCCCGGGCGGCGACCTCGATGACCATCGTCGAGAGCTTCCCCGGAGCGTGGTAGTACTGCTCGAGGCCGTAGACGACGCCCTGGCCCGACGTGAAGTTGACCACGCGATGGCCGGTCATCGAGTAGGCGATCGCGCCGCCCTGCGCGGCGTGCTCACCCTCGGCCTCGATCGCGATCTTCGGGTTCCCGAACACGTCGAGCACGCCCTCGGCGAACGCGAGCTGGTAGTTCTCGCCCATCTCCGTCGAGGGCGTGATGGGGTAGAAGACGCCGGCCTGGGTGATCCGCGCCTCCGTGTGGTAGGACACGATCTGGTTACCGTTCGTCGTGATGCGGATACCCGGGTACTTCGGGACAAATTCGGGCACGTATCGCCTCCGAGCTAAGACCTGTGAAACTTATCGAAGCCTAGCTCTGGACAGATCGCCGCGGGACGGTCCGCATCACCGCGATGTCGCGTCCCACAGGCCGACTAGCGTTCGCCCATGATCGACATCACATCAGCCCGCACCACGTTCCCCGCGCTCTCGCGACGGCTCGACGGACGCACCGTCGCCTACCTCGACGGACCGGGCGGCACCCAGGTCGCCGCGCCCGTGATCGAGGCGATGAGCCGCTTCATGGAGGTGGGTGGTTCCAACCTCGGCGGCCCGTTCGCCACGTCCGTCGAGACCGGTGAGGTCGTGAACGGTGCCAGAGCCGCCGTCGCCGACCTCTTCAACGCCGATCCCGGGGAGATCGTGTTCGGACAGAACATGACGTCGCTGACCTACGCGATGTCCCGGTCGATCGCCCGCACATGGCGACGGGGGGACAACATCGTCCTGTCGAGGTTGGACCACGACGCCAACGTCTCCCCGTGGCTCCAGGCGGCCAAGGACGCGGGGGTCACCGTGCGGTACGTGGACTTCGATCCCGACGATGGCTGCTCGCTCGAGCTCGAGACCCTCGACCGGGCGATCGACCGGTACACCAGACTCGTTGCATTCACCCACGCTTCCAACGCCGTGGGAACCCTGACACCCGTGAGCGAGATCGTCGACCGCGCCCACGACGTCGGTGCGCTGACCTACGTCGACGCCGTCCACTACACCCCGCACGGCCTCGTCGACGTCCGTTCGACCGGGACGGACTTCCTCGTCGCCTCCGCGTACAAGTGGTTCGGCCCGCACACCGGGTGCCTCTTCGGGAAGGCGGACCTGCTCGAGAGCCTCGAACCGTACAAGCTGAGGCCGACGCACGACACCGCGCCGGACCGGTGGGAGACCGGGACACAGTCCTTCGAATCGCTCGCCGGGGTGACGGCGGCAGTGGAGTACATCGCGTCGCTCGGCACGGGGGAGACGCGCAGGGATCGGATCGTGTCCGCGTACGCGGCCATCTCCGCCTACGAGACGACCCTGACGGAGCGGTTCCTCGCCGGGATCGGCCACATCGACGGCGTCGACCTGTACGGCCGCGGCACGCCTGAGGGGCGAACCCCGACGTTCGCCGTCGATGTGGCGGGAACGAGCCCTGCCGAGGTCGCCTCCTCCCTCGGTGCCCTCGGCATCTTCGTGTGGGACGGCGACTACTACGCCTACGAGGTGATGCGGCGTCTTCGCAAGGATCCCGACGGCCTCGTCCGCATCGGCTTCATCCACTACAACACCGTCGAGGAGGTCGACCGCGTCCTCGACGCGCTCGCCGCGCTCACCTGAGGCGGACCGGCGTCGCCGCGATCGATCGGCCGTCGCGCGGCTCGCCGCGTGCCGCTACCGTCGAGGAGACCGATCACCCGGGAGGACTCCATGTATCTCATCCGTCGCATCTACACCGTCAAGCCCGGTGAGGCGCGTAAGGCCGCGACCCTCATCGACGAGATCGGCAGGAAGTACCTCGAAGCCGGGACGCGTACCGAGAGCCGCGTCTACTTCAACAGCGGGACCACGCCCGGCGACCGCGACACGGTCGTGATGGAGTGGACCGACGACAGCCTCGAGTCGCCGTACCGGCCCGGTCGGACGCCGGTGGAGGGCGTCGCCGAACTCGCGGCGCAGCTTCGCGACGTCGCCCTCGACTCGCGCATCGAGTTCTGGGAGCTGATGACCGACGACAAGCGCCTCTGAGGCGACGCACGTCCGTTCGGCCGACGAGAACGCGAAACACCGGGCTACAGGTTGCCGGCCATCGTCCGACACACCTTCGAGAGGCATTGCAACCGGTTTCCTGAGATCGGGCATACAATCGATGGACGATCGGCTCTGGGAGGACGATGCGCCGGATCATCATCGCTACAGCGCTCGCCGTTCCGGTGGTCGTCATGGCGTTCATCGCTGCCGGCTACACCCACGACGAGGTGATCGCCGCCGACCGCGTGAGCCGTGGCGTGACGGTGGTCGGCGTGGACGTTTCGCGACAATCCGCTGAGGACGTCGCGGACGTCGTCGCATCGTACGAGGCGCAACTACGTGCCGAGCCCCTCGAGCTGATCATCGACGGCACCACGGTACAGCTCGATCCGGCCGAGGTCGGCCTCGACGTCGACGAAGCAGCGGTCGTCGAGGATGCGATGTCGGTGCGTCGCCGGAGCGGGATCAGGGAGAACCTGTCGGCGTGGAGCCGTACCTTCGTGTCGAGAACGTCCATCGAAGCGCCCGCCACCATCGACGAGGAGCTCCTGGCCGAGGTCCTCGAGCAACTGTCGCGGACGGCCATCAACAAGCCGGCGTACGACGGTGCGATCAAGGTCGAGAACGGCACGATCGTCGCCGAGTACCCGGAGCCGGGGCTGCGGATCGACGTCGACGCTGCGATCCCGCTGATCAGCGAGCAACTCGTCCGGCCCGACCGCGTTCCGGTCGTCGTACCGCTGATGGCGATCGAGCCCCTGATCACCGACGAGGACGTCGACGAGGCGCTGGCCCTCGCACAGAGCCTCACCGATCAGGCCGTGCGCCTCCGCGTTCCGGGCGGTGACGGGACGATCGTCTACACCCCGGCGGGCCTGACGTCGGCACTGCGGAGCGAGATCGTCGTCAACTCACCCGCCGTTCTGACCGTCGACCTGGACCCCGACGTGCTCACCGAGATCGCGGCTCGATCGATGGACCAGTTCACGGTCCCGCCGACGGACGCCACCTTCGTCCTGACGGAGAAGGTCCCCGAGGACGGCGACGAGGACGCCGAACCCGTCAAGGTCCTCGAGATCGTCCCCTCGGTTCGCGGTCAGAAGGTGGATCTCGAAGCGATCCCGGACGTCGTGAAACGGGCCGCGCTCGGCTCGGGCACCGGTGTCGTCCCGATGACCGAAGGGGACGAGGCCGAGTTCACGACCACGATGGCCGAGGCCATGGGTCCCCTCGGCGAGGTCTCGAGTTTCACCACCTACCACCCCTGCTGTCAGTCGAGGGTCACGAACATCCAGCTGCTCGCCGACGAGATCCGGGGGGCGATCGTGATGCCGGGCGAGCAGTTCTCGATCAACGAGCGGGCCGGAGAGCGGACCCTCGCCGAGGGTTACGTCCGCGCCGGTGCGATCATCAACGGACGCGTCGAGTGCTGCGACAGCAAGGTCAACATCGGTGGCGGCACCAGCCAGTTCGCGACCACGTTCTACAACGCCGTCTTCTTCGGCTGCTACAAGGACGTGTTCCACCAGCCCCACAGCCTCTACTTCCCCCGCTACCCGTACGTCCGTGAGGCGACGCTCGGGTGGCCCATGCCGGATGTGATCTTCGAGAACGACTCGGACGCGGTCGTCTACATCGACACGACCTACACCGGATCGTCGATCACCGTCACGTTCTACGGCAACAACGGCGGGCGGACCTGCACGTCCTCGACGTCGGGCAACACGGTCACCCGCACGATGACGCACCCCGACGGCACCGTGACCCAGGAGCACTGGGAGTGGAACTACCGCAGACCGAAGCCGAAAGAGGAGGAGACGCCTCCCACCACCACGACGACGACGCCGACGACCACCACGACGACGACCACGACCACCACCACGACGCCGACCACGACCACCACCACCGCACCGCCGACCACCACCACCACGACGCCGACCACCACCACCGCACCGCCGACCACCACCACCACGACGCCGACCACCACCACCGTTCCCTGATACCGCGTCGCGCCGGGAACCCGGAACGAACGGCCCCCACGATGCGTTGACCTGGCGATGGCCAACCCTTCCCCGAAACGCCGCTACGCGCTCCCCGGCGGCAAGATCACCGTCTCGTCCCCGGGGATGTGGGTGCGCTCGATGCGCCACGGGAAGCACCTGTTCGGCCCTTCGTACCGGGCCTTGATGGAAGCGACCCGCTCACCGGAGCGCGCCGAGCTCCACGCTGCGGAACGTCGCTGGTGTACCGAGGTCGCCCGGGCGATCGACCTCACGGTCGACGCGCACGGACTCGACAACGTCGATCCCTCCCGCAGGTACCTCGTCGCACCGCTCCACGAGGGGTTCCTCGATCTGGTCGCACTCCAGCAGCTCCCGCTCGGCCTGGCGTACACCGCCTCCGAGGAGCTGTACGCATGGAGGTTCCTCGGGCCCTACCTGTCGGCCTCCGGGCAGACCGCCATCTCGCACACGAACGGCCCGGCCGCGTACCGGGCGCTCCTCACGGCGGGACACACCGCGGCCATCCGCGACGAGAGCCTCGTCGTGTTCCCTCAGGGTTCCCTCCTCGGTATCGAGGTCGCGTTCCATCAGGGAGCGTTCCGGATCGCGGAGCGTTTCGGGCTCCCCGTGCTCCCCGTCGTCCTGACCGGGGCCGCCTCGATCTGGGACTACCCGTTCTCGACGGCGCTGCGGACGGGTGGCACGATCCGGCTCGAGGTGCTCCCGCCGGTCGAGGCACGTCACGCCGTCGTCCGCGCCGCTTCGATCGAAGTCGAGATGAAGGAACGGGCACTGTCGGCCGATCCCCCGCCCCGGCACTTCGATCCGGACCGCGACGGTTGGTGGGACGGGTACCGGTACGAGATCGACCCGAGCTTCCCCGAGGTGGCCGAAGCGATCGAGCGCCTCCGACGCGGGCACGTGGTCGCCACCGGGTGACCCCGGCCCGCCGACGACGGGGTGGACGCCGTGCATCGCTCGCCGTGCCAGACTTGGCGCACGCGACGATCGAGGAACCATGGAGTACCGCACCATCATCGAACCCTTCCGCATCCACAGCGTCCAGGCCATCGATCTCCCCGATCTCGCCCAGCGCGAGCGTGCGCTCGAGCGTTCCGGCTTCAACCTGTTCGGCCTCCACGCCGATGAGATCATCATCGATCTCCTCACGGACTCCGGGACCGGAGCGATGTCGTCGAACCAGTGGGCAGGGATGATGCGCGGCGACGAGTCCTACGCGGGGAGCCGATCGTTCTTCCGGTTCGAGGCCGCGGTCAAGGACATCACCGGCATGGACGAGGTCATCCCGACGCACCAGGGTCGCGCGGCGGAGAAGATCCTCTTCTCGGTGGCGGTCTCGGAGGGCGACGTCGTCCCCAACAACACCCACTTCGACACGACGCGGGCCAACGTCGAGTACCAGGGCGCCGAGGCGCGCGACCTCGTGATCGCCGAAGGGACCGACCCTTCCGCGATCCTCCCGTTCAAGGGGAACATGGACGTCGAGCGGCTACGCCGGACGATCGAGGAGGTCGGCCCAGATCGGGTTCCGCTCGTGATGGTGACGGTGACGAACAACTCGGGTGGTGGCCAGCCGGTGTCGATGGCCAACCTGCGCGAGGTCCGGGCGGTGTGCGACGAGTTCGGGGTGCCGCTCTACCTCGATGCGTGCCGCTTCGCCGAGAACGCCTGGTTCATCAAGCTCCGCGAGCCCGGCTACGAGGACAAGACGCCCCGCGAGATCGCTCGTGAGATGTTCTCGTACGCCGACGGGGCGACCATGTCCGCGAAGAAGGACGGTCTCGCGAACATCGGGGGGTTCCTCGCGACGAACGACCAGGAGATCTCGCTCAACGCGCGCAACCTGCTGATCCTCACCGAGGGGTTCCCCACCTACGGTGGACTCGCCGGGTACGACCTCGAGGCCGTCGCGATCGGGCTCGACGAGGTGCTCGACGAGAACTACCTGAACTACCGCATCCGTTCGACCGCGTACCTCGCCGAGACCATCTCGAACGCCGGGGTGCCGATCGTCCAACCGCCCGGCGGACACGCCGTGTACATCGACGCAGCGACGCTGCTCCCCCATATCCCGCCGCACGAGTACCCGGCCCAGGCGCTCGCCATCGAGCTGTACCGGGCGGGCGGAGTGCGTGGGGTGGAGATCGGCACGGTGATGTTCGGGCGACCCGACCCCTCGGGTGGGCCCGACACATCCGCCGCCATGGAGCTGGTGCGCCTCGCCGTGCCGCGCCGGACCTACACGCAGAGCCACATCGACTACGTCGGTGAGGTCGTCATCGACGTTGCCGGTCGGGCCTCGTCGCTGCGCGGGCTCCGGATCGTCGACCAGCCCGCGTGGCTTCGCCACTTCACGGCCCGATTCTCCCGTCTCTGACGCGTCGGGTCGGGGCCCGTCGCATCCTGCGGGTGAGGTCACACGAGAGAGGAGCCTCGATGAGGCTCCTCTCGTTCAACCGGCCCGCCGCTGGCGACGGTCATATCGTCGTCCACATAACCGACTGGGTTTCAAGTGCCTCTGGCACTCGCTTGGCGGGGTACGGATCCTCACACCGCCAGTGCGACCCGGCTCAGTCTCTATCCGCTTCAACGGTGGCACACAATCCTGAGCGTGTCAATGATCAATCCGACGGGCCGGCGTCGCGGGCTCACCGGATGCCCGGGAACGAGAAGTCGCTCCCCTCGACGATCTCCGCCGTCCTGGCAGCCACTGCACCGACGATGTCGGTGTACCCGTCGACGTGAGCCCCGAACGCGAACCTCCCTCGAGCGCAGACCGCATCGCCGAGGGCGCAGACGTCGATGGTGATCGGGCGCGCGTACCCCGGGAGCGCGATCGCTCCGAACGATCCGGCGGCGTTGCTCGCAGACGGGTCGGCGAATCGCCTCACGCCGGGCTGGGTGGGGTCTCTCGTCGGGTCGGCCAGCAGGACCACCCCTGCGATCCGGTACCCCGGCTCCGAGCCCGCGAGGGCTTCCTTGATCACCTGGGCCCCCTGTGAGTACCCGATCAGGACGATGTCGGTCCGCCGGCAGCGCTCGCCCTGCGAGGCCAACACGCGGCGAAGCTCCGCCACGCCGTCGGCGACGCTGCGGTCGTAGTCGCCGTTGAGCAGCACGAGCCCGAACGAGTCGGTCACCGAGATCGCCGGGTACTCGAGCGCCGCGGCGTCGACGGTGCGCCCCGCTGCGGAGAGGTGCCCGGCGACGGCCGTGACCATCGCACCGACCGGCTCACCGTAGGAGCTCTGACCGGATCCACGGGCGCCGATGATCAGGACGTCGGGGCATCCCCCGGACTGCCCGGGGACCGGGACGAGCAGGGCGAGAACGAGCAACAACGAGGTGATCACCTCCGCGATCGTACGCCACCCGACCCGGTACCGGACCGGTGGCGTGCCGGTCCGTCCGGGTAGGTCGGCGGGCCCAAATCGAGGTTTGGCGCTCGATTAGCTCACGTTTAGCGCAGCGTTAACCGACGAACCCATATGTTCACCACAAGCTTGGATGCGAAGTGGACGGACATCGATCCGCTGATGATGAAGGAGACCATCACATGCGACATCGCAGACGACTGCTCGGCTTGATCGCCGGGGTCGTACTCGTAGGGGCGTTGCCGGGGATCGCCACCGCCAACACGACGGAAGCCGTTGCCGAAACCGGTGGCATGCTCCTGACGATGCCGGGTGTTCCCGGTATCACCGTTGGCGTCACGCTCGACGAGTTCGGCAACATCACGTCCGTGACCATCGACGGCGAGGACATCATCCAGAGCGATGCTCCCGTCCACAAGGTCACGTTCGACCTCGGTACGGACGGCAGCACGACCGTCAAGGTGAAGGCGAAGGGTGAGAAGCTCTCGACGAAGGTCAGGACGTCGAACCTCACCAGCCTCGTCGGAGACCACACCTGGACGGGCGACATCTTCGGCCCGGACTACCCGGCGACCGTGAACTTCACGATCGTCCAGTCCGGCGGCGACATGCCGTACCTCGAGATCACGAACATCGTGGTCGTCTCGGACGTCGAGTACTCGGTCGCAGGGCCGTACACGAAGATGGACGATGACGACGACCATGAGCAGGAGTACGAGTCCGAGGCGAAGATCACCTTCCGCCAGGACGGGTACACCAAGACGCTCAAGCTCGATGTCGAGACCAAGTACGACGACGATGACGACGATGACGACCACTCCGAGGACGGTGTGTACGCCAAGCTCAAGATCGAGCTCAAGGGCAAGGATCGTCAGCAGCTCGTCGGCGCCGACGTCTACGGTGATAAGATGTGGACTGGGCTCCTCTGCGACGGCACCAACGCAACGGTGACGTACTCGGTGAGCGAGGCCGGTGAGGTCACACTCGGAGCGGTCACCTTCGACAACGATCAGGCCACGTACAGCGTCGACTACGAGGACGACGGGTTCAAGGTCAAGTTCGTCGACGGCGAGGGCAACGATGGGGCCAAGCTCCAGGTCGAGCTCGAGGACGAGCACGGCACGCTCGAGCTGAAGGTCAAGTCCAAGACGACGACGACCTGCAACGACGACAAGTACGACGACGATGACGACGATCACTCCAAGTACAAGGACGATGACGACGATCACGACGATGACGACGATCACTCCAAGTACAAGGACGATGACGACGACGACGATGACGACGACGATCACTCCAAGAAGGATGACGACGACGACGACGACGATGACGACGACTGATTCGTCAACGGGATGGATGCGGCCCTCCGTGAGGAGGGCCGCATCCATCGCGACGATCGCTCTCGGTGTGCTGGTGGCCGCCGGGTGCTCACCGAGCGACGACGCGACGGTCGAGGCGACGGCAGCGCCGGCGACGACGGTCACCGTGGCGGAGACGACCACCTCGACGACGAACGCCGCCGCCGACATCGACGTCCGCGACGTCCTCGCCAAGGCGCTCGCGAGGTACGAGGACGGCTACGCGTTCGACGCGGTCGCCTCGGTCGAAGGTGCCGAAGCGGCTTCGGTCGAAGGTGTGGTCATCGGGAACAAGGCGCAGATGACGATCACGTCGGGAGATGCGACCGTCACCTACATCATCACACCCGACCAGTCGTGGATCCAGACGGAGGGCGGCGACTGGCAGGAGGACGAGTCGGCGGCGACCGTCGACCGGCCGCTCGACGATCTCGCCGCACCCACGTCGATCACGATCGTGTCGGCGAACGACGGATCGATCACGGCTCTCGCCGCCTACGACGGAGCAGCGTTCGACACCGAAGGAAGTGTCGACATGGACCTCCGGTTCATCGACGGGCTCCTCGTCAGCGCCTCCTACACGACCGACACCGCAACGGTGACGACGACCTTCGCTCCCCTCACCGACGAGGTGATCGTGGTTCCCGTCCCGTCCGCGTGACGATCTCCCGGCTGCTTCCCTCCCCATTTGCAGGGGAAGCAGCCGGGAACCCTCTCCTCGCTTCCCGCGTCTTTGTCACAGCGTGATGAGAGAATGCGGTTCGTGACGACCACGCGAACTACCCAGCGATCTCCTGCGCACCGCCTCGGTGGCGGTGACATCGGCGTGTGCCTCACCCGCATCCATCACGATCGGTTCACCGACGCCCCGACCGTCGTGGACGAGGTCCGCTCTCGCGACGCCGCACTGGGCATCGAGCACGAATCGCTGGTCCTCACCCGCCTGACCGGCGTGATGCGACGCGTCGCGCAGGTCACCGGCGACGATCCGGTCGCCGCCACGCTCGACGCGCTCGCGTCCGGTGCCGACCTCGTGCTCGGAGCACGACTCCTCTCCGCCGACGGCCGCTCGGTCGGTGTGCCCGACGTGCTGGTCCGGCTCGACGACGGCTACGCCCCGATCGAGGTCAAGCACCACAAGGTGCTCGGCTCGAGCGGCATCGACGGTCTCGTGGCGCCGCTCGAGAGCCTCACCGACGTCTCGGCCACCGGGCCGGCAAAGTTCCGGACGGGCCGACGCAGGGATCTCCTCCAGGTGGCTCACTACCGCAGACTGCTCGACGAGGCCGGGTACGCCTCGCGTCTCGCCCTCGGGGGCGTCATCGGCTCCGAACGGCCGTACCGGTGCGTCTGGGTCGATCTCGAAGCCGGGCATACGCCGATCATGGTCGAGTACGACGACTACGTCGTTGCCGCCACCGACGCCATCGAACACGGCGTCGCCCACAACGATGAGCCGCTCGTCGACCCGTGGTGGCGCACCGAGTGCACGCGGTGCGACTGGGCCGCGCACTGCAAGGGACGACTCGAGGCCACCTCGGACGTCACCCTCCTGAGCAACGTGACGACCTCCGTGCGGGATCGGCTCGCGCGGGACGGCATCACCACCATCGAGCAGGTCGCCGCCATGGACCCGACGGACGATCGCCTTCCCGGGCCGAAGGTCGTGCTGCAGGCACGGGCGAGGGCGGTGGGAAGGCTCCTGCGCTTCGACGACCCTTCGACGCCGCTCGACGTGCCCTCCTCCCCGACCGAGGTGGACTTCGACATCGAGACGTATCGCGGACAGATCTACCTCGCCGGGTTCCTCATCACCGCGAACGGATCGTCGACCTACGAGCCGATCATCGATTGGAAGGGAGACCTCACCGGGGAACGAGAACTCGTGCGACGGCTGTTCTCCCGGCTCGCCGAGTTCGCGTTCGACGGCGCCGTCGTCCAACATTGGACCGACTACGAACGCCGCACCCTGGAGGAGGCGGGAGCACGACACGGCCTCTCCATCCCAGGATCCCCCACGGTCGGGCGCTGGTTCGACGACCACGGCGTCGACCTGTGCGACTGGACCCGCAGGAACCTCGTATCCCCCGCCGGCTACAGCCTCAAGGTCATCGCTCCGCTCTGCGGGTTCGAGTGGCGCGACGACGATCCGGGCGGCCGCCAATCGGAGATCTGGTTCGAACAGCTCGTGGACGGGGACGACACGATGCGCGAGCGACTGCTCGAGTACAACGAGGACGACGTCATCGCACAACGCGAGATCCGACGCTGGGTCCGACGCAACGACTCGGGAGCGGGGCCCGGAACGGGGATCCCGTCGGCGAGCACCTGGCCGATCCCGGCGCGCCGGACGTAAACGTCACAGGCGGTATCGTGGGGGTGGAGGAACGATGAACCTCCAGGCACGACGGGGGACGATTTGGGGACCCATCCGCTGGTTGCAGCCCTCCTCTCCGCCCTGATCCCGGGAGCGGGCCAGCTTTACGCGCGGCGGCCGCTCCGGGCCGCGATGTTCTTCGCCCCCACCCTCCTCCTGGTCGCCGGCGGCTTCGGTGCAGCCTCCCTCGGCACGTTCGAACTCGCGGGCCTCCTCGTCCGACCCTCCTTCCTGTCGTGGCTCCTCGCCGTCAACGTCGCTGTGCTCGCATGGAGGATCGCTGCTTCGGTCGACGCGTTCATGGTCACCGAATCGTCGGTCGACCGATCCTGGATGCCGGTGACCCTCACGCTCCTGCTGCTCGCCGTCGCGATCCCCCACCTGGTCGGATGGTCGTACGGTGCGAGGACCATCGGCGCGCTCGAGTCCGTGTTCGTCGCGGCCTCCGAGGACGGAACGACCCCGTCACGGGTCTCACCGCCCGTCACATTCCACGACACGGTCCCGGATCCCGCGATCTTCATCGATCCGGTGGTCGCCGAGGTCCACTCTCCGCGCAACCTCATCTTCAGGGAGGGTGTCGGCGACCCCGCCGCCGTCGCGAACCGGATCGACATCATCGCGCCACCGTCCCCGGTGGCACCCTTCGTCCCGTTCACCGAGCGGGTCGAGCCCGATCGGTTGACGATCCTCCTCGTCGGCGGCGATGCAGGGCCCGGCCGCGAGGGACTGCGCACCGACTCGATGAACGTCGTGACCATCGATCTCGAGACCGGGCAGGTAGCGATGTTCGGCCTTCCGAGGAACCTCAAGATGGTGCCGCTCCCAAGGAAGTTCCGGTCGTCGTTCGTGCAACTCGAGCGCAAGGTCAAAGAGAAGGACCTCACCGACGCCGACGGCGACGGGTACCCCGACACCTGGGTCGACACCGACGGCGACGGGATCCCCGAAGAGCCCGAGTTCGAGTCGTGCAGGTGCTTCCCCGACATGCTCAACAAGGTGTACAAGCACACACGCGACTGGTCCCGGTCCTACCCCGACTCACCCGATCCCGGACTGTCGGCGCTCCGGGACGTGATCGGCAACCTCCTCGACCTCCACATCGACTACTTCGTGATGGTCGACATGGCGGGCTTCGTTCGGGCGATCGACGCGATCGGCGGCATCGACGTCCTCGTCCAGGAGCCGTACCACGTGATGGTGTCGTCGCCGGAGGAGGGCAAGCCGAAGGCCAAGGTCAACGTCGACCCCGGCATGAACCACCTCTCGGGCCTCGAGGCGCTCGCGTACGCGCGGTGGCGGATCGGCTCGTCGGACTACGACCGCATGGGACGGCAGCGGTGCATCATCAGGGCCGCCGCGACCCAGGCCGATCCCGTGACCCTCATCCGCGCCTACCCGAGGCTGCTCGATCTCATCGAGGAGTACGTCACCACCGACATCCCCCTCACCTTCCTCCCCGAGCTCGTGGAGATCGCGGGGACCATCGACTACAACGACATCGCGACCATCGGCTTCGTGCCACCGACGTACAACTCGGGGAGAACCCCGAAGAAGTACCCGATCCCCAACGTGGACCGGATCCGCTGGAAGGTCCGGCAGGTCCTCGAGGAGGGGACCGCCGCACAGAGCAAGACCGGGATCTCGGAGTGCGACGTGCTCCCGGAGAGCTGACGGCACCCGGCACGGGTGAGCGCCCACGGAGAGATCCTCCGCCTACACTCACCTGATGGCCTGGATCATCGCTCTCATCGTCCTGCTCATCATCGGCTTCTGGCTCGCCCGGACCTACAACCGCCTCGTCAAGGAGAGGAACCGGGTGGACAACGCCTGGGGACAGATCGACGTGCAACTGCAACGCCGTTACGACCTGATCCCGAACCTCGTCGAGACGGTCAAGGGGTACGCATCGCACGAGGCCACCACCTTCGAGGAGGTGACGAGGGCGAGGGCCGCGAGCGCCGCAGCGAGCACACCGGCCGAGCAGGCCCAGGCCGACAACTTCCTGACGTCGGCGTTGCGGCAGCTCTTCGCCGTCGCCGAGGCGTACCCCGAGCTGCGAGCGTCGGAGAACTTCGCGAGCCTCCAGGACGACCTGTCGGACACGGAGAACAAGATCGCCGTCGCCCGCCAGATCTACAACGACACGGTGTTGACCTACAACACGTCCATCCAACAGGTACCGACGAACGTCGTGGCATCGGTGACCGGGTTCGAGCCACGTGAGACGTACGACGCGGTGAGCCTCGCCGACACGGCTCCGGACGTGAGCTTCGAGTAGTGCCGCGTTCGTTGCGCAACAGGGTCGCCGCGAGGCTCCTCCTCGTCGCCGTCGTCACCGCAGCGCTGCTCCTTCCCGCGACGGCCGCACTCGCCAAGTCGTTCTGGATCTCCGAGGCCGACGTCGAGGTCATCGTCAACACGGACGGCTCGTTGTCCGTCATCGAACGGATCAGCTTCGATTTCTCCGGCTCGTTCTCCGGCGCGTATCGCGACATCCCTCTGCGCGAGGGCGAAGCCGTCACGGACCTGGTCGTGCGCGACGAGACGACGATCTACACGATCGGGGGTTGCACCGACCTCGGATGCTCGTCCCCACCGGGGACGTTCGGCGTCGTGGCCATCCCCGGTGCCGTGCGCGTCGTGTGGCACCACGCGTCGAGCGACGAGGTCCGCACGTTCGAGCTGTCGTACACGATGTCGGGTGTCGCCGTGGCCTACGACGACGTCGTCGACGTGAACATGCAGGTGTGGGGCGACCAGTGGGCGGTGGGCGTCGACCGGCTCACCGCACGGATCGTGCTGCCTTCGGGCGCAGAGAGCGGCGAGGTCTTCGTGTGGGGGCACCCGTACGGGATCGACGGCTCGACCTCCCTCGGCCCCGACGGCGTCTCACCGTCCCTCGAGGCACGAGACGTCCCGCCCGAGACGTGGGTCGAGCTCCGCGCGGCGTTCCCGACCGGGCTCCTCACCTCGACCGTCGGAGCCGCCCGGATCGACGCCGACGGGCTCCCCTCGATCCTCGAGGAGGAGCTCCGGTTCGCAACCGAGAACGAGGCGGCCGCCCGGGCCGCCGGCATCGGGCTCGTCCTCGGCGTCGTGTTGATCCTGCTGATCGCCGGCGTCGCGAGCCTGATGATCTACCTGCGGTACGGCAGAGAGCCCCGCGTGGCGTACGACCGCGAGTACGAGCAGGAACCGCCTTCCGATCTCTCCCCGTCGGAGGTCGGCGCACTGCTCTCACAGGGCAGGGTGACCGAGAGGGAGTTCACGGCGACGCTCTTCGATCTCATCAGGATGGGTGCGATCGATGCGGCGCCGACCCGGGTCGAGCGTGCGACGTGGGGCGGGTTGAGAACCGAGACGATCAGCGACCTCGAGCTGAGCCTCGGCTCGAGAACGGCCGGGTTCCGCGACTTCGAGCAGTCGGTGATGAACGTCGTCAAGAGGGTCCTCGACGAGGGGCCGGTTCCGTTGACGGAGTTCCGCGACCGGATCCGGGAGGACGCCTCGGCGAACGCCCGTACCTACGACGTGTACCAGGACCGGGTCGTCGACGCCCTCGAGCGCACCAAGATGCTCGACTCATCGGGGAACCGTGTGGCGCTGCTGTCGGGGATCCTCGCCGTCGTCATCGTGGGCGCGACGTGGGGGATCATCCCCCGGTTCCTGATCGACCGGCCTGGAGGCGTCGCGATGGTGTCGTTGATCGTTCTCGGCGGCGTCATCGGAACGCTGCTGTTCATCGCGATCGTGGCGTTCCGCAGGGTCAGGGTCAAGCGGACACCGCGCGGCGCGCTCGAAGCGGCGCGCTGGGAGGCCTTCAAACGCTATCTCGCCGACTTCTCCCGGCTCGAGGAGGCGCCCGCGATCTCGCTGGAGCTGTGGGACCGGTACCTCGTGTACGCCATCGGGTTCGGTGTCGCAGCCGAGGTGCTCGAGAAAGCGCGCCTGACGGCCCCGCCGGAGCTCGCCGACACCTCGTCCATCTACTGGTACGGCAACTACGGCTACTCGGGGGGGAGCACGGAGAACGCCTTCTCGGGGATCCAGTCCGCGCTGTCCGGTGCGTTCTCCCCACCGTCCTCCGGGAGCGGCGGCGGTGGCGGCGGGTTCTCCGGGGGTGGCGGTGGAGGTGGCGGAGGCGGCGGAGGCGGCGCTTGGTGACCTCGAGGCGTTCGGGACCGTGACCGGGATCGGACGTCCGCTGGACCTGGGCCTGCGATCGAACCGGGTCGCCGTGGCCGGGTTCGTTCTCGGGACCGTGATCGGCGCCGGCGTCGGCTGGTACCGCGCCGACCGCTCGATCGTGGGCGCCCTCATCACCGGTCTCGCCGTGTTCGTTGCGTGGGCCACGGCGCGCGAGCTGACCCCCGACTACCCGTCGGCCGCGACGGTCGCCGCCGTGCTGGCGCTCGCCGCCGCCCTCGTCGCACCGCCCTCGATCCTCGTGTCCGGGGTCGCCCTGATCGGCCTCCGACTCGTCGCGGGAACGGTCGGCGCAGCCGTCTCGCGCTTCGATGTCGGCGTCCTCGTCGTGCTCGGCGTCGTTGCGGGGGTGATCCCGGTGCTGTGGATCACCGCGATCGCGATCGGCGCATGGGTGTGGGCCGCGCCCGAGGTCGGGCATCGCCGGAGGGTGGCGGGGATCCTGTTCGTCGTCGGTGTGGCGTCGGGGCTCGCGCTGGCGTACGTGCTCGGTCGCGAGTACGGATGGGCGGAGATCGAGATCACGACCACCGCCTACGTGCTGACCGCGTTCGCCGGCGGCGTGATGCTGCTGGCGGCGCGACCGACGAGGGTGATCTCGCAGGTCGACGCCGGCACCGCCCGGATCGACGTCGCCCGCATCCGTCTGGCCAGGCTCGCCGCCGGATCGTTCGTCATGTGGGCCACGGTGATGGGAGGGGTCGCCGGCTTCGTCGCGATCGCTCCGGCGACCGCGGCGCTCGTCGCGACCGCCGTCTTCCGCGTCTTCAGGGAGCCGGCGTAGGGCCGACGGCGTGCGCTCGGAGGGCTTCGTAGAACGGGAGGGAGCGTTCGACGAACTCGGCGTAGTTCCGATGGCGGTACAGCCCGTCATCGATCGTCTCGACCGAACGCTCGAACCCCGAGGTGCCGAACAGGTCCTCGTGCCAGGGGTCTCCCTCGGTGAGCATTCCCGGTACCGACGGCTCCCAGTGGAGCGCCTCCTCGATGAAGGGGATCCCCATCGCACCACAGTACGTCCGGACGATCCCCGCGGGGTCGTCCTCGAGGTCGGCAGCGTCGATCACCACCGGGGGTGCGCCCGTCATCCGCTCGACCGTCTCGAACAGTGCGAGCTGGGCGTCGTACCCCACCTCCTCGAAGATCATGTCGGGGTTCTGCTTGAGGTGCGACGCGACGGCGATCTGCGGATCGCGGATCAAGAACGCGTTGGTGAATCCGGCGAGGAACTCCTCATCGGCGTGGTAGCCCATGGGGTTCCACACGTGGACCGCCATGTCCTTGAAGAACACCGGTGCTCGCGCCGCCTCACCCTCGATCCCTCGCACGATCTCATCGCAGGACGCGAGCATCTCCGGCTCGATGCGTTCGAGTTGCCGGGCGATGATCAGCTCCGGGTGCTGCACGACATAGTAGAGGTAGAGGAACCGCTCGTGGAGGACGGTGACGTCGCCGCGCCCGGACATCATCCTGGCGAACGCGGTCGACAGCGACCGCGGATGACACCACAGGGCGAGGATGTCGTTGCGCCCGCTCACTCCCCTTGGTCGTCCACCGGGGAGCCCTGTGGCGGCTCGGCGAGGAACGCGACCGGCAGCTTCGGCCGCTCGTCGACCGTGAGCGAGAACACGTCGGGCCTCGCGTAGTGGCCGACGACGTCGAAGTCGTACTTCGCCCGGATGATGTCGTCGAGCGGCAGGTCGGCGGTGAGGATGGTCTCCTCGTCGAACACGGGGCCGGCGAGGAGGTTCCCCAGCGGGTCGACGATGCAGCTGCCACCCCGTGACAGCAGCGTGTCCGGGTCGTCACCGTGGGAGGTCCGGTAGTCGTTGGGGAAGTCGGATCGACGGGTGACCTGGTTGCAGCCGAGCACGAAGCAGCGGCCCTCGGTCGCGATGTGCACCATGGTGGACGTCCACGAGTCGCGGTGGTCGGCGGTCGGCGCGCAGTAGATCTCGACGCCCTTGCGGTACATCGCCGTGCGCAGCAGCGGCATGTAGTTCTCCCAGCAGATGACCGAACCGAGCCGCCCGATCCCGGTGTCGTACACGTCGAGCGTCGATCCGTCGCCGAACCCCCACACCAGGCGCTCGCTCCCCGTCGGCATGAGCTTGCGGTGCTTGCCGAGCATGGATCCGGTGGGGTCGAACGTGACGATCGTGCAGTAGAGCGTTCCCCCGTCGCGCTCGATGACGCCGATCACGAGAAAGGTGCCGTGGCGGGCCGCGATCGTGCCGAGCTCTTCGGTCCACGGCCCGGGCACCTCGATCGCCGAACGCCAGTACCGGAGGAACTCGTCGCGTCCCTCATCGCTCCTGTTCCCGATCACGGCTCCGAAATCGGCGCCCCTCGGGTACCCCGCGACGAAGGCCTCCGGAAAGACGACGAGCTGTCCGCCGTCCCGGGTCGCCTGCTCGGTCAGGGAGGCGACCTTGCCGATGGTCGCTTTCGTGTCGAAGACGACGGGAGCTGCCTGGACGACCGCCGCCTTCACGACGCGGCCGGTTCCACGGGTGGTGGTATCACGGTCGATCATGTCCCAAGGCTACACGGGACACCGGGCGCGGGAGAGTCCCGGACGTGGACGTCGACGACCGCGGCGCTACAGCCCGAGGAGCCTTCTCGTCTCCATCACGTCGAGGTAGAACGCGGAGTCGGGTGGTGTCTCCTGCAGCGCACGGTGCAGTTCTGCGAGCGTCTCGGCGATCGGCGCCGGCGAGATGACCGCGACCGCCTCGTTCCCGCGCATGATCGAGATCGTGACGCGCTCGGTCTCGACCCTGTCGAGCACGGCCGACGGATCGGAGATCACCGTGGAGATCGGGACCTGTTCGTGGTTCGGCATGGTTCCATCGTACGCCCGATCTCGTGGACGGTCGGGGGGTTTGTCCGGACGCACCGCGTATAGTCCTGCGATGAGCACCTCGACCTCCGGCGGCGACGCGTACGCCGGCATCGCACGGTTCTACGACCGGGCCCTCGAACCGATGAACGCGTCGCTGCGTTCCCGCGGGCTCGAGATGTACCCGCCGGACGCGGACATGACGGTTCTCGACGTCGGATGCGGCACCGGGGCGCATCTCGAGGCGTACGTCGATGCGGGGGCGACGTGCACCGGCATCGACGCATCGCCGGCCATGCTCGGACGGGCGCGGGAGCGCATCGGGGACCGGGCCACGCTGCTGCTCGGCGACGCCGCCGCTCTCCCGTTCGAGGACGGCTCCTTCGACCTCGTCTTCACGGCGCTGTTCCTCCACGAGCTCGATCCGGAGACCCGCGTCGCCGTCCTCGCCGAGATGGCTCGCGTCACCTCTCGGGATGGGCGGATCCTCATCATCGACTACCGAGACGGGGCGTTGCGACCTGCCGGACGGGTCTGGCGCTTTTTCGCCACCATCGCCGAACGTGTCGCCGGCGGCGCTCACTACCGGAACTGGCGGACCTACGTTCGCTCGGGCGCCGTCCCGACCATGCTCCCCTCCCCGCTCACCATCGAGCAGGAGAAGATCGTCTCGGGCGGCAACCTGTCCATCTGGCTCCTGCAACGCACCGACGGGTGACCCACGGGGTCGGCCGAGCACGCGAATCCCCGAGGCGGCCGGCTCCGGTTGCTATGTTCGGGTCATGGGATGGTGGGCATGGACCTGAAGTGCGGGGAGTGCGGGTCGACGCTCGACGATCACGATAGGTTCTGCCGGGCCTGCGGACGGCCCGTTCCCGAGGCGACACCGCCGTCTCAGCCCGAGCCACGTTCCCCCACACCGCACCCCGCCACGTCCCGGCCCGCCGGTCCCGACCGGACCGCGGGGTCGTGGCTGCCGACGATCGCCGCCGTCGCCATCCTCGCCGTCGGCGTCGCCGCGTGGTTCGCGATCACCGGAACGGGATCGGACGCCGCCCCCGAGAACGCGGTCTACCTCGAGCCCGCAGGGGTCGTCGGTGCCCCGTTCACCCCGAGCATCGCGGCCTCCCCCGCCACCGACGACGTCGGCCCGACGACGACGCTCGAAGCCGGTGCCGTCGAGATGCGCTCCGTGAAGGGATCCGATGAGATGGTCTACACCGCCGCCCCGGGCCGGGCGTCGTGCCGATCGTCCCAGCTGGTGGACTACCTCGACACCGAACCTCGAACCGCCACCGCGTGGGCGGCCGCCCAGGGTATCGAGCCGGACGAGATCGGCCGGTTCGTGGACACGCTGACGCCGATGGAGCTCGGACGCGACGTTCGAGCGACGATCTCCGTCCTCACGGGGTCGGGTACCGAATCGAGGCAGGTCCTCCTCCAGCGCGGGACGGCGGTGCTCGTCGCACCGAGCGGTGAGCCCCGTGTTCGATGCGTCTCGGGGGCTCCCCTCGGCGCCCCGGAGCCGGTCGCCACCCCCGTCTACGTCGGTCTCGGCTGGCCGGGTTTCGATCCCGGGAACGTGGCGCACCTCACGCCGTGCGACGAGCCGCTCACCCGGTTCGTCCTGCAGGACTCGACCACGGGCCGACCCTTCGTGCGTCCCATCGGGGCGTCCGACGGCGAGATATCCGATATCGTCGCCGCCCCATCGACGACGACAACGACCACCGCCCCGATCGCTGGGAGCACATCGACGACGTCCGCGCCCGCGACGACGATCGCTCCCACGACGACAACGACAACCACGGCCCCGACGACGACCACCACCACGCTCCCGGTACCGAACCACGACGCGACGAACGAGGGCACGGTCGCAGTGTCGTCCCGCCTGTGCGGCTCCTACGCGGCGACGAAGGCCACCGACGGAGACGTGGCCACATCCTGGATCTCGTCGAGTGGCGACGGCGCGTACTCCACGTTCGTCTGGACGGCGCACCAGGACGAGTACATCGGGTCGGTCACGATCGTGTCGAACGCGGCGAACGCCCGACGATCCACCGGCCACGGCTTCGCCGCCGTCACCGTGCAGGTCCTCGACGCTGCCGACACCGTCGTGTTCGAGGAGCGGGTGGACCTGCCGGGGACACCGGATCCCGACGCGTCCGTGGCCCCGCACGTGACCGGGCGCAAGGTGCGGCTCCTGCTCGAAGGTCACGAGAACCCGAAGGGCTCCGGGTTCGCGGAGCTGACGGTGATGGTCGTCCGCTGACGCCGGCTACGACACCGCCAGCGCGTCGCGCAGCACGGCGATCCGGTCTCGCTCGACTCGGAACCACGCCCACTTCCCGCGCTGGTCTCTCGTGAGGAGACCGGCCTCGGTGAGCAGGGAGAGGTGGTGGCTCACCGTCGGTTGGCTGCGTCCGAGCGCTTCGGGGAGATCACAGGCGCACAGCTCGCCGCCGGGAGCGTTCGCGACGAGGCTGAGTATCCGCAACCGGACCGGGTCGGCGAGGAGCTTGAACGCTGCGGCGAGCTCGGCGGCCTCGTCCTCATCGAGCGGCACGGCGAGCACCGGTTCGCAACAGGTCTCGATCTTGCCCTTGCCGGTTCTCATGGGCGCAGCATACCTCATATTGACGTATCTCGATATGATCGGTAGAGTCGTCGTATCGACATCTATCGATATGAGGAGCTCGCCGTGACGAATCAGGACATCCGATCAGAGGTACGCGACCGCTACGCCGCAGCCGCCGACGCTGCGAGCTGCTGTGAGCCGGGGAACGCAGAGGCGTTCGACACGTCCTCCCCGCAGGACTTCGGGACGTGGCTCTATGAGGCAGGTGAGCTCGCCGAGATCCCCGACGGCGCCGCCCTCGCGGCCCTCGGTTGCGGGAACCCGACCGCCGTCACCGCGCTCGAACCCGGCGACGTCGTGCTCGATCTCGGTTCGGGAGCGGGCATCGACGTCCTGCTCTCGGCACGGCGGGTCGGCCCGACCGGCTTCGTCTACGGCCTCGACATGACCGAGGAGATGCTCGTGCTCGCCCGCCGACACCGGGACCAGGCGGGAGCGACCAACGTCGAGTTCCTGAAGGGGGAGATCGAGGACATCCCGCTCGACGACGCGTCGATCGATGTGATCATCTCGAACTGCGTGATCAACCTGTCGGTCGACAAGCCCGCCGTCCTCGCCGAGATGTTCCGGGTCCTGCGCCCGGGAGGCCGCATCGGCATCGCCGACGTCGTCGCCGACGACGAGCTCTCCGCGACCCAGCGCTTGGAGCGGGGCAGCTGGGTCGGCTGCATCGCCGGCGCGCTGAACTTCACCGAGTACCGCTCCGGACTCGAGGCCGTCGGCTTCGCGGACATCACGATCGACTCGACACACGCCGTCGCCGACGGCATGCACTCCGCGATCGTCGCGGCCATCAAGCCCGCGGGCTGAGGTCGTCGGCGCCCGGGCGGGGTGGGTCAGGGGAGGTCGGCGAGGAACGCGACCACCTCGTCGATCACCGCGGCGCCGATCATCAACGCGGCGTCGTTGTGATCGGCGCCTTCGACGGCCACGAAGCGCTTCGGGCCGGGGGCAACATCGTGGATGTCCCTGCTCTGGGAGATCGGCACGATGGTGTCACGGGTTCCGGCGATCACGAGCACCGGGACGTCGACGCCCAGGATCCACTCGATGCTCGGGTAGCGGTCCCGCAGCAGCCCGGTCGGCAGGAACGGGTAGTGGACGGCGGCGACGTCGGAGAGGGAGGTGAACGGGGACCGCAGGATCAGTCCGGCGGGGGGCGTCGTGCTCGAGACCCCTGTCGCCACCGCGGCGCCGAGGGACTCCCCGAAGTACACGATGCGGTCGGGGTCGACGTCGGGCCGGGATGTCACGTACTCGATGGCGGCGCGACCATCCTCGAGGAGGCCCTCCTGCGACGGGCTCCCCGGGTTGCCCCCGTACCCGCGGTAGTCCACCAGGAGCACGTTGTGGCCCGCGGCGGCGATCCGCTCGGCGATCGGGAAGCGGTCGGCGCGGTTCCCACCGTTGCCGTGGAACAGGACCACCGTCGCTCCTCCCGTTCCCCGTGCAGCCGGGACCATCCACGCCGCGAGCGTCAACCCGTCACGGGTCGGGAACGACACCTCCTCGATGTGCTCCGACACGAGCGCGGCGGGGGGAACGGATCGGGTGGGGAAGTAGATGAGCTTGCGCTGTGCCGCCCACAGCATCACGATCGCCGTCCCCGCCACGGCTCCAACGACGAGAACACCGGTCACGGCCCGTCGCATCGGGCACGTTCACACGACGACCGCTCCAAGGCGGCGACACATCCCATGCGGCAAGGATGTCACACGGAGCCCTCCGTGCCAACCGGCCGTCTTCGCTCCGCTACCGTAGAGGCCCCCCAACCCGGGAGAGACATCGGTGCTCCCCATCGTCGATCATCTCGTCTACGCCTCGCCCGACCTCGACGCGGGGATCGCGTTCATCGAGCACCTACTCGGCTGTGAGGTCGCCCCGGGTGGCAGGCACGAAGGCTGGGGTACACGCAACGCCCTCGTCTCCCTCGGCCCGGCAACCTATCTCGAGATCATCGGTCCCGACCCGGATTCGACGACCGGCGAGCCTCCGCTCCTCTTCGGCATCGACCGGCTCGATCGGCCACGGGTGGTCACGTGGGCGGCGAAGGGAACCGACCTCGCCGGGGCCGTGGGCACGGCCCGGGCTTCCGGGATCGACCTCGGTCCCGTCACACCCGGGAGCAGGACGCTTCCCGACGGCACGGTGCTCGAGTGGCAGCTGACGTCGCCGTTCGCGGATCGTTTCGACGGTGTCGTCCCGTTCCTCATCGACTGGGGCGATAGCCCGCATCCCGCCGCGGCGCTCCCCGCGGCGTGCGAGCTCATCGACCTGACCCTCGAGCACCCCGACACCCGCGCCGGCGCCGCTCTGCGGGCCGTCGGCATCCCGATGGACGTCGCCGCCGCGGAGACGGCGACGATCACCGCGGCGATCCGCACCCCCACGCGCACCGTCGCGCTCACCTGACCGCCTCGGGCCCCGATCCGCGGGAACCTCGCGCACACGGTCCAGGCGCCGCGCACACGCCCGGGGTGAGGTCGTCGACGCGGGTGAGGCCGTTCAGGCGTAGAGGGCGGCGAGCTCGTCGGGGAAGTGCCCGAGCACGACGCTACGGACGATCGAACCGTCCGGGGCCCGCTCACCTCTCTCGGCCGACAACGGACGGGGCAACAGGGCGACCCTGCGGATCTGCTCGGCCCTGGCGAACCTCCGGTTCACCTGCTTGACGACGGACCGTGCGTGGGCGAGCGCGGCGTCGGGGTCCCCGGCGAGGTCCCCCGCCACGGCGATCAGGACGCCGAGCTGGTCGTACCCGTCCCCGACGACGACCGCGTCGGCGACCTGCGGGTCCCGTTCGAGGAGCGGCTCGATGGCGCCCGGGTCGACGTTCTTGCCCCCCGAGGTGATCACGATGTCCTTGATCCTGCCCGTGACGGTGAGGAACCCGTCGTCGTCCAGGGTCCCGACGTCGCCGGTGTGCAGCCACCCGTCGCGCAGGGCCCGGGCGGTCGCGGCGTCGTCGTCGAGGTACCGCGAGAACACGCTGCGGCCCCGCAACAGGATCTCCCCGTCGTCAGCGAGGGACAGCTCGACCCCGGGCATCGGGTGCCCCACGGTCCCGTACCGGGTCCGACCCTCCCGGGTGACGACCGAGGGGCCCGTGGCCTCGGACAGGCCGTAGACCTCCCGGATCACGACGTCGATGCCCGAGAAGTACTCGAGCATGTCGGGGTCGGCCGAGACGGCACCACAGAACGCGAGCCGTGATTTCTCGAACCCCATGGCGCGCTTGACTCGATCGGAGAAGATCCGCCGGGCGAGCGCCGCAGACGCCTTCCCGAAGACGGAGCGGCCCCGTCCGGCGTTGCGAGCGGCGATGTCGGCGCGGTTGGCACGCATCGCCCATCGGGCGAGCCGGCGCCGGAACCCTTCGAGGCCGTCGATCTGCTTCCGCAGCGCCCGCTCGAACCCCGCCCACACCAGCGGGACGCCGAAGAAGATGGACGGCTGGATGTCGGGAAGGTCGTTGCGGACGCGCCCGAGGGACTGTGCGAACGCCACCGGGTACCCGACGTGGGCGGGTGCGAGGATCGTGAAGATCTGCTCCGCGATGTGCGACAGCGGGAGGTACGACAGGGCGCTGTCGCTGCGCGTGACGTCGAACAGCTCCACCGAGGAGTGCCCGGCGAACACGAGGTTGTCGTGGGTCAGCACGACGCCTGCGGGCTCCCCGAACCCGGCGGCGGTGAAGATCAGAGCTCCGTCGTCCTGGGGCCGGAGCGCATCGAGGCGCTCCTCCACCGCCTCGTCACCGACGGCCTCTCCCCGTTCGAGGAACGTCCCCCACCCGATCGCGTCTCCTCCGGCGTCATCGACGCCGACGACGAGACCGAGGAAGGGGTGGGCCGCGACGTCGATCATCGCGACGTGCGCTGCGGTCTGCGCGAGGACCACCCGCGCCCGGGACCGATCGAGGAGGTCGGCGACCTCGTGGGATGAGCTCGCGTAGTAGATGCCGACGGGGACCGCCCCGACGGCCATCGCCGCGACGTCGAAGACCACCCACTCGGTCGTGTTGTACGACAGGATCGCGACCCGATCGCCGGGCTCGACCCCCGAGGCGATCAGCGCGGCGGCACATCTCCGGACGGCGCTCCCGTACCCGGCCCAGGTCGTCGTCTCCCATCGGTCACCGATCCGGTGCAGATGCGCCGGGGCGTCGGGGATGCGCCGTGCGTTCGCCAGCACGAGATGCGGGATGGTGTCCACGGGGTCTCCACGGTACGAGGGATCCGGCACGCGGCGGTTCGCGCCGTGCCGTGTCGATGCGGCATCCTACCGGCACCCCGCCGTCCTACCAAAGCGCCCATCACGGCAGCCGTGATCGGCGCCGTCTCGCGACGCGTCTCCGTCTCGACGCTGCGCGGGCGGTCTACCGGGCGTCGTCAGCGATCCGGAAGCAGGTCGAAGAGACCCTCGGCGAACTCGAGGTAGTCGAACCCCTCGACGCCTCCGCGCGTCTGCACGAGGGACCACACGACGTTCCAGCACACCACGACACGGATCATGTCGTCGAGCTGGGATCTCCGCACCGGTTCGAACCGACCGAAGTAGGCCTCGATGAGGAGGTCCCGGCCGGCGTCATCGAGGACGTACCCGATCGAGGCGAGGTCGTACATGCGATCGCCCATCCCTGCGTACTCCCAGTCGATCATCCACAGCGTCGAACCGTCGTCGAGGAAGTTGAGGTGGTACGGGTCGTTGTGGCACAGCACGAGGTCGGACGCCGGTGCCGGTGATCGACGGGTCTCGATGCCCGCCACGCGCTCGAGGAGCGTCTCGAGGGCCTCCGGCCGTCGTGTGCCCCGTGCGTCGACGATCTCGAGCCACCGGCGAACGTCGGTGTACGGGTCGAACACACCGGCGATCGGGGCGAGGTCGTGCACTCCGGCGAGGCACCTCGCGAGCCTCGGGATCATCGCGGGCGAGGTGAACTCCGCGACGGTGGGCGGTTCGGCATCGGACAGGTACCGGGTGACCATGTGCCCCTCAGGCTGGGTGAACAGCACCACCTCGGGGGCGATCCCTGCAGCTTCGGCGCGGCGCATCGCCGCCTCCTCCGTGGCGCGATCGGCGACGAGCACCGAGCCGTTGTCACCGATGATCCGCACCACGAACCGGTGGCCGTCGGCGTCGACGAGGTAGTTCGTGTTCGTCAGGCCACCCTCGAGCCGCCGGACCGCCACGCGGTCGGCCCCCGCGATCGGCGGCACGCGGGCGACGACGGCATCGAACTCGAGCTGGTCTTTCGGGAGCACCACGATGCTCGATCCTACCCGCACGACGCCGCCCCGACCGGCACCGGCTGTTACCTCCGGCACTACCCGCGGCAGGTCACGCCGTGTACAATTTCGGTGCGGCGAAGGATCAGCGACCAGCCATGACGCAGGTGACCGCGACCCGTTCCGAGCTGCTCGCCAGGCGTGCCGAGATCACCCTGGCCGAGCTGGGGAGAGACGTGTTGCGTCAGAAGCGTGACCAGCTCATGGCGGAGTTCCGCAAGCTCGCCGACGTCGTGCTCGAGGGTGGCGACGCCCTCGAACGAGCCACGTTCGACGCCCGTCGGGCGCTGGCGTTCGCCAACGGGTCGCTGGGGCCCGAGGTCGTCGCCGGCGCAGCACTCGCCACACGACCGGAGCTGTCCCTGCTTGCCGGCACCACCACGGTGATGGGCATCCGCTTCCCCGACATCGAGTACGACACGGTCGCCCGGCCCCGCACCCAGCGCGGCTACGCACTCGAGGTGACCGACCCGCACATCGATCGCGTCGCCGGGTCCTTCGAGACCGTCGTGGACGTCATCCTTCGCCTGGCCTCCGACGAGCTCCGCCTGCGCCGCCTCGTCGAGGAGATCGGGTCCACGACGCGCAGGCTCAACGCACTCGAGTGGGTGGTCATCCCGCGCCTCGAGGCCGACCGAGCATGGATCCAGACGGTGCTCGAGGAGCGTGAACGCCAGGACCTCTTCCGGCTCAAGCGGTTCACGGCGCGACGTGACGCCCGATCGGAGGTGACGACATGACCTCGTCGTCCGGGGAGGTCCTCGGCGCCATCCGAAGCCTCGAACGCGAGTCGCTCGAACGGGTCGAGGCTGCTCGCCGCGAGGCCGCGGCGCTCGTCGCGGCGGCGAACGAGAACGCCGAAGCCGTGGTGGAGCGGGCCCGTCGGCGCGCGGCGCGCGAAGCCGGGGCGCTCCGTGAGCGGATCCTGGCCGCCGCACACGCCGAGGCGGAGTCGATCAGGGCCGGAGCGGGGACGCGGATCGAGCAACTCGGCGCCACCGCAAAGCAGCGCCGCGACGCCGACGTCGACCGGATGGTCGCCGTCGTCGCCTCACGGCGCAGGGAGGGGTGACCCGTGCTCGAACCCATGGTGAAGGTCCACCTCCTCGGGCACCGGCGCCATCTCGACGCCGCGCTCGCACTGCTCCACCGCCTACAGGTGCTCCAGATCATCGACGTCACCGACGACCCGACCGTGCCGCTCGCCCCGTTCGCGCTCGACGAGGGACGCCTCGAGGAGGTCGAGAGCCTGCGGTACCTTCGGACGCGGCTCGAGTCCCTCCTCCGGCTCCTCCCCGCTCCCCCGGCCGAGCCCGACCGACCGGTCCGCGTCGACCTCGATCGTGTCCGGCGCGATCTCGATGCGCTCACGCCGAGCATCGAGGAGTCGGTGCGCCACCTCGATGCCCTCGTCAACGAGTTCGAGACCCTTCCCCGCTACCTCGAGTCGCTCCGAAGGCTGCTCCCCCTCGTTCCCGAGCTCACCGATCTCCACCGGTACGAGACCGCCGCACTGCTCATCGATCGCCGCTACGGCGAGGTGCTCCGCGAGCTCGGCGCCGAGCTGACCCAGTCCCTCGGTGGGAACTTCGAGATCATCTCGGGCAACGTGGACGACACCACCATCGGCGCCGTTCTGGTGTTCCCACGCACCGAGTCCGACCTGGTGCAGGCCACACTCGGGCGCGAGCAGCTCAGTCGGGTTCGTCTTCCACACCGGTTCACCGGCATGCCGTTCCGTGAGGCCATCGCTGCGATGACCCGTAGGCTCGACGAGTTGCCCGCCGAGATCGACGTCGCCCGCACGGCCATCGCGGCGATGGTCGAGCCGCGCGGCGAGTGGATCGTCGCGGTGCGTTCCATCGACGAACGGCTCGAACGCCTCGAGGCGGTCAGGCATCTCGGCGTCACCACCCACACGTTCGCGCTCTCGGGTTGGGTTCCGGAGTCGGATCTCGCCACGCTCGAGGCCGCGGTGGCACACGACCTCGGCAACGAGGTCGTGCTCGTGGGAGCGCCCCCGACGGACCACGACGAGCCCCCCGTCCTGATGCGGAACCGGGGCCCCGCCCGCTGGTTCGAGCCCCTCGTCCGGTTGCTCGACGTCCCGAGGCCCGGATCGATCGATCCGACGTGGCTCATGGCGCTGTTCCTTCCCCTCTTCTTCGGCATCATGCTCGGCGACGTCGTGTACGGTGTCGCCCTCGCCGCGATCGGGGTGTGGCTCGGACGCCGGTTCGGCCCCCGGTCGGCGACGATCGCCGACGTCGGGAAGGTGATGGTGGTCTTCGCCGGCTGGACGATCGTGTGGGGCGTGGTCTACGGGGAGTACCTCGGCGATCTCGGCCGTCGCCTCCTGGGGATCGAACCGGTCTGGATCGATCGCGAGGAGGCCCTCGTGCCGCTGCTCCTCTTCTCCCTCGCCATCGGCGTGGGTCACGTCTCGCTCGGCGTCGTCCTCGGCATCTGGTGTTCCGCACGGTCGGGGAAGCACCGCGAGCTGACGGAGCGGGTCGCCCTGCTCGTAGCGATGACCGGTCTCTTCGCGGTGACCGGGATCATCGCAGGGCTGATCCCCGACGGGGCGATGACGCCGGCGGTCGCAGGCGTGATCGTCGGGCTCGTCGTGATGATGTGGGCCGGTGGCGGCATGGGTCTCCTCCTCGGCCCACTCGACTTGCTCGGAACGATCGGCAACGTCCTGTCGTATCTGCGTATCGCAGCCATCGGCCTCGCATCGGTGTACCTCGCGCGTGTCGCGAACGAGCTCGGTGCAGCCGCCCCGCTGCTGATCGGGCTCATCGTCGCGACCCTCTTCCACACGCTGAACCTCGCACTCGGGGCGTTCAGCCCGACCATCCAGTCGCTGCGACTCCACTACGTCGAGTTCTTCAGCAAGTTCTACGAGCCGGGCGGGAAGGAGTTCAACCCGTTCGGCGACTCCGACGTCATCACAGGTCCCTGAGAGAAAGGAGCCATCATGGAGCTTGGACTGCTGGCCATCGGAGCCGGGCTCGCGGTCGGCCTCGCCGCCATCGCCACAGGCCTGGCACAGGCGAGGATCGGATCGGCCGGGATCGGGGCGATCACGGAGAAGCCGGAGCTCGCAGGGCGGGTCATCCTCCTGCTCGCCATCCCCGAGACGCTGGTCATCCTCGGGTTCGCCGTTGCGGCCATGATCATCATCCTCCTCGGAGAGTGATGTGAGTCTCGAGGACATCCTCGCAGCGATCCGGGCGGACACCGACGCGGAGGTCGCCGCGGTGCTCGCCCGTGCCCGCGACGAGGTGTCCGCCATCGAGGAGCGGGCACGGCGCGACGGTGAGCGGGAAGCGGCCGACATCGTCCGGGTTGCCGGGGAGGCTGCCTCCGGGGAGGCCGACAGGATCGTGATCCGGGCCCGCAGCGATGTGCGGCGGCTCGTTGCGGACGCCGTCGAGACCGAGTACCGGGTGACGCTCGACCGGCTCGGGGAGGAACTGGATCGGATCCGCTCGACGCCCCGATATCGCGAGGTGCTCGGCATGCTCCTGCAGGAGGCGCTCGAACGCCTCCCCGAGGCGAGCGTCGTGCTGGTCGACCCCCGGGATGCGTCGCTCGTCACCGAGTTGCTCGGCGACGGCGATTCGCTGCCGCGCATCGATGCGTCGCTCGTCACCATGGGAGGCGTGTCGGTCGCCACCGACGACGGGCGTCGTGTGCGCAACACGTTCGAGGTTCGGACGCAGCGCGCCGACGGCGTGTTGCGCACCATCGCCGCCGGGCACCTCTCCGTCGAAGGGAGCGCGTCGTGAACGGCGGCTTCGACTACGGCAACGCGCGGGTTCGGGCGATGCGATCGCGGATGATCTCCCGGGACGTCTACCGGGAGCTGGTGACCGCGACCACGATCGAACGGATCCTCGGCGTGCTCGGGGACACCGACTATGCGCCGGACGTGGAGACCGCGATCACCCGGTACCGCGGCCCCGAGCGGTACGACCGCGCCCTGAGCGCCCACCTCGCCGGGACGCTCCGCTCCGTGCAGGGCTTCTACGACGGCCCACCCCGCCGCGACGTCGAACTCCTGCTGCTGCACCACGACCTCGACAACCTCGTGACGATCGTGCGGGGCCAGGCGGCGCTCCCCGGCTCGGCGGAGACCGCGTCCCTGCTGGTGCCCGCCGGGAGTCTCGATCACGCCGCCCTCGAGGAACTGGCCCGGCAACCGGGCCTTCGCGAGACCGTCGAGCTCATGGTCGCCTGGGGCGTACCGTCTCGGGACACAGCGCGAAACGTGCTCCACGTCTGGCCGCAGTACGACAGGACGGGGAACATCGCGGTGCTCGAGACGGCGCTCGCCGCCGCCTACGCCGCTCATCTCGCCGAATCGATCGACCCTCGAGGGGGTCATCTCTCGGTGATGCTCGCCTCGTGGATCGACACCATCAACATCCTCACCTCGCTCCGGCTCCGCGCGTCCCGGCTCGACGGCGAGCCGGTGCCCGCCGTCGAGCCGCTTCCGGGGGGTCGCATCGGCGCCGGGGCCATCTCGGCCGCCATCACGGCAACCGCCGCCGACGCCGCGGCCACGCTCGGGGCGCTCGCTCCCATCCCGGGTTGGGACGCGGCGCTCGATGCGTGGGCGGAACACGAACGCATCGACGTCCTCTCCGACGACCTGGCGGCTGCACGGACCCGATGGGCGGTGAGCCTCTTCCACCGGGGCGATCCGCTCGGCATCGACGTCCCGCTGGCGTTCATCGCGGCCAAGGAGAACGAGGTGCGCAACCTGCGTCTCGTGGGCCAGGGATGCATCCACGGCGTCGCACCACCCGACATCGAGGCCCGGCTGGTGGTCCCATGACCCGCGCGGCCGCCCGTCTCGTGATCGTGACACCCCCGGAACTCGCACCCGGTTTCCGGCTCGCCGGCGTCTCGGTGGTGACCGCGCACGATCCCGACGAGGCGCTCGGCGCCGTCGAACGCCTCGTTGCCGAGGAGAAGGGGGTCGTCTCGGTCTACGCGCCGTTCCTCGAGGCCTTTGCTCCCGACCTTCGCGAGCGCCTCGAGCGATCCGTGACGCCGGTGGTCGTCGCGTTCCCCGCGGGGGTCGCAGCAGCGAGCCCCGAGGAGCGGCGGGCGCGCATCCTCGGGCTGCTCCAGCAGGCCGTCGGATATCAGGTGACGTTCGGGGAGAGGGAACCATGACGATCTCCGACCACGGCGAGGGACGGGTCGTGCGGGTCGCCGGTCCGGTGGTCACGGCCACCGGCCTCGAACGCGCACGGCTCTACAACGTCGTTCGCGTGGGCGAACACGGTCTGGTCGGCGAGATCATCCGTCTCGAGCAGCACCGCGCCGTGGTCCAGGTCTACGAGGACACCATCGGCCTACGTGTCGGCGATCCGGTGGTCGACACCGGATCGGCGCTGTCCGTCGAGCTCGGACCCGGCCTCCTCGGCAGCATCTTCGACGGCGTCCAGTCGCTCCTCACCCACGGCCCCGGCGGTGCCCCGGCGCCGTTCCTCGAACGGGGCGTCACCCGACGGGCCCTCGATGCGCGACGGCACCGGCGCGTCCACCACTCAGTGGAGGTGGGCGACCACGTCGAACCCGGCGACGAGGTGGCGACCACCCCCGAGACCGCGACGCTCACGCACAGGATCCTGGTCCCCGACGGGGTCTCCGGGGAGGTCACCGCGCTCGGATCGACGGACGCGACCATCGACGACCCGGTGGTCTGGATCGATGGGGAGGCGCTGGGGATGCGCACACGCTGGCCGGTCCGCACACCGCGCCCCGTCGCCACCCGGCTCGATCCGACGGTTCCGCTCGTGACCGGCCAGCGGGTCGTCGACTCGTTCTTCCCCGTGGCCCGGGGCGGCACGGCGACCATCCCCGGTGGGTTCGGTACCGGCAAGACCGTCCTCGAACAGGCCTTCGCACGGTGGGCGGACGCCGACGTGGTCGTCTACGTGGCCTGCGGCGAACGCGGGAACGAGATGGCGGAACTGCTCGAGGAGTTCCCGAAGCTCCCCGATCCCCGAGGTGGAGGGACGCTGATGGACCGCACGATCGTGGTGGTCAACACGTCGAACATGCCCGTCGCGGCACGCGAGGCCGGTATCTACACGGGTATCACGATCGCCGAGTACTACCGGGATCAGGGGTACGACGTTGCGCTGCTCGCCGACAGCACCAGCCGGTGGGCCGAGGCGCTGCGCGAGGTGTCGAGCCGCCTCGAGGAGCTCCCGGGTGAGGAGGGGTACCCGGCGTACCTCCCCGCCCGTCTCGCCGAGTTCTACGAGCGAGCGGGCGCCGTCCGCACGCTCGGGCGGGCCGAGCGCACAGGATCCGTGACGGTGGTCGCCGCGGTGTCGCCCCCCGGTGGGGACCTCTCCGAGCCCGTCACCCAGCAGAGCCTGCGGCTCGCCGGCACCTTCTGGGCGCTCGATGTGACGTTGGCCCAGCGCCGGCACTTCCCGGCGATCCACTGGAGTCGCAGCTACTCGTTGTACGACCTCGGGCCCTGGTTCGGCTCCCGCACCGTCGACGATTGGGACGCACAGCGACGATGGGCCATCGAGCTCCTCGCCGAGGAGGAACGGCTCGGCAACCTCGTGCAGCTCCTCGGCCTCGACGTGCTCGCCCCGGCGGAGCGTGTGGTGTTCCAGACCGGCAGGATCCTGCGTGAGGACTTCCTTCAGCAGTCGGCGTTCGACGAGGTCGATGCCTTCTGCACGCTCGACAAGCAGTACTGGATGCTGCACGTCATCCGACACCTCCACGAGCGCCTCATCGCCACGGTCACGGACGAGATCGCCGTCGAGCACATGGCGCGGCTCGAGGTCCTCACCGACGTGGCCAGGATGCGGTCCTGGCTACCCGAGGAGGCGGAGGACCGGGCGAGGGAGCTCGTGGCACGGATCGACGCCGAGGTCGGAGGCGCACCGTGAGACACCCACCCCTGTACGTCGTGGAGCTGCCCACCGTGAGCGGGCTCGCTGGGCCCTTGCTCTTCGTGGATCGGGCCACCGGGGCGGCCGTCGGTGAGGTGGTCGAGGTCGTCGCTCCCGACGGGACGCTCCGCCCGGGTCAGGTGCTCGAGATCGACGGTGAGCGCGCCGTGATCGAGGTGTTCACCGGAACCCGCGGCCTCGATCTGGCCTCCACCGTGGTGCGGCTCAGCGGCGAGCCGGCGCGCCTCGGCGTCGGGACCGGCCTTCTCGGGCGCATCCTCGACGGGTCCGGAAGGCCCGTCGACGGTGGGCCGCCCCCGATGCCCGAAACGTTCGCCGACGTGCACGGCGCCCCGATCAACCCTGCAGCCCGTCTCCACCCGACCGAGTTCATCGAGACCGGCGTCTCGGCGATCGACGGGTTGAACACCCTCCTGCGCGGTCAGAAGCTCCCCATCTTCTCGGGGTTCGGGCTCCCCTCGGACGAACTGGCAGCCAGGATCGCGATCGACGCCCGGGTTCCGGGTGAGGACGAGGGGTTCGCCGTCGTGTTCGCCGCGATGGGCATCACCCACCGGCAGGCCGCGTTCTACCGCAGGGTCTTCTCCGAGAGCGGGCGGATGCACCGCACGACCGTCTTCCTCAACCTCGCGGACGACGCCGGCATCGAACGTCTCCTGACGCCGAGGCTCGCGTTGACCGCCGCCGAACACCTCGCGTTCGAGCGGGACCTACACGTTCTCGTGATCCTCACGGACATGACCAACTACTGCGAGGCGCTTCGTGAGGTCGCCACGGCCCGTGAGGAGGTCCCGGGACGCCGCGGCTACCCGGGCTACATGTACACCGACCTGGCGTCGGTGTACGAGCGTGCCGGCCGTCTCACCGGCAAGGTCGGCTCCCTCACCCAGCTCGTCATCGTCTCGATGCCCGACGACGACATCACGCACCCGATCCCCGACCTCTCCGGGTACATCACCGAAGGGCAGATCGTCCTGTCCCGGGACCTGCACCGCAGGGGCATCGATCCACCCATCGACGTCCTGCCGAGCCTGAGCCGGCTCATGAACGCCGGCATCGGGAAGGGCCGGACCAGGGACGACCACCGGCAGGTCGCCGACCAGCTCTACGCCGCGTACGCACGGGGCCGCGACCTCCGCCGGATGGTCGCGATCATCGGCGAGGCAGGGCTCGGCGAGATCGACCGGAGCTACCTCGCGTTCGCCGACCTCTTCGAGCAGCGCTTCGTGTCGCACTCCACCCGACGGAGCATCGACGAGACCCTCGACACGGCGTGGGGGCTCTTCGATCTCCTCCCGGCGGCCGAGCTCAAGAAGCTGTCACCCGATCTCGTCGCGGTGCGTGGGGCGGCAGATCGATGACGGCGTCCCGCCGGCGACGTGTCCCGATCGGCGGTCGGGGGACCGTCGGTGTCAGCTCGCGGCGGCGATCCCCGACCTGAGCGGGTCGGGCCCGTACTCGTTCGAACCGACGTCCCCTTCGAGGAACCCCGTCTCGATCAACGCCCAGATCGATCCGATGACGGGCACGAGGCCGATCAGCACCCACCACCCGGACTTGCCGCGGTCGTGCCACCGCTTGACCGACACGGCGAGGCCGATGTAGATCGTCATGAGGTTGGCGACGGCGATGAACCCCCAGATGAACACGTTGTTCGCGGCGAACCCGAGCGCTACGGAGGCGAAGGCGATCGCGTACACGAGGACCGCTCCCGCCCAGAACTTGGCCCTGTTGATCCGCCCCGCGAAACCGAATAGCAGATCTCCCCAGTCGATGTCGTCCACACCCGCTCCTTTTGACGTACAGCTCACAGTATCTCACCATCGGCGGAGATGACCACCTGCAATCTCAGGATCTCCCGATCACCGACGCGGCAGGCGATCGGCCCGGGGTCGGCGAGGCATCTCGTACGCGTCTCGGAGGGCGTAGACGTGCTCCTGCCAGACGCGCTCGAAACGTTCGGCGTCGTGAGCCGGCGTCCTGATCATCGCGATGCACGACTCCCCTTGCCCGGGCGTGGTGCCCGCCTTCCCCCGGAGCCGGACCGCGAACTCGGAGAGGTCCCGCACGGCGACATCGAAGATC